>NZ_MQWB01000001.1:3173118-3773118 GCF_002257665.1 Rubricoccus marinus | reverse complement strand
TCGGGGTCGAGCGCGGTGATCCGGTTGAGGTGCTTCGTCGTGTCGATGACGAGCGCGGCGCCGACGGCGGAGCCGGCGAGGCTGGAGCCCGAGCCTCGCGGCAGGACCGGGATGCCGAAGCGCGCGGCCTCTTCCAGCGCGGCCTGCACGTCGTCCGTGTGGCGCGGGATAAGCGCGCCGATGGGCATCTCGCGGTAGAGGCTGGCGTCGGTCGCGTAGAGCGCTTTCGAAAGCGCGTCTAAACGGAGGTCGCCCTTGATCCGTGGGCGAAGGGCGGCGGCGAAGTCGTCGAGGCGTTCGGTCTCCATGCCGAAGTCTACCGCCTCTGGCGGGGGCCGGGCGCGCCAGAAGCGGGGTAGAGTTGACCTCTGGCGCCAGAGGCTACCGGGCCGCTGGCGAGGAGGGCGCGAGGTCTAGCCATCCCGCGCTGTGAGACTCGATCAGGCGGGTTTTCTTTTCCCGCCGCCATGCTTTGATCTCCCTCTCGCGCTGGATCGCATCGCGGACGTTGCGGTGCTCCTCGAAATGGACGAGGCGGTGGATCTTGTACCGCCTCGTAAAGGCGGAGCCGACGCCAGCGCGATGCTCCTCGACACGCCGCGCGAGATCGTTTGTGACGCCGGTGTAGAGCCGGCGCGACTGGCTCGCGAGGATGTAGACCCAGTACTGATGATCGCGGGTGGGCATGTCCTGAACCTACCTCGGCATAGCCCGCCTGCACGGCCCCCCACACTGTCATCCCGAACGGACGTGAGGGATCTAGCCGCGTCCGACTCCTGCGTGCCGAAGGCCACGGATCATTCTGCGAGTAGATCCCTCGTCGCTCCGCTTCCCTCGGGATGACAGAAGCGAGGTCAGTGCTCGCCCCAAACGCCTCTGGCGCAGCAGCCACGCACAACAGAGCCTCTGGCGACCGGGTCGCCAGAGGCTCGACTGCTGCGGAGCGGCAGAGGCTAGGCGGCCTCCTCGGCCTCCAGAACACCGACGCCGTCCCAGATCGGGTAGTCGGTGTAGCCCTCGGCGCCACCGCCGTAGAACGTGCTCTGGTCCGGCTCGTTGAGCGGGGCGTCCAGGCCGGCGGCCTGCGCCGCGAAGCGGATGGGCAGGTCTGGGTTGGCGAGGAAGGGACGTCCGTACGCGACGAGGTCGGCGTTGCCGCTTTCGAGCTCGGCTTCGCCAGAGGCCCGGTCGTAGCCCGCGTTGGCAATCACCGCGCCGTCGAAGTTGTCGCGCATGAGCTTCACCACGTCGAGGTCGCCGTTCTCGCCCGTGTTGCCGGAGTGCGTGTTGGGGCGCACGCCGTGTACGTAGACCAGCCCGGCATCGCGCATCCGGCGCGTGGCGGCGGCAAACGTCTCGGCGGGGTTGGCGTCGTGCACGCCGTTGGTGCCCAGTCCGAACGAGAAGCGGATGCCGACGCGGTCGGCGGGCCAGACGGACAGGACGGCCTCGGTCACCTCGTCCAGGAAGCGCAGGCGGTTCTCCAGCGAGCCGCCGTAGGCGTCGGTCCGCTCGTTGGAGCCGGTGGACAGGAATTGCTCGATGAGGTAGCCGTTGGCGGCGTGGATCTCGACGCCGTCGAACCCGGCCTCTTGCGCGCGGCGCGCGCCCTCGCGGTAGGCCTCGACGGTTTCGGCGATCTCCTCTGGCGTGAGCGCGTGCGGCGTCTCGAAGTCCACGAACTCGAAGCTCGGCGTCATCGCCTTGCCCGTCGCCGCCAGAGGCGAGGGCGCGACCGGGAGGTCGCCGCCGTGGTAGGACGAGTGCGAGACGCGGCCGACGTGCCAGAGCTGGAGGAAGATGCGCCCACCAGCCGCGTGGACCGTGTCGGTGACCTTTTTCCAGGCCTCCACCTGCGCGTCGTTGTGGATGCCCGGCGTGTCCGGGTAGCCCTGGCCGCGGGGCGTCACCTGCGTCGCCTCGGCGATGAGCAGGCCGCCAGAGGCGCGCTGCGCGTAGTAGGTCGGCGCGAGGTCGTTGGGGACCGTCTCCGCGTGGCGGCTCCGCGTGAGCGGGGCGAGCACCATGCGGTTGGGGAGCGTGAGCGGACCGAGGTCGAACGGTGTGAGGAGCGTCATGTCAGTAAGGGCAGTAGAAACAGAAAGCGGCCTCTGGCGACGCGGGGCGCGCCAGAGGCCGGGAGATCAGGCGGGGCGGTCAGGCCGCGACGGCCTGGAGCGACGCGAGCACCTCGGAGGGCTCGGCGCGCTTCGTGTAGTCGGCGTCGACGAACGCGTAGCGGATCGTGCCGTCGGGGTCGATCACGTAGGTCGCGGGCAGCGGCAGGTCGCCAGAGGCGTCGCCGTTGGAGCCTGCGACGTCGAGCCCGAACTGGTCGTAGGCGGCCACGAGATCGGCCGGGAGCGTGTGGACGAGCCCGAACTGGCGCGCGACGGCGTTGCCCTCGTCGCTCAGGACGGTGAACGTGAGGTCCTTCTTCTCCTGCGTCGTCAGGCTCGCGTCCGGCGTCTGCGGCGAGACCGCGACGAGCGTGGCGCCTGCGGCTTCGATCTCGGGCAGCAACGCCTGGTACGCCCGGAGCTCCAGGTTGCAGTACGGGCACCAGCCGCCGCGGTAAAACGTGAGGATGACGGGGCCGCTGGCGAGAACGTCGGAGAGGGCGACCGTCTCGCCAGAGGCGTTGGGCAGCGAGAACGTGGGCGCGGAGTCACCGACGGTGAGCGCGGAGTCGGCGAGGCCGCTGGCGCGGACGGCGTCGGTGGCGCGGTCCATGACGGCGAGCGTGTCGGCGTCGATGCGGGCGCGGCCGGCGTCGTTGGACGCTTTGAGATCCTGGCGGAGAGACATGTCAGAGGGGGGTGTTGTAGCGTCACAACCCCGGCCCTGAAATATTTGTTTCAACAACAAAATACGAGCCTCTGGCGCCAGAGGCCTACTCCCCCTCTTTCAGCGGCTTGATGACCCGCTCGACGAGCGCGTCCTCCACGTCGTCGTCCTGGTAGAGCTCGCCGTCGATGAACAGCGAGAGCGTGGAGCGCACGCCTGCGCGCACGCCGCCCCGCTTTTGCGCGAGGATAGAGGTCTTGCCCTCTTCCTCCTGCACGGCCTGATCCACAGCCTCGCGGTCCGCGCCGATCGCCTCCGCGTGCTCTCCGAGTTGCGCGGGGCGGAGCGCGAGTTGGTTGGCGTACAACCGGTCGTGGTACGCCCAGAAGGCCTCCTCGCCCCCAGTCCGCGCCACGGCCTCGGCGGCGATGGCTGCGTTGAGCGCGTGCGGGTGGTACTTCAGCGGGAAGTGCCGAAAGACCACCCGCAGGTCGTCCGGAAACGCCTCGCGCATCTCCTGTGCGATCTGGTGGATCTGAAGCCCGAAGGGGCACTCGAAATCACCGTACTGGACAAGCGTAATGCGAGCGTCCTCGGGGCCTCTGGCGTGGTCGTCGGGCGTAACGGGGGACATGGGGCGGTAGAGAGGTCTGGGGGAGCGCCGGGCGCCAGTGGCTATCCGACGTGCTGCGTGCCGCTGGCGTGCTCGATCATCGTCACGATCTCGTGGAGCGTGGTCTGCGCCTTGTCGCGGGCGTACCACTTGCGGACTTCCTTGTAGCGCTCCTCCTTTTCCAGCTCCATGCCGGCGGTCTTGACCCACGCCTGGAGATCGGCCGGGCGCGAGCCCCACCACGCGCGCTCGTTGTAGTCGGCGTCGAGCAGGATCACGACGGGGATGGAGCGGGCCGTGCCGCCGGTGAGGTGCTCGTCCATGAGGTCGAGGTTCTCGTCGCGCTCCAGCAGGCGGAGCTCCAAGTTCTCCGTCTGCGCCGCGAGGCGTGCGACGGCCGGGATCGTGTTGGCGGCGTCTCCGCACCAATCTGCGGAGAGCACGAGGAGCTTCCAGGTCCCCGCGACGCCAGAGGCGCGCTCTTGCAAGCCGTCGCTGATCTTGGCGCGCGTCCAGACGGAGGTCCAGACGCCCTCGTTCTCTTCTGCGGTGGGCAGGAAGTCCTCGAAGGAGACGCCCCGTTCCCAGTCGGCGGAGCGGTCGCGGCCGTTGAGGAGGGGGTCAAAGTGGGTGGTGCTGGCGAGAGTCGCTGGCATAACGGGTAGGAGTTGTTTGCCGCTCCTACGACGCACACACCCCCGGGTTCGTGAGGGCGCCAGAGGCCTCTGGCGAGGTGGCCTCTGGCGCAAATCGCGTGGTGCTCGGCCCGCCTCGCGCGACGCCGGGCAAGAACTCGGGCGCCGTCTAGACCTCGATCTCCTCGCCCTGAGCGGGAATGATCACCTTCACGTCCGGGTGGAAGTACAGGATATTGTCCTTTATCCACTCCTTTGCCGCGGTCTCGCCGTGCACCAACACGACCGTCTCCGGCTTCGTCTTCTCGACGATGGAGACTAAGTCGCGGCGGTGCGCGTGGCCGGAGAACCGGAAGCGCTCCACGTCGGCGCGGATCGTCTGGGGCCCCTGGAGTTCGTCGAGCGTGATCGGCTCGCCAGCGGCGGCCTTTTCCTGAAGCAGCGCGCCGGGGGAGTCCTCCTTGCTGTAGCCGACGAAGAACACGCCGTTCTTCTCGTTGCTGATCATCATCCGCGCGAGCGAGTGCGAGGGCGTCCGCTCGAAGAGCATGCCGCTGGTGACGACGAAGATGCCGCCCTCCTTAATCGCCTCCATCGTTTTGGCGTCGCTCCGCGGCAGGCGCTTCTGCTCCACGCCGTAGACCTCGAAGTCGGGGTCGAGGCGGGGCGTCGTCTCGCGGGTGTCGTCGTAGATGGCGGAGATGCCGCGCATGCTGCCGACGGTGTAGACCGGCGTGTCGTCGGGGATGAGGCCGCGGTTCTTGAACCGGCCGATCATCGCGAGGACGTCCTGGCTGCGCCCGAGCGCGAAGACGGGCACGAGCGCCGAGCCGCCTCTGGCGATCACGCGCGCGATGGAGGCGCCGAACATCGTCTCCTGCTCTTTCCGCGTCGTCTCCTCAGCCTCGGGGTCGGCGCCGAGCGTCGTTTCGAGGAAGAGCACGTCGAGCGGCCCCTCGGGGTAGTCCGCAGGCTGGAGGATGGTTTGCGGCTGGACGCTCGTGTCGGCGGTGTAGAACGCGCGGCGGTGGCGACCGTCGTCCTCGCCTTCGATCAGCACGCCGACGGCGCCGAGCACGTGGCCGGCGTGGTAGAAGCGGCCCGTCACGGGCTTCTCGCCCTCAAGCGAGAAGTCGGTATCGAGGTTGTGGAGCTCGTAGAGGTAGCTCAGCGACTCCGCCTGGTCCTGGTCGAAGACCGGGTGCGCCGTCGTGGAGCCCTCCTTGAGGCGCCGGCGCTGCAGCCGCGCCGACGAGGGGAGGATCATGTCGGCCAGCATCGCGGTCGGCTTCGACATGTGGATCGTCACGTGCGGCTCCTTCTGCACGAGGACCGGCAGCGCTCCGAGGTGGTCGTGGTGCGCGTGCGTGATGATGGCGTGGTCCAGCTCGCGCTCCTTGAGGAGCTCGAACGGCGGGACGGCGGCGTAGCCGTCCTCGTTGGGGTCCATCCCGGCGTCGAGGACGATGCCGGTGCCTCCAAAGTCGATGTAGTGACAGGAGGCGGAGATGTCGGCGGTGTCGCCGAGGGAGAGATATCGCATAGAAGATGTTCGTCTACAGCGATGGTAGCCGCGCCAGAGGCCTGCGTTTCTTCGGAATGCGTGAGTACGGCGCGGACGGCCTCTGGCGCTGAGGCAGGCGGTAGAGGGCCCGCACGGCGCCTCTCCCCCGCCCCACACTGCCGCCAGAGGCCTCTGGCGCTACCGCACGATCACGAGCCGTTGCGCCGGCAGCGCGCCGCCCTCGGGCCACACGAAGTAGAGACCAGAGGGCAGGTCCGGCGCGAGGACGGTCTGGCGGCCTCTGGCGCCGGCGGGGATCTCCGCCACGCGGCGGCCCAGCACGTCGAGCACGGCCAGCGCCAGAGGCTCGGGCGTGTCCACGGTCAGCGGCGAGCCCGCTCGCACGGGCGAGGGGCCGACGCGCCAGAGGCTCTCTGGCGGGGTTTCCAACGCGGTCGCGACGGCGAGGGCGGCGGGGCCGTTGACGACGCCCCAGCCCATCAGGTTGTCCGGCGCGGAGGCCTGGCTGGCCGTACTGCGGAGCGCCTCGCGGACCTGGATCGGCGTCAGGCTGGGCCGGGCCTGTAGAAGCTGCGCGACGACGCCGGTCACGAGCGGGGCGGAGTAGGACGTGCCCTGACCCGTCGTGGAATACGCGCCGCCACGGGTCGCGGTGACCATGTTGGTGCCCTGGGCCATCACGTCGGGCTTGATGCGGCCGTCGGCGGTGGGGCCGGTGGAGGAGAACGTGGCGCGGATGCCGCCGGGGCGCGTCGCGCCGACCGTGATGACCGAGTCGGCGTCGGCGGGCGCGGTGATGTACTGCCACGCGCTGTTGCCCTCGTTGCCCGCGCTCGTCACGATGACGACGCCGCGAGAGGCCGCGGCATCGGCGGCGCGCGTCACGAGCGTCGTGTTGCCGTCCATGTCGGCGTAGGTGAAGTCGCCCTCGCCGGCGTCGAAGGTGCTGTAGCCCAGCGAGATATTGACCACGTCCACGCCCTGCGCCTCCAGCCACTCCAGCCCGGCCACGAAGTTGTCCTCCTCGGCGTGCGTCTCCGTCGGCGCGTACTCGGTCGTCGCGGCGAGAACGCGCGCGCCTCTGGCGGGGCCGAGAAGCATCCCCTCAGCCCCGCCGAGTGTGATGGAGGAGACCGCGAGGCCGTGGAAGCTGCTCTGCTGCCGCGGGCCGGTAAAGTCCTCGACGCCCGCAAGCCGGCCACTTACGCCGATGTGCGTGAGCGCGGGGTGGTCGAAGTCGTACAGCGTGTCCAGAAAGCCGACCGTCACGCCTGTCCCGTCGTAGCCGGCGTCCAGGAGCCGGTCTGCGCCGACGCTCGCGAGCTGGGCCAGCGACGGCCCCGCTTTGGGCATCGCGCCCCACGGCGCCAGAGGCGCGGTCATGGACACAAACGCCAGAGGCTCGGCCAGAGGCGCCCGGTCCGCTTCAGCGGGCACGAAGCGGCCCACGGGCCGCACCTCGCGCACGAACGGCAGCGCCGCCACCGCCGCGCGCTGCTCCGCCGTAAGCGCCGCGCTGACCGCGCCCAGCCACCGGCTTTCCACGAGCGGCACGACGCCGTGCGCCAACAGCTCGGCGCGGGCCTCTGGCGCGAGCGTCCGGTCCGACGGCGCGGCCGTGCCGCGGAGCGCGCGCCGCGCGGCGGCCTCTGGCGAGGGCGCCGGAGCCGCGACGGTCTCCCCGACCACGATCCAGTAGCGCGCCGCCTCTTGCGCGGACGCGGAGACACCGACGAGGGAAAAGAGCGCGAGCGCGCACGCGAGGCGAAGGGGGGACATCAGACGGAGAAGGCAGAAATGGAGAGCTCGAACGTACGCCGCGCCGCGTCTGTCTCCACGCGGCGCGCGGACTCCGTACACGCAACGTCGGGCAGCGCCAGAGGCCTCTGGCGCCGCCGTCGCTACCATCCGGGATGCCGACTCCGCTGACCCGCACCTACACCCTCGTCCGCGGCGCCGTCCGCTGGATGCTGCGCCTCTTCTTCCGCGAGATCGCCGTCGAGGGCCGCGAGCACATCCCGGCCGACCGCGGCGGGCTGCTCGTGGCGTGGCACCCCAACGGCGTGATCGACGCGGGCCTGATGCTGGCGGCGTTCCCCGGCCACGTCGTCTTCGGCGCGCGCGATGGCCTCTTGCGGTGGCCGATTCTGGGCAACATGATGCGCGCCGCCGGGACCGTCCCGATCTACCGAGCCCAGGACCAGAAGGGCATGAGCGAGGCCGACCGCCGCGCCGCCAACCAGCGGAGCCTGGACGCGCTCGCGGGCGCCGTTGCGGGCGGCTCCTTTTCCGCGCTCTTCCCCGAGGGCCAGAGCCACGACGCGCCGCACGTCACGCCGGTCAAGAGCGGCGCCGCGCGGATCTTTCTCCGCGCCCATGACCTCGCCTCTGGCGCGGCGCCCGCGCTCCCGGCGCCAGAGGCAGGCTCTTTCACGGCGCCACCCGTCATCATCCCCGTCGGCCTCCACTACGACGACAAGGCCGTTTTCCGCTCCGACGTGCTCGTCGTCTTCCACCCGCCGCTGGCGCTTTCGCCAGAGGCCCTCGCGGACCCGCACGTGCTCAGCGCGGAGATCGAGCGCGCCCTGGTGCGCGTGGTGCACGCGACGGAGGACTGGGACCTCCACCGCGCCATGATCCGCGCGTCCTCGCTTATGCGCGCCGAGATGGCGGCCCGCGACGGCCGCCTCGCCGAGCCCGCGACGATCGCCGAGCGGCACCTGGACTTCGAGGTGATGTGGACCAGCTACCACGCGCGCCTGGACACGCACCCCGCAGAGATCGAGGCCCTACGCCGCGACGTAGCGGCCTACCGGCGAAAGATGCGCCTGCTCGGCATGAACGACGCCGACTTGGACCGTCCGGGACGCTCGGGCGTCTTCCAGATCGCGTGGGCGTTGCTACAGGCCGCCATCGCTTACCTCGTGTTGCGACCGCTCTTCCTGCTCGGCTTCCTCGTGAGCGGGCCGCCGTATTGGGCGCTCAAGCCTCTAGCGAGAAAGGTGGCGACCGCCGAGAAGGACAAGGCGACGATCAAGCTTCTCGGCGGGCTCGTGCTGTTCCCGCTGGCGTGGATCACGGCCTCCGTCGTGGCGGCGTTCGCCTACGGCCCGCTGCGCCGGATCGCGCCGTGGTTGCCCGATTGGCCGATCGGCGTGATCGGTGCGCTCGCGTTCGTGCTGTGCGTGGCCGGCGCCGTCGTCGCGCTCCGCTCGGCGGAGCTGACTCTGGAGACGTGGCGCACGGTGCGCGCGCGCATGGCCCGGCGCATGGAGTCCGAGCGCGTGGACGCGCTCCGGCGCCAGAGGGCGGACCTGCACGACCGCCTCGTCGCGCTCGCGCAGGGGCTGCCGGCCGTGGAGCGCATCGAAGGTGCCAAAGCGCCGCCAGAGGCCGTGTGAAGGGATCTTGCTCCGGACTCCACACGCAGTTGACAACTATTCCGGCGCAATCCCATTGAACATATTGAGCAGCAGGAAATACTGCTCATTCATTTCTGAACACATCCCCTCTACTCCATGTTGACTCTCTCAACTACATCCCTTATCGGAACCGACGTTCGCAACAACGCAGGCGAAACGCTCGGCGACATCAAGGACTTCATGCTCGACGTCGATAACGGCCGCGTCCTCTACGCCGTCCTCGACTTCGGCGGCTTTCTCGGCATCGGCGACAAGTATTTCGCCGTCCCCCTTGAGGCCTTCCGAGCCGACACGCAGAGCGAGAAGCTCGTGCTCGATATGGACAAGGCCCGTCTCGAGAACGCGCCCGGCTTCGACAAGAACAACTGGCCAGCGACCGCTAACGACACGTTCGTCGAGTCCGTCTACGACTTCTACGGTCAGCGCGAGGCGTGGACCCGCTCGACGCAGACGCGCCAGACCGTTCTCAACTAGAGGACTCTCTCGACCCTTCCGCCTCTGGCGGATTCCCGCCGCCCGGACTCACCCCCCGGGCGGCGGTTTTGTATGTGGCCTCTGGCGCAACGCTGAGGCGATACACGAGGCCAGGCGCGCGGCGATCTTGCAGGTCCACCGCCAGAGGCTTCTATGCGCACCCCGTCGTTCCTGCTCGTCGTCCTTCTCCTCGCCGGGTGCGCCTCCGGCGGCGCGCCACAGATGGCGCCAGAGGCCTCGGGCGAGCGCACGCCGCTCATCCTGATTTCGGTCGACGGGATGCGGCACGACTACCTCGACCGCGAGGACGCGAGCACGCCGACGTTCGACGCGCTCGTGGCCTCTGGCGTGCGGGCCGAGCGGCTAATCCCCTCGTACCCGACCAAGACGTTCCCCAACCACTACACGCTCGTGACCGGCCTGCACCCGGCCGAGCACGGCATCGTGGGCAACACGATTCTGGACCCGGACATGGGCGACTCGCGCGGCGACTCGGCGCGCTTCTCGCTGGGCAACCGCGAGGCGGTCACCGACGGGCGCTGGTGGGGCGGTGAGCCCATCTGGGTGACGGCCGAGAACGCGGGGATCCGCACGGGCACGGTCTCGTGGCCGGGTTCGGAGGCCGAGATCATGGGCGTGCGCCCGACCAACTGGATGGTCTACGACGGCGACCTGTCCTACGACGCGCGCGTCGACAGCGCGCTTGGGTGGGTCGGCGCGGGCGCGGGCTTCGTGACGCTCTACTTCGAGGGCGTGGACACGCAGGGCCACCGCAACGGGCCGCTGGCGCCCGAGACGGCGCGCGCGCTCGAAGACGTGGACGCCGCGCTCGCGCGGCTCGTCGCGGGCCTCCGCCAGAGGCAGATTGACGCCGACATCGTGATCGTGAGCGACCACGGCATGGCCGACATGGCGCCCGAGCGGCGCGTCGTGCTGGACGACGTGATCGACCTGGAGACCGAGACGGCGTACGTGATCTGGGGCGAGGCCGCTGGCATCTGGCCCGCGCTGGGCGCCGACGTGGACGACATGGTCGCGCGGATCGACGCGATGGACCACGTGAGCGCGTGGCACCGCGACGACGTGCCCGAGCGCTACCGCTTCCGCGGCAGCCGCCGCATTCCGCCCATCGTGATCGACCCCGAGGAGGGCTGGACGGTGACGAGCCGGGACTACGTGGAGCGCTACCCGGACCGCCCCAACGGCGGCGCGCACGGGTTCGACAACGCGCTCCTGTCCATGCACGGCGTCTTTCTCGCCAGCGGCCCGCACTTCCGCGCAGGCACGATGACCGCGCCTCTGGCGTCCGTCGACGTGTACGACATCCTCGCGCGCGCCCTCGGCGTGACGCCAGCAGCCAACAGCGGCGACCCGGCCGTGGCCGACCGCGTGCTTCGGTAGGCGCCTCTGGCGACCTCGCGCAGGGCCTACAACCCGACGCGGAGGGCGACCGTCGCGCCGCCATCAGGACGCGGCAAGACCGTGAGTTGGCTGCGCCTGTTGGCGCGCCGCGCCGCATTCGGCGCGTCGATGATGCCGTAGAGCCAGAGCACGCCCGCTGTGCCCAGCCCAACGCCGAAGCGCGTGCCGTGCGTGGTGTAGTAGCCGCGGTCCGGCACGTTCCGAGTCAGATCATCGATTTCCGTCGCGGCCACCGCCAGCCCTACAACGGCACCGGCCAGCAGGACGGCGCCCTTAACGGTCTCGCCAGCGTAGAACTGCCCGCCACCGGGGGCCATAAACGAGTACAGCTGGGCGCGGACCGGCTCTTTGGGCGATTGGGCGGCGGCGCCAGAGGCGAGGAGCAGAGACAGAGCGAGGAGCAGACAACGCATGTGAGCGAGGAGGGGTGTACCTGCTCACGCAGGAACAACGGCCCAAACCGATCACGGCGCGCGCGGCCTCTGGCGCCGAGGGGCCGCCTCCCCGGCGACCCGACACATTGCGGCCTCTGGCGCGCGGGGCGCCAGAGGCCGAAACGGACAGTATTTCCGGGTTAGCGGGCTGTCATCGGAGCCGCGAAGGAGACGGGGAACGCGATGTCCACGTCGATCTCGTCGCTCGTGGCGGTGCTGCTCGTCTTCGGCGCGTCGTCGAAGTGGTAGAGCACGGCGCTCATCGTGCCCGAGCCGCTGGCGCCAGAGGCGACGGCCGCGCGGAACGTGAGGCCGACCGCGAAGTCGCCGCCGTTCTCGTCCGCGGAGCCGTAGTCGCTCTCGGAGTCGGTCAGCGTGATCGTGCCGCCAGAGGCGGGCGCGAAGGCGTAGCGGAAGAGGTGCTCCTCGGCTTCCTCCTCAATCTCCTCCGTGATGCTCTCGTTGTTGATCGTGTCGCGGAGGTCGATGGTGCCGTTGTAGGTGGCGCCGGGACGCAGCGTGATGCTGGACGGCGAGAACGTCAGGCCCGCTCCGTCGCCGTCGGGGTCGGAGGCGGTGATCGTGACGGAGTCGGACGCGTCGTCAGCGTTGGTCAGCGTGATCGCGACCTGGGTGATGAGCTCTTCTTCGCCTGCGCCGTCGACATCCGGCTCGCCGGAATCGCAAGCGGTGAGGCTGAGGCCGAGCAAAACGGCGAGCGCGGCGGCGCTGCGGAAACGGGTCGTAAACATGAGGGTGGGGTGGAGTGTGGCCGCCAGAGGCGAGGCAGAGCCTGCTCGTCGGCTGACGACCGGGAAAGCGGCGCGGACCGAGTGCCCACGCCGAGTCGGGTGTCTAGCCGAGCGGGATCGAGACGCGGAGGGATGCGCCCAGGCCTGGCTCATCGACGAAGTAGCGGAAGCGGCTCAGCGCGTCGCGGTAGCGCACGTCGAACAGGTTGTCGACGCGGAGCTGGACGCGGAGCGGGGTGGCGCCCCACGGGAGCGTGCCGCCCACGCGGAGGCCGGTCAGCGTGTAGGCGGGCGGGTACGGCGCCGCGAGAAAGGCGCCCGTCTGCACGCGGGTCTGCCGCGCGACGTGCTCCACGTCGATCTCGGCAAAGACGCCTCTGGCGCCAAAGAGGCGCTCGGCTGTCATGCGGACATGGCCGCCCACGCGGTTGGAGGGCACGCCGTAGAGCGGGCCGCCGAGGTCGAGGTTGTCGGCGCGGAGAAGCGAGGTCTTGGCGCCGAGGTCGAGCCACGCCAGAGGCCGAACCTCTACCGTCGCGTCGATGCCCGCCAGCCGCGCGTCGGTGTGGGTCGTCTCGAACGTGGGGAAGGTGCCACGGATGGTCACCGTCGGCTCCGGCCGCTCCAGCGCGTAGACGTAGCCGTAGATGTGGTTGACGTAGGCGCTCACCTCGCCAGAGGCCCAGTCGCTCTCGTGGCGGAGCGTCGTGCTCACGTCCAGGCTGCGCTCTACGCCTAGGTCGGGGTCGCCGATCTCGAACTGCGCCGTGCCGTGGTGCACGCCAAAGGAGTACAGTTCGCTGATGTTGGGCGGGCGCCACGCGCTGCCCACGTTTGCGGCCACGCTCCACCGCTCGCCAAGGGAGAGCAGCCCGCCCGCGACGGCCGCGCCGCCGACGAACGTGCGCCGCACGTCGCCGTACTCGCGCAGCGTGCGGTCGTAGGGGTAGGCGCGCTGCGTCCGGGCGTCCAGCCGCACGCCGGCGTCGAAGGACAGCGCGCCAGAGGCGATGTAGCTGCCGTGGGCGAAGAGGCCCGCGTCGAAGGCGCGGTAGTTGGGGACGAGCGAGCCGCTGGCGCTGTTCTCGTTGAGTTGCGTCCGCCCCTGCACGCCGATGGAGAGGCGCGCGCGGTCGGAGAGGTTGGGCTCCACCTTGAGGTCGAGCGACTGGGTGAGCAGCGAGAGGTCGAACGAAGGCCGGGCGCCGAGCGCGGCGAGGGAGTCGCTATAGGGCCGGTGCGCGTCGAACTCCTGCCGCCGGTTGTTCTGCACCGCGTACTGCGCATCGATGTGGTGGCCGTCGCCAAACGTGGTGTGCCCATGGAGGCTCGCCACGTCGTGCGTGACAACCTGCTTGGGCGCCTCGATGTCGTAGGAAAACGCGTAGTCCCAATCCGGGTCCGGCCCGCCTCTGGCAATGATCTCCTCCAGGTTGCGGGCGTTGCCGAAGTGCGAGCCTTTGTAGATGCCCAACTCGGTCGCGAAGCGTCGCAGGTGGCCGTCAATCTCCAGCGGGCCCTTTGTGTACCCGAGCGTGAGGTGCCCCGAGGCCTCGGCAAAGGCCGAGTTGCGGATCACGAAGTCTGGCGAGCGCGCGTCACCCGCACGCCGCGCCGAACCCTGGAGCCGCCACGCGAAGCCCGGCAGGGCCTCTGGCGCGCCGTCGAGCTCGAGCGAGCCCGCGCCCTGGCCGCTGTTGGAAAACGCCTGGAGCGAGACGTGCCCGCCGACGCCCGGCGTGCTCGGCAGATCCTCGTCGTCCAGACGCACGACGCCCCCGATGGCGCCCGCGCCGAACTCGACGCCAGCGGCCCCCTTGATGACTTGGATGCGGGAGGCCGAGAACGGGTCGATCTCCGGCGCGTGCTCGCCGCCCCACTGCTGGCCCTCCTGCCGCACGCCGTTCTCCAGAATCACGATGCGGTCCGAATGGAGTCCGCGCACGACGGGCTTCGAGATCGTCGGGCCGGTCGAAAGCGTGGTCACGCCGTTGAGGTTCGCGAGCGTCTCACCAAGCGTCTGCCCGCGGAGGTCGTCCAGTTCCACGCCGTCGAGGACGCCCACGGCGCGGGTGTCGCGGCCCAGGGCCTCTTGCGCCGCGCTCACGCTTACCACCACCTCGCCCAGCAACGCCGCGTCATCGCTCAGGGACACGTCGAGCGTGGCGTCTCCCGAGCGGAGATCGACCGTTCGCGAGACCTCGCGGTACCCGACAAACGAGACCACGACGGTCGCGGTGTCGCGTGGGAGGCCGAGAAGGCGGAAGCGGCCGTCCGGGTCGGTCGCCGCGCCGCGGTCCAGCGCGGGCAGGCGCACCGTGGCGCCTGGAAGCGGCTCGCCAGAGGCGGCATCGGTGACGGTGCCACTCAGAGCAGCACCCGGTTGAGGGGTGCCCGTTTGCTGAGCGGAGGCGGGAACGGCGAGGAGGACCAGCGCGAGGCTGAAGGTCCAGAACGAGGCGGAGCGGTGCGCTCGGCCCCAGGTCGTGAGTAACACGGCAGGCAGGATCGACAAGGAGAGGCGCCCGGCGAGAGCCGGGACATCGGTCACTCAGCGCCAGAGGCCCAGGAGGGCGCACGGCGCGAGCGCTCCCGCACACGCGGGAGTCCTAGCCGATGGGGGGCGCCCTCGCGCCTGCACCCCAGGCGGCCTGCATGCGGACCACATCCGCATAGGCCGAGAACGCGTCGTGCTCGGCCTCGGGGGCCAGGCCGCGATCCAGCGTCAGGTCGGCGGCGGCCGAGAGCCCACTACACACGGCGCAGTCCACATCGTTCGGCAAGGGCGGGCACGGAGCCTCCGCCAGAGGCGTGGTCCTGGCCTCTGGCGCGAGGTGCGCCACCTCGTCGCCGTGGTGTGCATCCTGGTGCGCGTCGCGCTCTTCCTGCGTCTCCATCGCGTGCGCCACGCGGTGCACCGACGGCAGCACCACACCACCCACCGCCAGCACGGCGAGGAGGACGGAGGCGAGGACCGTTCGGAAAGCGACCAACCGAGGCGGGGCGGAGATGCGAGCGGGAAGGTAAACGTGTCTCGGCCGGTTGTGTTGCCGTCGGCGCCAGCGGCCTCTGGCGCTGACGACCGCCCTTGCGCCCGGCGCCACCCCACGGCCCGGCGTTTTATCGCCCGCGCCAGAGGCGATTTCGCACCTCCCGCACCGTCCGTACACACGAGTGCACGGGCCTCTGGCGTAGGTTTCACTCCACGCTGAAACCTCCCCCACGATGTTAGGGAAAGCGGGCGAGATCGCCCTTCTGGTCGCCTTTGTCGGATCCATCGCGGCGCTCGTCGCCTTTGTCCGCGCGACGGTCGCAAAAGCGCCGTCGGAACGCGAGACGTGGATGCGCCTCGGCCGCGGGGCGTGGTGGGCCGTCCTCGGAGGGACCGTCGCCGCCAGCGGCATCCTGTGGGCGCTCATCTTCGGCGGGCACTACGAGATCGCCTACGTCTACCAGCAGACGTCGGACGCGATGCCGTTCCACTACCGGATGTCGTCGTTCTGGGCCGGGCAGGAAGGCTCGTTCCTGCTCTGGATCCTCATGACGGTCCTCGTCGGCGCGGTTCTCGCGCGGTGGAGCGCGCAGCGCCTTCCAGCCGACTCCGCGGGACACGCCTCTGGCGCCAGAGGCGCGAAGATCACCGCTGTCGGCGTCCAAACCCGCGAGTGGTTCGGCGCTCCCGTCATGGCCGTGACGGCGCTTTGCGCGGGCTTCCTGCTTTCCATGGTCGTCGGGCTCGATCTCGGCGCGTTCTCGCTCGGCGCGAGCCCGTTCCTGCCCCTGGCGGAGAAATTCCCCGACGCGCCCATGCTCCAGGTCGCCGGCTTCGTCCCCGCCGACGGCAAGGGCCTCAACGACCTGCTCCAGAACCCGTGGATGGCCATCCACCCGCCGACGCTCTTTGTCGGTTTCACGCTCACGATGGTGCCGTTCGCGTTCGCCGCGGCGGGCCTCGTCACGCGGCGCTACACTCAGTGGGTGCGGCCCGCGCTGCCGTGGGCACTCGTGGCCTCTGGCGTGCTGGGCTGCGGCATCATGATGGGCGGGTACTGGGCCTACGAGACCCTCAGCTTTGGCGGCTGGTGGGCATGGGACCCGGTGGAGAACTCCAGCCTCGTCCCGTGGCTGTTCAGCGTGGCCGGGCTCCACGCGATGGTGGTGCAGAAGAAGACCGCCGCCGGGCACAAGGCTGCGCTCATCCTCAGCATCGTCGCCTTCCAACTCGTCATCTACTCCACGTTCCTGACGCGCAGCGGCGTGCTCGGCGACGTCTCGGTTCACAGCTTCGTGGACCTCGGGCTCTACAACCAGCTCCTCGTCTGGATTCTCAGCATTGGCGCCGTCGGCTTCGGCCTCTTCGCGTGGCGCTACCGCGAGCTCCCCGCCCCCGCGACGCCGCCCGCGACGCTCTCGCGCGAGTCCATGATCTTCACCGGCGCGCTGCTGCTGGCCCTGACCGGGCTCGTGATCGCGCTCGGCACGAGCGCCCCCATCTTCGGCAAGCTGTTCCGCGACAACCCCAGCGCCGTGCCCATCGCGTTCTACAACGCGTGGACGCTGCCTCTGGCGATCGGCATCGCGTTCCTGATGGGCATCGGGCAGGTGTTCTGGTGGCGCAAGATGACCGTGGACGACGTGAACCGCGTGCTCATGAGGCCTCTGGCGCTGACCGTCGCGAGCACGGCCATCGTGATCCTGTCCACGCCGTTCGTGCAGGAGACCGTTCAGCCCGCTGCCGCGGTGGGCGGCCCCGTGACGGCCCAGGCGGGGCTCTTCGACGCCGGGTTCTTCCAGACCCACGGCACGAGCCTGCTCCTGCTCCTGCTGCTGTTCACGTCGTTCTTCACGCTCTGGGGCAACCTCCTCGTGATGGGCCGCGTGGCCAAGGGCAACTGGAAGCTCATTGGCGGTAGCCTCACACACGTCGGCTTCGGGCTGATGCTGCTCGGCATCTTCGCCTCCGCCGTCTTCAACGACCCCGTCGGGGAGGGCGCAGGAACGGACATCCAGGGCAGCCGGGACAACGTCGTGGTCCCGCTCGGCGAGACTGTCGACTCCGGCGACGGCTACCGCATCACCTACACCGGGACCGAGCTCAACGAGGAGGGCTTGCCGACGTACCTCCTGGATTGGGAGCGCGAGGACGGCCACACCTTCCAGACCCGCAACGTGGTCTACAAAGACATCCGCGACCAGTGGATCCAGCGGCCCGACGTAAAGGAGCACCTCATTGAGGACCTCTACGTCGCCGTGTTCCCGTCCGCGATGAGCAACCGCGCCTCCGAGGCCGAGTCCGGCGGCGCTGCGAGCGAAGAGGCCGAGGAACTCGTCCTCGCCAGAGGCGACTCGACGATGCTCCAGGTCGGCGGGCGCGACCGCTACATGCTCTCCTTTACGGACTACGAGCTCGGCGTCGACTACGACGCGGTCGGCCTGGACGCGGCCAACGTGGACCTCGCCGTGGCCGCGCGCCTCGTCATCCGCGACATCGCCTCTGGCGAGACGCGCACGCTCCGGCCCGTCTACTCCATCACGAAGGACCAGCAGCAGCAGTTCGTGCAGAACCGCGCGCTGGACTGGAACCTCGGCGCCACGTTTGTGGGCATGGAGGTCGAGGAGGACGCGATCAAACTGCTCCTCGACGGCGCGCAGCCGCGAGAGGAGGAGTGGGTGGTGGTGCAGGCGGCGGAGAAGCCGTTCATCTCCGTTCTCTGGATCGGCACGCTGGTGATGCTCGCGGGCTTCGCTGTCAGCGCCGGGCGCCGCTGGAACGAGACGCGCTAGAGCCTCTTCAGGCGAGGGCTTAAAGGACAAGCCTCTGGCGCGGACTCACCAGCGCCAGAGGCCGGGGCACGCCGATCTCCCGGAACCTGCGCGGCCTCTGGCGTAGACCGTTGCCTCCCTCTTTCTGTGGTTATGTCCCGTTACGTTTTCGCCAGAGGCCTCGCGCTCTCGGCCGCCCTCTTCCTCGCCGGCTGCGGCGACACGCCCGCCGGGGACTGCGGGCCCGAAACCGGGGTGGAGTGCCCGTCGAGTGATCTCGTCGTCGCGGGCGTGAACCTCACCGACTTGTTCGCGCCGCCGTCTCCGGGGGAGGTGGATGCGGCGCGGGCCTCGTGGGCCGTTGAAAGCCGCGCGGTGGGCCAGGGCAACGTGTACGACCTCGGCTCCGATGGAACGGTAACGGTCCTGTTCGAGAGCGGAGGCACAGGGAATGAGAGCCCCATCGGCGCCGTTCGGGAAGCGCCGCGCGAGAGCGGAGACCAGAGGCTCCGCCCCATCCTCGTCATGTTCGTGGACGGCCCGTTTCTCACCTTCCCTGCAGCCATCAGCGCAGTCCCGGTTCGGCCGAGCCTGCGCGATGCGGCGGTCATCGTCTACGCGATGCCCCGCGGCGGCGCGGTCCGCGTCGGCGGCGAAACCCTGGGCCCGCTTCCGACCACATCTATCTCCTATGACCCGGCGAGCACGGCGGACGCGCTCGCCCTCATAGAGCATGTCCGTGACCGTGCGGAGGTCTACGGCGCGGACCCGTCGCGCGTGGCGTTTATCGGCTACGGCCGCGGGGGCACCCGCGCACTTCTGGCGGCTCAGCAGACCACCGCAGAGGACTACATCCTCAGCCTCGCCGCCCCGACGAGCTTTTTCCTACCCTCCGTGCGCACCGCCGCCGCCGCCTACCTCCGCGGCGAGGTCTACGAGGACTTCCCCGGCCTGACCGAAGTGCTCGACGCTACCCTCGCGCCTCTCCGCGACGGCACGCTGACGCCAGAGGAGGCGCGCCTAGCCCTCATCATCCGCTCCCCTGCCCTGTTCACCACGCCGAGTGCCCAGAGCGGGCCTCTGGCGCCGTTGCTCGTCGCCCACGGCGAGCGCGACACCGTCGTCCCCATCGAGCACGGCTCGGCGCTGGACCCGCTGATTCGGGCCGCGGGCGGATTCGTCTACCTCCGCCTTCCGGAAGTCACGCACGAGGGCATTCTGACGGACTCTCAGGTGCTCTCCACCGGCGCCGGCTTCCTCTGCGACGAGCTGTTCCCGAATGTCCCCAACTGCTTCTAGCGGCGCCTCTGGCGCCACCCGTCGGCGCAAGAGGCGGAGTTCGGGAACGATCCTAAGGGCAAACCGGCACGGTCATTCCGGCGTTTCCTCACAACAACGCGAGGCCCGCCTCCGTATACCTATGGAAGCGCTGACGGAACGCGCCGCCAGCCAGCGAAACGCGGGGTGTATAGGCCCCTTGAGGACATGAGCGCGCCGATTTACCTGGACCACAACGCCACCACGCCCGTCGCGCCAGAGGCCCTGGACGCGATGCTCCCGTTCTTCTCGGAGCACTACGGCAACCCCTCCAGCGAGCACGCCTTCGGGTGGGCTGCTGACGAGGCGATCAAGATCTCCCGCAAGCGGATCGGCAAAGCCCTCGGCTGCGATCCGCGCGGCCTCACGTTCACCTCTGGCGCCAGCGAGGCCATCTCGCTCGCGCTCCGCGGCGCGGGCTTCACGTACGGCGGGCGCAAGCACCGCATCATCACCGTCCAGACCGAGCACAAAGCGGTTCTGGAAACCATCGCCTCGTTGGAGCACGACGGGTTCGAAGTGGTCCGCCTGCCCGTCGACCGGGAGGGGCTGATCGACCTCGACCAGTTGCGGGACGAGGTGGACGACAAGACGCTGATGGTGAGCGTGATGTGGGCCAACAACGAGACCGGTGTTGTGCAGCCGATGCGGCCCATCGCTGAGATCGCGCACGAGGCGGGCGCGTTCATGATGAGCGACGCGACGCAGGCCGTCGGCAAGGTGCCCGTGCACGCGGACGCCGCAGGCGTGGACCTTCTCGCCGTCTCGGCGCACAAGTTCTACGGCCCGAAGGGCGTCGGCGCGCTGTTCGTGCGCCGCCGTGGGCCGCGCGTGCGGTTGCAGCCGCAGATCGCGGGCGGGCAGCAGCAGAACGGCATGCGCGCCGGCACGCTCAACGTGCCTGGGATCGTCGGCATGGGCGTCGCGGCGCAGCTCGCGCTGGCGAACCTAGAGCCCGCCGCGATCCGCATGGAAGGCCTGCGCGACCGTTTCGAGGTGCGGCTCAAGGACGCCGTACCCGGCATCCGCATCAACGCCTCTGGCGCCCCGCGCCTGCCCAACACGTCTAGCGTCGTCTTCGACGGCATCGACAGCGGCAAGCTGCTGAGCTCGCTCCGCAGCGTGGCCGCCTCCACCGGCGCCGCGTGCCAGACGAAGGTGCAGAAGCCCAGCCACGTCCTCACCGCGATGGGCCTCACGCCCGACGAGGCGTTCTCAACCGTCCGCTTCTCGCTCGGCCGCACCACGTCGGAGGAAGAGATTGACCACGCCGTCCGCGCCGTCACCGATGCGGTAAACGCCACCCGCCAGAGGCGCGCCGCGTGACGAGTGACGAGTTCCCGGTTCCGAGTTCCGGGTTCAGATCGGTTGGAGACCCAACTCGGAACTAGGAACTCAGAACCAGGAACTCGATGGACCTCGTCAACCGCGTCGCGCAGAGCGACATCACGACCGTCGACCTCGCGAGCCTATGGCCCGGAGGCGAGGTCGCCACGTTCGACCTCGCGCCGTTCCTGCACCGCGGGCTCGTCCTGCGCGAGCGGGACTTCCGGCAGGCGATGAAGGACCACGACTGGGAGCAGTACGCCGGCCAGCACGTGGCCGTGACGTGCTCCGCCGATGCCATCGTGCCGACGTGGGCGTTCATGCTCGTCGCCGCGCGGCTCCAGCCCGTCGCCTCTGGCGTCGGTGCTGGGACGCCAGAGGCCGTCCGCCGCGACCACTTCGTCCGCGCCATCGAGGCGCACGACTGGACGCAGTACGCCGGCAAGCCCGTCGTGGTCAAAGGCTGCGGCAACGACATCGTGCCGCTGGACGCCTTCCTGCTCGCGACGCAGAAACTCCAGGCTGTCGCAAAGAAGCTGATGTACGGCGAGCCGTGCTCGTCCGTGCCGGTCTGGCGCGCGCCGGCCCCCGCGCCAGAGGCGCAACCCGCCGGGGCCTCTGGCGCCGTGAAGCCCGCGCGCCCCGCTGGACTCGCGAAGCCCGCGGGTCTGCCGAAACCTGCGGGCATGAAGCCGGCCGGGCCGCCGCGCGCCTAGCGCCAGAGGCCACGGACCGGCGCTACGTTCGCGCCCCCCTTTCCAGCCCTCCGGCCCGATGCTCCGCGTCTGTCTCCTCGTCCTCTTTCTCTGTGGCTGCCAGTCCACGTCCGAGCCTCTGGCGCCAGAGGCCGCCCCGCAGGCCACGCCCGCCACGCCAGAGGTCGCGCGGCCGAGTTGGGAGATCACGCCCGACCTGCAGGTAACCGAGATCGCCTCTGGCGTGTGGCTTCACGTCTCGTGGTGGACGCTGGACAACGGCGTGCGGTATCCCTCGAACGGCCTGCTTGTGCAAGACGGTAACGGTCTGCTACTCGTCGACACGGCATGGGGCGAGGAAAGCACGGCGGCGCTTCTGGGCTGGGCAGAGCGGACGCTGGGTATGGAGGTCACGCGCGCCTTCTCGACGCACTGGCACGCCGACCGTCTCGGCGGCGCGCCGGTCTTGGAAGCCCGCGGCATTCCCTTTTATGCCCACCCGCTCACGCGAGAGGCCGCCATCCGCGAGGGCAAAGCCGTACCCGCCTCCATCGGCGACCTCGGCGTGGGTGAGCGCGCCGCGTTCGGCCCGCTGGAGGTGTTTTACCCCGGCCCCGGCCACACCGCGGACAACACGATGGTGTGGGTGCCGCGCCAGGGGATCCTCCTCGGCGGCTGCGCGGTGAAGGACCTGGACACGCACGACCTCGGCAACACGGCCGATGCTGACGTGGCCGAGTGGCCGGCGTCCATCGCGCGCGCGCAGGCGGCCTACCCCGAGGCGCGGCTCGTCGTGCCCGGCCACGGCCCGCTCGGCGGCCTGGAGCTTCTGGACCACACGCGGGCGCTGCTCGCGGAGTAGCGCCAGAGGCCTCTGGCGCGCACGCACGGGAACGGGGCGTAGGTTCGGCGCCCTCCCGCTCCCGCCATGACCCTCGACCTCACCGGAAAGACCGCCCTCGTCACCGGCGCCAGCCGCGGCATCGGCCGCGCCGTCGCCGAGCAACTCGCGGCCTCTGGCGCCCGGGTGGCGCTGCACCACAGCGGTCGCTCGCCAGAGGCCGCGCGAGAGCAAGCCGACGCGCTCGGCGGCATCGCGATCGCGGCCGACCTCCGCGATCCGCGTGCCGCTCAGGGCCTCTGGCGCGAGGCGATGGAGGCGATGGGCCGCGTCGACATCGTGATCGCCAACGCGGGCGTGTTCGTCGAGGCGTCGCCAGAGGCGGACCTGGACGAGTGGCTGGAAGCGTGGGACACCGTACTCGCCGTGAACCTGACCTCGCTAGCGGTCCTCGCGAAAGAGGCCGTCGCGCACTGGGCGGAGCGGCACGCGGCCTCTGGCGCCGAAGAGATCGTTGGTCGCCTGGTCACGGTCTCCAGCCGCGCGGCCTTCCGCGGCGACGACCCGGCGTTCCTTTCCTACGCCGCGAGCAAGGGCGGCGTGGTGTCGCTCACCAAGTCCATCGCCAGAGGCTGGGGGCGCCGCGGCGTGGTCGCGATCGGCGTCGCGCCGGGCTTTGTGCGGACGGACATGGCCGCGGGCTCCATCGAGCAGGACGCGGCGGCGCTGGACGCGCAGACGAGCATCGGCCGCATCGCCGAGCCCGAGGAGGTCGCGCCGACGGTCGTCTTCCTCGCCAGCGGCCTCGCGGACCACGCGACGGGCACGACGGTCGACGTCAACGGCGCGAGCTTCGTGCGGTAGCCTCTGGCGCCAGAGGCATCTTCCCTCGCGACGGCCCGTAGGGACGCCACCCCTACACGTCATGCCCGACCACTACTCCGAGCGCCAAGCCGCCGACCTCCTCCGCCGCGCCTCGCTCCTTCAGGCCACGTCCGACGACGCCAGAGGCCCCGGCCTCTCGCTCGACGAGGTCAAACGTGCCGCCGAGGCCGCCGGCATCGATAGTCAGTACGTGGAGCAGGCCGCCCTCGGCGCCGGCGACGACCTCCCGACAAGCGCGCCGTTTCTCGGCATCCAGACCGGCGCGCAGCGCACGCGAATCGTGCCCGGGCGCGTAAGCGACGCCGAGTGGGCCAAAATGGTCGCCACGCTGCGCCGCCAACTCGGCGGCACGGGCACGGTCGAGATCATCGGCGAGGTGCGCGAGTGGCGCCGCGGGCCGTACCGCGTCCTCCTGGAGCCCGAGGGCGAGCGGACGCGCATCACGGCCTCTGGCGAGTGGCGCGCCGACGCCGTTAGCGCGCTTGCCGCCACGGCCATGCTGATCGGGTACGCCTTCGTGATGGTGGCCGCGTCGGTCGTCAAAGGCAAGCCCGACGTTCTGGTCCTCGCCGCGATGTTCGCCGCGATGGGCGCCGCCTCTGGCGCCTGGGCGTGGCCACGGCTCTGGCCCAAAGGCCCGAGGATCGAAGGCAAGCTGGACCGCGCGATGGAGGCCCTCGAAGCCGTCGCCCTCACCGACGAGCGGGCCGAGGCCCGCGCAAGCGCCCCGCCTCTGGCGGAGACCTACGCGCCAGAGGCGCTCCCGGACGCGCCACGCCTCGACGCGTCGCTGCTGGACAACACGCCGGACGCCTCTGGCGACGCGCGCTCCCGCCAGAGGCTCCGGGAGTAGACTCCCGCAAAGCCGGCCCCGACCGTTTCCCCTACGCCTTCCGGAGCACGCCCCGACCATGCCCAAGCGATTCACCGAAGCCGATGCCCAGCGCATCTTCGCCGCCGCGGCTGAGCGGCAACTCGAACGCAAACAGACCGAGCCCGGCCTGTCGCTGGAGGAACTCGAAGAGATCGGCCGCACGTCGGGGCTGGACCCTGAGCTCGTGCGCGAGGCCGCGATGGACGCGCTCCGCCCCGACCCGGCCGCGACGACCAAGACCGTCATGGGCATCCCGCTGGCGTTTCGCCGCGAGCGGTTCGTCCGCGGTACCGTCACGCCCGAGACCTGGGCCGAGATCGTGATGGACCTCCGGCGACAGTTCGACAAGCCGGGCCTCGTGACCGACATTGGCCCGCTCCGAGAGTGGCGCTCCGTTGCCAACGATCAGCAGCAGCCCGTCACCGTCACGCTCTCGCCTGAGCGCGACGGCACGCGCGTCGTCATCGAGCAGTCGCAGACCAACGCCGCGCTCGGCCTCGGCATCGCGACGGGCATCAACGCCGTCATGGGCGTCGTCTTCGCCCTCATCGCGGTTACCGGCGTCGAAAGCGACATGTTCGTCCCGGCCATCGTGATGCTCCTCTTCGCGGCCCTCTTCGGGGGCGGCTCGTATGGCGGGATGCGGGCCTACGCCTCCAGCCAGATCGCGAAGTTCGACGCCACGCTGGACCGCATCGACCTCGCCCTGCGCAACGCCGAGGCGGACGCGCAAGAGGCCGAGCCTCTGGCGGAGGCGCCGCCCGCGCGCTCCGGCCGCATCGACGCGGCCCTTCTCGACGACGAGCCAGAGGCCGAGACGCCTCTGGCGGACCGCCTGCGCTCGCGCGCCTGAGACCGACCCAGACCCGGCGTGCTGTCCGCGCGAGGAGCGGCGCGGCGACCTCGCGGTTCAGCGCTCGGCGTCACGAGATCGCCGCGCTTCGCTCGCGATGACACCGGTTTGGGTAGAGTGTCTATGCCTCTGGCGCTACATCGTCGCCAGCGTCACGTTGTCGAAGTGCTGAGTGTACCGCTGCCGCGCGAGCACCTTGCGCTCGACCGCCGCGATCACGTCGGGCGCGAAGTCCACGCCGGTCAGCTGCTTGATCCCGCCGATGCCGCCGGGGCTGAACACGTTGACCTCCAGGAGGATGCCGCCCGCGATGTCCAGCCCGACCATGAACATGCCGTCCTGGATGAGCTGCGGGCGCACCATCTCGGCGATCTCCAGCTCGCGCTCGCCGATCACGGCCTCCACGGCGCTGCCGCCGGCGGAGATGTTGCTGCGGATGTCACCCTCGGCGCCCTCGCGGCGGAGCGCGGCGTAGACGCCGTCGCGCTGGAGCGGCTCGCCGTTGACGAGGAACATCCGCGTGTCGGCGCCAGCGGCCTCTTGCAGAAACTCCTGCACCACCATGTAGCCGCTGGCGCACACGGCGTCGATGATCTGGTTGAGGTTCGCGTGGTCGTCCTTGCGGACGACGAACACGCCGTCGCCGCCCGAGCCCTGGAACGGCTTGATAATGGCGTCGCCGCCGTGCTCCTTGATGAAGTGGCGCACGTCGTCGGGGTGGCGCGTGACGAGCGTCTTGGGCCGCACGGACTCCGGGAAGCGCTGGAAGTACACCTTGTTGACGGCCTTCGCGAGCCCTTCGGGGTCGTTGAGGACCAGGCAGCCACGGCGCGCCGCCATCTGGCCGAACACGATGCCCGCCGACTGCGCCCACGACCGGCTGCCGGCGTCGTCGGCCGGGTCGTTGCGCAAGAGGAGCGCGTCGATCTCCTCGACGGGCATCCGGTGCTCCACGTGGTCATCGCCCTTGATGCCCTCGATAAACGTCTTCTCCGTTTTGTACGTCCCGCCGGGCGTCCGCACGCGCACGCGCAGCGTCTCGTCCGGGTCGCAGATGAAGTCCTCGACGGTGAGGTAGCAGACCTCATGGCCGGCTTTGTGAGCCGCGAGCGCGAGCCGCGTCGTGGTGAAGACGTCCTTTTCAGTCTCGTAGTCGTTGATCAGGAAGGCGATGCGCATGCGGGGAGGGAAAGGGGGATGCGGGAGGGATGGGCAGAGTGCCCGTCCACGTGTCCGCAGCAGGTCGAGAGAAGAGTGCGCCTCTGGCGAGACGCAGAGAGAGATGTGGAGCCGGAGGCCGTAGGGGCGTATCGCATACGCCCGGTTCGAGTGCGCCAGAGGCCTCTGGCGGGGCTCGGAGGCATTCAGAGGCGCGACCCCCTCCGCCCGCTCGCGCGGGCACCTCCCCGAGGGGAGGGGTGAAGGCGGCGGCCTCTGGCGCCAGAGGCCGGTCAGGCCATGAGGTCGAGAACGGTGAGGCCGGAGCGAGCGCGGTCCAGGCGGGCGAGGGCGTCCGCGTCCTCGGCGTAGCGGGGGCGGAGCGGGGCGTCGTGGAGGACGCCTCTGGCGCGGAGCGCCTCGGCATCGGCGGCGCGCGCGAGCGAGACCTTGCCGATAAAGAGCGGCCAGTAGGCGCCGCCGTTGCCGAGGTAGGCGAGCAGATCGCGGAGGCCGCGGAGGTAGATCATGTCTTTGGTGAGACCGCCGCCGCGGTACACCCGCAAGGTGATGCCGAACGCGCCGCGATCGGTTAGCGCCGTGTTTTCCTTGAGGTGGCGGAACGCCTCGATAAACGTGGCGCCAGAGGCCAGGCACCGCGCGGTGAGCACGCGCGCGGCGAGCGTCTGCATCCGGGCGGGCGTGAGGCCGCCGACAAGCCACTCGGCGAGCACGGCGAGGCCTTCTTGCAGGCTCTCGTAGCCGGCCATGCCGTGCCGCAAGAGGCGCAGCGGCTGGGCGCAGCCGTTGTAGTACGTCAGCACGTGCGTGCCGACCTCGTGCGCGAGCAGCGCCTGCACGCGAGGCGCCGGGACGGACGCGCCCGCGCCGATCAGCAGCTGCCCCTGCGAGACCATCAGGCTGCCAGGGATGTCGCTCCGGATCTCGACGGACGACGAGAAGCCGTCGAACTGCGCGCGGTAGTGCTCCAACTCCCCGTCTGCGGCCGCCGCGAACGCCGTCGCGCCGACGACCTCCTCCCCGGCCGCCACGCGGCCTCTGGCGCCAGAGGCTTCTGGGATCGCGGCGAGCACGTCGCGCGCGAGCGCCACGAGCGCGTCGTCGGGCGCGCCGTAGATCTTGAGGCTGCCCGCGAGGAATCCGGGCGTCTCGCGGTCCAGGATCATTTGCACCTGGGTCGCCATCTCGTCGCGCTTCTCGCGCAAGAGGCGCGCTACGACGGGGTCCTCGACGCTCTCGACGGGTAGCGCGAAGAGATCGCGGCGGAGCGCGTCGGGGTCGAACGTGAGCGGGCGGTAGAGCAGTTCGGGCGCGCTGTCGCAGCCCGACTCGCTGAAGTCCGTCCACGCCTCTCGCGAGTTGACGGGCGTGACCTGGAGGAGAAAGCCGTACTGCCGCGTGAGGCGCGAGAGGCCACGGTCCACGCGCTCCGCCAGAAGCTCCAGGTGCCGCCGGCCGGAGGGCGCCTCTGGCGCGCCGACCGCGCTGGCAAAGGCCGTGGCGCCGGCTTCGAGCGCGGGCGCGAGGGCGTCGCGGAGGGCGTCGAGCACGCGGGGGTAGAACTCGTCCTCGCGCGTGTTGAGAAAGACGGCGTCCACGGCGAGGCCGAGCAGCGCGACGCGGGAGCGGCCTCTGGCGCCGGGCGCGCAGTCCAGGAGCGGCGCGAGACCGGGCGGCGCGATGGCGTCGGTCGTGATGCACGTCACGTCGGCGCCCTGACCGGCGATCTCGATGCCGCTGAGCGCGTCGGCGAGGGCGGCGCCCGCAGCCTGGGCCTCTGGCGCTTCGGGGAGGTAAAGCGTAAAGCCGGGGCGCCGGTCGAACGGGTCAACATCGTCGTCATCGGTCGCGTCGATGGGCGTCCAGACCTCGACGACGAGCGCGGCGCCGGCGCGCTCGGCCAGGGCCTCGGCCGTTGCGGCCGTGAGCGCGCACACGCCCTCGGCAGCCGTCCCGCTCGCTTCGGCGGAGACGCCAGAGGCCAGCAGGTACGCGGGCTGGCTCGTAACCAGGCGGTGCGCCTCGGAGCACGCGAGCGCGCGGTTCTTGGACGGGTCGCCAGAGGCCTCTGGCGCGGTGTGGCAGCGGTGGACGGCGAGCGCGGGCGCGGCGTGGTCCACGAATAACCGGCCGGAGTGGTCCGGGAGGTCGAACGTTAGAGGCTCCGCCTCGCCGGCCCCTTCTCGGGCGCGGCGGGCCAGCGTGTCCCAGTCGTGCTCGCGCGGCCCGCTCATGCGTCTGCCGTCGCGCTCATGATGGCCTCGCGCGAGGCCAGCGTGCCGGGAACGGTGTGGACGAGCGCGGCCTTGATCTGCTCCAGGTGCGCGCGGTCGGGCTCGCCGCTCCACTCATCCATAAACGTCTTCTTGAACTCGACGGCGATCACGCAGGCGCCGTTGCCATAGCGCTCGTGGATCCAGCGGGAGAAGTGCCCGCCCTTGAACTTGACGTTTTCGCGCACGTCCAGATCGTCGCGCCCGGCCTCTTGTGCTCCCTCCTTCAGCTCGCGCATGAACCGCTCCACGAGCGGCGCCCAGCGCGGGTCCAGGCTGCCCGTTCCGATGTTGACCTCGGGGTTGGCCTCGGGGTCCGCCAGAGGCCCGTCCGGGCCTTCGCGGCGGTGGTTGTAGGTGTGGAGGTCGTAGACGACGACGGAGCCGTAGCGGCGCACCTTCTCGTCCAAGAGCGCGCCGACGGCGTCGTAGAACGCGTCGTAGAGGCCCATCGAGCGCGTCACCACGCTCTCGGGAAGGTCCTCCTTCCAGACGTTCAGGCCCCAGGCGTCCTCGGGCGTGCGGTAGACCGCAGCCTCTGGCGGGCGGTTGAGGTCCACCTCGAAGCGCGAGCGCCGACCGATGATGCGCGCCGGGGCGACCTCGGCCATCTCGGCGGTAAACGGGTCCTCCTCGCGCAAGCGCTCAAGGTCGTCCAGCGCGAAGCGCACGGCGGTGTCGGGGTCGGCGGCGTGTCCGTCGTGGACGGCGGCGGCGACGAGCGGACCGGGGCCGGCCGTGAGGGTGAAGGGGTCCACAGGGAAAGGCGAAAGCGAGAGGGGAAGGGAGTACGCTGCCGGCGCCGGCGCGGTTCGTGGGGCCTCTGGCGCCAGAGGCATCCGTAGCTTTGCGCACACACCTCTTGCCCATGCCCGAGCGCCGATTCACCGAGGAGGAAGCCCGCCGCGTGTTCGCCGAAGTGGCCACGCGCCAGGGCAGCGCGCAGGCGGACGAGACCGGCCTCTCGCTCGCGGAGATGCAGGAAGCCGCCGAGGCGAGCGGCCTGGACCCCGCGCTGGTCGCGGCCGTCGTGGCAGAGATGAGCGGGGGCACGCCTGACGAGATCCCGACCTTTCTCGGCGCGCCCCTGGCGGTGCGCCAGAAGCGCGTGCTGCCGGTCGGGGTGGACGACGACGCCTGGGCGCGCATCGTGGGCGAGCTGCGGCGCGAGTTCGACACCCCCGGCACCCCGACCGAGATGGGCCGCCAGCGCGAGTGGACCTCTGGCGGCGCCCACGGTCACACGCCCGTCCACCTCACGCTTACGCCCAGCGAGGCCGGGTCCGCCGTCACGCTGGAGCAGACCATCGCGAAGCAGAGCAAGGGCGCTGGCTGGATCCTGCCCGGCGCGGTCATCCCGATGGTGCTTCTGGCGGCGTTCTTCAACCTCGTCGGCGCCGCAGGCCCAGAGATCTGGTCCCTACCCGTCCTCGTGGCCGGCGTCATAGCCGTCGTCCTCGTCGGGCTCTGGGCGATGTGGAGCAGCTGGGCGCGCCGCACGGAGCGCCAGTTCGCGCGCGTGCTGGACCGCATCGAGATCGCCGCGCGCGACGCCGCCCGGGCCTCTGGCGTGCGCACGCCCCCCGCGCCAGAGGCGCCGCTCCTGGACCTCGGCGCCCTGCCCGACGCGCCGGACTCCGCGCGCGAGCCGCGCACCCGCGGGCGCGAGCGTTCGTAGCCTCCGTGACGTCCGCCTCTGGCGCCAGAGGCCGAGCCCACTCCCCATGCCGAACACGTACACCGAGCGCGAGGTCGCGCAGATCATCGAACGCGCCGTGGTGCGCCAGGAAGAGGCGCGCCGCCGCCAGGGGCAGGCGGGGCTCTCGCTGGAGGAGATCGAGCGCCTGGGCCGCGAGGTCGGCATCGACCCCGAGCACATGCTCGCCGCCGCGGCCGAGATCGACGCGGGCGCGTCCGAGAAGTCCTCGTACACCACATCCACGCACAACCACGTGGAGCGGTGGACCGCTGGGCCGCTGGACATCCACGATTGGGAGGACGCCGTGGACGACCTGCGCCGCGAGCTCGGGACGGACTACGGCGCGTGGTACGGGCGCACGAGCGCGACGGAGTTCAAGGAGCAGGGCGCGACAAAGGTGTGGGAGCACACGAGCGGGCTGGGCGTGCACACGCGCCTGACCGTCTCCGAGCGCGGCGAGCGCACGCGCGTCCGCATGGAGCAGCACGTGGGCTACATGAACCCGCCCGCCGAGGGCGTCGCGTACGGGCTCCTCTCGATGATCCTGCTCGGGCCTCTGGCGGGGCTCATCGGCACGGGCCTGTTCGACGGCGCCCTCGCGACCGGGGTCAGCCTCGTGCTCGGCTTCGTCCTCTTCCTCCTCGCCTCGTTCGTGATCTACAAGGCCGACGTGAAGTGGCGGGCGAAAAAGCACCGCAAGCTGGAAGACCTCGCCGACGATCTCGCGGTCCGGCTCGCGCCCTCCGGTCCTGTCCGCTCAACCCTTCGCTCGCCGGAGACCGACGACGAGGCCTCTGGCGAGGCTGTCTCCTCGGCGGCGCCAGAGGCCAACGCGCCCCGCCCACTTCTGGACCTCGACGCGCTCGACGTCGTCGCGCCGGAGACGCTGCCGCGCCGCCGCCGCGACCGATCCTGACCCGCCAGAGGCCTCTGGCGAGGGGCGCGGCTACAGCGCGCCTGTGACCACCAGTACGTCGTAGATCGCGTGCGTCCACGCCGCCACGGCGAAGCCGCGGAAGAGGAACACACCGTTCAGCGCCAGGCCGAACACGAAGCGGTAGGTAAAGCTGGGGAGCTGGAACGGGTCGCCCAGGGGGCCCATGTAGTGGACCGCGCTGAACACGAGCGCGCCGATCACGGCCGCGAGGAGGTAAGCCTTCCGCTGGTCCGCCATCACCTTTCGGAACCCGAGAAACATCCCGCCGACCAGGATCACGCGGAACACCAGCTCCTCGTACAGCCCCGCGCCGATGGAGAGCGAGAGCTGAAGCGGGAGGCTGAGCTGCGCCATCTGCGCCAGCGCCAGAGGCTCGGCGGGCCATAGCGCCGCGTTGAACACCACACCCACCAGCGCGCTCACGATAAACGCCAGGACCACCGCGTACACCGTGCTCTCCACCAGGATGCCGCCGAAGTAGCGCGGCACCAGCCGCGGCCGCCTCTCGCGCTCCATCCAGAACACGACGCCGCCGACGATGATCACGATCGCCGCCAGGAGCACCCCGCCTTGCACGCCCATGGCGCGGAGCAACTGCTTGAGCCACACGTCCGCCCCCACGCGCACCTCCCCCGCGCCCGTGTTCGTGAGCAGAATCCCGATCTCGTAGAGGATCAGGAGCGGGATCGCCGCGAGGAATCCGTACGTGGCGGTCCGCGTGGCGTGCGCGTAGCCCGCGAGGCCGCTCTGGGGCGCCGGAGAGCCCGCGCCAGAGGCCGGGCCTCCGCTAGGGGCCGCGAGGCGGTCCATCTCGCGGAGCGAGGCCGCGATCTCGTCCGTGATCTCTGAAGACATGAGGGTGGGAGTAGAAGAGAGGCCTCTACGAGGACTCGCGCCCGAGGATACGTCCGCCGGCCTCTGGCGCTCCCGCGCCGCAGGGCGGTTCGGGCTCGCCGTCCTGTGAGGACGTGGCGAAACGGCCGCCTTTAGATGCCCATGCCGCGCGAGCGCCCAACGCGAGCGGTAGCCTGTGGCCCCGCCGGGGACGAGCCGCACGCTCTCCGCCGGCCTGGACCTCCCCTCTGTCGTATGTCTCGCGCGCTCGCCTTCCTGCTCGTCCTCCTCGCTGCCGCGTCGGCGCCTCTGGCGCAAGAGGCCAAGGGCGCCAAAGCCACCGCCTTCCGCGTGGCCTACGACTGCCGGACGGGCGGCTGCGACCGGGACTTCTTCCAGACCGAGCTGCCCTACGTGCAGTTCGTCCGCGACCAGGGCGACGCCGACGTGTTCGTGCTCATCACTGGCGACCAGACCGGTAGCGGGGGACGCCGCTACACGCTCTTCGTAGAGGGCCGTGGCCCCTACAAAGGACAGGAGAGCACGCTCACCATCACGGTCCCCTCGGACGCGACCGACGACGACGAGCGCCGCGCCATCGCCTCGCGGTTGGCGCTCGGCATGGCGGGCTACCTCGCGCAGACCGCCGTCGGCGAGCGGCTCTACGTCTCCTACGATGCGCCGCCAGAGGCCGCTGGCGGGATTGAGGCCCCGCTGGTGGACCCGTGGAACGGGTGGACCTTCCGGCTCAACGGCAACGCGAACGCGAACGGGGAGTCCTCCTTTTTCGGCTTCAACGGCAGCGGCGGCGCCTCCGCCTCTCGCGCGACGGAGCGGTGGAAAACGCGCGTCAGCGTGTACGGCAACTACAACCGCCGCGAGTTCGACCAGACCAGCAGCTCGACGGGCAACGACACCACCATCGTCAGCGAGCGCTCCGACTTCGGCGGCAACGGGCTCGTGGCGCGCAGCCTGGGGCCGCACCTCAGCACCGGGTTTGAGGTCAGCGCCGGGCGGAACACGTTCTCCAACTACACCGCCCGTTTCGTGCTCGGGCCGGGTGTGGAGTACAGCTTCTTCCCCTACGCCGAGGCGACCAGCCGCGTCATCACGGCGAGCTACAGCGTGGGCATGGAGTTCGCCGCGTACACGGATTCCACCATCTTCGACGAGATCCAGGAGATCCTGCCGCAGCACTCGCTCCGCGCGCGCGCCGAGTTCGCGCAGCCGTGGGGCTCGTTTGACCTCTCGTTTACGGGCCAGCAGTACCTCTCCAAACTGGAGCGGTACGAGGCCGGCATCGGCGGCGGGCTGAACATCCGCCTCGCCAGAGGCCTTCAGCTCAACGTTGGTGGCAACGCGTCGGTGATCCAGAACCAGCTCTCGCTCGCTGCGGGTGACCTCTCGCCAGAGGAGATCCTACTCCAGCAGCAGCAGCAGGCCACGAGCTTCCGCTACAACGGCCGCGTGGGGATCTCGTACTCCTTCGGCTCCATCTTCAACTCGGCCGTGAACACCCGCTTCGACCGTGGCGGCGTGCTCGTCGTGGGCTGAGCCTCTGGCGTCCCGGCACCGCCGCGCACGCGGCGTGATCTTGCGCGATGCCTGATCCCACACCCGGCGACCGCCTCTGGCGCGCCCTCCAGACGCACGTGCTGGACGCCCCTGGCGGCCCCGCTCTCGTCAACCCGTACACGTACGAGGACCCCGCGCTGGATATGGACGGCGCGGCGCAGATCCGGCGCGAGAACATCCGCGCCTCCGCGCTCACCCTCGCTGCGCCGCCAGAGGCCCTGATAGTGGCCGAGGCGCCCGGTCCGTGGGGCTGCCGCTTCTCGGGCGTGCCGCTCGTGAGCGAGCAGCAGCTCTTGGACCCGGACTTCCCGCTGGATGGCCGCGCGACCTCGCTCCGCGCGCTCCACGGCGAGCCGCTCAAGGAGTACTCCGGCGGCATCTACTGGCGCCAGATGCTTCCGCGCTGGGGCCGCTTCTGGACCTGGAACGCTGTCCCGTTTCATCCGCACAAACCGGACGAGCCGCTCACGATCCGCGCACCGCGCGTGCGCGAGATCCGCCAGTTCGCCGACGCGCTCGCGGCGGTCGTGGAGGCCGTGCAGCCGGGGCGCGTGATCGCGCTGGGCCGCGTGGCAGAGCGAGCGCTGACCGCAGTTGGCGTGGAGAGCACGTACGTCCGCCACCCCTCCCAGGGCGGCGCGGCGCTGTTCCGCGAGGGCACGGACAAGCTTTTCGGCGTGTAGCCTCTGGCGCCCCGATACCGTGTAGGGGCGCGCATCACTCCCTTACGGTGCCGCGTCGAGAGCCGCAAACGGCGGCACGCCGCCCACCCACCGCCAGAGGCCGCCTTCGTCTTGGACGCAGGTGCGCAGCGCGTCGCCGTTGGTGGCGACAAGCGCGCGCGCCCCGAGAACGGCGTTGTACCGCGCGAGTTGGTCGAACGTGGCCTGAGCGATGGCGAGCCCCGGCGCCTTGCACTCGGCCAGCAACACGGGCCTCTGGCGCCGGTCGTAGGCGACCACGTCGGCGCGCCAGAGGCGACCGAGGTGCTCCACCTTTTTCTCCACGGCCAGAAGCCCGGCGGGATAGCCGAGCGAGAACAGCAATGCAATCAGCCGCTGGCGCACGCCCTCCTCGGGCGTGAGCGCGACCCACTGGCGCCGCACGGGGTCCAGGATCTCGCGCCGGCCCTCGCGCTCTCGAATCTGCATGCTCATTCTGAGGAGAGACGCCACCCGTGCGGCCACAGCGCGGCCAGGAGGAGGCCAAACAATAGCGCTACCACTACGTCTTCCCGATGCCCCTCAAGCAACATCTCCGCCTTCTCAAACGGACTGCGCTTCATGATGGAGATCGACTCAATGCACTCGATGGAAGCTATTGGCCGCTGCGACGCATTCCACACTGCCCACACACACACTCCGAGCCACGTCACACCTGAGGGCCGTGCCGCTGCTGTGAGAAGTAGAACACCTCCGATCAGCGGAGGCAAGAATGGATATTGAACGTGCCGACACGGGAAAGGCTCAGTAAACGCGTTGAGCCAAGCAGCACCGAGGTAAGAAACGCCGAGGCAGAGGTACACCCATCGTCTCCACGTCACGGCGCGCTCAAAGAGGATCGCGTTGACGCTCAAGCTCTCGCGGCGCGCTTCTCCAGCGCGCGGAAGGCGCCCACCCACCAATCGGCGTCGCGCAGCTTTTTGCCGACGTTGACGTGCGCGAAGCGCGGGATCAGGGAAACGAGGGCGTCGGTCGCTCCCTCCCAGTCTGCGGCGAGGAGCGCCGTCTCCATCGCCTCGGCGGTCTGGGGCGCCCAGCGCCAGTCGGCGCGCAGCTTCTCGGCCTTTTTCCAGTAGTTGCGGTCGTCCCAAGCTTGGGCGCTGCCCTCGATGGTCTCGCCGATATCGCGCAGGTTGATGGCGAGGAACGCCGCGAGGTCTTTGGCCTCCAGGTCCCACACGCCAGAGGCGAGCGCGGGCTTGGCGCCGAGGGTGCGCAGCGCTTCGGCGCAGGAGCGTTCGAGTTGGCGGCGGCGCTTGGCGGGCGTGTCGCCCGCATGGATGATGCGGCTCATAGGTCGGGGTGCGTGCCCGGAAGCTAGGGAGAGCCGGCCGCCTCTGGCGCCGCTCCGGGGTTGCGCTCGCCTCTGGCGCCAGAGGCTTCTCTGCCGATCCCCCGTCCCCGCGCGCCAGGCGCGCACATCCCGCACCCCTCCCCTCGCGTCACCGTCCCTGCGCGGTCTTTTCGCCCGCTCCTCCCGGACGCCCCGCGCCAGAGGCCGTAGGCTGGCGCACTCTCCAGAAGCCGCCTCTGGCGCCAGAGGCCCCGACCGCTATGTCCGACAGCCCCGTGTTCACCCCCGTCTCCGAGGTCGGCGAGTTCGGCCTCATCGCGCGCCTGCAGGAGGTGCTCGGCGACGCCGCCCGCTCCGAGTCCCTGACCACGCCGATCGGCGACGATGCCGCGGTCTCGGACCTCGGAGGCGGCCGCTCGCAGGTCATCACGACGGACCTGTTCGTCGAGGGCGTCCACTTCGACCGCACGTTCGCGCCGCTGCGCGCGCTGGGCTGGAAGTGCGTCGCCGCGAGCGTGAGCGACGTATGCGCCATGAACGCCACGCCGACGCTCGTGACGGTCGCGCTCGGCCTGCCCAACAACCTCTCGGTGGAAGGCGCCGAGGCGCTCTACACCGGCATCGCGCAGGCGTGCGAGCGCTACGGCTGCACCGTGGCCGGCGGCGACATCTCGGCCAGCGCGCGGCTCGTCGTCTCCGTCACCGTTCTCGGTGAGGCCGAGACCGAGCGCATCGTCACACGCGCGGGCGCAGCGCCCGGCGAGGTGCTGTGCGTGACCGGCGACCTCGGCGCCTCAGCGGCTGGCCTGGAGCTCTTGCTCCGCGGCAAAGAGCAGACGCTCGCCTCTGGCGCCCCGCCAGAGGCCGCCGAGACCTCGGGCGATGGCTCGCCGACGATCTCACTCACGCCCGACGCTGCCCCCATCGACCTCGGCCAGTTCCCGACGCCGCTGGAACGCCACCTCATGCCGCAGGCGCGGCTGGACCGCGTGCGCCTCTGGCGCGAGGTCGGCTTCCAGCCCACGTCGCTGATCGACGTATCCGACGGCGTGGCGAGCGAGGCGCATCACCTGTCCATTCAGAGCACCGTCGGCGTGGTCGTGGAGGCCGGGTTGCTCCCGGTCCACATCCAGACGATGCAGGCCGCCGAGGCGCTCGCCAAGCGCGCCGAGACGTGGGCGCTCTACGGCGGCGAGGACTACGAGCTGATGTTCACCGCCCCGCAAGAGGCCCTGGAGGTGCTGCCCAAGGACTCGTACGCGGTCGTCGGCAACATCGTAGAGCCTGAGGAAGGCGTCGCGCTGCGGATGCCGGACGGCACGGTCATCCCGATGGAGGCCGACGGCTTCAAGCACTTCTAGCGCGCAGCCAACGTGCGGAGTACGGCCTCTGGCGTGGCGCCAGAGGCGCGACGCTACCCGGCGAGCGGGAACTGGACGAGAAACGTGCTGCCCACGTTTTTCTCGCTCTCGACGGTGACCGTCCCGCCCATCATCTCCGCGAGGCGCTTCGAGATCGCCAGCCCCAGGCCGTTGCCCTCGAACCGCCGTGCCTCGCCCTCGGACTCCTGCCGGAAGTCCTCGAACAGGGCCGGCACGAAGCTTTCGCCGATGCCGACGCCGGTGTCCTGAACGCGGATGGTGACGGCGCCAGAGGCCACGCTCGTCGAGAGGGTGACGCCGCCGGACTCGGTGAACTTGATCGCGTTGGAGACGAGGTTGGCGATAATGCGGTGCAGCGCCGCGTCCTCTCCCCGGATCACGGCCGGCGCGTCGCACGGCGCGACCACAAAGCGGAGCCCCTTGGCTTCGGCCTGGGTGCGGAACAGGTCACCGGCCGAGGTCACCGCCGCCTGCACGTCCACGTCCGCGAGGTTGAGGTGGCGGCGGCCGGCCTCCATCTGCGCGAGGTCGAGCACGGACGTGAGCGTGTGCATCAGACGGCGCCCGCCGAAGACGATCGGCTCCACGAGTTCCTGCTGATCGCCGCTGACCTCGCTGGCCAGCAGGTCCGCAAACCCGATGATGCTGGTGAGCGGCGTCCGGATCTCGTGGCTCATGTTGGCCAGCAGGACGCTCTTCATGCGCGCGGTCTCCTCGGCACGCTCACGCGCGGTGACCGCGGCTTCCTTCGCCTCGATCAGCGCCTCCTCGTAGACCTTCTCGTCCGTGATGTCGCGCGCGGTGCCCACCGTACGTGTGGGCCGGCCTCTGGCGTCGCGTTCTACGCGCCCGTTGCTGCGGAACCACCGGATGGCACCATCCACGCGGGCTCTGTACTCCATTACGAACACCCCGACATCGGCATCCGGGGCGCCCGTGATGGTCTCCACCACCATGTCCCGGTCCTCTTCCAAGACGTGCCCGATCCAGAAGCCCAGGTCGTCTCCGTCTCCTTCGGGCAGTCCGAAAAGGCCATACGTGCGCGCCGAGCACGTCACCGCGCCGGTCTGCGCGTCCACCTCCCACGAACCCATGTTGGCCGCATCAAGCGCGAGGCGGAGGCGCTTTTCGTTTTTAGCGAGCTCGGCCTGCTGCCTCTGGCGCTGGATGGCCTCGCCCAGGCTGGCGGCGGCGGCAGCTAGCGTGGCCTCCTCGGCGGCAGACCACGCCCGGGCGCGGGAGCAGTCGCTGAAGCCGAGAAAGCCCCACACCTCGCCCGCGGTCCGGATGGGGACGATGAGGATGGACTCGATACCGAGCTTGAGGAGAACCGCCTGCTCCTCGATTGGGAGATCGCGGACGAGCCCCGAGATGGAGCGCCCAGCCTTTAGCTCGGACTCCCAACGCGCGAGGCCGACCTCCCCAAACGGGCAGTTCTGCAACTCCGGGTTGTCGATCTGCGGCTCGACGCCCTCGCGCGCCCATTCGTAGTGCTGGCTAAAGAGCGTCTCGTCCACGAGCACGCCTTTGTGGATCCCGAAGACGTACACGCGGTCGGCGTCGGTGACCCTCCCGAGCTCTTCCAGAGCATCCGGAACGGCGGCGTCCATGTCGTCCGTCAGCAAGCGCGTAAGCGCGCTCGCGACGCCGGTGAGCAGCCTCTCGCGCTGGAGCATCTCGGCCTTGTTCCACGAGCTCATTTCTTCGGCCTTCAGCTTTTCCTCCACGTCGCTGCACGTGCCGACCCAGCCCAGGAACGCGTCCCCGTCGAACACGGGCACGCCACGGACGCTAAACCGGTGGTAGACGCCGTCGTGGCGGCGCACGCGGTAGTCCAACGCCAGAGGCACGCGCCGCGCGATGCTGGAGGTCCACACCTCCACGGTGCGGGGCACGTCTTCGGGGTGGAGGACGTCGGTCCAGCCCCAACCCTCGGTCTCCTCTGGCGTCTGACCGGTGAACTCCGCCCACGAACCTCCGAGCTCGGTCACGTTGCCTTCGGCGTCGGCTTGCCACACGACCAGAGCGGTCGCCTCAACGAACGAGCGGAAGCGGACCTCGCTCTCGCGGACGGAGCGCTCGGCGATCCTGTAGTCGGTCACGTCCCGGATGATGGCCTGCACCTCGTCTTTGCCCGCGGGCACGATCCGCGCCTCGAACAGGCGGTCGGTCCCGTCCTGAGTCGTGAGCTCGTACTCCATGTTCTGAGGCGTGCCGCTCTCGCTCGCGGCCCTCATCACGCTGTGGATCCGGGCCGCCAGAGGCGCCGGGAGCGACTCGAACAGGGTGCTGCCGATGAGGCTGTTCTTCTCCTTCGCCAGCAGGTTGTCGTCGGGGGCGACGATGTCGAGATAGCGGCCGTCGGCAGTGACGCGGAAGAAGAGGTCCGGCGAGGCCTCGATCAGCCCGCGGAAGCGCGACTCGCTCAGGCGGAGTGACGCCTCGGCCCGCTTCCGCTCTGTGATATCGCGGCAGGTGCCGCACAGGCCGATCTGCGCGCCGGTGCGGTCGAGCAGCGGGCTTCCGCTGATCTCGTACGCGATTTCCCGCCCGTCCTTCGAGAGGATCGTGGCCTCCACGATAGCCCGGCCATTCTGGTAGGCCTCGGCCATCGCGGCGTGGATGCGCGGCCGGTCTTCGGGGACGAACAGCTTTTCGGCGAGCACCCCCCGGAGTTCGGCGGGGGTGTACCCGCTGACGGCGCAGAGCTGGCTGTTCCAGCGGACAAGCCGCGAGCGGGTGTCCAGAACGTAGAAGATGTCCTCGATGGCGTCGAAGCCGCCCCGCAGCAGCGCCCGGTCGTCGTCGCGCGCGCGTTCGGCGGCTGCGAGCCGCGAGAGCGCGTCGCGACGCTCCATCTCGTGGGTGAGCATCGTGGCCAGGGAGGCCAGCGCCTCCTCGTCGCCGTTGGTCCAGTCCCGAGGCACGGAGTCCGTGACGCAGAGGGCGCCGAGCACCTCGCCAGAGGCCGCGCGGACGGGCACGCCGAGGCACGCGACCACATCGGAAGCGGCCCCGCCTCTGGCGTCTGGTCGCACGTGATCGATCCGGACGGCCTCGTTGCGCTCGGCGACGTGACGGCAGAACGACTGCGCGAGGGACGGCTCGGCCTCGCTCGCACACATCCCGCTCGCGCCCCGGACGATTAGCCTCTGGCGGTCCAAGAGCCCGGCGAGGGCCACCGGCGCGGAGGTGGTACGCGCCGCCAGGCATGCTACCCGCTCAAAGGCTTCGTCCGCGCCGGAGCGCGGCAACGTGGGGCCCAGCACCGAGGCATCCCGAGGTGGAAGTGTGGGTGCTGGAGCAGGGAGCATCGGGGAACAGACAAGCGGAGGTAGCAGCGATATGGGCCAGGCGGACCTCCGGCCACAACACGCCTCTGAATTGAAACCGTAACGTTCCAGATCCACGCGCTGCGGACGCCTCCGCGTGCCTCGTTAGGCCCCACGCGAGGCGTGCGGCGCTGGATTCTCCTCGCCCCCCGGGCGCGAGCGCGGCCGCTGCGCCGTTGACCGCCTCTGGCGCCAGAGGCCTGTGCCAGCCCCGCCCTTCCCAGCGCCTGCGCGCTAGCTTCGCGAACCGCCCCTCTCCACACATGCTCGACGCCCTCTCGGACGCGCTCGCCCGTCAGATTTTTGAGACCCTCGCCGCGGACCGCTCGCACGCCCGCGCCGACCTCGCTCAGCTCCCGCCGCTTCTCGCGCACGCGATGCGCCAGACGCTGGAGCGCGAGGCCGGCGCGCGCCTGGACGAGGCCGCGCCGTGGCTCAGCCGCACGCCGGAGGCGTGGCGTGAGGAGGCGCTTGCCGGTGCGCGCTTCCCCGCCGATGCCTGGAAGCCTGCCGTCCGCGAAACATGCAGCGAGCTCTTGGCGACTCTGGTCATGCCGTCGGAGGCGCTTCCCGAGCAGCTGATCCCGGAGGGGACCGCTCCGGCGCCAGAGGTGCTGCACGGGCTGAAAACGCTCGGCGTGTACCCGTACCTCGCCGAGATCGTGCGCCGCTATGTCGAGAAAAAGGGCATGGAGACGTTCGAGCGCGAGGAGCTCGGGCACCTTCTCGCGCGGATCGACCGGCGCGTGGCGAGCGAGCTGGACGCGGACGGGTGGATGGCGCTTCTCGCGCCGCTCTACGAGGTCGTCGGTGGGATTCCGGAGCAGGACGGCGACGTGCCCGGTCTCGTCCTCGCCGAAGCGTTTTCCGCCAGAGGCTGCCCCGGATTGGGTCGCGAGGTGGTCTCGCGTACCGAAGTCGACCGCGACGCGCTACGCGGCGTCCTGACGCGCACGCTGCCGCCCTCCGCCTCTCCGCCTCTGGCGCCGGAGGCGACATCCCCGATCCCAGCGGACCCCGAGCTTGCGCACGCGGCGGCCGAAGTCCACGCCGTCGACGCGCCGATGTCGGCCGAGTCCGACGACATCGAGGACGCGGATGTCGTGGACGACGCGGCGCTGGCGCCAGAGGCGAAAACGCCAGAGGCGCCACGCTCCTCCTCGGACTTTCTCGCCGCGCTGATCGACGGCGCGCCCCAGGACGAGCCGGACCACACCGACGAGCCTCCTGCGGCAGACCCCGATGAAGCTCTAGAAGACGAGGCTCCCAAAGACGCAGCGCCAGAGGCCGCAACGGCGGAGAAGGACGCCGCGGAAGCGGGCCCGGCTGCTCCCGCCGGTTCCCCGCTCGATGCTCCGATCCGTCACCTGGAGGAGCCAGAGGACCTGGACGGCCCCGCTGCGCCAGAGCCGCCAGAGGCGCCCCCTGCCCCGGCTGTCGCCTCCGAGCCCGAGTCGGAAACGCTGCTCGACCGCCTCGCGCGGCAGCGCGGCCAGACGCTCGGCACCGACGCGCCTCTGGCGACGCCCGAGCCCGCCTCCGCGGACCCGCTCTGGAAACGGTTCGCGCAGGGCGGCACGCCAGAGGCTCCGCCTCCCGCTCCCACGCTCCACGACGCCATGACGACGCCCGCGCCCGACGCGCCGTTGGAAGCCCACGAGGCCGCCGTGCTCGGCGAGGCCGCCGAGAATCGCGACTGGTACACCGAAAACCTCTTCGGCGGCGACCCGGCCGCCTACGCCCGCGTCCTCGCGCAGCTCTCCAACTCGTCCTCGTGGACGGACGCGACGCAGATCATCGGCCGCGAGGTGTTCCGCCGGTACAAGGTCAACATCTACAGCGAGCCTGCGGTGAGCTTTACCGAGGCCGTCGAATCGCGCCTCCGCCGAGACTAAGGCCGGTCCCGCGCCTCTGGCGCCAGAGGCCGGGCGGGGACGCGTAGCTTCCGGCCCCTCCGACCGAGCCGCCCCGATGCCCGACACGCAGACCGACGCCGACGCCCCTCTCGACCCCTTTGCCGACCTCGACCGGCGCCGCGAAGAAGCCCGCGCCGGAGGCGGCGAGGCCCGCATCGCGCGGCAGCACGAGAAGGGCAAGCTGAGCGCGCGCGAGCGGCTCGACATCTTGCTCGATCCCGGCTCGTTCCAGGAGCTCGGCCAGTTCGTCCGTCACCAAGCCGTCGGCTTCGGCCTGGAGCGCCAGAGGCCCTACGGCGACGGCGTCGTGACCGGCTGGGGCAGCATCGACGGGCGGATGGTGTACGTCTACTCCCAGGACTTCACCGTTTTCGGCGGCTCGCTCGGGCTGGCGCACGCGCGCAAAATCGTGCAGCTGATGGAGCTCGCGCTGGAGAACGGCGCGCCCGTGATCGGCCTCAACGACTCCGGCGGCGCGCGCATCCAGGAAGGCGTGGCGGCGCTCGGCGGCTACGCCGACCTGTTCCTGCAGAACACCCTCGCCTCTGGCGTCGTGCCGCAGATCTCGGCCATCCTCGGGCCGTGCGCCGGCGGCGCGGTCTACAGCCCCGCGATCACGGACTTCACGTTTATGGCGCGCGGCACGAGCTACATGTTCGTGACCGGCCCCAACGTGGTCAAAACCGTCACCAACGAGGTGGTCACGCAAGAGGAGCTGGGCGGCGCCGACACGCACGCGAGCCGCTCCGGCGTGGCGCACCGCGCGTTCGCGAACGAGGCCGCGCTGCTGCTCGGCATCCGCGAGCTCATGGGCTACCTCCCCTCCAACTGCGAGGACCCCGTGCCTCTGGCGCCAGAGGCCGCGCCGGAGTCGGTGGACCTGGACGGCATCATCCCGGAGTCGCCCAGCACGCCGTACGACATCCATGACGTGATCCGAGGCGTCGTGGACGCGAAGAGCTTTTTCGAGATCCACCCGGACTTTGCCGAGAACATCGTCGTCGGCTTCGCGCGGCTCGGTGGCCGCAGCGTCGGCATCGTGGCCAACCAGCCGGCCGTCCTCGCGGGCGTGCTGGACATCGACGCGAGCGTCAAGGCCGCGCGCTTCGTCCGCTTCTGCGACGCGTTCAACATCCCGCTCGTCGTGTTCGAGGACGTGCCCGGCTTCATGCCCGGAACGGACCAGGAGTGGAATGGCATCATCCGCCATGGCGCCAAGCTGCTCTACGCCTTCTGCGAGGCGACCGTGCCCAAGGTGACCGTCATCACGCGCAAGGCCTACGGCGGCGCGTACGACGTGATGAACTCCAAGCACATCCGCGCCGACCTCAACCTCGCGTGGCCGAGCGCCGAGATCGCCGTCATGGGCCCGAAAGGAGCCGTCGAGATCATCCGCAAGCGTGAGATCGCCGCGGCGGACGACCCGGCCGCAGCCGAGGAGCAGTTCACCGAGGAGTACCGCGAGCGGTTCGCCAACCCGTACGTCGCCGCCGAGCGAGGCTACGTGGACGACGTGATCCGCCCGAGCGAGACGCGCCAGAGGCTGATCTCGGCGATGACGATGCTCCAGAACAAGGTGCAGAAGCTGCCCCGGAAGAAGCACGGCAACCTCCCGCTGTAGGCCTTGCGTGGGATGCGGGGAACGGCCTCGGCCTCTGGCGCCAGAGGCCGAGCCTCGCGGCGTTCGTTCAAGAATCGGCCTAGCCCCTTGACGCAGCATGAAGGCGCGCGGTAGGCTAGCGCCCCGGGTCGCGGGAGGCGGATATGTGCACGGTGTTGGGCATCGCTCTCTCGCGCTTTACTTTAGGCATTCCCTGTAACCCCTTCCTAGCCCCGCGCTTTCATGCCACGATTCTTCTTCGCGGCGGCGCTGCTGTTCGTCTCGGCCCCTCTCCTGGCCCAGTCCGTCCCCACGGAGGTCGCGGTACCGGCCCTTCGCACTCAGGCGAGTGCGTCGGCCCGTTCCCTCGCCTCGGTGGACGTGGACGCGCTTTCGGAGACCGAGCTCGCACGCCGCGTCGCCCACCTGTACCAGCGCCACGCTGACCTCCTCCTCGCCGCCGCCGACGGCCAGGACTCGCGCTACGCCTCCCTTCTGGAGGGCTTGGTGGGGGACCTCGAGCTTCTGGCGCAGCGCCCCGGGATGCTCTACGAGCCGCGCTTCCGCGAGCTCTACGCCTCGGTCCTGACCGAGAAGGAGCTGTTCTACGGGACCGAAACCCTTGACCGCGGCGACATCTATGCCGTCAACGCCGAGGCCTTCCGGATGATCTACGAGCCCAATGAGCCGACGCTGGCGTCGGTCCGGCTCCCGGTCATCGTCAGGACGCGGGAAATCGTGGAGGCGACGATCCCGATGGAGGTCACGCCGAGCGTGGAGAGCAGCCTGCGTTATCTCTTGCGCCGCCCGAGCCACGTCGCCACGCTGCGCCAGCGCGCCGACACCTACTTCCCGATGGTGGAGCGCATCCTCGCCGAGGAGGGCGTTCCGGACGAGCTGAAGTACCTCGCGATGGTGGAGAGCGCGCTCAACCCTGTCGCCCGGAGCCACATGGCTGCGGCAGGCATGTGGCAGTTTATCCGCGCGACGGGCGGCGCCTACGGCCTGCAGGCCAACGGCGACATCGACCACCGCCTGGACCCTGAGCTCTCGACGCGCGCCGCGGCCCGCCACCTCCGCGACCTCTACGACCGCTTCGGTGACTGGCAGCTCGCGCTGGCCGGCTACAACTGCAACCCGGCCGTTATCGCGCGCGCCGTGCGGCGCTTCGAGGACCAGACCGGACACAAGGCCACCTTCTGGGACATCGATCACGCCATCCCGAAGGAGACCCGCGGCTACGTCCCGATGTTTATCGCGACCTCGCTCATCCTGAGCAACCCGGACGCCTACGGCTTCGAGGCGCCTGAGCCCGGCCCGGTATACGCGTTCGACCGCATCCCGGTCGCCCCAGGCACGAGCCTCTCCCAGGTCTCGCGCACGATCGACGTGGACGAGGCCGTGCTCCGCGCCCTCAACCCCATGCTCCGCCGTGGCCGCGTGCCCAGCACGCGCATGCCGCACACCATCCGCGTCCCGCAAGGCTTCTACGAGCGGCACGCCGCACAGCTGGACCGCCTCGCCTCGCCAGAGGCGGAGGGCATGGGCCTCGTCGCCGAGACCATCAGCTTCGGCCCACGCGCCGTGCGGCCTCTGGCGAGCGAGGAGCCGGCCGAGATCCTGATCGCGGCCCGCGAGGCCGCTGGCGCCGAGTCTGGAAGCCGCACGCTCGTCGCCACGAGCGGCGCGCCGACGCGTCCGCCGTTGCCTCCGGCCACGTTTACGCGCCCGGAGCGCGCCGTCGCTGAGCCCGTGGCCGCCGCACCCCAGGCGACGGAAGTCGCGGAAACGGTCGCCGTTGCCGAGTCGCCGCGTGTCGCGGCGTCCCCTGCTGCCCGAGAGGCTGAGCCTCTGGCGGCGGCCGAGCCCGTGAGGGATGATGAGGCGCCAGAGGCCGCGCCCGCGCCTGAGCCCGTCGCGCAGACGGCGCCAGCACCCGCTCCCGAGCGTGCTGCGGCTCCCACGCCGCCCGTTCGCCTCGCAGCCAGCACGCGCAATGCTCGCCCGACGAGCCACCGCGTGCGGAGCGGTGAGCACCTGACGATGATCGCAAACCAGTACGGCATCCGCGTCAGCGATCTCCAGGGCTGGAACGACCTCGACACCGACGTTATCCGCGTGGGTCAGCGCCTCCGCCTGACGGCGCCGGACGGGTACAACCCGCGTGCGGCCCGCGCCGCCCGGGCCCGTGCCGCCACGGCAACGCGGACGACGACGCACCGCGTCGCCAGAGGCGAGAACCTGACGCAGATCGCGCGGAAGTACGGCGTCTCGCTGAGCGACCTCCGCCGTTGGAACAGCCTCTCCGGCGACACCATCCGCCCGGGGCAGTCGCTCAAGATCGAGCGGAGCGGCGTGCGCGGCTAAGCGCCCCTTCTGTTTTCTCTCGCGAGGCCCGGCGGTTGCGTCGGGCCTCGCTGCGTTTCAGGCCTCTGGCGCCAGAGGCCTACGCCTTGAGCGCGGCCAGGAGCGCGTCGAACCGTTTCTCGATCTCCGGGTGGTCCGTCCACGACGTGTCCTGGCCGTCGCCCTCGCGGCGGGGCAGGATGTGCACGTGGAGGTGGAACACGTCCTGCTGCGCGTGCTCGCCGGAGTGGTTGAGAACCTCCACGTTCTCGATGCCCAGCCTCTCGCGGTAGAGGTCCGCCACGTCTTTCACAGCAGCCGAGACGCCGAGCCATTCGTCGGAGGGGATCGCGAAAAGGTCGGCGTGGTGGCACTTGGGTACGACGAGCGTGTGGTACTCGGCGGCCGGGCCGGTCGCGAAAAAGGCGAGCGCGGTCGGCGTCTCGTGCACGATCCAGGCGTCGGCGTCGCCGCGGATGATGGCACAGAACGGGCAGTCGTCCATGGGACCGGAGGCCTCTGGCGCCAGAGGCGCGGCTTAGAGCGTTGCGCCGACAGCCTCGGCGCAGCGGGCGGTGATCGCGCGGTGCAGCGCGGCGTTGGCGTGGCGGTCCGTGCACACCTCGATGATCGCGCTCGCGCCAGAGGCGAGGGCTTCTTCTAGATACCGCTCGAAAAAGCGCGCAGAGTCTGGCGCGTAGTACCGGAGACCGAACATAGCCGCGGCGTCCGCGAAATCCAGCCCGTGCGGCGTGCCGAAAAACGGCTCGAAGGCCTCTGGCGCCAGAGGCGCGGGGCCTGAGCCGCCGGGCGCGATGGGCAGAAAGTGGAAGATGCCGCCGCCGTCGTTGTTGACGGCCACGACGACCACCGGCGGGCCGGAGCGCAGCAGCGCGAGGCTGTTCAGGTCGTGCAGGAGCGCGAGATCGCCGATCAGCAGGACCGTGGGCGCGCCGAGACCTCGCGCCACGCCCCCAGCCGTCGCCACGGTCCCATCGATGCCGCTGGCGCCGCGGTTGGCGAAGACCGGCGCCAGAGGCTGCCCGAAGCTGTCCACGTCTCGGATCGGCATCGACGCTGCGACCACAAGAGCGCTAGGCGCAAGGGCAGCGACGGTCCGCGCGACGTGCGGTTCGGTGATCTCGCCGCCGCTCAACGCGTCCTCGATGACACCCGCGACGGCGCCAGAGGCCGCGTTCCACGCCTCGCGCCAGCCCGCCTCTGGCGAGGACCGGACGGCGGCAGCCAGCGCGTCCAGCGCAGGTCCAGGATCAGCGGTGATGCGGTGCGTGACGCGGTGCGCGGGGTCCAGCCGCCCCGCCTCTGGCGAGATGCGGATCGCCAGAGGCGCGCGGTCAATCAGTGCCTGGAGCCGCTTCGAGGTCGGCCGGGCACCGACGTGGACGACGGCATCCGGCGCGTGCGAGGCCGCAAACGCGGCGCTGCTCAGCGCGAGATCGTAGAACGGGGCGCCAGAAGCCTCTGGCGTGCGGGCGCCCGAGAGCACATCGGCCAGAAGCACCCAGCCGGTCGCCTCGGCCGCGCGGCGGCACGCGGCGGCGTCGGCGCCCTGCCCAGCCACGAGGAGGACGCGGCGACACCCGCTCAGCGCCTGCGCGGCGCTCGCGACAGCCTCTGGCGCTGGAGCAGTCCTGACCTCGATGGTTTCGGTGTAGGGCGCCACGCCAGAGGCCCAGGCCTGGAGGTGATCGGGCAGCGCGCCCGTCCCGTTCTCCACCGGCGCCAGAGGCTCGCGAAACGGGCAGTTGAGGTGCACCGGACCGGGGTGCAGGCCTCTGGCGCGAGCGACGGCGTGCGCCGCGCTCGTGAGCACATACGCGGGGTCCACCTCCGGCGTAGGCGGCGCGAGGTCCGTAGCCCAGCGCGCGACCGACGCGAAAAGCGGCGGCTGGCGGATGGTCTGGTTCGCGCCCGTGTCGCGCAACTCGGGTGGCCGGTCGGCCGTGACGAGGAGAAGCGGGACGCCAGCGGCGTCGGCCTCGACGGCGGCGGGGAGACCGTTCGCGACCGCCGTGCCGCTCGTCGTGATCCACGCGGCGGGGATTCCGGTCGCGCGTCCGATCCCGAGCGCGAGAAACGCGCCGCCACGCTCGTCGATGTGCACGTGCGCCTCGGCGCGAGGGTTTTGCGCAACCGCCGCCGCCAGAGGCGTACTCCGGCTGCCGGGCGCCACGACGAAGTGCGTCACGCCATGGCGGACCAGTTCTTCTACCAGAAGCGCGGCCCAGAGGTGGTTGGCGTTCGGCGCGTGGAAAACGGAGTCGGGAGCGGGCATGGCCTAAGATCGCGTGGCGCGAGAGCACTGACAGCGGCGCCTCTGGCGCCCCCAGATCGGGGCAGGCGCCGGCTACGCGTCCAGGCCGAGCGCGTCCGCGAAGGCACCGAGCTTGGCTTCGGTCTCCTGCCACTCGGCCTCGGCTTCGGACCCGGGCACGATGCCTGCGCCCGCGTAAAGCGCGAGGTCCGTTCCGCACACGAGCCCGGAGCGGATGCCGACGGCAAACTCCGCCCCGTCGCGCCCGACCCAGCCGACCGGGCCGGCGTAGAGCCCGCGGTCGAAGCCTTCCAGGTCGCGGATCGCTGCGAGCGCCTCTGGCGTGGGCGTACCGCCAACGGCGGGCGTCGGGTGCAGCGCGTTCATCGCCGCCAGAGGCGTCACGTCGCCACGGAGGTGAGCGCGGAGCGGCGTCTTGAGGTGCCGCACGCGCCCCGCCTCGATCTGGCGCGGCGCCTCGACGGCGACCAGCGACGCCAGAGGCGCGAGGGCCTCGGAGATGAAGTCGCGCACGAAGGCGTGCTCGCGGCGGTCCTTCTCGCTGCCGGCAAGCTCGTCGCGGAAGGCGAGCGCCCCGGCGCCCTCCCCCTTCCGGCGCGTGCCCGCAACGGCCTCCGTCCACGCGCGGCGTCCCTCTACGCGCACCAGGCGCTCGGGCGTGGCGGCCACGAACGTGCGGCCTTCGCCATCGCTGAGCAGCACGTGGAAGGCCTCTGGCGCCGCGATGGTCAGCCGCGCGAGCAGGGCCGCGGGGTCGAGGCCTTCTTCGAATCGGTAAGTGGCGCGGCGCGCGAGGACGACCTTTTGCACATCGCCGCGCTCCATCGCCGCGAGCGCCGACGCGATTGCCTCATCCCAGCGCTCGCGGTCCGGGCGGTCCAGCCGCGCGACGGGAAAGTCCAGGCGCGTCGCCAGAGGCGGCGCGTCGAAGGTGAGCGCGTCTAGGGCGGCGCGGAGGTCGGCGGGCGTGTCGCGAGAGGCGACGGCGTTCAGCGCCAGAACCGTCCGGTCGCCTCTGGCGACGAGTTCGACGCGCGGGAGCACGAACCGGCCGGAGCCGAAGCCCGCCCATTCCGCCTCCGGCGCCATCGAGTCGTCGAAGCGGAGGCCGCCGAGGTAGCGCGCGCCGTCGGGGAGCGCCCGCGCCGCTTCGTCCAACCTCGCGAACAGGTCCTCGCCCTCGATCACGTCCGCGGCACCAAGCGCGGCGCGGCACGAGCCGTCATCGCGGCCGTGCCAGAAGGCCTTTTCAGAGCCGTCCTGTGCGGCCAGCCATGCCAGAGGCTCCACGGCGTCGGGCAGAAGCGTCTCCACGCGGATCACGCCCCGCCGCTGGCGGAGCGCTTCGGTCGCTTCGCGCCAGAGGCGGGGGCGGGGGCGGGGGCGGGGGTCAACGGCGGTGTGGAGGCGTGCGGACACGGCGGGAGGCCGGGGATGCATAGGGGATTACCCGACCTGTATCGGCAGGTTTCAGAAAATAGTGAAAGTTGACCCGAATGCACGGGGCAGTCACACAACGCGGCACCGGGCGGCCTCTGGCGCGTGTGAGGCTAGATCCACCCCTTGTTTTTCGATGACAAAGCCCCCCATCGGCCAGGCCCCCGGCAAAGCGGTCCAGGTCGAGGCCATGTTCGACGAGGTCGCTCCGCGCTACGATTTTCTCAACCGCGTCGTCTCCGGCGGCATCGACATCTGGTGGCGCAAGAAAGCTGTCCAGATGCTCCGCGCCGGCATGGACCGCGCGCCTGAACGCCTGCTCGACGTAGCGACGGGGACGGCAGACCTCGCCGTCGAGATGCTCTCGCTGAACCCCCGCGAGGTCGTGGGCTCGGACATCTCAGACGGGATGCTGGAGGTCGGTCGCCAGAAGCTGGCGCGCAAGAACCTCGACGATCGCATTACGCTCGTCCAAGCCGACGCCGTGGATATGCCCTTCGAGGACGGCGCCTTTGACGGCGCAACGGTCTCGTTCGGCGTGCGCAACTTCGAGGACCTGCGCGCGGGCTTGGAAGGCATCCGCCGCACGCTCAAGCCGGGCGCGCCGCTCGTGATCCTAGAAACCAGCCAGCCCACGCGTTTCCCGTTTACAGTCGGCTACAAGCTGTACGTCGGTCACATCATGCCGCGCCTGGGCAAGTGGTTCAGCGGCAACGCCGAGGCGTACGAGTACCTCCCGGAGTCCGCGCAGCGCTTCCCCTCTGGCGAGGCGTTCCTCGCGGAACTGCGAGCGGCCGGCTACTCCGACTGTGTGGCGAAGCCGCTCACGTTCGGCGCCGTGAGTCTGTATCGGGGGCTAGCGTAGCGCCAGAGGCCGCCGGAAGGGCGAACCGGCTTGCGCCTAACCCGTAGGCACGGCCCATCTCTCCCCCTTCCATGTCTAAGCCTCCTACCCGCGGATTCAGCCCCACGGGGTACATCATGTTCGGCGCCGCGGCCCTCGCCATCGTTCTCTTCGTTGTCCTGCTCGTGACCCAACGTGGGTGCAGCCAAGACGTTGAGAGCGGCAGCGACGACCTCGCGCGCGTGTACGTCGACGGCGGAGCCGCCTTCGCCGCTAGAGCCTAACTCCCGGCCTCTGGCGCAGCGTGGCCGCGGCGCCAGAGGCCGAACTGCTACTCCGCCGTTAGCGGCGAGAGGCGCCACACGTGGCCGTCGCGGTCGTCGGTGAGCACGTAAAGGTGGCCGTCCGGACCCTGCTCTACGTCACGGATACGGGCGCCGAGCGGGATGATCTCCTCGTTCGCAACGGCGCCGTTCTCGAGGTTCAGGCGCACGAGCCCCTGGCGCGAGAGGCTGCTGATCACGAGGCTCCCGGTCCACTCCGGGAAGACATCGCCCGTGTAGAAGATCATGCCGGAGGGCGAGATGACAGGCGTCCACTGCTTCACGGCGTCGGTGAACTGGGCCTCGCCGTCCGGGTCTGGAATCTGTGAGCCGTCGTAGTTGTCGCCCCAGCTCACGACGGGCCAGCCGTAGTTCGTGCCGGGCGTGAGGAGGTTCAGCTCATCGCCACCGAGCGGGCCGTACTCCGCCTCCCAGATGTCGCCAGAGGCCGGGTCGAACGCGATGCTTTGCACGTTGCGGTGGCCGTAGCTGTAGATCTCCGGCAGCGCGTCCTCGCGGCCCACGAACGGGTTGTCCTCCGGCACGGAGCCGTCGCGGTTGAGCCGTACGACGGCGCCCATGTGGTTGGTGAGGTCCTGCGCCGGGTCGAACTGGAAGCGCTCGCCAAGGGTGAGAAACACGTGGCCCTCTGGCGAGAAGCCGATACGGCCGCCGAAGTGGAGCCCGTTGGAGAACCACGGCGTCTGGGTGAACATCACCTCCCAATTCGTCAGGCTGTCGCCCTGCATCGTCGCGCGGCCGAGAGCTGTCGCGGACGACGAGCCCGGACCGGGGCGCGAGTACGAGAGCCACACGTGCTGGTTGGCCGCGAAGTCAGGGTCCAGCGCGACGTCGAGGTAGCCACCTTGGCCCTGTACGTAAGCCTTCGGCCCACCGGGGACCTCTGGCGAGACGTTGCCCTCCGTGTCCACGATGCGAAGGCGCCCGGCGCGCTCCGTGACGAGAAGCCGTCCGTCGGGCAAGAACGCCATGCCCCACGGGTGCACGAGGCCGCCGGTCACGTCGAGGACCTCGACGTTGCCCGCGTCGGTTGCGACTTCATCGGCGGACTGGCCGGGGAGCGTCTGCGCGCACATCGGCGCGGCGAGCAGCAGGAAACAGAGGGCGAGAGCCGAGCGGATCATGGCGGGAGTAGGGAGTTCGTCCCTCAGAGACCCAAACGCTTCCCGAGGTGTTCCGCGCGGGCCTCTGGCGTGCGTCCGGAACGCCACACCCGCGCGCGTGTCCTCTGGCGATGCGACGACTCCTCACGCTCACGCTCCTCCTCGCCGCCTCTGGCGCCAGAGGCCAGGCCCCAGCCCCCGACACCCTCGCGCTCCCGTCGGTCCGGGTAGAGGCCACGCGCAGCGAAGGCGGCATCGCGCGCGCGCCGTTCAGCGTGGCCGTGATCGAGCGCGGCATCACCGAGCGAAGTGCGAACGCGGGCGCCGGGCTGGAGACCGCGCTGCGGTCGCTCCCCGGCCTGTTCGTGGCCGACCGCGAAAACGCGGCGCTCGGCGAGCGGCTGATCGTGCGCGGGCAGGGCTACCGCTCCGCCTTCGGCGTGCGCGGCGTGCAGGTCGTACTGGATGGCATCCCGCTCACGCTCGCCGATGGCCAGGCCGTGCTCGGCGTCGTGGACCCCGAGACCGTCCGGCGCGCCGAGATCGTGCGCGGCCCCGCGAGCGCGCTCTGGGGGAACGGCAGCGGCGGCGTCCTCTTCCTCGACACTGTCCCGCCAGAGGACACGGCGACGGCGCAACTCACCGGCGGCGCCTACGGCCTGATCCGCGCCTCTGGCGAAGGCGCGACGCGGCTGGGAGCCGGGCGCGTCGGGCTCGCGGTAAGCAGGACCGAGCGCACCGGCTACCGCGACTACAGCGCGCAGGAGGTGTACCGCGCCAGAGGCTTTGCCGACCTGCCGCTCTCCCTCCGCGCCGACCTGCGGATTCTGGCCGCGCTGGAGGAGTCGCCGCTGCTCCAGCATCCCGGCGCGCTCACACTGGAGGACCTGGAAACGGACCGGCGGCAGGCCGAGACGCGCTACGTGGACTCCAACTCAGGCAAGAGGAGCACCCAGGGGCAACTCTCCGCGCGGCTCCGCGCCGTCACGCCAGAGGCCACCTATTCGGCCACGGCCTACGGCATCGCGCGCGACCTCCGCAACCCGCTCCCGTTCGCGTACATCGGCGTGGACCGCCTCGCGGGAGGGCTTCGGCTGAGCGCCGAGCGCGATCTGGGGCCTCTGGCGGTTGCCCTCGGTGCCGATGGCGCGGTCCAGCGCGACAGCCGGTTCAACGCGCCCAACGAGAACGGCGAGCCGGGCGCCGTCCGCGATCTGGATCAGCTCGAAACCGTCGCCAGCGGCGGGCTTTTCGCACGCGCCGGATTGCCTCTGGCGGGGCCACTCCGCGCCGAGGCCGCACTTCGCGCCGACCGTGTCCGCTTCTCCGCCGATGACCGGTTGCTGAGCGACGGCGACCAGAGCGGATCGCGCACGCTGGGAGCGTTCAGCCCGCAGGTCGGACTGAGCTACCGATCCAGAGGCGTGCTCGCCTTCGCGTCCTTCGCGACCGGCTTCCAAACGCCGACGACGACCGAACTCGTCAACCGTCCCGAGGGCGGCGGCGGGTTCAACGCCGAGGTCGGGCCGCAGCGCTCGTCCGGGGTTGAACTCGGCGCCAGAGGCGTCATTTTGGGCCGCGCGCTCGTGGACGTGGCCGTGTACAGCCTGGTCGTGCGCGACGGGCTCGCGCCGTTCGAGGGCGAGGACGGGCGCACGTTCTACGCCAACCGCGAGCGCACCACGCATCGCGGCCTCGAAGCCTTTGCCGAGTGGTCGCCTCTGGCGGACGTCCGCGCGACGGCGACGTACGCCTACAGCCGCCTCCGTTTCGCTTCGGCCCATGGGACGGACGAGTTGGACGGCAACACGCTCCCGGGCGTGCCCGAGCACCGCCTCTCGGCGCGGATCCGCTTCTCACGCGGCGGCTTTTTCCTCGCGCCAGAGGCCTCGGTCCGCTCGCGCCTCTGGGCGGACGACGCCAACACGGCCGACGCCTCTGGCGCCGTCGTGCTGGACCTCGCGCTGGGCCACGAGGGCCTCCGCGCCGGCGGCGCGACGCTCCTCCCGTTCGTCCGCATCCAGAACGTGCTGGACGCCCAGACGGTCGGCTCGGTCGCCATCAACGCCAGAGGCGGACGGTATTACGAGCCCGCGCCAGGCCGCGGCGTGAGTGCGGGGCTGAGCGTTCGTCTGTAGGGGCGTATCGCATACGCCCCCTTCGGTGCCACAGCCTCTGGCGATGCGCCGAGGCCCCTGGCGCATCGCCAGCATCGAGCGGACACACCAGCGGTGTGTCCCTACGGATCATTCGCCAGAGGCCTCTGGCGAGAGGCCCAGCACGTCCACGCCCTGCTCGAAGACGACATCCACCGGGATGCCCGCCGCGGCGAGCTGCTCCAGGCTCGCGGTCAGCGCAGGCGTCATCTCGCCGTAGGTCGCCGCGAAGGCGGCGGTCGCGTCGTAGTCGCCGTCGCCCTGGAGCATCAGCAGGTCGCGGGAGAGGCCGTCGGTGGCCTCGGCCATTTTCTCGAGCACGACGCGCCAGCGGCCGTCGTCCTCTTGCACGATGGCGCCCTTCTCGACGAAGTAGTTGAAGCGCACGAGGTTGGCGCGGCCGTGCGCGCTGCTCGCCCCAAAGCGGACGCTGCGGAAGATGGACGCCACGAAGGTGACGTAGTGGTCCTCTAGCGTCGCCTCGGTCCACTCGCCGCGCTCGATCAGGCTCGTGACCATGTAGAGGCCCAGCACGTCGGCCTTGCCCTCCTCGATCGCGCTCGCGTTGTCGCGCAGCGCCTCGCGGACGGTCCCGTTGCCCGAGACCGTGTTCTTGATGCCCAGCCCGTGCGCCACCTCGTGGAACATCGTGTTGCCGAAAAAGGCGTCGAACGTCACGTTGGCCCGTTGCTCCTCTACGATGAGCTCTTCCGTAATGGGCCGCAGAATGCGGTCGAACTTGGCGCGCATCGCGTTTTTGAGCTGCAACCGGCGGCTGCCCTTCTGGAGCTGCACCTCCTCATCGTTGGGCAGGTTGATCGCGATGGTCTTGGAGCCCGCGTTCGCATCTCCGCCGACGTAGAGCACGTCGTAGGCGCCGAGGTCGGCGTCGGTCCCGGGCGTTTCGGTCTTGTAGGTGCTATCCACCGGGAGGCCGCGCTGAAGCTCGGGCAGGAGTTCGGCGTAGCGCTGCAAGCGCGCGCTCCACTCGGGGTCCTTGAGCAGCACGTACGCCTCGTGCGCCGCCTTGAAGCCCATCAGCTGGTCCTCGTACGTCTCGATGGGGCCGATCACCACGTCGAGCGGGTTCGTCTTCATGTCCATCCACGCGAGGTCGCTGGGCTGGTAGTTGCCCGTCTCCAGCGCGTCGGCGCGGAGCTCCAGGTAGGTCTTGAGCCCCGCGTCCTGCGCGAGCGCGGCAGCGCGCCGCAAGAGGCCCGCCGCGCGTTCGTGCTGCTCGGCAAAGGCGACGTGGTACGGCGTCCCGTTCAGGCGGCCTCTGGCGTTGCGCCGGACAACGGTGTACAACCCGAGCAGGTCGCGCTCCGGGTAGAGATCGGCCGCCTCACGGATGGCCTCTGGCGTGGCGCCGCGCGGGTAGAGGTTGGCCCCCAGTGGCTTCGGCCCGACGCCCGGCAGGAACGGCGCGTTGCCGTCCAGGCGGTCCCACGGCCCGTAGTTGATCATCACGTAGCGCCTGGCGGCCTCGCTGTCCAGGCTCGCGAGCAGCGAGTCCTTGTCGCCGGGGTAGGCCTGCATCCAGAACACCTCATCCATGGCCTCGGCGGCTTGGATCAGCAACGGAATCATCTGGCGCGTGCTGTCGCTGAGCCCCGAGAGGTCGGCGTCCAGCCGCACCGTTGTGTACTGCGCGAGCTTGGCGACGAGGACGGAGTCCTCCTGGGGCGTCAGGCCGTCGGTCGTGGCGGTAGGGCTCACGGCGGGCGCGCTCTCGGCGCGGCAGCCCGCGAGCACGGCGAGCGCCGCCAGCGGCAGAAAGAGCAAAAAGGGCTTCATCGTGGGCTTCGGGTGGGGATTTGCCTGAAACCTACGACGGGGCGTTCCAGCCGATGGGAAGCCCGGCCCCAAGGAAGCGCCCGCTGAAACCGTCGCCAAAGGCCTCTGGCGCGAGAGGGGCACGCCCCGCGTCGCAAGAAGCCGCGCTTCAGGTAGATATTCGCCTCGCGAGCGACGACCGCCCGTTCCCTTACCCTCATCTCTATGCGACTCCTGCTTCTGCTGTCCCTCACGTTCTCCCTTGCCGCCTGCGCCGACGACGCGGCGGTGGACGACGCCACGGGCTCACCCGCAACCGACAACGCCGCAGTAGTGGCCGACCCAGAACCCGCGGAGCCCGCACCAGCGGCCACCCCGCTCTCGGTCTCCGATCTCGAAGCTGGTTACTGGCTGCACTGCTCCGGGATGACTCCGCTCGACGAGGAAGCCTCGTTCGGCGAGGAAGGCCTTAGCACCTACGCTGGCAGCCGCCCCATGCAAGCGTCTGTGGAGTACGCCCTCGACGGGGACAACCTGACCGTTGACGGCATGTCCTACCGCGCCGAGTACGACGGGACGCTCCTCACGCTCACCGACGCCGACGGCCCTGGCGTGTACGGACACGTCACGGGGGACGAGGAGGCTGACCTCTCCGAAGAAGAGCGCAAGGCCCAGGCAGGGTGCCCGCCCTCGCGGTAACCGCCTCCCGCGGCGCAAAACTCCCTGGAGCCCGCGCTGCGGGCCGATGCCCACCGGGCGTCTGCTCCGCGCCAGAAGCCTCTGGCGCGGAAGGCCTCTGGCGCTAGGACCGCTTCAGGCGGCGCAGGAACTTGCCCGTCCACGCGTCGCCTTCGGGGAAGCTCAGCGCGTGGCCCAGCGCGAGGTAGCCGAAGCCGAAGACGGCCAGCACGCCCGCGCCGTACAGCCAGATGGGCAGAATGTCGACCGGAACGAAGGCGTAGATCAGGCCCGCCGGGACGGCCGCCAGAAGCGCGAGGCCTGTCATGCGGCCCGCGCGGCCCCACGGCAATGTGAAGTCCGGCGCCTGCTTTTTGAGCGCGCGCACGAGCCGCCAGAGTTCGATCCAGCCGCCAGCGGCCGAGCCCAACGCGAGGCCGACCGCGCCCATCCGCAGCGGCTCGCCCTCGCTCGCCACGCCGATGACCTCGAACACGCTCAGGCGGTCGAACACGATCATCAGCGCCGAGCCGACGATGGCGGAGATGACCACGCGCCAGACCGCGATGCGCGCGGGCGTTTTGGTGTCGTCCAGCGCGTAAAACGCGTTCTGTAGCAGCCGGCTGGCGGTCGTCGCGGCCAGACCGACGGTGTAGGCCGCGAGGACGAGGTAGACGAGCCACGTATCGTCCACGCCAAAGCTGCCGGTTTGGTAGAGCACGCCCACCACCAAGTACCCGAACGCGAGGTAGCCCACGACCGTCGGGATGACGAGGTAGAGGATCTGGCCCAGCGAGCCGCGCACGCGCTCCAGGAACGTGCTCAACTCCGTTTTCGAGATGCGCGAAAGCTCGGGGAGCTCGCTCGCGGCCACGCTCATGCCGAACAGCGAGATCGGGAGGAGGTACAGCGTCTGCGCGTAGCCCAGCGCCGCGAGGGCGCCAGCGGCCAGGAAGCTGGAGAGGAAAACATCGAGGTAGCCCGAGAGCTGGTACGCGCCGCGGCCAAGGACGACGGGCACGAACGCCTTGATGCCTTCCTTCACGCCTGGAACGGCTGTGGAGACGCTCAGGCGGAAGCCCTTCATCACGCGAAAAACCGTCGGCAGTTGGACGCCGAACTGGAGCACGCCGCCTGCGACGCCGCCGATGAACAGCGCGATCAGCAGCTTCGAGAGCGCGTCCGTCGGGACCACGTCGAGCGCGCCCACCGCCAGCGGGTCGTCGAAGTACAGGTACGCGCCGATGCCGAGCGCGACGAGCAGCGCCACGTTCCAGGCCACAGGCGCGAAGTACGACAGGAGGAACTTCCGGTGGCTGTTGAGGATGCCCAGCGCCCACGCGCTCAGCACCAAAACGGCCGTCATCGGGAAGGCCAGCCGCACGACCGCCACCGCCAAATCGTAGCGGTTGACCGCGATCTCGCCTCTGGCGAAGGCCTCGGCGTCGCCCAGCCAGCCCGGCTGGAGCACGCCGACGATGGCGTCCGCGAAGATGACGCCCAAGAGCGCGACGCCGAACGCGACGACCGCCAGGAGCCCGAGGACCGCGCCGGCAAAGCGCCCGGCGTCTTCCTCGCGCCCGTTCTCCACCATCCGGCTGTAGATGGGGATAAACGCCGCCGAGAGCGTGCCCTCGCCGAGCAGGTTCTGCAGCAGGTTCGGCGCCCGCAGCCCCAGCCGGTACACGTCTGAGAACGCGCCGACGCCAAAGAAGTAGCCGATGATGCGGTCGCGGACGAGCCCGATAACGCGGCTCGCGAAAATGCCCGCCGCCACGAGGCCGGCCGCGCTGCCCGCGCCAGAGGCCTTTGGCGTAGCCGTTTCAGCGCTGCCCGGGCCGTCGCTGCCTGAAGCGGTGCCGCTCGCCTCTGGCGGAGCATCTCCGTGCGATGCCTCGGCGTCCATCGCCGCCTCCACGTCAGCCTCTGGCGTGGACTCGGAATCCTCGGAGACGGCGCCCGGGCCGCCAGAGGCGTCGAGCGGCTCGCCCTCTGGCGCGGTGCCGTCGTGGGGGGTGCTGCTCACGGCCGGTCCGCGAAGTGCCGTACCGCCATCCGGTAGCTCTCCACGCCGAAGCCCGCGATCACGCCCGAGCAGACCGCCGCGATCAGCGACGTGTGACGGAAGGACTCGCGGGCGTACACGTTGGAGATGTGGACCTCCACGACGGGCGTGGAGATCGACGAGATGGCATCGCGCAGGACGACCGACGTGTGGGTGTAGCCTGCGGCGTTGAGCACGATGCCGGCCGTCTCCACGGTGTCCGCGGCGTGCAGCGCGTCGATCAGGCCGGCTTCGCTGTTGTGCTGCTCGAAGCGGAGCGTGAGGTCGGGAAAGTCCGCGCGCAGGCCGGTTTCGAGATCCGCCAGCGTCATCGCGCCGTAGATCTCCGGCTCGCGGATCCCGAGGCGGTTCAGGTTGGGGCCGTTGAGGACGAGAACGGCAGGGCGGGAAGACATCCTGTGCGGGGAGAGGGGCGGCAAGCTAGCGCAGCCTCCCGCGACGGCGGCCTCTGGCGCGAGCCTCTGCCGCGACCGCTTTTCGCCAGAGGCCGGTCTCCCCGCGGGAGCGCCGCCCGGCGCGCGGCCTCTGGCGCCCTGGAAGCGCTACGCGAAGAAGAGGGGAACGGTCTGGACTCGCGCACTTGACCGCATACATTCGAAGGCCCCACCGCTCCGCTTTCGATGCGTCTGTTCTCCCTTTTCGTCTCTTTCGTATTCGTCGCCAGCGGCGCCACCGCCCAGACGATCGCCCCACGCGGCACCGAGGCCACGTTCGATGTCGCCTCGTGGAACATCGAGAACTTCGGGACGGGCGCGGGCGGCACGCAGCAGCGGCTCAACGCCGCGGCGGTGATCCGGCAGGCGGACATCGACCTGTGGGCGCTCCAGGAGATCGTAGACGTGAACGACTTTAACCTCCTCGTGCAGGAACTGGAGCAGGACGGCTACGCAGGCATCCTCGGCCCCGAGCCGCGCCTCGGTGGCGACCAGCGGCTCGCGTACATCTACAAGCCCGACGTGGTGACGGTCGTCGCGACGCGCTCCATCCTGACGCAGAACGAGAACGACTTCGCGTATCGGTACCCGTTCGAGATGTTTGCGAGCGTGACCGTGGGCGACGCCGTGCAGTCGATGCAGATCATCAACATCCACGCGAAGTGCTGCGGCGACCAGGCCAGCTACGGGCGGCGCTCGCGGGCGGCGGCGGCGCTGAAGAACTACACGGACCAGCTCGCGAATGACAACCGCGCCCTGATCGTCCTCGGCGACTTCAACGACGAGCTCAACCAGTCCATCGCCGGCGGCCTCTCCCCGTACCGCCCCTACTACACGGACACGGCGACGTACACCATCGCCACGCGCGAGCTCAACCAGTCCAACACGCCGACCTACTGCTCGAACTCCTCGTGCACGTCCGGCAGCACCCTGGACCACCTCCTGTTCACGCAGGACCTCGCCGCGAGCTTCCTGCCCGCCTCTGGCGACCGCTACGGCGAGCTCGTCGCGGCGATCCAGAACTACCGCGAGTCCACGTCTGACCACCTGCCGGTCCTGGCGAGCTTCACGCTCGTTGTCGTGGCCGACGAACCCGCGCCAGAGGCTGCGGGTGTGGCGCTGCTCGCGCCGGCGCCCTCCCCGTTCCGCGAGTCGACGGCACTGCGCTTCCGCCTGGACGAGCCCGCCGACGTGCGGCTCGACGTGGTGGACGTGCTCGGCCGCCACGTGATGAGCGCCAGCGGCCCTTACGCCGCGGGCGAGCACGCCGTCACGCTGGACGGGTCCGATCTCGCCTCTGGCGTCTACGTCGTGCGGCTCGAAACGGGCGGCGCGGTGCAGACGCGGACCGTCGTGCGCACGCGCTAACCCGTTTGTTTCCGGGCGGGGCACGTGAGATGGCCCTCCCGGTTGCGGAAAGACAATCTCACCTTCGCCGTCTCTCCTTACGCATTCTGCGATACTGACGGCAGCTCTTGTTCTCCTGCCGGCTCCGCTCCCGCCTCCGTTGGTCTTCTCTCTCGATACCCTCCGCCGGACCGCCCTCACGGCGGTGCCCTTTGCGGCCCTGCTCCTCGCGCCTTTGAGCGCGGACGCCCAGCCCTTCGAGCGCGTCGCCACCGACGTTGGCAACACCGGGCTCTCGGTCACCAACGCGGGCACGCTCGGTCGGCCCGGCGTCGCCAACGACCCGAGCGGGCTGCCCTCGTTTGAGTACCCGCTCAACTCCGGCATCGAGCACCTCTTCGAGGCCGGCCTGTGGGTCGGCGCGCGGCGCCCCGACGGCGTCGTCAGCGTCCGGACCGGCGCCGTGACCTCCTCGGGAGGCTACTCCCCCGGCGCGCCGGGCTTCGAGTTTGCGCAAGAGGCCACGTTCCAGCGCCGCTCCTCGCTCCAGACCTCGCCGTTCTTCTCGCCTCTGGCGACGAGCCAGCAGGACTTCATCACGGCGTACTCGGACACGCTCGCCCTCCTGCCCGGCACGAACACGCCGCTGCCGGACGTGCAGAACCAGCTCGGGCTGAGCGTCCAGCAGACCTCTTACGCGTGGAGCTTCCCGTTCACGGAGTACTTCGTGATCGTGGAGTACGAGATCACGAACGTGAGCGGCGGCCCGCTGACCGACATCTGGGTCGGCCTCTGGGATGACCTCGTCGTCCGCAACGTGGTCACCACGACCGAGGGCGGCGGCGCCTTCTTCAACAAGGGCGCCAGAGGCATCCTCGGCTACCCGGACTACGAGGGCGGGACGGGCGCGCTCACCAACGCGAACCCGGACTCGCAGTACGTCTCCTACGCGTTCAACGCGGGCGGCCAGGAGGAGAGCCTGAACACCTACGGCTCCATCGCCTTTCTGGGCGCGGAGTGGAGCGACCCCGGAAGCGCCGGGCGCCCGGCGGCGCAGCGCTTTTTCCACCCCAACGTGGCGCAGCAGTACCGCGACCTCGGGCTTCCCGAGCCGCGCCTGAACCCGCGCTTCTGGCTCTTCGGCGGCAACGACCCGGACCCCGCGCTCGCGCGCCCCGCGGACGACCTGGAGCGCTACCAGCGCATGCAGCAGCCGTACCCCAACCCCGCCGCGTTCGCGTCGGACGCGGCCTACGAGAACGCCCGCGACGCCTTCTACGGCGGCGGTCAGGGCATCGGCCGCCTGCAGACCGACGGCACCATCGGGGCGGGCAACTGGATCGGGCTCACGTCTGTCGGCCCGTTCGCGGCGCTCGCCTCTGGCGAGAGCGTGACGGTCACCTTCGCGCTGGTTGCCGCACTCAAGCCTGAGCAGTTCCAGACCGTCCCCGTTGGCCGCGAGGCCGATACGCCAGAGGCCCGCACCAACCTCCGCACAAACGTGTTCTGGGCGCAGGAGACCTACGCCGGCGAGGACGCGAACTACAACGGCGCCCTGGACCCCGGCGAGGACATCAACGGCAACGGCGTCCTGGACCGCTACCTCATCCCCGAGCCGCCGAGCAGCCCGCAGCTCCGCGTGGAGCTGGAGCAGGGCAAGGCCATCCTCTACTGGACCGAGTTCGCCGAGCAGTCCGTGGACCCCGTGACGGGCCGCGTGGACTTTGAGGGCTACCGCGTCTACCGCTCGGACCCGGGCGACGACCGCGCGGGCAACATCCTCGGCGACGCAGGGCTCATCGCGCAGTACGACAACCCCGGCAACGAGGTCGGCTTCAACAACGGGCTGGACGCCATCCGCCTGGACACGCCGGTGACGTTCGAGGGCGACCCCAACGAGTACCGTTACCGCTTTGAGGCGGCGGGCCTCTTGGACGGCTGGCAGTACGCCTTCGCCGTGACCGCCTTCGACGAGGGCGACACCGCCAGCGGCCTGCTCCCACTGGAGTCGTCCAAGACGACCAACGCCGTCCGCGTCTTCCCAGGAACGGAGGCGGGCACCGGCAACAAGCCCGGCGTCTTCCCCAACCCGTACCGCGTGCAGGCTGCCTGGGACGGCCCGCTCTCCACGCAGCGCAAGCTCTACTTCTACAATCTCCCGGAGCGCGCCCAGATCCGCGTCTACTCCCTCGCCGGCGAGATCGTCGCCGAGATGGACCACGACGCGCAGACGGCGACCGGCGACATCCGCTGGTTCGACGACTTCAGCACCGACGACCGCGTCGTTGCCGGCGGCGTCCACGCGTGGGACATCCTCTCCGACAACTCGCTCCGCATCTCCAGCGGGCTCTACCTCTTCTCCGTCCAGGACCTCGATTCCGGGGAGACCGAGACGGGCAAGTTCGTCATCCTCCGGTGACGGTCGCCTTCGGGCGGCACCCCTCGCCTCTGGCGCCCGCCTCGGCGGCCCGCGCCCGAGGCCTCCGCGCCGCACGGCGCCCCCGCCAGAGGCCTCTGGCGCGCAAGACTCTCCTCCCCTCCCCTCCACACTCATGATGAGAAACGCTACCCTCGCCCTCGCGGCGCTGGCACTCTTCGCGGCGCCAGAGGCGCTCGCGCAGTGCACCGGCACCGCAGGCACCGACTTCCAGCGGGTCACCGTTCGCGACATCAACGCGATCCCGCAGGCCAACGTTGACCAGCTGAACTCCGCCTCCGCGGCGGGCACGCTGGACATCGCGCAGATCCAGACGCTGCTCACCAACGACCTCGAAGACGAGCTCGTCGAGTTCACCGCCGTCGTCCTCTCCAACCCACGCCTCTCCGGCCTCGCGTCGGCTGTGGACGGCATCCCGGGACGTATCCACGTCTTCGTGCGCGACATCACTGCGGCGACCGCAGGCCCTGAGGGCATGGGCATCCAGATCGTGGACGGCCGCTCCGCGCGTGAGGAGACGCAGAACCTCTTCGTCGGCGACGAGATCACTGTTTGCGGCTTCGTGAGCCCCTTCGATGGCGGCGGCAAGAGCATGCAGATCTCCCCGGTCAGCGTCACCAACAACGGCAACCCCGTTGGTGCTGGCGACCCGATCCTGGACCCGATCACGGTTTCCATCGACGACTTCCACGACGCCGTTGACGACCTGACGCAGATCGACTGGAGCGTGTACGGCGACTACAACGGCCAGTACGTCCGTTTGGTCAACACGACCGTCGTGCAGGGCGTTCAGGGCGCGCGTCCCAACGTGCTGTTCTCCGACGCCTCTGATGGCGGCGCACCGCAGACCAACCTCTACGACACGTCCGTCTGCTTCCGCAACGACCGCGACGCGACGTACTTCCCCCCCGGCCAGGCCGCAGCCTGCATCGACGACGACTTCGTGCCGCCGGCAACGGGCACGGCCAACGTGCAGGGCTTCCTGCTCTTCACCGGCGACACCGGAGGCTTCAACTACTCCACGCCGAACGGCGCTAACTTCGTCATCAACCCGTTCGAGGACACGGACTTCGAGGTCGCATCCGCGCCTCCGACCGTCTCCGTGAACGGCCCCGCAACGGTCCCCGGCCCGAGCGACGACGTGACCATCACGGCGACCATCGTGGCCGGTGACGGCACCATCGCGAGCGCGGTCCTGAACTACCGCTACGTGGTGGACGGCACCGAGGTCCAGAGCGGCCAGGCGACGCTGACGCGGACCTCTGGCGACGAGTTCACGGCCACCATCCCGGCCCGTACGAGCGACGACGCCAACGGCGCTTACGTCTTCTACAACGTTGTCGCTACCGACACCGAGGGCGGCTCGACGACGACCGACGAGCAGGCCTACCTCGTGTTCGAGGGCGCAATCAACAGCATCGCGCTGATCCAGACCGTCTTCGACGCCACCGCAGGCGCGGAGGCCAGCCCGCTCGCCACCGGCAACGCGGTCACCTTCGACCTCGACGCCGTCGTGCAGTCCATCTTCCAGACCGGAAGCGGCAACAACTGGGTCGCAACGATCCAGGACGACGAGGACCTCGCGCCGTTTACTGGCATCTGGATCTTCTTCGGCTCCGCCGACCCCGGCCTGGCCGTGGGCGACCGGATCAACATCAGCGAAGCGACCGTCACCGAGAACTTCAACGTGACGCAGCTCACGAACGTGACGTTCACCGAGACCGGAAGCGGCGCCCCTTACGGCTACGTAGAGGTCCCCACGAGCGCGTTCAACGGCTCGAACGGCGCGTTCACGGCAGAGCAGCACGAAGGCATGCTCGTCTCGTTCGACGACGTGACGGTGGTCTCCACCAACGCGGACGCCCCGAACGGCCCGTTTGGTGAGTTCCTGTTCTCCAGCGACGGCACGACCGGCAACGGCGTCCGCGCGGACGACTACTCGAACGGCCTCTCGTACACGGGCAACGACCCGGACGAGCTGCTCGACGAGGGCAACGTGCTGGACTTCGTCCGTGGCCCGCTCTACTACTCGTTCTTCAACTACAAGGTGACGCCGGTCACGACCGCCGACATCGGCGCCGTGATCAGCGCGAACGAGGGCGGCATCCAGGCCCGCACGATCCGCATCGACGGCACGTACCCCAACCCGGTGACGGGCATGGCACGCGTGGAGTATGAGCTGGACGCCGCTGGCCCCGCCACGCTGCGCCTGTACGACGTGACCGGCCGCGAGGTCGCCACGCTCGCCTCTGGCGACACCGCCGCTGGCGCGCACGTCGCGACGCTCAACGCTGCAGGCCTCGCCTCTGGCGTCTACGTCCTCCGCCTGGAGGCCGCCGGTGAAGTCACGACGGCCCGCATCGCGGTCGTCCGCTAACCCTCCGTGGGCCCGGCCTCTGGCACCTTCTCGCCAGAGGCCGGGCTTGCGTTCTGGCGCCCTGCGCGCCGACTGATTCTGACTCGAATGCTCCGCTCCCTTCTCGCTCTCACCGCGCTCGTCGCGCTCGCCGCCTGCGACGCGGGCTTCGAGGGCAACCGCTCGGACAACCAGGCGCCCGAGACCGAACTGTCCGTCCGCTCGACGGACCTGCGCGAAGACCTCGCCGGTCGCCGCCTCGTCTCGACGGTGAACGTGGCCTGGAGCGGAACCGACGCCGACGGCGTCGTGCTCGCCTACGAAGTCCGCGCCTACGCCATCGGTGCCGGGCTCCCCGAGCCCGCGCCCGAGGACGGCTGGGGCCGCACCGCGCGCCGCGACTCCACCCTACTGCTCCCGATCCCGCTGGGCTCCGCCGAGGCCGACGTGGCCGTCGAGGTCCGCGCGATCGACAACGACGAGGCCAAAGACCCGACGCCTGCGCGCACGGTCTTCCCCATCGTCAACTCCAACCCCACCTTCCGGCTGATCGCCGCCGAGGCCCCGCCGGACTCCACTTGGCCGGTCGTCTCGTTCTCCTTTGCGGCCGCTGACCGCGACGGCGACGCCAACCTCGCCGCCATCGAGCTCTCGCTGAACGACCCCGACGGAACGTTTACGCGCATCGCGCCAGAGGCCACGTTCCTCACGCTCGTTGCGGAGAACCCGCGCGCCTCTGGCGAGACCGGCGCGCGCCTCTACGTGGGCCGCGGCTTCTCCAACACGGGGACGGTCCTGCCCGGCCTGCGGCTGGACGGCGACAACGTGCTGTACATCCGCTCCGTGGACCAGGCCGGCGCCACGAGCCCCACGCTGCGCTACCCCGACCTGGACGCCGACGGCACCCCGCTCGGCGCCTTCTACGTCCGCCGCGTGACCAGCGACGTGCTGCTCGTCAACGACTACCGCGCCGCTGGCGACGATGCCGTGCTCGGCGTCGCGCGAGAGGCCCTCGGCATTCACGGCACGGCGAACTACGACGAGTGGGACCTCTCCGCGACCGCCCAGAGCGCCGCCAGCCCCACGTTTTCCGACGCGCTCCCGGCCACGCAGGACCCGACGCTCCGCGAGACTCTCGCGCTCTGGAACCGGATCTACTGGGTCTCCAACGCCGTCACCAACCGCGTCTCCGGCAACAACTTCCCGCGCGCCGCGGCCGTCCTCGGCGACTTCTTCGACGGCGGCGGCCGGATCCTCGTCCACACGCCCATTACGCTCCCGCAGAACGCCGACGACGGCGCGGGCAACCCGGCGATCGACGTGCTGCCGCTGGGCAACCTGATCGAATTCCGCCCGGGCGTGATCGCGCTCCGCGCCAACAGCGGGACCGCCGTCCGGCCCGGCGTTGAGGTCCCGGGCACGGGCCGCACGCTCCCGCCGCTTCAGACCACGCGGCTGCTCACCAGCGCGCTCCCCTACGAGGCGCGGCCGGACGACCTGGTGCTCTACCGCATCTCGTTCTACGAGAACAACCGCCCCACCGATGTCTGGCAGGGCAGCGAGGTCGTGGCCAGCATCCGCGCCGACCGCCGCGTGGCCCTCTTCTCTCTCCCGCTTTTCGCCGGCCCGAACCCGCTCTTCGCGCCCGCCGGGGGCGGGACCGAGGGCGTCGCCGACGCGCTCGCCGTCCTGCTCGACGGCCTCGACTTCCCGACCGGCTCGACCTTCGCCGCCCGTTAAGCGTTTTGGCCTCTGGCGCTCGCCAGAGGCTCTGCTCTGAGATTCTGTCTCTCGCTCTATGACTCCGCGCCTGCTCCTCCTCGCTGCCCTCACGGTGTTCCTCCTCGCGCTCGCGCCAGAGGCCTCCGCGCAGGGCACCCTCGCCGGGACCGTTACCGACGCGTCCAACGACGAGACGCTGATCGGCGTCAACGTGCTCGTGATCGGCACCACGCGCGGTGCCGCGACGGACCTCGACGGCGAGTTCTCCATCGGGGACCTCCGCGCGGGCGACTACACCGTGCGCGTGTCGTACGTGGGCTACCAGACCCTGGAGTTCACCGGCATCTCCGTCCGAAACGGCGAGACGACGCGGCTGGACGTCGAGCTTGCGGAGGCCTCGCTGGACGCCGACCAAGAGGTCGTCGTGATCGGTGAGCGCCCGCTGATCGACGTGGAGCAGGCACAGAGCGCCTACTTCGTGAGCGCCGAGGAGATCGCCGCGCGTCCCGTGCGCGACGTGCAGGACGTGGTGAGCAACCAGGCCGGCGTCTTTCAGGACCCGACGGGCCTCTACATCCGCGGCGGCCGCGCAAACGAGACCGGCTACGTCGTGGACGGCGTCAACGCGAAGGATCCTCTGGCGGGAACGGGCTTCGGGCTCGACCTGGGCTCCAACTCGCTCGGCGAGGTGGAGGTCAACACGACCGGCTCCGACGCCAGCGTAGGCGGCTCCACCTCTGGCGTGATCCAGGTCCGCACGCGCGAGGGTTCGGACGAGTTCGAGGTCGGCATCGCGGTCCAACGGGACAACGCCGGCTTTAACGACGACTGGGCGAGCACCTTCAACGAGGAGAACTACGAGCTCTCGGTCGCCGGCCCCATCGTGCCGGACCGCCTGCGGTTCTTCGTCTCCGGCCAGTCCAACTTCCAGGATGGCTTCCAGGGCTTCGTGCCGGACCAGTTGGAGTCCTCGGTCGTGCAGAGCGACTTCTGGGCCCCCCGCCGCAGCAACCGCTGGAACGGGCTGGGCAAGCTGGTCTTCCTGCCGCGCTCGGGCATGAAGCTCGTGGGCTCCTACCAGCGCTCGCTCGGCATCAACCAGGACACTCGCAGCCTGCAGGTGACCGGCAACGACGCGGTCGTCGCGCCGGGCTTCCAGTACGCCTTCGCGCAGCAGCCGGACCTCGCGAACACGTACACGCAGAACTCGAACCTGAGCTACCTGCTGTGGACGCACGCCAACACCCCGCAGTCCATCTACGAGATCCAGGTCTCGCGCCTGTTCACCCAGCTCCGCGCCGACGCCAACGGCCGCGACTGGCGCCCGGAGAACGTGGACACAGAGCTCGACCCGTCCTCCATCCCGGGCTACCCCGGGACCATCTTCGGCAACCCGGACCTCGGCAGCCTCCCCTCGGATACGACGCTGTTCGTCCTCCCTGGGCCGGGCTTCTTCAACAACGGCGGCGTCGCTACGGACTGGCACGATCACTTCGCGGAGCAGATCACCGCCAGAGGCGAGTACACCCGCTTCTCCAAGGACACCAACTACGAGTTCACCGCCGGCCTGGAGGCGTCGTTCAACGACTACCAGTGGATCGACATCGTGCGCCCGTGGGTCGGCGCGCCGATCACGCTTCCGGACGGGACGGTCTCGCAGTCCAACCGCCTGGGCCAGTCGGCGGACATCTGGCGCGTGAAGCCGCGCAAGGGCGCCTTCTACACCTCGCACCGGATCCGCTACAACGGCCTCATCGCCACACTCGGCGCGCGCGTCGAAACGTGGGCCGCTGGCGAGTACGTGGACAACCTCGTGGAGAGCGAGGCCTTTACGATCCCGGCGCCGCTCCGCGAGGCGTACCTGGACGAGACCACGAGCGCGCTCGGGCTGCGCTGGAAGGGCCGCTTCCTGCCCAAGCTCTCGGTGAGCTTCCCCGTCCGTGAGAACCAGGTGCTGTTCTTCTCTTACGGCCACTCCATGCAGCAGGCGCACCCGACGTTCGTGTACGCCAACCTGGACCCGTTCTACCAGGACCGCTCCTTCTTCTCCGACCTCGGTAACCCCAACCTCAACCCCGAGGTGGACGTGGCCTACGAGCTCGGCATCCGCAACCAGATCACGCAGAACGACGCGCTGAGCGTGACGGCCTTCTGGCGCGACAAGTACGACTTCATCACCGTCGCCCGCGCCACGATCATCGACCCGACGGGCCGTGAGACCAACCGCGCGCTCCGCGTCAACGGTGATTTCGCCCGCGTCCGCGGCATCGAGGCGTCCTACATCAAGCGCATCGGCTCTTGGTTCCAGGGCCAACTCAACGCGAGCTACTCCCGGGCCACAGGCCTGAGCTCCACCAACAACGACGCGCTGGATGACCTCATCCGGACAGGCAACGTGGACAACACGTTCGAGACGCCTCTGGCGTGGGACCGCCCGCTGGACATCAAGGGCTCGCTCACGCTCAGCCATGACGAGGACCGCCCGTGGCTCGGGATCCCTGGGTTGAACCGCGCCAAGCTGTTCCTCCAGAGCACCTTCCGCAGCGGGCAGCGCTACACGCCCGTCGAGTTTATCGGCAACGAGCGCAATCCGTTCACCGGCGAGCGCGACTGGCGCCCGATCTACGAGACCGTGGACGACCCCGCGCTCCGCTTCTCCGAGAGCGGCAAGCCGTGGTGGTGGTTCGACCTCCGCGCCGAGCGCCGCTTCGCGGTCGCCGGCAGCGACGTCGTCTTCACGCTGGAGGTGGAGAACCTCTTCAACCAGAAGAACGGCGTCATCATCAACCCCGTGACGGGCCGCGCCTACCCCGAGGTGGACGAGACGACGGACTTCACCGCGCTCCGTGGCAACCCGGACTATGACGTCACCGGGACCGTCCGCGACCCGCGCTACGAGGACCCCGACACGAGCGGCCTCCCGCCGCTCAACCCCGCCCGCTACCTCGCGCCCCGGCACGTCGTCTTCGGCCTGAGCTACAAGTTCTAGCGCACACCGGCCTCGCCAGAGGCCTCTGGCGCTCCGCCTGCGGATCCCGCATCCATGACCCGATTCTCCCCCTCCCTCTCCCGGCCTCTGGCGCTGCTCGCGGCGCTGCTGCTCGTGGCCTCTGGCGCGAGCGCACAGCTGCTCCCGTCCTACGGTAGCGACCGCGCGGGCACCTCCGGCTTCCAGTTCCTGGAGGTCACGGTCGACCCCCGCGGCGCCGCGCTCGGCGGCACGGCCGTCGCCACCGCCGACGACGCCAGCGCGCTGTTCTGGAACCCGGCGCTCTCCGCCAGAGGCGCCGACACGCAGCTCGCGCTCGCGCGGCTGAACTACTACGCCGACGTGAGCATGAGCTACGCCGCGCTGACGCAGAAGGTGGGCGCCTTTACCGTCGGCGCACACGTGCAGGCTCTGGACTCCGGCGACATGACCGTGACCGACGAGTTCTCCGGCCCGTCTGGAACCGGCGAGACGTTCTCGTACGTCGGCATCGTGGGCGGTTTGACCGTCAGCCAGGCGCTCACGGACCTGTTCTCCTACGGCGTAACGGCCAAGGTCGTCCGCGAGAGCGCCGCCGACGTGGCGATGACCGCCGGCCTCGTCGACCTCGGCGTGGCGTACAAGGTGGGCGACACCGGCGCCAACATCGGCATCGCGATCCGCAACTTCGGCCTCAACGGTGTGGCCTCTGGCGACCTGCCGCGCACGACGGTCGAAGGCGACCCGGTGATCGAGGACGAGTTCGAGGACCTCGTGCCGCCGACCACCTTCCTGCTGGGGCTCAGCTACGACGTGATGCGCACCGCGGACCACGCGCTGACGGTCTCGGGCCAGCTCACCAACCCCAACGACAACGCCGAGCAGTTCAACCTCGGCGCGGAGTACGTCTTCGGCGGGCTCCTGGCGCTGCGCACCGGCTACGCCTTCGGCGCCGACGAAGCCAACCTGCCCTCCTTCGGCTTCGGCATCAACGTGCCCGGCTTGGGCGACCGCGAGGTCCACGCCGACTACGGCTACACCCAGCTCGACCGCCTCGGCTCCACGCACCGCATCGGCGTCACCGCTTCGTTTTAGGGCCAGTAGGGAGTGGCCAGCGGGGGCTAGACCCGGCGCCAGAGGCCGCTCCGATTTCCGCCTCTGGTGGCGCTTTTCTGCTCTCGCGATTCTGCCTCTGGCGCCAGAGGCCTCCCTCTCCGAAAGTAGGCGTATGCAATACGCCCCTACCGTCTGCTCGCTTCTGGCGTAACCGGCCACACCCCTCTACGATGACAGTCCCGCGCCTTTTCTGCTACTGCCTACTGGCCGCTGCCCCCATCCTCCAGGGCTGCGACGCCCTTTTCGGCTCGAAGGGCGACAGCACGACCGAGGAGATCTTCGAGCAGGGTCAGACCGATCCGACGCTCGCGGACGACGTGGGCTACGTCCCGCTCAACCCCTCCTACTCCCAGGGACTGGACGGCGCCTTTGACCGCCCCGTGGATGTCTACGTCGGCTACGACGAGTTCGTCTACGTCGCCGACGCCAAGGGCCTCCACGTGCTGGACCTCGCCGGACGCCCGCGCGAGTTGCTGACCGAAGTGCTGGGCCAGCCGCTGCGCGACATCACGGCCGTGACGCAGGACCGCCGCCTGGACGTCTACGTCGCCGCCCGGCGCGATACGACCGTGGCGGGCGCGGACTGCCCCTCTGGAGGCAACCCCGAGCAGTGCGATCTCGCCGTCGTGTACCGCATCCGCGGCCTGACGGTCGGCGCGCCACGCGTGGTGGACATCCTCTGGCACCCGTTCGATGACGGCAGCCGCCGCCTCACTCGCTTCGAGCTTCCCGACACCTACGCCGGCGGCACGAGCGACGAGGACGCCGTGTTTACGGGCGTCTCGCCTCTGGCGGACAACAGCGTGTACATCACGCGCAGCGGTCCGGTCAACACCACGGCCACAGGCCGCCCGAGCCAGACGTTCAGCCCGTTCAACGCTTTCCTGCAGTACACGGCCTCTGGCGACTACGTGCAGTACATCCGCGCGCTCTCGCCGGACCGCCCGAGCCTGCTGAGCGCCTACTACCCGTCCGACGTGCTCACGTTTGTGGGCCCGCCGCAACGCGCGAGCGTCTCGCTCAACCCGGACTTCCTGATCGCCCAGTCCCCGCCAGAGGCCTTCGCCTCGCCGACCTACGGCGTCGTCTCGGTCAAGGTCGTGGAGACGACCGACGGCATCGAGTACCGCGTGGATAGCCAGCGCCTCGGCGCGGCGGGCAACCCGGACGCCGGTGACGGCGCGCTTTTCGAGGCTGGGCAGTTCTCCCGCGTCTCCTCGCTCGGCTACGCCGCCGACCAGACGGGCTACCTCTTCGTGCTGGACGCGGGCAAGGACAGCCTGTTCGTGTTCAACCAGGCGGGCATCGAGGGCGTGGCGCCGCCACCGGGCGCGGACTCCTCGCTCCCGGTCCGCGTCTCGTTCGGCGGCACGGGCAGCGGCCCGCTCCAGTTCTCCAACCCGCAGGGCGTGGCGTACTACAACCGGATCGTGTACGTGGCAGACACGGGCAACAACCGGATCAGCCGCTTCCGCCTGAACACGGACTTCGAGTAGCCTCTGGCGCCAGAGGCTTGTCGACGTCGCGAGGGCGGTCCGAGAGGGCCGCCCTCGCTCTGTTTTGGGGCGGGTGGGCGAGCGCTCGTTACGGACAGCTATTGCATGAAATCCTGGTTCGCCAGAGGCGACGCTCCCCTCTGGCGGGGCATCAGGGCGTCCCCTAGATGAACCAAATGTGACTCCCTTTCGGCTTCACGAAGCGCCCAATCAGGACGCCTAGCTTCGGCCCAACTTCCGCGTCTGGGACCTCCTCGGCCGCGCAGCTTCTCCATAGGACTCCACCTACCCTACCCTCCCATGTTTCACGCTACCCAGCGTTGGCTCCTCGCCCTTGTGGCGTTGCTCGCCTTCGCCAGCGGCCCCGCCTTCGCGCAGGGTACCACGAGTGCCGCGATGAGCGGCACGATTACGGACGCCAACGGCGATCCGATTCCTGGCGCGAACGTCGTCGCCGTCCACGAGCCTTCGGGCACGCGCTATGGTGGCGCAACGCGGATCGACGGTCAGTACAACCTCCGCGGTCTCCGCGTCGGCGGCCCGTACACGGTTACCGCGACGTTTGTTGGATACACGGATGTCACCCAGACTGGAATCCAGACGACGCTGGGCCAGAGCCTGACGCTCGATTTCGTGCTCCGGGAGGACATCGGAGAGCTGGGCTCGATTGAGGTGACGGCTGAAGAGGACGCCGTCCTCAGCGCGAGCCGCACCGGCGCGCGCACTGTCATCGGGAGAGAGGAGATCGACCAGACCCCGACGATCAGCCGCTCTCTGGCTGACATCGCCCGCCTGACGCCTCAGGCCGGTGGAGGGTCATCCGACCAGACCACGGTCGCAGGCCGGAACAACCGCTACAACAACATCCAGATCGACGGTGCGACGCTGAACGACGTGTTCGGTCTCTCCGGCACGGGCGCTCCAGGCGGCCAGGCCGGCGCGCAGCCGATCTCGCTCGACGCTATTGAGGCGTTCAATGTTGACATCGCACCGTACGACGTTCGCTACAGCGGCTTCACGGGCGGTCTCATCAACGCGATCACGCGCAGCGGCACCAACGAGTTCTCGGGCTCCGTCCGCTACCTCGGCCGGAACCAGGACCTCGCGGGCGCGCTCCCCGTCCGCCAGTCGGACGGCACGTTTACCGACCAGCGCCTCGGCGACTTCACCGACCAGTACTTCGTCGGCACCCTCGGAGGCCCCATCGTTCGCGACAAGGTGTTCTTCTTCGCGAACGTCGAGTATCAGGATCAGGCGACCCCGCTCAACGCAGGTGTCATCGGCTCCGGCGCTGCGACCATCTTCCAGCTGCCGACGAGCGCGCTGGATAGCATCCGCACCATCGCGCAGGACCGGTACAACTACGACGCCGGCACGACCGACGCGTTTACCGACGGAACGAGCAACATCAAGCTCCTCGGCAAGCTGGACTGGGTGCTGAATGACGCCAACCGCCTCAGCCTCCGTGCGAGCTACGTAGACGCTCAGGACGACGCGGGCATCTCGCGGAGCGTAAACAACTTCGACTTCTCGAACCGCCTGTACCAGTTCAACAGCAACACGCTCTCGACGGTCGCCGAACTCCGGAGCCAGCTTGGCAATAGCGCCTTCAACGAGGCCCGCCTCGTTTACACGGGCGTTCGTGACAGCCGCGACGTGCAGGCTCAGCCGTTCCCTTACGTCCAGATTGTGGACCAGCGGGGAGGCGAGACGAGCAACGTGTACCTCGGGATCGACCGCTTCAGCCAGGCCAACTCCCTGGACCAGGACCTGATCGAGTTCACGAACAACCTCACCCTGTACAAGGGCGACCACACCGTCACACTCGGCACGTCGAACCAGTTCTTCCGGTTCAATAACCTGTTCATTCAGGACTTCTACGGTGGCTACGTGTTCGATTCCATCGAGGACTTCGCCTCTGGCGATCCAAGCCGCTACTACCTGAGCACGTCGCTGCTGGACGACCCGCAGCCGCGCGCCGAGTTCTCGGCCGCTCAGCTCGGCGCGTACGTCCAGGACGAGTTCCAGGCAACGCCGCTGCTGCGCCTCACGGGCGGCCTCCGTGTGGACCTCCCGGTCTTCCCGAGCGACCCGCTGAACAACCCGGCGTCTGAGGAAGCCTTCGGCCTCCGCACCGACGAGGTGCCGAGCGGCAACTTCCTGTTCTCGCCGCGCCTCGGCTTCAACTACGCCGTCAACGAGGCTCGCTCGACGCAGCTCCGCGGTGGAACCGGCCTCTTCGCAGGCCGCACGCCGTACGTGTGGATCTCGAACCAGTACTCCAACACTGGTGTCGACTTCGCTCGCATCGACGTCCGCAACCCGGACATTGAGTTCAACCCGAGCGCGGACCCGGAGTCGCAGGCCGAAACGGCTGCGCAGCTCCCGACCGGGCAGACGGCTGAGATCAACCTGACCGACGAGGACTTCAAGTTCCCCCAGGTCTGGCGGACGAACCTCGCGATCGACCAGCAGCTCGCTGGCGGTTTCGTGGCGACGGTTGAGGGCATCTACTCGAAGGCGATCAACGACATCGACTACACGAACCTCAACATCATCCAGACCGGCACTTCGTTCGAGGGACGCCCGATCTACGGCGACGCCGCCTTCGCAGGCAGCACGAGCCGGACGCTCAACGGCTCGACCAACCGCGACGACGACCGGTTCACGAACGCCCTCCTGCTCCGCAATACGAGCGAGGGGTACGAGTACAACGTGACGGGCCAGCTCCGCCGCGACGCGCTCAACGACGGAACGGTGCTCGGCGGCCTCAGCGGCTCGCTCTCGTACACCTACGGCCGCGCGACCTCGGTGAACAACGGGACCTCGTCCCGCGCCATCTCCAACTGGCAGTTCAACGAGAACTTCGACGTGAACAACGCCGAAGTCGGCACGGCAGACTTCGAGGTTCGCCACCGCGTCCTCGGTACGATGTTCTACCGTGCGGAGTACGGCGGTCGGTTCGCGTCCAGCTTCGGGTTGATCCTCGACAGCCGCGCGGGCAACCCGTTCTCGTGGATCTACGCGGGCAACGCCAACGGCGACACGCAGTCGTTCAACGACCTCGTGTACATCCCGGCCTCTGAGGATGACATCATCCTCACGACGGGCAACTACAGCGACCTCGACGCCTTTATCCAGAGCGAGCCGTCGCTCGCCGACAACCGTGGCACGGTTGCAGAGCGCAACACGGCCCGCACCCCATGGCAGAACCTGCTCGACCTCCAGTTCACGCAGGAGATCCAGACGGTTCAGGGCCAGAAGGTAGAGCTGACGGCGAACCTCCTCAACGTGCTCAACCTGCTGAACAACGACTGGGGCCGGGTTTACTTCCGGTCGAACGACAACCAGACGCTGCTCAACTTCTACGGCTACGTCGACGCCGACGACGTGGGCACGACCATCGCAGGCCAGACCATCGCCGCTGGCGATGTTGGCAAGCCGGTCGTCGGGTACGCCCCGAACACCCGCGACAACAACGGTGACGGAGAGGTGGACCGCACGGACATCTTCAGCTCGACGGCTCTCAGCTCGCGCTGGCAGCTCCAGCTGGGCATCCGCTACACGTTCTAGCCTCTGGCGCCAGAGGCTTCGGCCTCCGGCGACGGATCCCGGCCGGCCCTGCTCATGCGGGGCCGGCCTTTTTTATGCGCCTCTGGCGAGCTCGGCCTCCGCGCCAGAAGCCCCGGGCCCGCTCCGCCAGAAGCGCGTGGAACGCAACACCGGGCCGCACGTCCGTATCGTGCGAACCCTCTCACCCCCCGTCGATATGCGCAGCACTGGCGCCATCATCATTCTCGTCCTCGTCCTCGTCGTGGCCTTCGCAGGCTGCGCCGGATGCGGGACGTACAACTCGCTCGTCTCCGCGGACACCAACGTAGAGCAGGAGTGGAGCAACCTCGAAGCGACGTATCAGCGCCGCGCCGATCTCATCCCGAACCTCGTGGCGACCGTCCAGGGCGCTGCGGACTTCGAGCAGGAAACGCTCACGGCCGTGACCGAGGCGCGCACCCGCGCCGCCAACATCACGCTCGACGGCGACGACCTCAACAACGAGGCCCGCGTTCAGGAATTCCTCAACGCGCAGGGCGCACTCAACGCGGCCACCGGCTCTCTCATCAACCTCGTCCGCGAGGACTACCCGGAGCTCGGCGCGACCGAGTCCTTCCGCGATCTCCAGGTGCAGCTCGAAGGCACGGAAAACCGCATCAACACGCAGCGGCGCGACTACAACGCTGCGGTGGCGGACTACAACCGCGAGGTCCGCACCTTCCCGACGAACATCGTCGCCGGCTTTACCGGCTTCGACCGCAAGGTGCCTTTCGAGGCTGAGGCCGGCGCCGAGAACGCGCCCGACGTGAGCTTCGACTAGCGCCAGAGGCGTCCCCCTTCCCGCGAGCCTCTGGCGCGGCCCCCGCGCCGACGCCAGAGGCCGCCTCCCGCTTCCCGTGCGCGTCTCACTCCTGCTCGCCTTGCTGTTTGCCCTCGCCTCTGGCGCGGCGGCGCAGCGCTTCGACCTGCCGCCGGTCCCTCGGGACGCACCGGTGGGCGACTTCGCAGGCGTGCTCTCGCCGTCGGAACGGATGGCGCTGGGACGCAAGATCATGGCGTTCGGGGACTCCTCCACGGCCCAGATCGCGGTCGCCGTTGTGCCGACCGTGGGCGGGGCGGACATGAACGAGTACGCGACGGCGCTGGGCCGCGCGTGGGGCGTGGGCACGGCCGCTGAAGACAACGGCGTGGTCTTGCTCGTGGCGCTGAACGACCGCGAGATCTACATCGCGACGGGCTATGGGGCCGAGGGCGCACTTCCAGACGCGCTCGCGGGGCAGATCATCCGCAACGTGATCTCGCCTCGGTTCCGCCAGGGACAGTTCTACGCCGGCCTGGACGAGGGCACAAACGCCATCATCGCAGCGCTCAGCGGCGAGTACACGCGCGACTACTCCAACCAGCCGGTCGCCTCTGGCGAGGGCATGGGGGCCTCGCTGTTCTTGGTGCTGCTCATCTTCCTCGTGTTCGTGATCCTGGCCTCCAAGAGCCGAGGCCGGCCGGGACCGCCGCCTGGTGGGGGCGGAGGCGGACGCCGGCGCCGCAGTCCGGGCGTCATCTTTATCCCAGGCGGGGGCTACTCCGGCGGGTTTGGCGGCGGCTTCGGCGGCGGTGGCAGCGGTCTGGGAGGGATTCTCGGCGGCGGTGGAGGAGGCGGATTCGGAGGGTTTGGCGGCGGCGGCTTCGGCGGCGGCGGCGCGGGCGGCGGCTGGTAGCGCCGTGCGCCTCTGGCGCCCGAGCCTTCGCGCGCACCTCGCCAGAGGCGCACACGGTCTCGCGGGGATGCCCCGTTATCTTGCCCCACGCTATCGCCGACGTTGCATGGACCGTCTTGCGGCCCTGACTGCTTTCTACGAGGAGGACCCCGACGACCCGTTCACGCGGTTCGCCCTCGCGCAGGAGCACCTCAAAGCCGGAGACGCCTCCACGTCGCTGGCCTTTTTCGAAGGCCTCGTCCGCGATCACCCCGCTTACGTGGGGACCTATTACCACCTGGGCGCGCTATACGCGCACCTCGGCCGCGAGGACGACGCCCTGCGCACCTACCGCGAAGGCATCGCGGAGGCGACGCGCGCGAACGACCTCCACGCGCGCGCCGAGTTGCAGAGCGCCCTTCTGGAGGCCGAGGGCCTCGGCTTCGAATGATCCGTCTCCTTCTCTTCGCCGCCCTTTTCCTCGCGGCCTCTGGTGTGGCGCCAGAGGCCGCCGCCCAGGATTCCCGCGTCCACGTGGTCCAGCCCGGCGAGACGCTCTACCGCATCGCGACTGACGCGGGCATGAGCGTCGCCGAGCTCAAGGCGTTCAACAGCCTGGACTCCGACACCATCCGCGTGGGCCAGCGGCTCCGGCTCCCCGCCAGAGGCGCCGCGCAGACGCCCCGGCAGCCGGAGCCACGGCAGCCCGAACCACGCCAGCCTGAGGCGCCCGTAACGCCGCGCCCCGAGCCACGCGTGGAAGCCCCGCGCGTGCCCACGGGCCGACCCACGCAGGCACCAGCGGCCTCTGGCGGGACGACGCACACCGTCGTGGCAGGCGAGTCGCTGTTCCGCATCGCGCTCCGCTACGACACCACGGTGGAGGCGCTGCGGCAGCTCAACAACATCCAGGGCGACCAGATCGAGGTCGGCCAGCGGCTCGTGGTCACGCGCGGCGGCGGGCGTCCCTCCACGGGCGGCGCAACGCAGCCTGCGCCCATCGCGCGGGCGCGCGACTGGGACATCCAGCGCACTACGGTCCCGGCCGACATGGTGCACTTCACCGAGCCCGGCGAAACGCTGTACTCCATCGCGTCCAGCTACGGCTTCTCGATGGACGCGCTGATCGCGCAGAACGCCGTGACGACGGCGCCGCTGGTGCCCGGCACGATGCTCGTCCTGCCTCGCGCCGTGGACCCCGCCCGCGCCGTCCGCGCCGAGCTCCCGCCCGCGATGGATGCCGGCCTCGCGCTCGTCTTCCCCGACGTGATGCAGGGCCGCCCGACGGCCTCTGGCGAGGCCTACGACCCGCTCCAGTTCACAGCCTCGCACCGCGATCTCCCGTTCGGGACCATCCTGCTGGTGACCAACCCCGCCAACGGCCGCAGCACGTTCGTGCGCGTGGCCGACCGCGGCCCGGTCAGCCAAGCGTACCTGATGGAGCTCTCGGCCGCCGCCGCGTCCGCGCTGGACCTGGACCCCAACAACGCGCGCGCCGTCGAGATCCGCGCGCTGCCGTAGCCTCTGATGCCAGAGGCTACCCGCCGATTAGCCGCACGAGGTGGAAGCTGACCACCGGCGTGATAAACCACTGCCGGGAGGGGTCCTCCACCTCGGGCCGCGGCTCCAGCAGGTCCACCTCGGCCGGGAAGTAGTGCGCGATGATGCCGAAGCGGAGCCCCTGCGTCCGCTTTTCGCTCCGCCCGAAGTAGGCGCCGAGTGCCGCGTTCGCGCCGACGCCCACGCGGATCTCACCGTCGGGGATGCCGCGGAAGGCGCCTTGCAGCTCTTCCCCCTCATCCAAGATGCCGTCGCCGTTCACGTCCTCGAAGTAGGGCCACTGGAACGCCATCACGGGCCCGCCAGAGGCCGTCACGAACGGGCGGAAGTTGTCCTCTACGCTGCGGCGAAACAGCCGCTGCTCCAGCCCGAGGTGCAGCGGCACGAGCAGCGCGTAGTTGCGCTTGAACGGCGTCACGGAATCGCCGAAGGAGCCGAAAAAGAACTGCTGCTCGCGCGTGTCCTTGCCCGAGCCGACCGCCGCCTCGAACGTCAGAGAGAGGTCGTCCGTCAGCCGCGCGCGCGTGGCGCCGCCGAGCCCGAAGCCGTACTCGTCCAGCCGGATGACCAAGGCCGTACTGCTCCCGAAGCGTGCAGCGGTCGTGTCCGCGTCCGCCAGGGGCAGCGGCTGGGCGCCGCTAGCAGCGGCGGCAAGGAGGAGGGCGAGAGCGAGCAGAGAGCGCATGGCACAGGATAGAGCGGTTCGTGCGCGTTCGTCGGTCCCAACAGCGCGCCCAAGCCTCTGGCACGGAAGCCTGGTCCCGGCCTCTGGCGCCAGCGGCCACTCCCCGCGCCGAAGCTTCTGACGCCAGAGGCTCCGCCAACCGCGATCTTCCGTTCCCCGCCCCGCTTCTCGTGGACTACCGCCTCCTCATCGCCCGCCGCTACCTCGCGACCCGCCGTCGCGTCACGCTGATTTCGGTCATCAGCGGCATCAGCATCGGCGGCGTGGCGCTGGGCGTGGCCGCGCTGGTCGTGGTGCTGAGCGTGATGAACGGGTTTTACGACGTCGTGCGAGACCTGCTCGTGAGCGTGGACCCGCACGTCCGCATCGAAGCCGTGGGCGGACGCGGCTTGGAGGACCCCGAAGGGCTCGTCGAGCTCGCCTCTGGCGTCGAGGGCGTCGTCTCCGCCACGCCGTACGTGGAGGGCAAGGCGCTGCTGACCGCGCCAGAGGCCCCGGCGCTCAACCAGGTCGTGACCGTTCGCGGCGTGGACCCGGCCGCGCTGGACTCCGCCACGGCGGGCGCCATCCGGCAAGGCGCCTTCGACCTGGCCCGGCGCGAGGGGCCGCCTGGGCTCGTGATGGGCGCCTCGCTCGCGGCGCGCTCCGGCGTGCAGGCGGGAACGCAAGCCACGCCCGAAGGCGACGTGGCGACGGCCGGGACCGAGGTCTCGCTCCTTTCCGCACCCGCCCTGGAGCGCGCGCTCGTGGCGTACCCGTTCGGCTTGCCGTCCCAGCAGGGCTTCGACGTGCGCGGCATCTACGAATTGGAGCCTGCCTACGACGAGAGCCACGTCTTTGTGGGCCTGGAAGAAGGCCAACGCCTGTTCCGTATGGCCGGCCGCGTCAGCGGCATTGACCTCCGCCTGACGGACTTGGATGACGCCGCGGCCGTCCAGGACCTCTTGCGCCAGAGGCTGGACCCCGAGCAGTTCAGCGTGCTCACGTGGTACGACCTTCAAGCGTCGCTCTACGGCGTGATGCGGCTGGAGAAGTGGGCCGCAAGCGCCATTCTCGTGCTCATCGTCGTCGTGGCCGCGTTCAACATCGTCGGCGCGCTGACCATGACCGTGATCGAGAAACGTCGCGATCTGGGCGTGCTTCAGGCGATGGGCGCGAGCCGGAAGGACATCCGCCGCATCTTCCTCTTGGAAGGCATGCTCGTCGGCGGCATCGGGACCGGGATCGGCCTTGCGGTGGGCCTTCTGATCTGCTGGGTGCAGGGCACTTTCGAGCTCGTGCCTTTGGCGGAGGCGGGCTCGTTCGTGATCGACAGCTACCCCGTCGCTGTGCGGCCGTTCGACGTGGCCGTGGTCGTCCTGGTGTCCATCACGATGTGCGCCCTCGCGGCGCTGTACCCCGCTACGCGAGCGGCGCAGACCGAGCCCGCGCGGGCCGTTCAGGAGGGCGCCTAACCGCACGGTGGAGCACGCTCCCCATCGCCAGAGGCCTCTGGCGGACGATCCTCAGGAAAGCCACACCTTCGGATGGGGGATCTTGCTAGCCCGGAAAGCTGCCGTAGAGTAGGTTGAAAGAGTCCGCTCACATGTGCTTCCACATACAAAAGAGCGGCGCGGGATTAACCACGGCGTCCCACGTGCCGATACCCGGTGGGACCGTGCCCTGTCCGCACGCCGCGCGCTTCTCGACTCTCCGCCACTATGCGTTTCCCTGCCTTCCTGGTCGCCCTTGCTTTTGCCCTGACGCTCTCGGCTTGCGACCAGAGCACGTCGTTCCCAAGCAACCCAGACGACCTCCTCGCTGACGCCCGGATCGCGCGGCAAGCCGGCGACATCAACCGCGCCGTCGAGCTGTACGAAGAGGGCTTCGCGAACGACCCGACGAGCGCCGTTCTCCGCATCGAGCTCGCGGCCGCCCTGTTCGAGCAGGCAGACCTCGGGATCGCCAACCTGGACGAGATCGCGCGGACCTTCTCTCGCGAAGTGTCTGCTGGCGGCCTGACCGGAGCCTCTGGCGCCGCTTTCGCCCCCCAGAAAGCCGGGACGTGCCCCTACGCCGACGATCCCGACGCCGAGGCGTTCGACCCCCGGGACTTTGACGGCTACGACGACTACCTCGTCCGCGCGCCCGTCGCGACTCGCGTTCTCGAACTGCTCGACCCCGTCATCAACGACGTGGTCCGCCCCGCCGATTTCCTCTGCAACGGCATCGTAGACGGCGAGCTCAACTACGACCGGGCGGCCGCCATCGGCGCCCTCCGCGCCGTCGACCCCGAGCTCACCGACGATCACATCGCGTCTGCGCTCGCCATGAACGCGGTCTCGCTCGTGCTGAAGACCTACGGCTTTATCACCGAGGACCTCAACACCCAGACCGACTGGTACAGGCTCTCCGACGAAACGCTCGGCATCTGCCCGCGCAACATGGACGAAACCGCACTCCGCGACTTCTCAGAGGACGCCATCGCGGACTTCGGCGAAGCGCTCGTCTCCATCGACCTCCGCACCGAAGTCCTCGACGCCGGCGACGTTTCCACCGAGCTCGTCGGGCTCGTCCTCGACGTGTACCAGGAGTTCCGCGACGACCTCGCGCCCTACTGCACCGGCACCTGATCGCCTCTGGCGCCAGAGGCGCACTTCCCCACCACCGGCTTTATGCGCGCGCTCGCTCTATCTCTTCTCGCCCTGGCCGCCGCCACGCCAGAGGCCTCGGCCCAGTACCGGTTTGGCGCGATGTCGCAGGACGCGGCCGTTGACGTCCCGGAGATCACGGCCCTCGCGATGGGGGACGCCGTGACCGCAGTCCCGCGGGCAGAGACGTCTTTCTTTTCCAACCCGGCGCACCTCGCCAGCTTGGATGGCTTCCGTCTCACGGTTGTCGGCGCCCAAGCGGGTATTGGCGGCGACGCGTGGGAGGCCTACACGTTCTACCGCGACGATTTCGGACCGGCGCTCGAAGAAGGCCTGGACACCATCAACGACACCGACCCGGACCGCCTCCGCGCGCTCTACGACGAGGCGTTGGAGGTCGGGCGGAACCAGAAAACGCTCGACGCGACCGCCGAGGCCCTCTCCGTCCAGTTCGGCGCGGGGCCTCTGGCGATCGGCGTCGGCGCCTTTGGAAACGTGCGCTCGCGAGCCAAGGTGAACCGCGGAGGCGTCGGCGTGCCGTTTCTAGACGCGTACTCGCAGGCCGACTTCGTCGTGCCGGTCGTCGCCGCGATGGACCTGCCGGACTTCCCGCTCTCCATCGGCGTGAGCGCGGCCTACGTGCAGCGCCGTGTAAGCGCCAAAGCCGACTTCGTGGACCAGTTGGAGCCGGACGATGAGAAGCTGTACCTCCTGAAAGGCGAAGGCATCGCGCTTAGCGCGGGCGTCGTCAGCGAGGACTTCCTGCTTCCTGGCCTGAACCTCGGCATGGCGGTCAGCAACATCGGAGGCGTCGGGGACCTGACCTACAGCGAGTCCTGGGCCATCTCGACGCCAGAGGACGAGCCTGAGCCTGCAGACGACCCGGCCGAGATCGCAGGCTTGGAAGCGCGCTTCGCAGCCCGCTCGGCGACCCCGGTCCTCCGCATGGGCGCGGCCTACACCATCGGCCTGCCCGCCGCGTCGCCCCTCAACGACCTCGCCGTCTCGGCGGACTGGATCAGCGGCTCTACGAGCGAATTCGACCAGGGCCCAGAGGCGGGCGTACGCCTCGGCGCGCAGGCGCGTCTGGCGGGATTCATGAACCTCCGGGCCGGGCTCGCGCAGGGGTACCCCACCGCAGGCGTCGGCCTGGACCTCAAGTACCTCCAGATCGACTACGCCACCTACGGCGTGGAAGACGGGCGGACGCTGGGGCAGCTCGGACGCCGTAACCACGTCGTCCAGCTCCGGTTGGGCATCTTTTAGCCTCTGGCGAGGCCTCGCGGGCGGCGCCTCTGGCGCCAGGAGCCTCTCGTTCTTCGCCCGCGTCTCACACGATCCACGCGCTCAACACTTGGAGCTGGCCCCTCCGGCTCCGTAGGTTTCGTGGCTCTGCCCCGCCATCCGCGCCAGCGGCTCCGGTGGGGCGTTTTTCTGCGACCGAACAGGAGCTCCGGCTCCCCCTCCGACGATCCGATGGCACGCAAGGACCAACTGACGGGCAAGGGCCCGATGGCCGGCAACCACGTCTCGCACGCTCACAACAAGGTGCGGCGGCGTTTCAACGTGAACCTCCAAAAGAAGCGGTTCTACATCCCTGAGGAGGACCGCTGGGTCACCCTCCGGATCTCGGCGCAGACGCTGAAGACGATCAACAAGAACGGCATCACCGCTGTTCTGAAGGAAGCGCGCGCCCAGGGCGTCCGCGTCTGATCTCGAACTCGCGCCTCTGGCGCATTTAGACTCCCGATTCGATGGCAAAGGGCAAAGACGCACGCATCCAGGTCACCCTCGAGTGCACCGAGGCGCCCGGCACCTCGCGGTACTCCACGACGAAGAACCGTCGCAACACCACGCAGCGCCTGGAGTTGAAGAAGTACAACGCGAAGCTCCGCAAGCACACCCTCCACCGCGAGATCAAGTAGCCGCGCGGCGCACCTGCGCCGCCCCCGCCAGAGGCGTACCCTCTGGCACCGCAGCTCTCTCGCACTAGACCCCCACTCCGATGGCCAAGAAGGTCTCCAAGAACCAGCGCACCAACCGTGGCGGCGCCCCGCAGAAGCAGATGGCCAAGATCATCGTCGCTGCGAAGAAGCAGAACGGCGAGTTCGAGTTCCGCTCCCGCATGGTCGAAGCCGACCAGGTGCAGGACGAGCTGAAAGCCGCCAAGGCTGCCTAGTGACTCTCGCCTCTGGCGGTACGCCAGAGGCGACACCTTCGGGGTGTAGCTCAGTCCGGTAGAGCACTCGCTTTGGGAGCGAGAAGTCGTCGGTTCGAATCCGGCCACCCCGACACCGCCTCTGGCGCGACCTGCGCGCTGGCGCCAGAGGCCTTGGGCCCGTAGCTCAGCTGGATAGAGCGGCAACCTTCTAAGTTGCATGTCGCAGGTTCGAGTCCTGCCGGGCTCGCGATCCTGCCGGCCGAGGCCGTATCTTCGGCGCACCGGGTCCCGTGGCCGAGTGGCTAGGCACAGCTCTGCAAAAGCTGCTACAGCGGTTCAAATCCGCTCGGGACCTCACACGAACGCTCCCCTGACTCGCGTCGGGGGAGCGTTGTGCGTTGGGGCTCTCGCCAGAGGCCTCTGGCGCCGGTGCTAGGCCGCGAGCGCGAGGCGCGGCGCGCGCGTGGGAAGCCAGACCGGGCGGCGGGCCTGCGTGGCGCGGCGGGCGGCATGGGAGTGTGAGACGGACTCCACGTGGATCGCGTACACTCCGGCGATGCCGCCGATCGCGCAGAACTTGACCTTCTCCCCGAGGACGAGCGGCTCGGCGGACGAGAACGGGAAGGCGGCGCCAGAGGCGCAGGTAACCGTTCCGGTTTTGCGTTTGGAGCTGTAAGAGGTGACGGTGCCGAAGGTCATGGGACGGGGGGTGAGGTGCTCGCTGCCCTACGGCTGCACCTCCCGCCGGTTACACGGCCCACCCGCAACGCCGCGCGCCGTGCCGGCGCCAGAGGCCTAGCAGGGCCGCCGCCTCTGGCGCCGTAGCTTGAATCTGTGTCCGGCTTCCGCTCCTTTATCGCGCTCCTGCTGCTCGCCGTCCTGACGACGGGCGGGACCGTCGCGCCGGTGGTCCACCGGGCGGCGCATGCGGAGGAAACGGCGGAGACACGAGAGCGGCACGCAACGGCGGAGCATCATCACCACGCGGGCGCCAGCACGCACGGGACCGAGGTGGTCCCGCCCTGCCCTGAGCCTCTGGCGGATCACCTCCTCTGCGTGCTGTGCGCCGCCGCCTCTGGAGCGGTCGCGATGGCGCGGAGCGACGGGGCCGAGCCAGAGCCGAGCGGCACGTTGCACACCCGAGAAGCATTCGCGCTTCTCCCGGGCGCGCTTACGACGCAGGGCGCCAGAGGACCACCCGTGCAGGCCTGACGCCTCTCGAGCGCCATACCGAGCGCCAGAGGCTTCGTGTCCTGTATGCCCTGTGGGTCGCCCGGTGCGCCCCGCCTCCCTGTGGTTTTCTATGCTCCGCTTTTTCCTCGCGGCCGCCCTCGTCGGTCTTGCCGCTGGCGCTCACGCGCAAACACTCTCCGGACGCGTCACCGACGCCCAAACCGGCGAGGCGCTTCCCGGCGCCACCGTTTTCCTCCCCCAACTGGCCTCTGGTGCCGCGACCGACGCCGACGGGCGGTACACCGTTGCGCTTCCGGGCGCCGGCGTCTACCGGGTGGTGGTCTCCTTTGTAGGCTATACCTCGCGCACCGAAGCTGTCACGGTAGCCTCCGGCGGGACCGTGTACGACGTCGCCCTGCAGGATTCGGCCGTGGAAGCGCCCGTGATCACCGTAACGGCGCGTTCCGGGGCGTCGGACATCCTCACGACGCCGCAGTCCGTCGCCGTGATTACCGCGCGGGAGTTGCAGCGCGAGGCTACGGGCTCTCCGATGGACGCGCTTGAGGACGTGGCCGGCGTGCGCCTCTTGCGGACCGGCCCGGCCGTCGCCAAGCCCGTCGTGCGCGGACTGACGGCGCAGCGCGTGCTGATCGTCAACGACGGCGTGCGCCAAGAAGGCCAGGGCTGGGGCGACGAGCACGGCCCCGAGATCGGCGGCGCGGACGTGGACGGCATCGAGGTGGTACGCGGCCCGGCAAGCCTGCTCTACGGGTCGGACGCGCTGGGCGGCGTGATCCAGACCGTCCAGGACGACCTATTCGACCTCGGCGCGTTCGGCGCGACGGCGCAGGTGACAGGCGTGAGCATGGCGCAGAGCGCCGCTGGCCAACTCCGCGCCGGAGCCTCTGGCGCCGACTGGGGCGCCGAAGCACGCGTCGGCGGACTCCGAGCGGGGCAGGTCCGCACCCCCCAGGCGCTGATTCCCAACACGGCGCAGGAGCAGTTCACGCTCTCGGCCCGCGCGGGGCGGCGTTTCGCCAGAGGCGAGGTTGTGGCAGAGCTCGGCCGGTTTGAGCAGCAGCTCGGCCTTTTCGAGCCGGAGGAGGCGGACGAGTTGGGAGACCTGAGCCGGTTCGAGATCGGCGCGCCGTTCCAGCGCGTGAGCCATGACCGCGCCGTGCTCCGCGGCGAGACACGTCTGGCCTCTGGCGACCGCATCGAGATCATCGGCGCGGCGCAGCAGAACCGCCGCCTTGAGTTCGAAGAGGCCGACGAGGCCGAGCTCTCCCTCCGCCTCACGACGGGCACGCTCGACGCGCGCCTCCACCACCGTCCGATCGGGCGCGTCTTTGGCACGATCGGCGTGAGCGGGATGGCGCAGACGAACGAGACCCTCGCGGAGGAAACGCTGATCCCAGGCGGGCAGACGCTCAACGGCGCCGTGTACGTCGCAGAGCAGTTGATCCTCTCGCGCGTGACGCTGGACGCCGGGCTCCGCTTCGACGCCAGAAGCCTAGACGTGGACAGCGCGCCGGACCTGGGCGTAGAGGCCCAGACGCGCTCGTACACGGCACTGACGGGCGCGATCGGCGCGGCGTACCAGCCACGGACCGACCTCTCGTTTGCCGCCAACCTGGGCCGGGCCTTCCGCGCGCCGGTCCTGCAAGAGCTGTTCGGCAACGGCGTCCACGAAGGCACGCTCCGCTTTGAGCGCGGCAACGCGGACCTCACGCCAGAGGCCAGCCTCGCGCTCGACGGGACGGTCCGCTACTTCACGCCGCACGTATACCTCGAAGCCGCCGCGTTCGTCAACCGCATCGACGGCTACATCTACCCGCTGGCCTCTGGCGAGATCGACGACGAGAGCGGGTTCGAGATCTTCGACTTCACCCAGGCGCAGGCGCGGCTGTACGGCGCCGAGGTGCGGTTGGACATCCACCCGCACGTGCTGCACGGCTTGGGCGTGCACCTGCAGGGCGATCTCACGCGCAGTGACAACCTCGACACCGACGTACCGCTGCCGTTCGTGCCGCCGGCGCGGCTCGAAACCGTGGTGGAGTACAGCGCGGAGCGGATCGGACCGGCGCGGGACGTGGAGGTCCGCTTCGGCCCCACGTTTACGGCTTCGCAGACGCGCCCCGAGCTGCCCAGCGAGATCCCGACCGACGCGTACACGACGTGGGACGCGAGCCTGAGTGCCGCCTTCCAGGCCTCTGGCGCCACGATCACGCCCGTCCTAGCGCTGGACAACCTGACCGACGCGGCGTACGTGGACCCGCTCTCGCGGTACCGCCCGTACGGCATCCTCTCGCCCGGACGCAGCGTGCGCGTGAGCCTCCGCGTCGCGTTCTGAGCGCCGCCAGAGAAGCGGACCGAGCGGCCTCTGGCGCCAGAGGCCGCTACAGCCCTACGCTTTCCACCACGCGGCCCTCGGTCACGAACGAGATCCCCTGCTGGTAGGCGGTGCTGATCATGACGGCTTCCACGACGGGCTGGGACACCGCTCCCTCTGCCGTCCACTCCACCATAAAGCTGGCGCCCGCGCCGCCCGCGCGGTCGTTCTCGTTGACCACGAACTCCGCCGACGCCAGAGGCCCGAGCGTGCGCGGCGCCTCCAGGTAGGAGCGGATGACCTGCCCTTCGGAGCCGGCGTAGCGGATGCGCGTGAGCCGGATCGGCGCGGTGGCGTCCGTGTTGCGGATGCTGAGCGTGGCCGTGAGATCGACGGGCTGCTGGCGGTTGCCGGAGTACACATGGGAGTACGCCGGCACGTAGAGCGCCTGCCCCACAACCGCCCCTGGAAGCGCTGAGCCCGACGTATCAGGCGCCACATCGGACGAGGCGACAACGGGCGCGCGAGACGGCGCAGGCTCGTCCGTGCAGGCGGCGAGCGCGACGAGAACGATCAGAGACCAGCGCATAGGACGAAGCCGAAGGGTGCCGCAAGATCGGGACGGCGCGGGCCTCTGGCGCCAGAGGCCAGGATTTCCGCGCCCCCATCCGTCCCGCACCCTTCTTTCAATAGCCTACCGCCGTGTCCTCGCCGCGCGGATCCGCCCCGCCCAGCAGCACCCGAGCGCGGACCACGGTTTCCACCTCGGTCAGCCCCGAGGGATCGTCCGCCACGCCAGAGGCCTGCTCCGCGACGACGATGCCGTCGGCGCGGGACCACCGGCCGCCTTCTCGGACGCTCCAGCCGCGCTGCTCTAGGGCCATGAATACGTCGGCCGAGAGCGACTGCCGCTCGGCGTAGAGCACGTCGGGCAACCACTGGTGGTGGATGCGCGGTGCCGCGACGGCGGCCTGGATGTGCATCTCGTGGTCGATCACGTTGAGAATGACCTGGAAGACGGTCGTGATGATGCGCGCGCCGCCGGGCGAACCAATGACCATGAACAGCTCGCCCTCTGGCGTCTCCAGGATCGTCGGCGTCATCGACGAGAGCATCCGCTTACCGGGGCCGACCGCGTTGGCCTCCGTCCCCACGAGCCCGAACATGTTGGGCACGCCTGGCGCCGCCGCGAAGTCGTCCATCTCGTTGTTGAGGAAGAACCCCGCGCCGTCCACCACGAGCATGGAGCCGTAGCCGCCGTTGAGCGTCGTCGTCGTGCTGACGGCCATGCCGCCCGCGTCCACGACGGAGTAGTGCGTCGTCTCGTCGCTCTCGCCCGCCAGAGGCACGCCGTAGCTCACCGTCGCGCTGGTGTCGGCGCGGTACGGGTTGAAGTCCGCCATCCGCTCGCGCACGTAGTTCACGCCTGTGAGGCCGCTCACGGGGACGGGCGTAAAGTCCGGGTCGCCCAGCCACTCGGCGCGGTCGGCGTAGACGCGGCGCATGGCCTCGGCCATGAGGTGGACCGTAGCGGACGAGTTGAAGCCCATCGCGCGCAGGTCGTACGGCTCGACGGAGCGCAGGAGTTGGACGAGCGCCACGCCGCCAGAGGACGGCGGCGGCATCGAGATCACGCCGTAGCCGCGGTAGCTCCCGCGGACCGCCTCGCGCTCCACGGCGCGGTACGCCGCGAGGTCCGCGTGCGTGATGAGCCCGCCGCCGCGCTCCATCTCAGCCACGAGCAGGTCCGCCGTCTCCCCACGGTAAAACCCGTCGCGGCCTCTGGCGGCGATGCGCTTGAGAACCGCCGCGAGGTCCCCCTGACGAAACGTCTCGCCCGCGCCGAAGCCCGCCTCTGGCGCGAAATACTTGGCCGTGCTCGCAAACGTCTCGAAGCGCGGGCGGTAGCCGTTGAAGCGCTCGGCCTGCTCGCGCGAGAGCGCGTACCCCTCGGCCAGCCGGATTGCGGGTGCCATCACCTGCGCCAGAGGCAGGCTGCCGTAGCGCTCGTGCGCCATCAGGAGCCCCGCGACCGCGCCCGGCACGCCAGAGGCGAGGGTGCCCACCCGCGACCGCTCTGGCACGTACGTCCCCGTCGAGTCCAGAAACATGTCGCGCGTGGAAGCTGCGGGCGCCGTCTCGCGGTAGTCGATGGTCGTCGCCGTCCCATCGGGCATGCGGATGACCATAAAGCCGCCGCCGCCGATGTTGCCCGCGATGGGGAACGTCACCGCCAGCGCGAAGCCTGTGGCCACCGCTGCGTCCACGGCGTTGCCGCCGGCCTTCAGGATCTCGACGCCCGCGGTGGACGCGTTGACCTCGGCGCTGACCACCATGCCGTTCTCGGCACGGAGCGGCGGCGGCGTGGCCGAGACCTGCGCCTCGGGCGTGGGCGCGCACGAGGTCAGAACAAGGACGACGAGAGTAAGACGAGCGAGCATCGGCGTAGTAGCAGGGAGGCACCGAACCTACCGCCTCTGGCGGCGCGACCTTCCGGTTCTCACTTCCCTCGCGCCGTGCTTCTCGACATCCGCCAGTTCATTCTCCGCCTCACCGACGGCCTCTCGCCCGCGCAGCTCCGCACGATCCCCGACGGCGAGCGCAATCACATCTTGTGGCACCTCGGGCACCTCGTCGTCACGCAGCAGCTTCTCACCTACGGCCTCGCCGGCCTCCCGCTGCTCGCGCCAGAGGCCCTCGTCGCGCAGTGCCGGAAGGGCACAGCACCCGCCGATTGGGACGACGAAGGGCCCGCCCCGGACGAGGTCAAGCGCTTGCTCGTCGCCCTTCCCCAGCGGTTCGACGCCGACCGGGCCTCTGGCGCGTTCACCGACTTCCGCGAGTACCCGACCTCGACCGGCGTCGTGTTGCGCTCGCTCGATGACGCGGTGCAGTTCAACCTCTTCCACGAGGGCCTGCACGCCACGTCGATCGCGCGCCAGAGGCGGGCGGTGCTCGGGGCGTGAGCCCTTCTTATGCACAGCGGCCCGGCCGAGCAGAGCCGGCCGGGCCGCACCACGCTGCCTCTGGCGCCAGAGGCGGCGGTCGGCTAGAAGTGGCGGTTCAGGTCACCGAGGTTGATCGTCGTGCTCGTCGTCCAGCCGTTGGAGCTCGGGAAGTACTCGATGTGGGTGTTGCCGCCGCGCTTGATCTCGAACTTGTAGCGCCGGCGGGACCCGCAGCCGAGGTCGAGGTTGCAGGACTCGCTGTAGGTCTGGCGGTCGTTCGGGACGCTGACTTCGTCGTCGGTGCACGCGCCGCCGACCGTGCCGGCGACCTTGTCGATCCGCTTCCAGATGCCGCCGCGGACTTTCACCTTGGAACGGGTCAGCTTGATCTCGATGTCGCGGTTGCCGCGGTTCGTACCGCGGATGGAGACGGTGCAGCCCTGGCCGAGTTCGGCGATCAGGTCGGACGTGGCGCCCGGCGAGGCGACGGCGGCCTGGCTGGAATCAGGCGTGACAGCGAGAGCGACGGCGAGCGACAGGCTGAGGCCGAGCGCGAGGAGGATGGAACGATACATGATTGGAACGGAAGAGGTTGAAGGACCAGGCAGAGGCGCAGTGGGCACCTGCCTATCCATTCGACACTCCTCTCATCAGCAGACCATCCTGCCAAAAAAAGCGACCGGGACCGCTGGCCTCTGGCGCCAGAGGCTCAAGCGCCATCTCAAGCGAAGCCTGGTGATCTCCTTCCGCCGAGCGCTGGGTCGCGAGGTCGCCGCGTCGCTGTGCTCCTCGCGAGGACAACAACCCGGGATCTGGTGAGTGTTCCTCCGAACACACGCAAAAGGCCCGGCCGAAGTGAATCGGCCGGGCCTCAGAAATCTGCCTCTGGCGCCAGAGGCGCCGGGCGCTCAACTCGCCAGAGGCTAGTTGAGGTGCGCCACGAGTTCCTCGCGGCGGTGCTTCTGGCGGAGCTTGCGGAGCGCCTTCTCCTTGATCTGGCGCACGCGCTCGCGCGTCAGGCCAAAGCGCTGACCGACCTCGACGAGCGTGAGCGGCTGCTCGTGCCCGATGCCGAAGTACAGGCGCGTGATCTCGGCCTCGCGCGGGTGCAGCGTGGCGAGAGCGCGCTCGATGTCGATGTTGAGGCTCTCGTTGGTGAGGTCCTCATCCGGGGACTCGTAGGAGTCATCGGGGAGAACGTCGAGGAGGCTGTTGCCGTCGTCGTCGTCGAAGGGCGCGTCCATCGAGAGGGAGTGGCGCGAGTGCTGCAGGCCTTCGCGGACCTTCTCCTCCTTGATGTCCATGTGCTCGGCGATCTCCTGCGGGGTCGGCTGGCGGCCGAGTTCCTGCGCGAGGCGCGCCGAGGCCTTCCGCATCTTGCTCAGCGTGCCGACGCGGTTGAGCGGGAGGCGGACCGTGCGGACCTGATCGGAGAGCGCCTTGAGGATGCTCTGGCGCACCCACCAAACGGCGTAGGAGATGAACTTGAAGCCACGGGTCTCGTCGAAGCGCTGGGCAGCTTTCACGAGGCCGTAGTTGCCTTCGGAGATCAGGTCGGCGAGGGAGAGTCCCTGGCCCTGATACTTCTTGGCGACGGAGACGACGAACCGCAGATTGGCGCGCACCAACTGGTGCAGCGCGAGTTGATCACCCTGCTTGATGCGGACGGCGAGCTCGACCTCCTCTTCAGGTTTGAGGAGGTCGACCTTGCCGATCTCCTGGAGGTACTGGTCCAGCATCCGCTGGCTGCGGGGGACGTACATCGGGCGCGTATGGGGGTAGTGTTGAAAGGGCGTCGGTCAGCGACGCGAACCGGGTGGGGTGCCGCCCAGGGCCGGAGAGCCACATTCGTGCGGCTCAATCCAAAAGCTAGGGCGCCATTGGGAAGTCTCCGGGGAGCAACGGAGGAGGAATCGGCAAAGAGCGCGCGGGTTCCTGCGCTATTGCCTTTTCGTTACCGCTCCGCACCTCTGACGTTCCAAACGGGCCGACTGCTAGTGCGGTGTGCCGGGTTAGAGACTTCACCGCGCCCTCACGCCTCTGGCACGCGCTGAGATGACTCCAGAGCCGGTGGCGGCAGAGCGGGCGCCTCGCCAGCGGCCTCTGGCGCTCGATCGCAGTCGCGCGGCCCTACCCGTCCAGCCCTCTCAGCAGGTCGCGCCAGAGGTCCTCAGCGTCTTCCAGCCCGACCGCCAGGCGCAAGAGGCCGGGCGTGATGGCGCCGCCTTCGCCAGAGGCCACGCGCTGCGTGAGTCCCGCCGGATGCTGAATAAGGGTGTCCGTGGAGCCCAGGCTGACAGCGGGCGTGATGACGCGGAGCGCGCGCATGAGGCGGTCGGCTTCTACGAAGCCCGCGACTTCGAACGAGAGCATCGGCCCCGGACCGTCCATTTGGCGCCCGACGAGCCCGTGCGGGTCTCGGCCAGGAACGCTGGGGTGGTACACGTTCGAGACGGCCTCGTGCGCCAGGAGCCGTGCGGCCAGGTCGGTCGCAGTCTCCTGCGAGCGACGCACGCGGAGCGGGAGCGTGGGCAGACCGCGGTGGAGCATGTAGGCCGCCATCGGGTGGAGGTTGGCGCCCGTCAGGATGCGGACCTCGCGCAGCTTTGCCGCCCACTCCCGCGAGCACGCCACGACGCCCGCGAGCACATCGCCGTGGCCGCCGATGAACTTGGTCCCGCTGTGGACCACCATCGCGACGCCGTGCGCTGCAGGGCGTTGCAAGACCGGCGTCGCGAACGTGGAATCGCACATGACGGGCACGCCAGAGGCCTGCCGTACGATATCCTCCAGGTCCACCAGTTCCAGCGTCGGGTTGACGGGCGTTTCCACACACACGAGGCACGTGTCCTCGCGGACGGCGTCCCGCACGCCGCTGGCGTCGGTCCACGTGACCTCCAGGCCGAGCGTGCCGGAAGAGAGCAGCTTGTCCGTCGTGCCGTAGATCGGCTTTACGCCGACCACGTGGTTTTTGCCGGTGCCGTTCTCGCCAGAGGCCGAAGCCTCGCGCGCGGCCAGGACCGCGGCGGTGATCGCCGCCATACCGCTGGAGAACGCGACCGCGCGCTCGGTCCCCTCCAGCGCGGCGAGGCCGCTCTCGAACCGCGCGACCGTCGGCGAGTGGAGGCGGGAGTAAACCGGGCCGCCCTCTGTCGGGTCGTCGCCCGCCATCATGGCATCCAGGCTGGCCACGGCGCCGTCCAAGCTGGCGAACGGGTACGTCGTGGAGAGGTCCAGCGGGAGCGCGTGGACGCCGAGGGCGCGGAGATCGCCGCGTCCGGCGTGGACGGCGAGGGAATCGGGGGAGAGGTCGTCAGGCAGGTCAGACATGGGCGCGGGGGGATCGCGTGCAAGATCGCGCCGTGCGCGCCGCCGCGTCTTCGCGCCAGAGGCCTCTGGCGGCGTCAGCCCGCGAGCGTGAACCCCTCGGGGGCTATAAGCTCTCCCTGCGGCGGGTCGTACATATTGAGGTACAGCAGGACCGGTGCATCCAACCCCGGATAGGTGACCTCGTACACGTCCAGCAGGCCGGTGTCCATGATGCCGCGCGGCGTCCTAAACGCGCAGCAGTTTCGGATCCGCGTGTACTCCACGGCCTCGTTGTTGGGGCCCCGCAGGCGGTCCAGATAGGCGCGCTCGCTGGACGGTCCGCCATCGGCGAGCCCCGCGACGCGGATCGGGTTCTCCTCGCTCGTCCCGAACGCGCCGGAAGAGACGCTGCGAGACGGTCCCGCGCACGACGCCACGGCCGCAGCGAGGAGGACGAGGGCAAGGATTCGTACCGAGCGTGGCACTGCGAAGCGGGAGGAAGAGCCGGAAACATACAGAAGCCGCAGTCGCCCCCGTTCGGCCTCTGGCGCCAGAGGCCGCGTGCATCGCGCGCTCCGGCTTGGTCCCGAAATCTCCCCATGCGCGCGCATCTCGCGCGCACGCACCCCGCCAGAAGCCGTAGCCTATCTCTATGACTACCAACCTTCCACGCCTCCCAAACTCCAGGTGGGGGCGCATCGGCGTGCTGGTCGCCTTTTGGGCCTGCTTCACGCTCCTGATCGTCGGCCACGCGTACGTCACGCTCGTGTACGTCGTGGGGATGGAGTACCGCATCGGGTACGGCGTCTCCGGCGCGGTGCAGGGGCTGACGTGGATCTTGGTGACGCCGCTCGTGATCGCGATGGTGGCCCGCTTCCCCCTGGCTGGCCGGCGGTGGATCCGCAGCATCGCGGTGCACTTCGGGACCGCAGCAATCGTAGCGGCGGCCGTGGCCGTCCTGGTCGTCGTCGCGATTAGCCCGTTCGACATGGGCCCGCGCATTCCAACGGGGTGGGCGGCTTTCCCGGGGACGTACACCCGCGTGTTCCTCCTTTTCGAGATCATCTGGTTCGCCGTTGCTGCTGCGGCGACGGCCGCCACCGCGACCCGCATCGCGCTTGCGCAGGAGCGACGGGCCGCCGAGCGCGAGGCCGAGCTCCGCAAACGCGAGATTCGCGCGGCGCGCCTGCGCGAGCGCACGGCCCAGCTCGAAGGGCAGCTCTCCGCCGCACAGCTGGACGCGCTGCGGATGCAGCTCAACCCGCACTTCCTGTTCAACACCCTCCACGCCGTGAGCACGCTCATGGCGCGCGACGTGGACGGCGCCCGCACGATGATCTCGAACCTCTCGGGCCTCTTGCGCCGCGTCCTCGACGGGACGGACGCGCCGGAGGTCCCGCTGGACGACGAGCTGGACCTGCTGGGGCACTACCTGGAGATCGAGCGCGCGCGCTTTACCGACCGCCTGGACGTGGCCATGGACGTAGACGACGGCATGCGCAGCGCCCTCGTCCCGACGCTTATCCTCCAGCCACTCGTCGAGAACGCCATCAAGCACGGCATCGCGCCGCGTGGCGAAGGCGGACGGGTGGAAATCGCGGCGCAGCGCATGAACGGGCACCTCGTGCTCCACGTCTGCGACGACGGCCCCGGCCTGCCCCCCGGCGGCGTCAAGCGCGAGGGCGTCGGCTTGCGCAACACCCGCGACCGCCTGGAGAAGATCTACGGCGACGAGGCGCGGCTCACGCTGAGCAACCGCCCGGAAGGCGGCCTCGACGCCGAAGTCCGCATCCCCTTCACCTCCGCCTGACCTCTGGCGCCAGAGGCCGGGCACGATTCGCAGAGCCGGTGCATCTTCCGACGGCTTTCCCCGCAGAACGACGCGCACCCACTATGTCCGAGATGCCCCCCCTTCGTGTTTTCGTCGCCGACGATGAGCCTCTGGCGCGCGAGCGCCTGCGCGAGCTTTTAGGCACGCGCGGAGACGCCGAGTGCGTCGGAGAGGCCCGGAACGGGCGCGAGGCCGTGGACAGGATCCGGGAGCTGCGCCAGAACGGGACGGCCCCCGACCTGCTCCTCTTGGACGTCGAGATGCCCGAGCTAGACGGGCTCGGCACCCTCAACGAACTGGACATCGAGGAGCGCCCCGCCGTCGTGTTCGTGACCGCTTACGACCGGTACGCGCTCCGCGCCTTCGACCTCCACGCGCTGGATTACCTCCTCAAGCCGTTCGACGACGCCCGTTTCCACAACGCCCTGGACCGCGCCCGCGATGCCGTCCGCCGCGGCGAAGCCGCCGCGCTTACCCAGCGGCTTCTCGCGCTCCTGCGCCAGGACGACGGCGAAGCGGCCGACGTCTCGCGCGCCGATCCCGATGGGGCCTCCGGCGCCAAGGGCGAGAACGAGGACAGCGAAGCCCTGCTCACGCGCCTCGCGATCCGCACGGGCAGCCGCTACCACCTGGTAGAGGTCGACGAGATCGACTGGATTGAGGGCGCGGGGGTGTACGCCCGGCTCATCGTGGGCGACAAGGCGCACCTGCTCCGGACGCCTCTAGCGGAGTTGGAGCGCCGCCTGGACCCGACCCGGTTCGTGCGCATCCACCGCTCCACGATCGTCAACCTGGACCGCGTGCGTGAGGCGCGCGGCCACGCCCACGGCGAGTACGTGCTCGGCCTGCGCGACGATACACGCCTCAAGGTCAGCCGCACCTACAGCGACCGCATCCGCGCCTTCCTAGACGGCCTCTCATAGCCGCCTCTGGCGCCAGAGGCAACCTGTGGTCCCTCTCCAGGGGCGCTAGCGCCCCTGCACGACGGCTTCGATGGCCTCTGGCGTCTTGGCCAGCTCCGGCCCCAGCACGCGGTGGCCATCGTCGGTGATCACGATGTCGTCCTCGATGCGGACACCGCCGAGCCCCACCCAGCGCTGGATCTCGTCGAAGTTCAGGAAGTCGGCGTGCGTGCCCTCGGCCCGCCACTTGTCCACGAGCGCGCCGATGAAGTAGCACCCGGGCTCGACGGTCATCACGTGGCCCGCCGCCAGAGGCCGCCCGAAGCGGAGGTTGGAGGTCCCGAACTGCGTGCTCCGCGTGGCCGCGTCACCGTAGCCGACGCGGTCTTCGCCGAGCGCCTCCATGTCGTGAACGTCCAGCCCCATCGCGTGGCCCAGGCCGTGCGGCATGAACAGCGCGTGGGCGCCAGCGGCCACGGCCTCGGCGGGATCGCCGCGCATCAGGCCCATGTCCGCCAAGCCGCTGGCGAGAACGCGGCACGCCTCGTCGTGGACCTCGCGGAAGGCCACGCCAGGGGCGCACATCGCGAGCGAGGCCTCTTGCGCGGCTAGAACAGTGTTGAGAACCTGCCGCTGGCGGTCCGAGAACGTGCCGCCGACCGGCGAGACGCGCGTGAGGTCCGAGACGTAGCGCGAGGGCGCCGCGCCGCCGCCGTCGTGCAGGAGCAGGTCACCCGCTTCCAGCACGGCATTGGAGGCGTGGTTGTGCAGCGTCTCGCCGCGCTTGGTCACGATCAGCGGGAACGACGTGAACCCGCCCGCGCCAGAGGCCACGGCCTGCATCGCCGCGGCGATCTCGTGCTCCGTCCGCCCGGGCTGCGCCATGCGCATCGCCGTCTCGTGCATGTGCACCGCCACCTCGACCGCCTTCTCGATCTCCGCCACCTCCTCGCCGGTTTTGACGAGGCGCTGCGCGATCACCGCGTCGATCAGCGCCGCGGACGGCTCCACCGCCTCTGGCGCGAGGCCGAGCAGGCGGCCCAGCCGGAGCGAGTGCTCGCCCCGGTAGGGCGGCAGCACGTGCACCTCTCGGCCCGCGCGCTGCGCCGCTCGAATGGCGTCGGCCAGCGCCTCGGGCGGAGCCGTCGCGGCGATCCCCGCGTGCGCGGCCCGCTCACCCATAGACGCCAGAGGCCCTTCCCAGATCACGTCGTCCATCGTCGGCTCGTGGCCGTAGAGCGTGGCCTCGCCGCTATCGGCGTCGAGCCCGAGCGCCAAGCCCGGCTCGTCCAACCCCACGTAGTAGAGAAAGCTGCCGTCCTGCCGGAAAGCGTAGACGTTGTCCACGTAGTTCATCGGCGCGTGGGCGTTGCCGAGGACGACGACGAGGCCGCTCATGTTGTCGGCAAGCGCGGCGCGACGGGCGGCGTAGGTGTCGGAGGAGAACATGGAGGACGGAGGTGGAAAGCGGACGGAAAGAGACGCGCCTCTGGCGCCAGAGGCAGCGGCGCAGAGGCGGCGCGGCGCGATATAGATACCGCTCGTGTCGCGGATCCCCGCTCGCAACGGCGAAGAGTTGGGCCGCCAGAGGCTACGGACGATGCCCTCCCGTGTGTCGCTCCGCGCGCGCCTCACCCCTCTTTCATCCCTCGCCAGAGGCCTCTGGCAAGGCGCCTATGGATCCCGGCAGGCCTCTCGCGGTAGGCCTCCCCTCCGCCTCCCGACCGATGGACTCCACGCACCTCTTCTCCACCGAGATGCACCTCCCGCTTCCGCGGGACGAGGTCTTCGAGTTTTTCGCCGACGCGAAGAACCTGGAGCGCATCACGCCGCCAGAACTCCGGTTCTCCATCACGAAAGCGCCAGAGGCCATCGCGCGGGGAGCGCTCATCGAGTACCGGCTGCGTCTGTTTGGCATCCCCTTCGGGTGGCGCACCGAGATCGCGGCGTGGGAGCCGCCGACGATGTTCGTGGACCGGCAGGTAAAAGGCCCGTACCGGGTGTGGCACCACACCCACACGTTCCTGGACGAGCCTAGTCTGGACGGCACGCCTGGAACGCGCATCCTGGACGTGGTGACGTACGCGCTCCCGCTCTGGCCCTTTGGCGAAATTGCGCTCCCGGTGGTGCGCGGGCAGGTCCGGCGCATCTTTGCCTACCGAGAGCGCGCCATCCGCGAGATCCTGCTCGGCGCCTGACGGGATCGGCACGCCAGAGGCCTCGCTCGGCGCCGCCTGTGGCGGCGTGGGACCCCAACCGCTGGAGATCGGTACCATATGTGCCTTCTTCCCCCCGCGTCCTGTGAAGCTTGCCGACCTCATCCAGCAGTCCTCGTTCGCCTCGCCCGCTCATGAGGCGCTTCTCAACGTTATGGCGACCGCCTCGTGGGCTCAGGGCGAGATCAACGCGGCGCTGGCGCCGCACGGCGTGACGCACGCGCAGTACAACGTGCTGCGCATCCTCCGTGGCAACCACCCGAACTGCTACACCTGCTCCGATGTGGGCAGCCGTCTGCTGGACCGGACGCCAGACGTTACGCGCCTTCTCGTCCGATTGGAGCAGCGCGGCCTGATCCACCGGCAGCGCGCCGAACACGACCGCCGCGTTGTGGAGGTACGGATCACAGACGAGGGGCTTGCCCTGCTGGACAAGTTGGACGATCCCATCCGCGAGACGACCGAGCGCGTGAGCGCGCATTTGGACGACAGCGAGCACCAGAAGCTCTCGCGACTGCTCGAGACGCTGCGGACCGACCAGGAGTAAAACGGCTGCGATGCGCCTCTGGCGCCAGAGGCGCCGCACTTTCCTGGAGCGGTAGGCAGCGCGTGTGGAGAAAGCCCGGGACCACAGGTGCGGCTTGGAACGCCGTCACAGACGGTGCGCCGTCACGCGCGCCAGAGACCGTGACGCACCTCTGGCGCTCGGCCTCCCGTTCTTAGGCCCCTCCATCTCCTCTCCCTTCTCCGTGGCAGGCTACAAAGGACACCTCACCGGCGCCGTTGTCGTAACCGGGCTCTACCTCGCGGGGCTCGCGGCGGTTTTTGCCGTGGACGAGGCGTACCGGCAGTTTTCGGAGATGGAGATGGTCGGGTGGGCGGCGGTGCTCATGGGGATCGGCCTCATGTTCGGCCTGTGGCCGGACGTGGACACCAACTCGAAAGGCCAGAACATCTTCTACTGGCTGTTTTTCCTGACCGACGTGGCGCTTATCGGCGGGCGGCACTTCCGCGAGGCTGCCTATCTGGGCCTTTTCTGCATCCTTCCGGTGATCGGCAAGCACCGCGGGTGGACGCATTCCAAATGGGCCATGCTCGTGGTCCCGGCGCCGCTCGTGCTCGTGCCGATGCTGCTCTTCCCCGATCAGGAGCCTCTGGCGGGGCTGCCGTTCTACGGCGCCGCCGTGGCGGGCTATTTCAGCCACCTGCTGATGGACGGCCTGATCGTTCCGCTGCCGTGGAAGAAACGCCGCTCGGGCTGGAGCCGCTAGCCTCTGGCGCCAGAGGCGTCCGCCGGGCGAGCGCGAGGGCACGCAGGGGGTTGGCGGCCACGTAGTTCAAGAGCGTTGCGGTCGGCTTCTGGCGGTGTTCGCACTCACGCAGCGTCCGAGCGTTTTGCCAGAGCGCGCCGATGGTGCGAAACGGGCCGTGGGGGAACGACCACCACCCCAACAGCACGGACCGGGCCATCGCGCGCTTGGCGCGGGCTTCCCGGCAGTCTGCGCACGCGACGAGCACCTTTTCGTCGTACACCCCGGTGATGATGAGCCCGTAGGTGTTCGCGATGACGCCTGCGTTGACCGGTCTCCGGGACTGGCCGCATTGGGGGCATGGCCGCCGAACGATCGCATACGCTACGGCTCGGACCTCCTTCTGCGAAAGCGTCAGAGTCTGCGCCCGTATCGCCGCGCCCACCAACGGCCCCAGCCGGCGCGCGTCGATCTCGGCCGTGAGAACGCCAACGGCCTCTGGCGTGAGGTCCCCCGCTTCCTCCCGCGCGATGTGGAGCAACTCCTCGCGCGACATCTGGCGGTACCGGTCGGCCAGCGTCATCGGGCTACGCGAGCGCGGCGAGCGCGCCAGAGGCTGCCTGTTCCATGGCCTCGCGTGGAACCCGCGAGCGGGCCAGGGTGCGGAGGCCGTATACCGAGGCCGCAAGGCCGTAGCTCAGAGCCACCGGGTCTTTCTCGGCGGAGATGTCGCCAGAGGCTTGGGCCGAGCGGATGGCGGCCTCGAAGCTCCCCGCGAGCGCGCTCAGCGCGTCGCGTGTGCGGAGCCGCGTCGCGCTGCAATCCGGCCCCCGCTCCGCGCTCGCACCGACCATAAAGCAGCCGCGGCCCGGGGCCTCCACCGCGTCCTCCACCAGCGCGCTGAACACGGCACGGATGCGCGCCAGTGGCTCACCGGAGCGCAGCAGCGGCAGAAACGCCACCGCCCCATCGCGGCGCCGGTAGCGGTCTAGGGCGGCGATGTAGAGGCCGAGTTTGTCGCCCCACTGGTTGTACAGGCTGGAACGGCTCAGGCCTGTTGCCTCCGTGAGGTCCTGGATGCTGGAGCCCGCGTACCCGTGCTGCCAGAAGGTGCGCATCGCGGCGTCCAGGGCCGCGTCGGGGTCGAACGAGAGGGGACGTGCCATATCGGAAGCCGCGGTTCAGGAACGTTCCGTCCAACCTACCCCGGCGGCGGCCTCTGGCGCCAGAGGCTTCGCGGCCACCTATGCCCTGTCGTGGAATGCCCCTTCCGCCAGAGGCTGTGGTGCCGATCTGAAGCCTACACCCCGTCCGCCCGCAGCCCGTCGATCAGCAGCTCGCGTGCGGCCTCTGGCGTCTCCGCGTCGAGCAGCGCCTCAACGGTCTCCTCCGAGCGGACCATTTGTGCCACGACGGAGAGATAGCGGAGGTACTCCTCCGGCGCCATGTCCATCGGCGCGAGGAGCGCGAGCACGACCCGAGCGGGGCTGCCTGTGTCTGGAAGGGTGGCACCTCTGGCGCAGACGCCCACAAACGTGGCGGGCTCGTCCACATCGGCCACGTGCGCGTGGTAGAACACGACACCCGGCATGATCTCCGGCGCGCTTTCCGCGTGGACCCGCGCGACGTGCTCCGCGAGGCGGGCGGCGAGCCCGGGGTGGTCTGGGAAGCCACCATAGAACAGCCGGCGCAGCAGCGCTTCCGTCTCCGCAGGCTCCAGCCCCAGGTGGATGTTCTCGGCGGGCAGGTACAGATCGTCGTCGCCCACCCCGTCTACCGCTGCGGCCGCTTGCGCCGCCACCTCCGACTCCGAGAGGTAGATCGTGAGCAGGTCCAGCGTGTCGAACCGCCGCGCCAACACGCGCGGCAGGCGCGTCAGCGCCGGGCGCCACGCGACCGTCCCCTGGCGCACGTTGAGCAGCGCGATCACGTCGCCCTCTTCGGCCAGCACGTCCATCGCGCCCATGACGTCCTTCCAGTCCCCGAGCGCCTGGATGTCGGCGTCAAGTTCGGGCCGCGTCTGGCCCAGACGCACCTCCAGAACCTCGCGGTCGCTCTCCACCGCGAGCACCACCACGCTCATCCCCTTGTGGGCGGCCAGTACGCTCAGCACACGGACGGCACGGGCAAAGCCGGCCTCGCGCCACGCCAGCGGCGGGATCAGGATCACCAGCCGCTTCGCCGCCGCCAGAGGCCGCACGAGCCGCGCGACCACCATCATCGCGCGGCTGCCCTCCAGCACGCTATCCAGCACGCCGCCAAACGCCCGGTCCCCCGCCGAGGGCGCCCCGGACCATCCCGCGATGATCTCCGACGCGCGGATCTCACGCGCGGCCCTCAAGATGCCCGCCGTCGCGTTGTCGTCGATGCGCACCGTTGGCGAGACCGGCACGTCCGCCGAGGTGCAGTGCAGCACCGCGCGCTCCATCACGCGCTCCGCGTCCGCCACGTGCGACGCTTCGTCGAACCCGCCTCTGGCGATGGTGAGCGGGTACACGGGCTCCTCGCTCTGGTCGCTGCGCACGAGTAGCGCCAGTTCCATGAGTTCGGTCGCCGTCTCCGGGTTCGCCAGAGGCACCAAGATGCGCTCGGGCGCGCGCGCGGGCTCGTAGGGGCGCTCGGCTTCCGCGAGGGCCAGCTTCGCACCGAAGCGCCGCACGAGGAGCGGCCCCAACAGGCATGTGATCACGATCAGCACCACGACGGCGTTGACGGCGGTCTGCGAGAACAAGCCGATCTCGAAGCCGATCAGCGTCACGGCCAACGTCGCAGCCGCTTGCGGGAACGTGAGCCCCGCCACGGTCAAGCTCTCTTCCCGCGTGAAGCCAAACAGGGGGCGCCCCAGCAGCGCCGCGCTGCCCTTGCCCACCACGACGAGGCCCGAGAAGACGAGCGCCAGACCCCACACCTCTGGCGAGCCCAGCACGCTCACGTCCACGAGCAGCCCCACCGAGACGAGGAAGAACGGGATCAGGATGGCGTCGCCCACGAACCGCAGCCGCGTCATCAGCGGGCTCTGCTTGGGCACCATCCGGTTGAGCGCGATGCCCGCCACGAACGCGCCGATAATGGGCGCCAGCCCTACGAGCGATGCCAGCCACGCGGTCAGGAACACGGCCGCGAGCAAAAACGCGAACGCCTGGTCGTCCTCGCGCCGCACGCGGCGGAAAAACGCCCGCGCGACGCGCGGCAGCATCCACAACACGAACACCGCCCACAAGAGCGTCAGCCCCTCAAACTTCAGCCAGAACCCCACGCCAGCCTCCCCGCTTTGCATCCCCTGCACGATCGCGAGAACCAGCAGCGAGGCCAGGTCCGTCACCAGCGTTGCCCCCGTTGCCACCACGATCGAGGTGTTTTTGGAGATCCCGAGCTTGCCCGCCAGAGGCAGCGCCAGCAGCGTGTGGCTCCCCACAATGCTCCCCAACAGCGCCGACGCCAGAGGCGAGTAGCCCAAAACGCTCGTGCCGACGGTGAACGCGAGCGCCATGGGGATCGCGAACGAGAGCAGCCCGAAGCCGATGGCCCGGCGCCTCTGGCGCGAGAACTCGCCCAGGTCCAGCGTCACGCCCGCAATGAACATGAGGTAGAGCAACCCCAGCGTGCCGAGGAGTTGGAACGTGGCGTCGCGCTCCAAGAGACCGGTCATGCTGGGGCCCGCCACGGCGCCCAGCGCGATCAGGCCTACAAGCCCTGGAATCCGGAACCGCTCGAACAGGAGCGGGCCCAGGAGCAGGATCCCCATCGTGATCGCAACGATGAGGACGGGGTCGGTAACGGGAAGCTGAGGCACGGGGAGATCCATCCCTAAAGCTCGCACTCCTGCCTCCCATCGGCTTCCCTTGGCAGGATTTCAGGGGAGGCCTCTGGCGGCCGATACCCGACACCACACGACAGGCCTTTGCCATGCGCGTCCTACTCGTCGTTTTGATCGCGGTCTCCGGCTGGCTCGGGGTCCGCCAGATCCACCTCGCGCAGCGCGCCGAGGCGGAGCAAATGGCCGCCAGCGCGGAGGTCGTCGTGTACGTCACCTCGTGGTGCGAGGTCTGCGCCCAGGCACGTGCGCACCTCGAGAGCAAAGGCGTGGAGTACGTCGCGCGCGATATCGAGAAGAGCCCGGAGGCGTACGACGCGTACCGCGCCAGAGGCGGTTCGGGCGGCGTGCCGCTGATCGTGATCGGCGACGAGGCCCTGATGGGGTTCAACCCGGAAAGCGTCGATGTCCGGTTGCGCGCGGCCGGCGCGTGAGGCCTCTGGCGCCCCGCGCATGAAATCCACCTAGCGGTGCCAACCTCGGCGGCAGCGGCATGTAAGAGAGGTCCTTTCCATCCTCCTCTCTCCATGCCACATTTCAAAACGTCCTCGTCCTCGCCAGAGGCCGAGATCTACTACCAAGACTGCAACCCCACCGGCACTGAAACGGTCGTGCTGATCCACGGCTGGCCGCTGAGTCATCGGATGTGGGAGTACCAAGTCAACGCTCTTACCGAGGCGGGGTACCGCGTGATCGCGTACGACCGCCGCGGCTTCGGCTCTTCCGCGTTCCCGTGGGGCGGGTACGACTACGACACCCTCGCAGCCGATCTCTACGACCTGCTGGCTGAGGTCGACGTTCAGAACGCGACCATCGTCGGCTTTTCCATGGGCGGCGGCGAGGTCGCGCGCTACTTCGGCCGGTATGGCTCGGAGCGCGTCGGCAAGGCCGTGTTCGTGTCGTCCGTTGCGCCGTTCATGCTCAAGACCGCGGACAACCCCGATGGCGTCCCGCAAGAGGTGTTCGACGACATGCTCGCGAACGTCAAAAAAGACCGCCCCGCCTTTCTCGACGGCTTCGGCAAGGACTTCGTCAACTACGATAAGCTGAGCGACAAAGTCAGCGAGGCGATCCTGCACTACAACGGGCAGATCGCGCGGATGGCGCAGCCGTACGCCACGCAGCAGTGCATCCCCGCCTTTGGAACAACGGACTTCCGCCCCGACATGGCGAAAATCGACGTGCCGACGATGTTCGTCCACGGCGACGCCGACCAGATCGTGCCGCTCAAGGTCTCGGCCGAGCAGGGCCACAAGATGGTCAGCGGTAGCCGTCTCGAAGTGCTCAAGGACGCGCCGCACGGCCTGAACGACACGCACACCGAGAAGCTCAACAGCCTGCTGCTAGACTTCCTCAAGTCCTAGCCTCTGGCGCAGCGCTCGCTGTCTCGCGCCGCCGTCCGCTCCGCGTGGACGGCGGCGTTTTTGTGGGCTTCGGGCGCGAGTCGCTGGTTTCAGGGACGGAATCGCGCCAGAGGCGCTGGAGATATCCATACGTGTGGGCATCTTCCGCTCTCGCCTGCTCTCTGTCCATGGACCTGCCTGTTTTCTCGCCAGAGGCTCTCCACCACGCCCCGATCGAGCGCGCCCAGACCATCCCGTCGGCGTGGTACACGGATCCGCGCGTGCTCGCCTTCGAGTCCGAGGCCGTGTTCGCATCCTCGTGGCAGTTCGTGACGCACACCTCGCGGGTTCAGGCCTCTGGCGACTTCGTGACGGCAACCGTCGCCGAGGACCCCGTGATGGTCCTGCGCGATGGGGATGGCGCCCTCCGCGCCTTCTACAACGTGTGCCGCCACCGCGGCGGGCCTCTGGCGACCGACGCCAGCGGCTGCGCGCGGATGCTCCAGTGCAAGTACCACGGCTGGACGTACCGGCTGGATGGATCGCTCCGCGGCGTCCCGCGCTTCGGCCACTCGGAGTTGTTCGACAAGCGAGACTTCGGCCTCGTCCCCATCGAGGTCGCCGAGTGGGAGGGGCTCGTGTTCGTGCGGCTTCGCGCCAGCGGCCCGCCTCTGGCGACGGTTCTGGGCGGCATCCGCGAGCGCATCGCGCCTGTGGATATCGCCGCGATGCGCTTCCACGAGCGTGTCGTCTATGACGTGGCGTGCGACTGGAAGGTGTATGTGGACAACTACCTGGAGGGGTACCACCTCCCCATCGTCCACCCCGAACTGTGTGACGTGCTGGACGCGGCGGCGTACGCCACGGAGACGTCTGAGCACTACAACCTCCAGCACAGCCCGCTCCGCGAGGGTGAAGCCAACGTCTACGGAGACGCCAGCGACGCCGCGTTCTACTACTGGATCTTCCCCAACACGATGCTCAACATCCTGCCGGGGCGCCTCCAAACCAACACCGTCCTCCCGCTTGGCCCCGGGCGCTGCCGCGTCGTCTTCGACTTCCACTATGTGGATATCGAGTCGCCAGGGGCCCGGCAGCGCATCGCGGACGACCTCGCCTTCAGTGATCGCGTGCAGGCCGAGGACATCGAGGTATGCGAGCACGTCCAACGCGGGCTCGCCTCTCGCGGCTACGATCAGGGCGTGTTCTCGCCCGCTCAAGAAGTGGGCGTCCACCACTTCCAGGGACTTCTCAAGCGGGCGTATTCGGCGGCTCTCGCGAGCCCAGCGGCGGCTTCTGGCGCCAGCGGCTAGCTGTAGAGGAAGAGCGGGATCGTGGTCTCGTTGAGCAGCTTGACGGCCGTGGTGCCGAAAAAGAAGCTCTTGATGCCCTTGGTGGAGTACGCACCGGCCACCAGCAGGTCTGCGCCAGAGGCCTCGGCGTAGGCGCCGATACGCTCGGATGGGGAGCCGCCTTCCAGACCGGTCGTCGTGAGGTCCGTGTAGCCGTAGGCGCGGAGGAAGTCCGCGGCGTGGGTCATCATCGCGTCGCTCGCGCGGCGGGCCTCTGCCGTGTCGGCGCGGAGGTGGACGATCTCCACCGCGAGGTCCGTCCCGAACGGGGAGAGGTGAGCAAACTTCTGGAGCGTCCGTGCTGCAGCGGTCTCGCCGTCGTAGGCGATCAACACCTTACGCACATTGGGGATAACCTTCTCGATGACGAGCGTGGCGGCGGCGGATTGCTCCACCACTTTCGCGAGGGTGTGCGTTCTCTTCTGGGGCTCGGCGTAGTAGAAATGGCTTTCGCGGCCTGCCACCAGCAGGTCGTGGGTTTTCATGTCCTCCACGAGGCTCTGAACCCGGGCGCCTTCCGCGACGTGGTCTCCCGTGTGGCGCACACCGGCCTGGTCCAGCTTCTGGGTGAACTGATCCAACAGAGTCTTAGCCGTTGCGCGGGTCTCTTCCTTGAGCTGACCCCGTAATTTCTCGGCGTAGTACATGGAGCCGATGCCACCTCCCGCCGAATCGGCGTTGATGGCGTCGGTGTCGACGAGGGCGACGCAGGTGATCTCGCCGTCGTAGCGGCGAGCGATGTCGATGGCGGTGTCGAGAGCGACGGGCGTGTCGTCATCGGTATCGAGGACGACGAGTATGCGCTTGGTCATGAAGGGGGGCCGTGAGGAGCGGATGCCAACATACGGGCCTGAGGGGGCCGTGCTCCACGTGGTACACGCCGATATATCGGGCAGAGTCCGGAGGTCCGTTCACAATCCGGCCTATGTCATGTAGACTTAAAAAAGTAAAGCAGAGGGTATAGTAGGGGCTGTGGATACGTGGATAACCGATTTGGCGCCGTCGATTGTGGAGCGCCGTGCAGAAGTGCAGAGGTTCTCCCCGGCGCCGTCCACATGTGGCGGAGGGCTGAACGCCGCGAGCGCAGGCCTCTGGTGAGATCGCGAGCACGTTGTCCACTTCTCCACGGGTGTCCACACCAGAGCCTCGCACCTAGCCCGCTCGGGTTGTCCACGCGCGGGCTCCGTGGGTAACCGTGGGGCGCGGCGTGCGCCGACTGTGGTTGCTTTCGGCTCGCGGTACCCCATTGTTGGAACGCGTGTGGACCGGAGCCCACTTGCGCCCTGTTCTCCACAGGGTTCTCCACGATGTGGAGAAGTGTTTGGCGCCAGAGGCCCTGAGCCGCTCCATTCGGCGATTTAGGACAGAAGCGGTTTCCACGACCGGCGATTCTGGCCTCCTATGGCCTGTGTATCGGTTGCGCCGGAGGTCTGCCAAAGGGTCCAGAAACTTGCAGGCCGTGTGAACGCAACGCGGCCTCTGGCGAAATCGAACGCCAGAGGCCGCAGAGAAGGGGGTGATGGGTCCTAATCGCGCCCGAGCAAGCGAAACATCTTCTTCTTGTACGCCTCTACGCCCGGCTGGTTGAAGGGATCGACGCCCAGCATCGTGCCGCTGACGGCGACGGCGTGCTCGAAGGTGTAGATCGCTTCGCCGAGAGCGTCGGCGTCGATGCGGGGGAGTGTCCACGTCCAGCTGGGCACGTCGCCCTCGCGGTGGGCTTCGGCGGTGCCTTCCCAGGCGGCTTTGTTCGCAGCGCCGTAAGGCGTGCCGGCGAGGTCGTTGAGTTGGTCTGGGTTATCGGGCTCCTCGTCCAGCGTCAGGCCTGCCTTCTCGTCGTCCAGGCGCAAGAAGCTTTCCACGAACAGGCGCTTGCCTTCTTGCACGTACTGGCCGACTGAGTGGAGGTCGGTCGTGTACTGGAGCGTAACGGGGAAGAGGCCTTTGCCTTCCTTGCCCTCGCTCTCGCCGTAGAGCTGCTGCCACCAGTAGCCCAGCCCGCGCAACTTGGCTTCCATGACGGACATGAGCTCGACGCTGTAGCCGGCCTCGTGGAAAGCGAACCGGTCGCCCGCGTACGCCAGCGCCGGGTGGTCCGCGCCCGCATCCGTCAGGCCTCTGGCGGCACCGACGGCGCCGTAAAACAGCGAGCGGATGTCGTGACCGGCCGCGGCGATGGGGAGCAAGCCGACGGGCGTGAGGACCGAGAACCGGCCGCCGACGTCATCCGGCACGACGTAAGTCCGGTAGCCTTTCTCGTCGGCGAGCCCACGGAGGACGCCAGAGGACTTGTCGGTCGTCGCGATCACGCGGCGGTCGGCGTCGTCGAAGCGCTCTTCGAGAAAGCGGCGGAGGAAGCGGAAAGCCATCGCGGGCTCCAGCGTGGTCCCGGACTTCGAGATCACGTTGACGTACACGCTCTTGCCCTCCAAGTACGCCAGAAGCTGCTCGTGGTAGGCGGGCGAGAGGTGGTGGCCGGCGAAGATGACCTCGGGACTATCTGCTCCGAAGTACGGCGCGAGGGCCTGGTTCACGGCCTCGGCGCCGAGGTACGAGCCGCCGATGCCGACGCACACGAGCACGTCCGCGCGCTCGCGGATCTCGCTCGCGACGTTCTGCACGGATTCGATCAGCGCGTCGTCGGGCTCAAGGAGCATCTGGCGCCAGCCGAGCATCTCGGGGCTGCGCGTGCCGCCGGTGAGCACCTTGCCGTGGGCGTCCAGCACGGCGCCGTCGAGCGCGTCGCGGTCGGTGAGAAAGGGGAGGGCGCGGGAGCGGTCGAGGGAAAGGCGCATGGCGTAGGGAAAGAGGAGGACGCGGGCTGTACGCCGCCAGAGGCGTGCGGTGCCTCTGGCGATGACTGTGGAGAGAGGCAGATCGGCGCCGTGCGTAACGGGGCGCTTTCGGCACCACTCAGATAGCGAACAGCCGTCTCGCGGTTTCCGCGAACAGCCGCCGCGCCAGAGGCCTGTGGCGAACCGGCGTGGGCGCGGGGGCGTGCATGCGGAAATAGCCCCTACCCGTATGCCTCGCCACCTTTCCATCCACGGCGTCGTCGTCCCCACGCTCGGACTCGGCACGTACAAGCTCCGCGGCAGCGATGCCGAAACCGCCGTCCGCAATGCCCTCGATATCGGCTACCGTCACATCGATACCGCGCAGATGTACGGCAACGAGGAAGAGGTCGGGCGCGGGCTGAAGGCCTCTGGCGTCGCGCGCGATGACGTGTTCGTCACGACGAAGGTGTGGCGCGACGACCTAGATGCGGCCGGCGTGCACCGCGTGGCGGACGAAAGCCTCCGCAAGCTGGACACGGACTACGTGGACCTGCTCCTTATGCACTGGCCGAACGCCGACATCCCACTGGAGGAAACGATCCGCGCGCTTGCCGACGTGCGCGACGCGGGGAAAGCACGGCTGATCGGTGTGAGCAACACACCCAGCGAGATGCTGGAACGCGCGCTGGAGATCGAGCCGACGCTGGCGTGTGACCAAGTGGAGTATCACCCCTTCCTGTCCCAGGACACGCTTTTAGAGGCCGTCCGCGCCAGAGGCCTGTTCCTGACGGCGTACAGCCCCATCGCGCAGGGAGCCGTCGTGGAAGACGCGACGCTCCAGGCCATCGGGGACGCGCACGGCGCGACGCCGGTGCAGGTCACGCTCGCGTGGCTGATCCAGCAGGACCGCGTGGCGGCGGTGCCCAAGGCCACCTCTCGCGCGCACATCGAGGCCAACTTCGCCGCGTTGGACCTCACGCTCTCGGCCGACGAAGTCGCGCAGATCGATGCGCTCGCTCGTTCGCAGCGGCTCGTGCAGCCCGGGTTCGCGCCAGACTGGGACGCCTGAACGCTTAACTAGCGGGCCGCGCGGCGCCTCGCCGGTGGCCCCAAACGAACCGAGCCTCTGGCGAGACCACGTCTGCGCCAGAGGCTCGGAAACTGTTCGCCGGAGGGTACTAGCCTGCGACGGAGATGGAAACGGGCACGCGGACATCGTCCCATGCGAGGACCATCACGCCGCCTTCTGCGGTGACGTTCTCGAAGGAGATCTCGAACTGCTCCTGCGCCGGTCCGCCGGAGATGGGCGCTGCCATCACGCGGAGCGCGTCCTCAGCCTCATCGTAGCCCATCGAGCCCCACTGCTCGGCGACGTTGTTGAAGATGATGGTCCACTCGCTTTCGCCGGGGATGGTGAACAGGCCGTAGGTGCCGGCTGGGAGCGTTTCGCCGCCGATCATCACGTCACCAGAGAAGGAAACCGCCGTCGCCTCGTTGGCTCCGGTCCGCCAGACCTTGCCAAGCGGGACGAGCGCGTCGTCGCTGCTCGCGAAGATGGTGCGGCCCTTGGCGGATGGGCGGCTGTAATGCACCATCACGGTCGTGGTGCCGATGGTCTGCATGACGCCAGCGTTGGGGCTCGGGCGCGCCGAATCGTTGGCGCGCATGGGCGGCATGTTCTGGTGCATCGCGTGCTCGGCGCCATCGTGGCCTCCGGCCATGTCATGGTCCTGAGCCTGGACGGCCGAAGCCGCGAAGAGGAGCGCGAAGAGGAGTGTCAGTTTGGTCATCGTGAGTCGGGGTAGGGGAGGAAGACAGGAGGTAGACGACGAGACCACGCGCTTGATTCCACCCGCGCTTGTGGTTTGGCGAGGGACGCGAGGCCAGCCTCTGGCGCCAGAGGCCTACGCCGTGCGGGCGAGCGCGGCGTCGTAGAGGCCGAACATCTTGCGGAAGGTGATCTCCCACGCGAAACGCGCGACGACCTCCTCGCGTCCGGCGCGGCCCATCTCGTCGCGGCACTCGGCGACCTGGAGGATGTTGGTGGCCATCGCCTCGTCGTCGTCAACGGGGCCGAGGAGGCCGAGGCCGTCGGGCACGCGCTCGATCAGCGCGCCGCCGGCGACGCCGACGACCGGGAGGCCACAGGCCTGCGCCTCGGCGACCGAGAGGCCGAACGTCTCGTACGGCCCGGCGGTGAGATAGAGGTCGGCCGAGGCGAACAGGCGAGCCAGCGCTTCTTTGCTCGTGAGATAGGGGAGGACACGGATAGGCGCGCCCGCTTCCTGTTCCTCTTTGAGGCCATCGCGGTGCGGGCCTTCGCCCACCATCACCAGAACGGCCGGGCGCGTCTCATTGACGCGCCGAACCGCGCTCACCATCGTGTCCGTACGCTTTTCCGAGTCCAGCCGGCCGGCGTAGACGAGGAAGAGGGCCTCTGGCGGGATGCCGAGTTCGGCGCGGACCTCGGCGCCAGAGGCGGCCTGGGGCGTGAACGTCTTGACATCCACGCCGTAGCTGGCCAGGAGCACATCTAGGCCGCGCTTGTGGAAGTCCTGGGCCTGAGCAGGGGAGGGCGCCGCCGCGCAATCGGCGCGGTTGATGAGCTGCTTGACGTAGACGTGCGCCGCTTTGCCGGTCAGCTTTCCCACCCGGTCGCCGAGCACCTGCGAGACGTAGCCCTCGGCGTAGGAGTCCGCAAAGTCGGTGTGGGTAAAGATGGAGACGATGCCCGCTTTCCCTGCGCGGCGCCTCGCGTTGCGGACCGCGAACGCGGGCTGCCACTCAGTCGGCATGAAGTAGGTGCCCAGCTCGATCACCTCTGGCGCGACGTATTCCAGCGCTCTACGCGCGCTGCGGGGGTTGCGGAACCACCGGTACGGTTCGGCGCCCGCGATAAACGGCGCCGCCACTTCTACGGTGACTGCCCGCCCGTCGCGCGTCACGCGGTCCGTTTCTCCCGGAATGACGAGCGCGTGCGAGTGCTCCGTTTCCTCCAGGATGTAGCGCCGCTTCGCGTCGATGTAGGTGCGGATGCCCCCGCTGGTCTCGTGGTAGGCGTGCGTGAGGTCGCAGACGGTCATGCGGTCGGTCGTGAGGAGGGCCGCAAGGTGCCGCCGCTGGCGCGCGCGGGCAAGCTCAGACCTCTCGAAACTGAGGCTTTCCCTGAGTCTCCGGCGCCAGAGGCCCGTGGCTCACCGCGCCTCGCCAGAGGCCGCGGCGCGGTACCGGTCGGCGAGGCGCCCCAGGATGGCGTCCCAGTCGTAGGTCAGCGCGCGTTCACGGGCGGCGGCACCCAGCCGCTGGCGGAGTGCGGGGTCCTCTACCAGGCGTGCGGTCGCGTTTGTAAAGGCGTCCACGTCGCGGGGCGGGCAGAGAAAGCCGGTCTCGCCGTCCACGACGAGGCTGCTGCTGCCGACCGCGTCGGCGCAGACGGCGGGCAGCCCGCTCGCCATCGCCTCCAGCGTGACGTTGCCGAACGTCTCGGTCTCGCTGGGGAACAGGAATATGTCGGACGACGCGTAGGCCGCCGCGATCTCTTCCCCGCCGAGGTGCCCGGTAAAGACGGCGTCGGGCGCGCGCGCTTCCATCGCCTCACGCTCTGGGCCAGAGCCCACCACGAGCCCCCGCACCGGCAGGCCTCTGGCGCGCAGGCGGTTGACCACGTCGGCGTACACGTCGACGCTTTTCTCCTTGACCAGCCGGCTCACGAACGTGATGACGATCTCGTCCTCCGAGAAGCCTTTGGCCTCGCGCCAGAGGCTGGAGCGGGCCTCTGGCGTGAACCGGTCGGTCTCGACGCCGCGCGGCCACAGCTCGATGGGCGCCGTGATGCCGTGCTCGCGCAGCACGTCCGCCATGGACGGCGTCGGGACGAAGACCTCCCCGACGCGGTTGTAGAACCGCCGCGCCAGGCGCCAGAGGAGGGGTTCCAGCGCGCCCGCGTGGTAGTAGCCCAGGTACGACGGAAAGTGCGTGTGGTAGGACGAGACGATGGGCAGCCCCTCGCGCTCGGCCCATTTCAGCGCGGCGAAGCCCAGCCGATCGGGCGTCGCGATGTGGACCACGTCGGGCTTCCAGTGCCGCACCTTCCACTTCACGTCGCTCGGAAAGCCGGTCGTGAACTGGTACTCCGGTCGCGTGGGGATGGACACGCTGGGGACCGGCACGAGCGTCCCGGCGTGCTCCATCGGCGGGTCTGGGACAGTCGGCCCAATGATCAGCACCTCATGGCTCTGCGCGAGCAAATACCGCACAAGGCGGTTCAGTGTGCGCGAGACGCCGTCCTCGACGTGGTGGTAGTTGCCCGTGAACAGGGCAATGCGGAGAGGGCCTCTGGCGTCGGGCACGGGAGAGGGGAGGGGGGCTGGCCCGAAACGTACCACGCACGGCTCGCCTCTGGCGCCAGAGGCTGCGGGGTGACCGCGCGGGAGCGTGCAGAAGACCGATGGAGATGCCGAAGTGCACATCCCATGGGCTCGTTTAACAAACGGTTCCACTACGCCGATGCTTTCCCCGTTACGCCATCACCGCCCATGCACACGACCCGCTGGTCCTGGATTCCCGGCACCCCGGTCGCCCCCGAGAGCGAGCCCGCCGATCTGGTCTTCGCATTCGGTTCGACCGAGCTGATCTCCGACCCGCGGGCCTTTGCTGCCGTGCGGGCCCGGTATCCCCACGCACGGATTCTGGGCGCTGCCTCGGGCGGAGAGATCTCCGGCGACCGCGTGTCCGACGGCTCTCTCGTGACGGCCGCCGTCACGTTCGGCACCTCAACGGCGGAGGTCGTCTCGGTCCCTCTGGTCCCCGGCGAGACGGCCGACGAAACGGGGCGCCGCCTGGGAGCCCTCGTGGCGCCCCGCGACCCCGACGGCCAGCCTCTGGCGCACGTGTTCGTCCTCGCGGACGGGATCGCCCTCAACGGGAGCGCTCTCGCCAGAGGCCTCGAAAGTGCGCTTCCGAGTGGGACTAAAGTGACGGGAGGACTGGCCGCCGACGGCGAGCGGTTCGAGCGCACGCCTATCTGGGCCGACACGCCGCTTGAAGGCCCCGGCGCTGCCGCGCTCGCGCTCTATGGCGAGAACCTGCGCGTCGGGTCCAGCGCGGTCGGGGGGTGGGACACCTTTGGCCCGCGCCGCGTCGTCACGCGCTCGGAAGGTAACGTCCTCTACGAACTGGATGGCCGCTCTGCCTTCGACCTCTACTGCGAGTACCTCGGCCCTTACGCTGCCGACCTCCCCGCCAGCGGCCTGCTCTTCCCGCTCTCCATCCAGGTCCCCGGATCTGATTACGTGCTCGTCCGGACGGTTCTCAACGTGGACCGGGAGGCGGGCACCATCACGTTTGCTGGCGACATCCCGCACGGGGCCACGGCCCAACTCATGCGCACCAGCCACGACCGGCTCGTGGACGGCGCCGCTTCGGCAACGGAGCTCGCCGCCGACATGCTCGGGCAACCCGCCGAGCTCGCCTTGATCGTGAGCTGCGTGGGCCGCCGGTGGGCCATGGGACCACGCATTGAAGAGGAAGTGGAGGAAGCGTCCTCTGTGTTCGGCGCAGCGGCGTGCGTGGGCTTCTACTCCTACGGAGAGCTCGCGCCCGTGCAGGGCAACTCGCTCTGCGAACTCCACAACCAGACCATGACGGTCACGGCGCTCGCCGAGGCCTGAACCCACCCCGGCCGCGCCTCTGGCGCCCCGGCCCCCGCCTGATCTCTTGTCGTCTCTTCATCGCCTGCTCCAGCGCCAGATCGCCCGCACCTACGGCGACGAGGCGCCTGAGGACCCCCGCTTCGGACACTTCATCGCGCGCGTGGACGCGGCCTACCGGCAGGCGGACAAGGACCAGGAGCTGCTAGAGCGGTCTCTGGGCGTCTCCTCCCGAGAGCTCACCGAGCGGTACGATCAGATCCACCACGAGCTCAGGGAGCGCGAGCAGGCCGAGGCCGCCTTGCGCGAAACGCTCGACCGCCTCGAAGAGGCCCAGAGAATCGCCCACATCGGACATTGGGAGTGGAACGTGGCCTCTGGCGCCGCTCACTGGGCAGACGAGACGTTCCACATCTTCGGCTACGAGCCCGGCTCCGTGGAGCCGACGGCGATGCTGTTTCTCCAGCACGTCCACCCCGATGACGTGGAGCAACTCACCCAGGCGATCCAGGAGACTGCGAGCCGCCGCGCCGACCCCGTCCACTTCCGCATCCGCCGCGCCGACGGAAAGCAGCGCGTCCTGCGCGTCGTCGGAAAGGTGGAGCGGGACGCGGAGGGGCACGCCGCGGCGCTTTCCGGGCTCATCATGGACGTAACGGAGCAGCACGCCCACGAGCGCGCGTTGCGAGCGGCAAAAGAGGCCGCCGAATCCGCCACGCAGGCCAAGAGCGAGTTCCTGGCCAACATGAGCCACGAGATCCGGACCCCGCTTAACGGCGTGATCGGGATGACCGGGCACCTCCTGGACACCGACCTCACGCCCGAGCAGCAGGAGTACGCCAGCATCATCCGCTCCAGCGGCGAGAACCTCCTCGCGGTCATCAACGACATCTTGGACTTCTCCAAGATCGAGGCGGGGATGATGGAGCTAGAGGACCACCCGTTCGAGGTCCGCTCGTGCATCGAGGATGCGCTGGACCTCGTGGCGTTCCACGCGGCGGAAAAGGGCGTCGAAGTGGCCGCCGTCGTGGACGAGGGCGTCCCGTTCATGGCCTCTGGCGATGCGACGCGGCTGCGCCAGGTCATCCTCAACCTGCTTTCCAACGCCGTCAAGTTCACCGATCACGGCGAGGTCGTCATCGACGCGCGCCTCGCCTCTGCCGACCTGCTCGGTGCCAGAGGCCTCCCTGACGCCCCCGCGTTGTACATCCAGGTCGCCGATACGGGGATCGGGATTCCCGAAGCCCGTCTGGACGCCCTTTTCGAGGGGTTCGTGCAGGCCGACACCTCCACGACGCGCAAGTACGGTGGCACGGGCCTCGGGCTTGCCATCACGAAAAGTATCTGCGACGCCCTCGGGGGCACCGTCTGGGCAGAGAGCGAACTCAACGTCGGAACCACCTTTCACGTCGTCATCCCCATCGTGCCGCTCTCCACCGAAGGTCCCCGCACTCTCTGCGAAGGCATCGACCGCGTCCGGGGCAGCCGGGTCCTCATCGTCGATGACACGGAAGCCAACCGCCGCATCCTCCAGGTGCAGGCGGACAAGTGGGGCGCCGAGGCCGTCGTCTGCGCCTCTGGCGCCGAGGCCCTTATCGCGGTCTCCCAGAGTCCCCCCTTCGATTTCGCCATTCTGGACCTCCAGATGCCGGACATGGACGGTGCCACGGTGGCCCGCGCGCTCCACGCGCTGGCGCCGTCTCTGTCGCTAATCATGCTGACGTCGATGCACCAGAAGCCTGACCTCCCGCCAGGGATGTTGTCTGCGTGCCTCTCCAAGCCCATCAAGCCGGCGCATCTCTGCCAGGTGGTGGTAGAAGCTCTCAGCAAGGCGAGCGCCCCCACTCCGGCGCCAGAGGCCCCGGCGAACGCGCCCGCTTCGGCCTCTGGCGAGACGGCCAACCCGCTGCGCATCCTCGTCGCCGAGGACAACCCCGTGAACCAGCGCGTCGTCGCGCTCACGCTGAAGCGGTTGGGCTACCGCGCCGACATCGTCGCCGATGGGACCGAGGTCTTGGAGGCCCTCCACCGGAGCGACTACGATCTCGTGCTGATGGACATCCGGATGCCGCTCATGGACGGGATCGAGGCCACGCGCCGCCTCCGGGACGAGGCGGGAATCCAGCAGCCGCGCGTGGTCGCGATGACGGCCGACGTGACGCACGACAAACGCGAGGCGTGCTTCGCTGCCGGGATGGACGGCTTTCTGGGCAAACCGCTCGACGTGGGCGCGCTCAGCGAGGTCCTCGCCCAGGTGTCCCTCACGACGGAAGTGCCCGGAGCGCCCCTGGCGCCGCCCGCCGATGTCGTCTTCCCGCTTCTCATGGAGCAGGCGCTTGACTTGGATCTCTACCGCTCGCTTCTGCAAGACACGGTGGACTCCCTCCACGAGGAAGGCGCCGCGGCGCGGGAGTCCCTCCAAGCTCAGGACTTCGCGCGTGCGGCCCGCGCTGCGCACACGGCGAAATCTCTCGGGGAGATGTTCGGCATGGAAGACCTCGGGGACAGCGCGCACGCGCTCCAACTCGCCTGCGACGATGAGCGGATCGAATCCGCAGCGGTGGCTCTGTTCCCCTTCCTCCTCGCGATCGAGGACGTGGTCAAGCGGGCCGCTCAGGACCTCGGTTCAGGCGTGCCCGCCCCCGCCTCCCAGGCCGAGACGGTGGTCGCGGCCCTCTGATCGGCCTCTGGCGCCCGCTCCCTCTGGACGAAGGGGCGCTATACCTCTAGGCGGAACATCAGGTGTCCCGCCAGAGGCTACAGAATGTCGCGCAGGAAGCGGGCCGTGTGGCTCGTGTCGTGCTTGGCGACGGCCTCTGGCGTGCCCTCGGCGACGACGAAGCCGCCGCGGCGCCCGCCTTCGGGGCCGATGTCGATCACCCAGTCGGCCGCTTTGATCACGTCCAGGTTGTGTTCGATAAGGATGACCGAGTGGCCCGCCTCCACGAGCGCGTTGAACGCGCGGAGCAGCTTGGCGATGTCGTCGAAGTGCAGCCCGGTCGTGGGCTCGTCGAACACGTAGAGCGTGTGCCCGAAGTGCCGCTTGCCGAGGTGCGCTGCCAGCTTGACGCGCTGCGCCTCGCCGCCCGAAAGCGTGTTGGCAGGCTGCCCCAACGTGAGGTAGCCCAGCCCGACCTCTTGGAGGACCGCCAGCTTTTTCTCGATCCGCTTCTGGCCCGCGAAAAAGTCCACGGCCTCATCGATGGTCATGTCCAGCATGTCCGCGATGTTCTTGCCCTGGAACCGGATCTCCAGCACGTCCTGCTTGAAGCGCTTGCCGTGGCACGCCTCGCACTCCAGGTAGAGGTCGGCCAGGAACTGCATCTCCACCTGCACCACGCCGTCGCCCTGGCAGACCTCGCAGCGCCCGCCGGGCACGTTGAACGAGAACGTGCCGGCGCGGTAGCCGCGGATCTTGGCCTGGTGCGTGCTCGCGAGCAGGTCACGGATGGCGTCGAACGCCTTGACGTAGGTGACGGGGTTGGACCGCGGGCTCTTGCCGATCGGCGACTGGTCGATCATCTCGACCGAGTCCACGAGCGCCGCGCCCTCGATGGAATCGTGGGAGCCGACGCCAGAGGCCTCGGAGCCCTTGAGCCGGGCGAGGCCGGTGTAGAGCGTGTCGTGCACGAGCGTGCTCTTCCCGGACCCCGAGACGCCGGTCACGACCGTGATCATGTCGAGCGGGAACGAGACGTCCAGACGCTTTAGGTTGTGCGAACGCGCGCCGCGGACCGTGATCTGGCGCTCGTCGTCGGCCTCGCGGCGCTGTTCTGGAACGGGGATGCTCTTCCGTCCCGAGAGGTACGCGCCGGTCAGCGAGCCCTCGTCCTCCAGCGCCTCTTCAAAGGTGCCCTGGAAGATCACGTTGCCCCCGTGGACGCCGCTTCCTGGACCGATGTCCACGATCTGATCGGCGCGGCGCATCATCTGCTCGTCGTGCTCCACCACGAGAACCGTGTTGCCAATGTCACGCAGGCCTTCGAGGATGGCGATGAGCCGGTCGTTGTCGCGCGGGTGCAGACCAATGGTCGGCTCGTCCAGCACGTAGAGGCTGCCGACGAGCGAGGAGCCGAGACTCGTCGCGAGGTTGATGCGCTGCGTCTCGCCGCCCGAGAGCGTCATGGCGAGCCGGTCCAGCGAGAGGTAGTCCAGGCCGACTTCCACCAAGTAGCCCAGCCGCTTCTGCACCTCTTCCAGCACGCGGCCCGCGACCTCCTTCTGGTGCTCGCTCAGCACGAGCCCGTCGAAGAACAGCCGCGCGTCGGCGGTCGTCAGCTCGCACGCCTCGCCGATGTGCATCCACTCGGTCCCGCCAGAGGCCTCTGGCGCCGCGCCGATCTTCGGGCCTTCGATCTTGACGTTGAGCCCGGCGGGGCGCACGCGGTAGCCGTTGCACTCCGGGCAGCGGGTGTAGCCGCGGAAGCGGGCGGCGTAGATGCGGTAGTGCATCTTGTAGCTCTTCCGTTCCAGAAAGCGGAAAAAGCCCGTGAGCCCGATGTAGTCGCCTTTTCCGGCCCAGACGAGATCCTTGTGCGCCTGCGGAAGCAGTTGGTAGGGGAGGTCCAGGTCGATGCCTTCTTTCCGCGCGATGCGGACGAGCTCTTTCTGGTGCTTGCCCCACGCCTCGGTCCTGAACGGCGCGAGCGCACCCTGGCGCAACGTGAGGTCCGGGTTGGGGATGATGAGCTCCGGCGAGAGGCCGGGGACGCGCCCGAAGCCCTGGCACGTGGGGCACGCGCCGAGCGGGGAGTTGAACGAGAAGAGCTGCGGCGTGGGCTCCTCGAACGTGAGGCCGTCGCGCTCGAACAGAGCCGAGAAGTCGAGCCGCTCGTAGCGCCCCTCTTTGGGCACCGTGATCACGACCGTGCGCTCCTCGCCCTCGCGGAACGCCTGCTCCACGCTGTCCGCGATGCGGTTCGTGACCGATTCGTCGCCGGGCTTCGCGACCAGCCGGTCCACGAGCACGAGCAGCCGCGCCAGAGGCGTCTTCACCTCCTCTGGCGGCGTTTCCAGCATGTCGATGACCTCTGGCGCCGCGCCCTTTTTCGCCTGCGTCTCGGTCGGCAGCGCGACGAGGCGGGCGAAGCCTCTGGCGAGAAGCGCCGCCAGCTCCTGGGCCTTTTTCGCGCCTTTGTGCTGCGGAACGGAAAAGGCGAGATAGAACCGCGTCCCGGACTCTAGCGCCGCCTGCACTTCGTCGGCGACCGAGCGCGGGCTGTCTTTGGTGACCACCTCGCCAGAGGCGGGCGAAAACGTGGTCCCGATGCGGGCGTAGAGGAGCCGGAGGTAGTCGTAGACCTCGGTCTGGGTCGCGACCGTCGAGCGCGGGTTCTTGGTCCCGTTCTGCTGCTCGATCGCGATGGCGGGCGCGAGGCCCGTGATCATCTCCACGTCCGGCTTGTCCATCCGGTCCAGGAACTGCCGCGCGTACGCGCTCAAAGACTCGACGTAGCGCCGCTGCCCCTCGGCGTAGATGGTGTCGAAGACGAGCGAGGACTTGCCGGACCCCGACGGCCCGGTGACCACGACGAGCTGCTTCTTGGGGATCGTGAGGTCGAAGCCCTTCAGGTTGTGCTGCCGCGCGCCTTTGACCACGAGGTCCCGCCCCACGAAGCGCTTGGCGGCGCCAGAGGCCGAGCCGCTGACTTTGCGGTCACGGCTACGGGTGGGAGAGGCGGGCGCTGTGGTCTTGGCCGCGCTCTTGGACTTCGCACCTTTAGCAGCGGTGGCCTTTTTGGGTGCGGCCTTCCTGGACGCCGCTTTCTTCGTCGTGGCAGAGGCCTTGGCTGACGTCGCCGCAGCGGCTTTCGTCTTGGCGCCAGAGGCCGCGCTTGCCTTCGCGGGCTTCTTCTTGGCCGCCTTCGCGCCAGAGGCTGCCTTCGTGGTCTTGGGTTTGGGAGCCGCTTTCTTCGTCGCCATCAGGTATCGGGGGTGCCTCTGGCGGATGCTCGCCAGACGTGCGCGAACGCCGCGCAGGCGGCGAAGATGCCGGAGGGGTGTGAAAGCGTGGTGTCACCGCCAAAGGCTGAGTCGCTGGCGGCTCCGGTCCCCTTGGCTGCTCTGCAGATGAATAGGGACGAGGGCTGGATGGTATTGGGGCGCGAATAGGCGTACGATGGCAGACGCACGTATCGATCCCGCTTCCACGCTTCCCCATGAGGCCTCTCTACTCTTTCCTGGGCGTCCTCGTCCTTCTACTCGTCATCACGCCTCTAGCGTCTGCCGCGACGATCATCGTCACCACGCTAGATGACGAACTCAATAGCGACGGGGACTGCTCTCTGCGCGAGGCGATCGCGGCAGCCAATACCGATGCCCTTGTTGATGACTGCACGGCGGGAAGTGGCAACTTCGACGCCATCCGGTTCGATCAACCGGCCCCTCTCACCATCGCCCTCACTTTGGGACCGCTAGAAATAACGACGGACGTTGTCATCCATGGGGGGCAGCAGGATGACTCGACCGTCACCCTTCGTTCCGACGGCACCCGACGCATCTTTTACATCACATCAGGTCGTCTGGCGATCTCGGATCTCACCCTTCGCGACGGTCGAGCAGTACGCGGCGCAGCGGTGTATGTCTCACCGGGTGCTCGCTTCGTTTGTAACAGGTCCATTGTTCGCAACAACGAGGCCACAGGCACATCGTCCACGGACGGTGGCGGTGCCATTTACAACGACGGCGGTGACGTCATCGTCGCCAATTCGACGCTGGAGCAGAACGCGGCCTCTGGCGAGAGCGGTTCTGGCGGCGCTGTATTCAACAACGGTGGAACGTTGACCGTGGAGTCGTCTGACTTCATCCGCAACACCGCGATGCGCGCGGGAGGCGCGATCGAGTCCGCAGGCGCGAGCACGACGACGATGAGGTTCGCGGATTTCGTCCGGAACGAGGCGCAATCGAATCCCGGCAATGGTGGGGCGTTTCACATCTCGTCGAATGGGTCGGCTACCATCCGCGAGGGCGTTGTTTCGGGAAACATCGCCTCACGGGAGGGAGGCGGCTTCTGGAACGGCACCGGCACGATGGAGATCGACGACACCCGGTTCGAGAACAACGAGGCTCGGGGAGATGAAGCGGATGACGGCGGCGGTGCCATTTTCAACAACGGCGGTACGCTGTCGATCTCAGGCGTCACTGCCACAGGCAACACCGCCTCTGGCGCTAGCGGCTCCGGCGGCGCTTTGATGTCGGTCGGTGGGACCATGACCGTCTTCTCGCCGACGATCACGGGCAACCGTGCCAACCGCGCCGGAGCTGGCATTGAAAGTGCGGGCGGAATGATCACAATCGTGCGCGGCACGATCTCTGAGAACGTGATCCCTGCTGAGACGGCGTCGCCTGGCAACGGCGGTGGCATCCACGCGGGCGGAGGCACGCTCACAATCGAAGGCACTACCATCGCAGATAATCAGGCCACTGAAGGGGGCGGCGTGTGGTCTAATGGTGACCTCATTATCCGCGCGTCTGGTGGCACCAGCTCCATCATCTCCGGAAACGTGGGACGCGGCGACGAGGCTACGAATGGCGGCGGGGGTGTCTACGTCGAGACGGGCGGCGACGCGCTAATCGCCCGCTCGGAGATTTTCAGCAACGCGGCCTCTGGCGCTAGCGGCTCGGGCGGCGGCCTCTTTGTCGCCAGAGGCGCCGTGGCCACCCTCGACAACGTTTTTGTTGACAACAACGCGGCTAATCGCGCGGGCGCGGGCATCGAGAATGCGGGGGGCGAGGTGCTCCTCATTCAAACGATGCTCACCTCGAACGCCATTCCTGCTGCGACGGCCAACCCCGGCAATGGTGGAGGGCTTCACAGCGGCGGTGGGACGGTGACGATCCGCGGAGGTGAGATTGTTGCTAACCAGGCGACAGAAGGCGGTGGCCTGTGGAGCAGTGGCGTGCTCGTGGTCGAACTGAGCGGTAGTGGTCCCTCCATCACGCAGCCGGATATTTCCGCGAACGACGCTCGGGGTGCTGCGGCGGACAACGGAGGTGGCGGTGTGTACATGGAGAGCGGCGGCGAGGGCTTCATCACAGGCGCAGTCCTTCTCACCAACCGCGCTTTGGGCGCCAGCGGCTCTGGCGGCGCCCTCTTCGTCGCCAAGGGCGCGACGCTCACGGTGACCGACACCGAACTCCGAGAAAACCAGGCCAACCGCGCGGGTGCAGGCATCGAGAACGCAGGCGGGACGGTCCATCTCATCAACACGAGCGTGGTCTCGAACGTGATTCCTGAGGAGAGCGCGGCACCCGGCAACGGAGGAGGGCTGCACAGCGGAGGCGGCACGGTCACCGTCCGTGCCGGGTTCTTCGCCAACAACCACGCCACCGAAGGCGGCGGCCTGTGGACCAGCGGCGTGCTTCGCATCCTCAACCCAGATGATGAGCCGTTCCCAACGGTCATCAACACGAACTACGGCCGGGGCGACGACGCCACAAACGGCGGTGGCGGCATCTACGCCGAGACGGGCGCCGATGTGCTCATCAGGAATGCGCTGATCACGAACAACCGGGCCTCTGGCGCCGGCGGCTCCGGCGGCGGCATCTTCGTAGCCGATGAGAGCGTGGTCCAACTACAACGCGTCACCGTCTCGGACAATCGTGCCAACCGCGCCGGTGGTGGCATTGAGGTCGCCGACGACGGCGCGCTCGCAGGTAAAACGGCCCTCGTGCTCACGGACGTGACAGTAAGCGACAACCTTATCGATGATGCAGCCCCTGGAAACGGCGGAGGGATCCACGTCGGCGGCTCCGGTGTGGCGACGATCCGCACCTCAACGATCTCTGGCAACACCGCCCGCGAGGGTGCGGGTGTGTGGGTTGCGGGCACCGGCGCACTCGATATCGCGCTAGCGACCGTCAGTGGCAACGACGCGACCGAGAATGGTGGCGGCATCTATGACAACGGGGGCGCATCCAGTGCCGACATCTCGTTGCAAAGCGTGACGGTCGTAACGAACACATCGGGCGGCAACGGCGGCGGCCTGTACTCGCAGAGCGATGACGGGGCCAGCTTCACGTTCGCGAACAGCATCATCGCAAGCAACGGAGCCGTTTCAGGCGGAGATTGCTTCGGTACGTTCGCCTCTGGCGGGTTCAACCTTATCGGGGCGAGGGGTGAGTGCAGCATTGTAGGCGCGATAAGCACCGACGTGACGGATCTCGACCCGATGCTCGAGAACCTCGCGGACAATGGCGGGCCAACGCGTACGCATCTTCCAATGGACGGCAGCCCGGCCATTGACTCAGGACGGAGTGTGTTCAGTCTGGACCAGCGTGGCTTCCTCCGAAACGTCGGCCAGGCCGATATCGGCTCAGTCGAGCGCGGCGCGCAGGCCGTTCCTAACGAGGAAGTCCCTGCTTTCATTGAGACGGACTTCGCGCTACTGCCGACGCGCCCGAACCCGGTGCGCAGCCAAGCGACCATCGCGTACACCGTTGCCACGGCGGCGTCGGTCCGTGTGGAGCTCTACAACGTGCTCGGCCAACTCGTCCAGACCGTCTACGACGGAATAGGTGAGGCTGGCACGGAGCAGACCGTTCCGCTCAACACGTCGCGCCTCGCTCCTGGCGTGTATGTGATCCGTCTGCAGAGCCAGGATCAGCAGGCGACGCAGCGGATCACGATCATCCGCTAAGGGATCGGCCTCTAGCGGCCGGCTGCGCCAGGAACCTTTACTCTTCCCTGAAAAGCGCTTGGTCGGATTTGTTCGATGGGTCGTGTTTCGTTGAAGACATGGGCTTCAGCAAGGGGGTGAGAGCGCCGAGGGTGCCGTGGAAAGTGACGGGGCGCTGTAGGTCCTGATCATGCGTGAAAGCACGATGGCCGGAAGTGATCTTGATCCAGATTACTGATCGGATGGACTACACGATACCTGTAGATGAGGTCTGCACTGAGCTAGGGCGTATCGTCGAAGCGTCGCCTCACTAGCACGGCGGCTCGTGGGCCTTGCAGGTCACCGAACTAACGGAGAGCACCGTCGAGATGCGGGCCATGATGTCCGCCGCCAACGCGGGCAACCTATGGGATCTGCGGTGCGAGGTGCGAGAGGCCCTTCTCACTTGGCTATGTGAGGCTCACCCCGGGGCACTTCCGCGTACGCGCGTTGACGTAGATACCTTTCCGTCTCACTTGGAGCCGTCTCTCTCGTCAGAGGCCGCTGGCGCGTAGGGAGCGTGCGAGCCTGTTGAGGACTCGCATAGGGGAATGCCGGATATATCTAGACCTCGCTCTTCCTGACGGTGCTATCAGACGGACTCGGACACGTTCGGGCACGTAATGAGCATATGATGGTCTTCCAGATAGAAGGCCTCGCCCTTCATCTTGCCAACTCCCCTCTCTCTCTTCCCGCTCTCATGCGACCATTCTACAGACTCTTCGGCGCCTTAGCGTTTCTCCTTACCGCGCCTCTGGCGACCGCGGCCACGATCACCGTCAACACGCTCAACGATGAGTTGAACAACGACGGTGATTGCTCCCTTCGTGAGGCCATCGTCTCTGCCAACACCAATGCCTCTGTGGACGCCTGCGCCTCTGGCGCCAGCGGCCGGGACAACATCTCGTTCTCGATTACGTCCACGCCCACGCCTGCACTTCTGATGCTGACGCAGCAGGCGATGGAGGTGACGGAGGATCTAACAATCAACTCTGGATTGGGCGGAGGGGTCACGGTCGTCATCGATGGTGCGGACACCTACCGGATCTTCGCTGTAACGGGTGGGCGGTTCGTTCTCCAGAACACCGTTATCCAAAACGCTCGCGCCGAACGCGGAGCAGGCATCTACATCGCCTCTGGAGCCGAATTTTCCGCAGACGACTGCGTATTCCGCGACAATGTCGCCACGGGTGTTGAGGCAACCGATGGAGGAGCAGCTGTATACAACGATGGCGGAGACGTCACGCTGGTTGGCGTCTCCCTCACCGGCAACGCTGCCTCTGGCATGAGCGGTTCAGGCGGTGCTGTACTCAACAACGCAGGCACGCTGACCATCACTGAAAGCGCTTTTAGAGACAACTCGGCCAGCCGTGCTGGTGGCGCTATCGAGGCCGCAGGTGCAAGCAGGACAACGATCACCGATACGAACTTTGCCAGCAACTCTGCGGGCTCCAACCCCGGAAACGGCGGCGCCTTCCACATCTCCGCGACCGGATCGGCAACGATCACCGGCGGCGTGGTGAACAACAACGTCGCCACCCGCGAGGGCGGCGGCTTCTGGAACAACACCGGCACGATGACCATCACCGGCACGCGCTTCGTGGGCAATGTGGCCTCTGGCGCAGCCGGTGACGACGGCGGCGGCGCGCTGTTCAACAACGGCGGTACGATGAACGTAGAGGGCATCACCGCCGAAGGCAACGTGGCCAACGGCGCCAGCGGCTCCGGTGGCGGTCTGATGACGCTCGGCGGCACGCTGAACGTCCGCGCGTCAACCCTTCTCGGCAACGTGGCCAACCGCGCAGGCGCCGGCATCGAAAGCGCAGGCGCGACCACCACGGTCACCGGCGGCATGATCAACGGCAACGTGATTCCCGCCGCGAGCGCAGCCCCCGGCAACGGCGGCGGCATCCACGCAGGCGGGGGTACGCTCACGATTGAGGGCGCGACGCTCTCCGGCAACCAGGCCACCGAAGGCGGTGGCGTGTGGGCCAGCGGCGGGCTCGTCATCCGCTCCTCTGGCGGCACGGCGACGACGATCTCAGGCAACATCGGCCGCGGCGACGACGCGACCAACGGCGGCGGCGGCGTGTACGCCGAGACCGGCGCCGACGCGACGATCGACGGCGCGACGATCTCCGCCAACCAGGCCTCTGGCGCCAGCGGCTCCGGTGGCGGCGTGTTCGTCGCCAGCGGCGCCTCTATGGACATCAACGGAGGCACCATCGCCGACAACCGGGCCAACCGCGCTGGCGCTGGCATCGAGAACGCAGGCGGTGACATGATCATCACCGGCGTGACGGTTCTGAGCAACATCATCCCCGCCGCGAGCGCGGCCCCCGGCAACGGTGGCGGTCTCCACGCGGGTGGCGGCTCGGTCACCATCCGAGGCGGCGTGTTCCGCAGCAACGAGGCCACCGAAGGCGGCGGCCTGTGGAGCAACGGCACGCTCGTCATCGAACTCACCGGCGGCGACTCCGGGGACCAGACGGTGATCGCGTCCAACATCGGGCGCGGCCCCGCAGCCGACAACGGCGGCGGCGGTGTCTACGTCGAGAGCGGAGGCGAGGCCTCCATCACGAGCGCGGTCATCGAGATGAACCGGGCCTCTGGCGCCAGCGGCTCCGGCGGCGGCATCCTCGTCGCCAGCGGCGCCTCGGCGACCGTGACCGGCGGCAGCATCCGCCAGAACACGGCCAACCGTGCGGGCGCCGGCGTCGAGAACGCGGGCGGCACCATGCAGATGGTCAACGTCAGCGTGCGCGAGAACGTCATTCCCGCTGCGACGGCGGCCCCCGGCAACGGCGGCGGCTTGCACAGTGGTGGTGGCATGATCACGATCCGCGGCGGTGACTTCACGGCCAACGAGGCCACCGAAGGGGGTGGGCTCTGGAGCAACGGCACGCTCGTCGTCGGTGACGAGGACGACGACGCCGCTACGACGATGATCACGCAGAACATCGGCCGTGGCGACGACGCCACGAACGGTGGCGGTGGCGTCTACGCCGAGACCGGCGGCGACATCCGCCTCTACGACGCGATGATCACGGATAACGTGGCCTCTGGCGCCAGCGGCTCCGGCGGCGGCATCTTCGTCGCCGACGAGAGCATCGTGGTCATGAACCGCGGGACCGTCAGCGGCAACCGCGCCAACCGGGCCGGTGCCGGGATCGAGGTGGCCGATGACGGCAACTCGACCGCTAAAACGGCGCTCGTGCTCACCAACGTGACCGTGAGCGACAACAGCATTGCGACGGCGGCCCCCGGCAACGGCGGCGGCATCCACATCGGAGGCTCCGGCGTCGCGACGATCCGTAGCTCGACGATCTCTGGCAACACGGCCCGCGAGGGCGCTGGCGTCTGGGTTGCAGGCGCAGGCGCGCTTGATATCGCGCTCTCGACCGTCAGCGGCAACGCGGCGACCGAGGACGGAGGTGGTCTCTACGACAACGGAGGCGACTCCAGCGCGGAAATTATGCTTCAGGACGTCACGGTCGCGCTCAACACCGCCGGTGGTAACGGCGGCGGGCTCCTCTCCGAGAGCACCGACGGCGCGAGCTACACGTTCGCCAACAGCATCATCGGCGCCAACACGGCGGCCTCTGGCGCGGACTGCTTTGGCATGTTCGAGTCGGGTGGCTACAACCTGATCCAGAACACCTCCGGCTGCACCATCAACGGCGAGACGGACACCAACGTGACGGGCATGAGCCCGATGCTCGGTGACCTCGCGGACAACGGCGGGTTCACGATGACGCACCTTCCGATGGAGGGCAGCCCAGCCGTGAACGCGGGCAGCAGCTCATTCGACGTGGATCAGCGCGGCTTCATGCGCAGCGTTGGCCAGACCGATATCGGCTCTGTCGAGCGCGGCTCGATGCCGGTCGCAGGCGAGGAAGGCCCGATCGCGCTTGCGACGGACTTCTCCCTTCTGCCTACGCGCCCAAACCCGGCGCGCGGACAGGCGACGATCGCGTACACCGTTGCCGAATCGGCTCCGGTCCGCGTGGAGATGTACAACGTGCTCGGCCAGCTTGTCCAGACCGTCTACGACGGCATGGGCGAAGCGGGCTCTGAGCAGACGATCTCGGTGGACGCCTCGCGCCTCGCGCCCGGCACCTACATCGTGCGTCTTCAGAGCGGCGACCAGCAGGCGACCCGTCGCATGACGGTCGTCCGCTAGCACCGCTCGGCCTCTGGCGCCACGCCGGAGGCCTCGCCCTTCCCCGGGACGCGCCCCGCCGGATCTGTCCGGCGGGGCGCGCTTGCGTTTAGCGGACGCGCGGGCGGCACCGCCAGAGGCCTCTGGCGAGAGCCGCATCTCCATCCCCTCGCCGGAACGCGAACCGCACCGCTTCGCCGTTGCACCTCGCCCGTCGGTAGCATGCGCGCGTGACGTTTCTCAATCCCCTCGTCCTTTTCGGGCTGGCCGCCGCCGCCATCCCGATCCTGATCCACCTCTTCAACTTCCGCCGGCCGCGGGAGGTGGACTTCTCGACGCTGCGCTTTCTGCGCGAGGTGGAGCGCCAGTCGATGCGCCGCGTGCGCATCCGGCAGTGGCTGCTGCTCGCCCTTCGCACGCTCGCGATCGTGTGCCTCGTGCTCGCCTTTGCGCAGCCGACGCGCCAGAGCGCCTGGGACGGCGTTTTTGGCGAGACCTCAGCTCGCTCGCTCGCCCTCGTCGTGGACAACAGCCTCTCAACCGGCCTGCGCGACGCCAGAGGCGCCCTGCTGGACCAAGAGCGCGAGATCGCGGAGGCGCTCATCGACGCCAGCGGCCGCGGCGACGAGCGCATGATCGTGCCGACGGCGCCGCAGCCGGGGCTCACGTCCACGCGCTTCCTCACGCCCGAGCCTGCGCTGGACGCGCTCACCGAACTCGCCCCGGCCTCTGGCGCCGCAGCGCTCACCGCGACGCTGGCACGGGCCGCGTCGCTGCTGGAAGACGCCACGCATCCGCGGCGTGAGATCGTCGTCTTCTCCGACCTCCAGGCCTCCACCCTGACCGATTCCGCGAGCGCGCGGCTGCCCGAAAGCGTCGGCGTGACGCTGATCCCCGTCGGTGGCCAGACGATCACGAACACGGCGGTGACCGACGTACAGGTGAAAAGCCAGATCGTGGAGCCCGGGCGCCCCGTGCAGGTCGAGGCCACGATCCAGCGCTGGGGCGGGAGGGCCGAAACCATCGCTGTCCGCCTGATCCTAGATGGCCGGCCTGTGGCCGAGAGCGCCGCCGACGTCGTCCCCGGCCGCGCCGTCACGGTCCCGTTTACCGTCACCCCGCCCGCCAGAGGCTGGCTCGGTGGCGAGGTCCGCATCGAGCCCGACGGCGCCGAGTGGGACGACGCGCGCTACTTCACGCTCCGCGTGCCGCCGCCTCCGCGCGTGCTCCTCGTCAGCGGCGGCGACGCCCGCGCCGACATGGCGCGCCTCGCGCTCGAAGTGGCCGCTGAATCCGGCGCCCTGACCGTGACCGAGGTCGATGAAGCCGGGCTCTCCGGCGCCGACCTGGACGCGCTCGACGCGGTCTTCCTCGTCGCCCCGCGCGAGATCTCCTCTGGCGAGGCGCAAGCCCTCCAGCGGTTCGCCTCTGGCGGCGGCGGCATCCTCCTCTTCGCAGGCGACGGCGTGGCCGAGGGCGGCGCGAACACCTTATTGGACGCCCTCGGCGCGGGCCGTTTCGAGGGCGCCAGAGGCCAGGTCGGCGGCGAGGTCGTCGCACGGCTCTCGGACTCCAGCCTGGACCACCCCATCTTCGCGGGCGTCTTCGAGGATGCCCGGCCGCGTTTGGAAGAGGTCGCGATCCAGCGCCTCGCCGCGTTCCGCGCTAGAGGCGGCCAGACGCTGCTGGGCACAACCTCTGGCGTGCCGCTCCTCCACGAAACGCGCGTGGGAGACGGCGCGCTGCTCGTTCTCAGCGTGCCGCCAGACCCCTCGTGGAGCGAACTGCCGGAGCGCGGCTTGTTTGTGCCGCTGCTGTTTCGCTCGGCGTCCTACCTCGCCGCAGGCTCCGAGGTCGCCGAGCGCGCCAGCTTGGACGCGCGCGAGGGCGGGACGGTCCGGGTGGAGAACGCGACGGCGGGCGCGCCGCTGCGCCTTGTCTCCGCCTCTGGCGTGGCGCTCACGCCCGCGCAGCGGACCGTTCCAGGCGCCGTGCTCTTGGAAGTGGGCGCCGAGGCAGCGCAGCCCGGTCTCTACCGCGTTATGCAGGGAGAGCGTAAGCTGAGGACCGTCGCCGTCAACGGCGACGCCCGCGAGTCCGACCCGACGCCTCTCTCGCCAGAGGCCGCGGCCGAGATTCTGGAGACCGCCAGCGGCCGACCGGTCCGCGTGTTGGACGCCTCTGGCGGCGCGGGCCTAGAAGCCCTCGCGACACGCGAGGAGACGGGCGGCGTGCCGCTGTGGACCGTCCTGCTCGGCATCGCGCTGGCGGCTCTTGTCGCGGAAACCCTCGTGGCGAGCCGCTGGCGCCCCGAGCGGGAGCCCGTGGCGGCGTAGCCCCGATGCGAGATCCAGCTCTCCGGCTTGAGGAGCTTTGCGCGGCGGTCGAGTCGCGCCAGAAGATCAAATGGCTCTTCTTCTGGGGGCACGAGTCGCCGGCCGGGGTTGTCACGAAGGCGTGTCTGAGCCAGTGGTACTCCTCGGTGTTCGAGGTAGACGGCGTGTCGTAATCCCACCGCCGAGCACTGGATGATGGCGGAAAAGGCACGTCTCTTTGGAGATGCTGAGGCGTTACGGCGCATCCTTGCCACACCTCATCCGGGTGCCGCGAAAGCCATCGGCCGCGAAGTCCGCGCGTTCGACGAGGCGACGTGGTCAGCCGCTCGGTACGGCATCGTCGTACGCGGCAACCTGGCCAAGTTCTCTGCCGCTGACTCGCTCCGCAATTTCCTGTTGGGGAGTCACCAGCGCGTCCTGGTAGAAGCCAGCCCGCTAGACCGTGTGTGGGGGATCGGACTCGCTGGAGAGGACGAACGCGCACGGCAGCCCAGCCTCTGGCGGGGACCCAACCTGCTCGGGTTCGCGCTGATGGAGGTCCGGGAGCGCCTTTCCTGACGTTCTACGGAGAGGGCGCACCCCGCCTCTGGCGCCAGAGGCAACCCCCCGGCGCGCGGCGCGTTCTAGGGGCATACAGACACAACGCGACCGCTTGACCGACCGACCGACCACCCGTACCACGCGCGAGACCGCCGTCCTTGTCGGCGTGAGCACCCCGGACATCACGACCGAAGAGTTCGCCGAAGGGCTGGAAGAACTCGAACTGCTGACCGATACTGCCGGCGCCGATACCGTCGCCATTGTGACGCAGAACCTCCCGCGGATCAAGACGACGACGTACATCGGCAAGGGCAAGGTGGAGGAACTGGAGGACACCGTGAAGCGCCACGGTGCCGATCTCGTCGTCTTCGATGACGACCTCACGCCCGTCCAGATCCGCAACATCGAAAAGGCGATCTCCAGTCAGGACAACAACGTCAAGCTGGTGGACCGCTCCGGGCTGATCCTGGACATCTTCGCCCGCCGCGCGCGTTCGTCGCAAAGCAAGGCGCAGGTGGAACTCGCGCAGTTGCAGTACCTCCGCTCGCGCCTGACGCGCGCCTGGACCCACCTGGAGCGCCAGAAGGGTGGTATCGGCATGCGCGGTCCGGGTGAGACGCAGATCGAGACCGACCGGCGCCTCATCGGCAAGCGGATCGCGGTCCTCAAAGACCAACTCGACCGCATCGACCGCCAGAGGACGACGCAGCGCAAGGGCCGCGCGGATCAGACGCGTGTTGCGCTTGTGGGCTACACCAATGCGGGCAAGAGCACGCTCATGAACGCGCTTTCGGACGCTGAGGTGCTGGCTGAGGACCGTCTCTTCGCCACGCTCGACGCGACGACGCGGCAGGTGTTCTTCGCACCCAACAAGCCCATTCTGCTCTCCGATACGGTCGGGTTCATCCGCAAGCTGCCCCACGCGCTTGTGGAGAGCTTTAAGAGCACGCTGGACGAGACGCGAGAGGCCGACGTGCTGCTCCACGTCGTAGACGCCACGCACGAGTACTTCGAGGACCACATCGCCGTCGTCCGCGAGACGCTCAAGGAACTGGGCGCCGAGGACAAGCCGACGCTCCTCGTGTTCAACAAAGTGGACGCTCTGGAGGAGCGCGGCCTCCTCACCGCGCTGCGCGCTGAGCACGGCGACAACGCCGTGTTTGTCTCCGCGCTTCGCGGGATCGGACTGGACACGCTCCGCGAGAAAACGCTCGAACTCGTCGAGTCCGACTACTCCGAGCGGACGGCACTTTTGCCGATGACCGAGGCCAAAGCCCTCGCGCACCTGCACCGGACCGCCGAGATCCTCGACGAGTCCGTGGGGTACGCCTCTGGCGACGATGGCGTCACCAAGCCCGTGATGCGCATCCATTACCGCGCATCGCCGAAAAACGCCCCGGAACTCGCCCGGATGCTGCTCCACTTCGACTACCTGACGTGGCAGGGCGAAACGCCTCCGGGCCTCGCGCCAGAGGCCGAGACCGCCTCTGGCGACAGCATGGCGTAATCGCCTCCGGGCCTGCCAGCGCGGGCCCGTTTCGACCTGTCAGAGTGCGTGCCGGGGGCGGCCTCTGGCGTTGTCCTCCGCGAACGGTTCACAGCGGGTGCCGAACGGTCCGCCGTTCTGCGCCATCCGCGATACCCGGTACGCCTCTTGCACGTCTAGCACGTGACTCCGGCGCTAGCTTGCCTCGCCGGGTGACCCTCACGCCCATGACTGTTCAGACACTCTACAGCCCCGAGCCTGCTCTCCTCTCCACCGATTCTATCGGGGACGCGCTTCTGCGCCTGGAAGAGGAAGGCCTCGCGGCGATGCCCGTCGCGGATGAAAGCGGCAAACTGGTCGCAGTCGTGAGCGAAATCGCGCTGCAGGACCACCCGGACCCGCGCGCGCTTCTGAGCACGCTGGGCCAGTACGGCGCGCCCCTTTCCTCTGAACCGGACACGCACGTGTTCGACGCCGCGCACCTGATGCGCGAGCACGACCTGGTCTCGCTTCCCATTGCGGACGCCGACGGCACGTACCGCGGCCTGGTCACACGTCGCGACGTGTTCGGCCAACTCGCGCACATGCTCGCGACCGAGGAGGACGGCGCCATCATCGTTGCCGAGGTGGGCCGCCACGACGTGTCGCTGGCGCAGCTCGCGCACCTCATCGAGGGCAGCGGCGTCCGCATCCTCTCTATCTCGACCGAGGACGACGCGGCCACAGGCCACGTCCGCATCACGCTCAAGTTGAACGTGACCGATACCTCGCGCGTGCGGCACCTGCTCACGCACCACGGCATCGGAGTGGTCGGCGTGTTCGACGAGGCCGACAGCGACCTCGAATCCCGCGCCGCCGAGTTCCTTCGCTACCTGGAGGTCTGATTCGTGATCCGTGATGCGTGAGGTCGCCTCACGGATCACCTCTTCCGCATCACGAACCATGCGCGATCACACGCACCCCGCCGTCGCCCTCCACGCCCTCGCGCTCGTCGCGGCGGCCCGCACGGCGCTTGCAGCCGCCCGCTCCATCACGGAGCGCCGCGCAGGCTCGGACCCCACGACGCTCGAAGCGCCAGAGGCCGCACGCGAGGACTTGACCGTTCTCGCGGGAGAGATCGGCTCGCACGTGGCGCGGCTGCGGTTGCGGAGCATCATCGTGGGGGAGGAGTTGAGCCGTGCCGCCTCCCTCGCGCAAGCGTTCGAGGACCGACTGCTCTTGGACGACCTGGCGCGCGACGCCCGCCGGGCGCATCAGAAGCTGCTCAGCCTGCACGCCGAGATGCCTCTGGCGACGATTGAGGAGGCCCGCATTGTGGCGCAGAGCGCGACGCGCCTCGCCACCGAGCCCGACGCCCTCCCGGCCTCTGGCGACGCGCCCGCGTCCCCAGAATGGCTGGACCTCGCCGAGCGTGCCGCCGACTGGCTGGATGCGCTGAGAGAGGCGCTGTAGCTACGGACGCCAGAGGCTAGGGCGATCGGAGAGCCGTGAACACTCCTTGCCCTGAGCCGGTATCGAAGACGAGGTGGTAGGTCCACACGCCGCCGCTCTCGCCTCCGCACCTCAAGGTGTACGGATCGCGCTGACACGCCAGCGGACTACTAGGAGGCGGCTCATATGTGGGCGCCGCGCTGAACGAATAGCTCCACATCCCATCCTGGGACCGCATGCCCATCTGGTTGGGAATGGGCAACGTCCAATACCGCCACCACACGCGCGCTGTGCGCGTCCATCTGGAGAGCAGACTAGAGGAAGGGGGAGATGCCGTTTGCACCAAAGGCGCACCCACAACGGCCTGCATCTCCTTCAACTGAGGAGGCTCAGGAGTCCGGTCCCACGTGACAAACACGGCCGCAGCGATGAGAGCCGCGGCACCTAACGCTACCCGCCAGCAGCGTTTCTTCTGCGGTGCGGGCTCTGGCGCTTCCAAGGACATCGGCGCTACGGCAGATACAGCGCGCCCTGCATCGCTGGGCCGCTGGCGCCGGTCACGGCGGGCAAACCCGTGCGCACGCCGTTGGCCCACTCATGCGCGAGAAGCGCGAACAGGATGGCCTCCTTCGCATCGGGATCGACGCCAGAGGCTTCCGTCGTCTCGACGGGGCAGGGAAGAGCGTCCTCCAGCATCTGCATCAACGCTCGGTTGTGGACGCCGCCGCCAGAGGCCAGCACGCGGTCGAGGTGGTGCGGCACGAACCGATCTACGGCGTCCGCGATGGAGAGTGCCGTGAGCGCGACGGCTGTGGCAATCATGTCTTTAGGCTCCGATGGACCTCTAGTGACGAGCATGCCCACGTAGTCCGCGCCGAAGGCCTCGCGGCCGGTAGATTTGGGCGGTTCCTGGCGGAAAACGAGCGTCTCTAGCAGTTCGCGCACGAGCGCGAGGTCCGGCGTGCCGGATGCAGCGAGGGCGCCATCGCGGTCGTAGGGCTGGCCCGTGAGGCGGAGCGTGAGGGCGTCCGCGAGCATGTTGGCCGGGCCCGTATCGAAAGCGCGCGCGGCCTCCGGGCCTTCGCCGGCGGGCAGGATCGTGATGTTGGCGATGCCGCCGAGGTTGAGCAGTCCACGCGTCTCTGTTTCGTGCGCGAACACGCAGTCGTCTAGGTACGGCGCCAGAGGCGCCCCCTGACCGCCTCTGGCGACATCGGCGGAGCGGAAGTCGGCGATGACGGGAACGCCCAGCCGAACCGCGAGCCGCGCGGGGTCTCCAATCTGAAGCGTAGCCTGAATCGGCCTCCCGTCGATGGAAACGGGTTCTGGAACGTGTTGGACCGTTTGACCGTGACTACCCACGAGGTCGAGGTCGCCAGAGGCTAGGCCGGCGTCATCAAGCGCGTCATGGACGACAGCGGCGAAGGACTCGGCAAGCGCGGCGTGGAGCAGCGCGAGGCCGCGCACATCCGACGTGCCGGCTTCCACCTGGGCCGCGAGCCTCTGGCGGAGGTCGTCGGAGTAGGAGGTGCACGCGAAGCCGAGAGTTTGGATCTGCACGTCGCGCCCCGACCCCGAGAGACGGACGACAGCCGCGTCGATCCCGTCCATCGACGTGCCGCTCATCAATCCGGCGACGACGCGCTCCCGTGGCCCGAGCAGGTCAGAAGCGGGGTGACTCACTGCGAGGCGCGTTGGCGCATCTCGTCGGCGCGCTGCTGCATCTCCGAGGCTCGGTCCGGCCTCTGGCGCGCGAGCTTCTCGTACACGCTTGCCGCGCGCTCGTACTGCTTCTGCGCCGCGTAGATCTGCGCCAGGGTTTCGGATGCGATCTCCTCTCCATCGTCGTCGTTCGCGAGTATGTCTGGCCCGTTGAAGTTGGGGTCGGGACGGATGCGCGGAGCGTCCTCGAGATCGCGGATCAGCGCGTCGAGATCGCTGTCGAGTCCGTCTGCGCCCGGAAGCGGCGCGGCGTTGGGGAGGTCGTCGAACTCCACCGGGCTCGCCTCGATGGGATCGAGAGAGGGGAGGAAGTCATCGTCGCTGCCTTTCGCGCGTGTCCACCCGCTCGTGCTGTCCTCCGGCGCGTCCGCGCGCTCGTCAGTCTCCGAGTCCACGAACGGAGGCAGGACCGACGCACTCGGCTCTGGAAGCTCGCCAGAGGCCTCAGAATCCTCATCTGGAACGATGGGTTCAGATGGCTCGGGTGCCGGCGCCTCCGCCAGAGGCGCGTCGGGGTGCGGCTGCGCGATCTCCTCGGTCCGCGCCGGTGGCGGGACAAGCGTGTCCAGCAGCCTCTGGCGCTCGCGCGTCACGAGCGGGCTGCTCGGCACGAGGAAGTAGGCGCGGTGCCACGCGTCCAGCGCGCGCACGCGGTCGCCGGTGGCCTCGCGCGCTTTGGCCAGCAAGACGTAGGCCGCGGCGTACGTCGGCGCAGCGCGGACGAGGGCGTTGAGTTCCCGCGCCGCCTCCGTCGCGCGCCCGGCCGCGATCAGGCCCGCGGCGACCTGAAGGGCGGTGGGAAGCGAGGTGGGATCGGTCGGCATGGGCGGGGCGCGTGTTGCGGGAAGGTAAACCGCCTCTGGCGCCGCTTTGTTCAACGTGAGGCCGGAATCGGTCTCGGGAGCGGGTCTCCACGCTCATTTCCCTCCCTCCACGCCGAGACGGCGAGTGTTGCCGCGAAGACGATCTGGAACGCGAGCGCCACCCACGCGCCGACGGCGACGAGGACAGCGGCGGCGCCCAGGGCGTACGCCGCGAGCGCCACCTCGGCGCGGCTGACCGATGCTTCCCGGCGCGCCCCTCCTTTGGGCGTACGGACAAACGCCGTCTGCTTCCCCAGAACCGCGCGTCCGACGGCCCGCGTGCCCGTCATCGCAAGTGCGACCGGGGCTGCGAGCCCGAGACCCAGGTCACCGATCCGGCGCCAGAGGCTGCTCGTTTGAGGCGCCGGACCAATCGCCCGCTGCGCCACAACGTGCGCCACAACGGCGCCGATCAACCCCAACCACCCCGCGCCGAGCGCGGTGAAGAACGTCTCGCCGGGCCCCGTCCCGAGCGCCTGGGCAACGGCCAGAACCGGGTGGAGCACGATCACCGCCAACAGGGCCGGAAACGAGAACGAGGCCGAGATCGCGAGAAGCGCCCGTAGCCGGAGCGCCAGAGGCTGGCGCGCGCGCAGCACGCCTCTGGCGTGGAGGAGCGTGACCGCGGCCATACCCTCGGCCCAGCGCGCCTGCTGCGTGCGCCACGCGGCTAGGTCGGCGGGGAGCTCGGCCGGGACCGCAAGCGGCTCCACGAATACGCCTCTGGCGCCTCCCATCCAGGCACGGAGCGAGAGGTCGAGGTCTTCTGCGAGCGTGTCGCCGCGCCAGCCGCCTGCGGCCTCGATGGCCTCGCGGCGCCACACGCCGGCCGTCCCGTTAAAGGGAAGGAAGCGTCCGGTCCTCTGGCGCCCGGTCTGTTCCACGCCGAAGTGGAGGTCCAAGAGAGCGCCCTGCGCGCGCGTCAGCGGCGAGGCGTCGCGGTTGAGGTGCGCCCAGCGCGCTTGGGCAAACGCCGCCTCTGGCGCCGCAACCAGCGCCGAGACGAGTTGGCGGAGCGTGCCGGGCTCGGGCAGGAAGTCGGCGTCGAAGATGGCGAAGAGGTCGGCGTCCGTGTGCGTCATGCCGTTCGCGAGGGCGCCGGCCTTGAACCCCTCCCGGTTGTCCCGCCGGATGTGCGTGGCGCGCACGCCAGAGGCGTTCAGATCTCGAACGGCGCGGGCGGCGCGCTGCGGCGTGGAGTCGGTGGAGTCGTCCAGCACCTGGATCTCCAGGTCGGGATAGTCCAGCGCGCCCAGCGCGGCGACGGCCCGTTCCACGACGGCCGGCTCGTTGTAGACCGGAAGCTGCACGCACACACGTGGCCACGCGATGCCGGCCTCTGGCGCCAGAGGCTCGGGCGAGGTCGTCAGCCGCGCGAAGGAGAGCCCGAGCAGGCGCAGACCGTGCGCGACGAGGACAGCGGTGGCGAGGGCGTAGAGGGCGGCGAGAACGATCACGCAAGACAGACGAGCAACGGCCCCCACCGACGGCACCGCCCGCGGCAGCGTTCCGCCAGAGGCCGAGAGCCGAGCCTCTGGCGAACGGGCATTACCAGTCCGAGGTCGCGGCGGTAAAGGCGTCTTGCGCCACCTGCTCCAACGCGCGGTTGGCCGCGTCGGCCTCGCCCGCCAGGCCTTCGGCGGGCGTGTAGTCGGCGGTGGCGGTAAAGGAGCGCGCCATGAGCTCCGTCCCGTCCATCTGGTTCGTCGCGACTACGCGGACGCCCAGCGTGACGCGGTTGAGCGCGGCCACCTCGTCGCCCTCGCCGCCCGTGATGGCCGCTGGCGCGATGGTGTAGCGCTCTACGGTCGCGCGGACGACGAGATCGGCCTCGGCCTCGTCGGATTCGAGATTGAGGCGCGTCCGGTCCGCGAACCGCTCGATCAGGGCCGTCGTGAGCTGCTGGTCCAGGTCCGCCGGCCCGCCAGAGGCGCGGCTCTCGACTGGAGGGACAGCGACCGTCCGGAGATCCGCCGGGAGCGACGCGCCCGAGAACGTGTAGCAGCCCGCCAGGAGCGTGCACGCCGCAACGCCCCACGCCATGAGAGCCAGAGGCCGCCTCTGGCGTCGGCGCGATGGAATCCGGGCGGGGCGCGCGCCGCCAGAGGCCCGCCGAGGGCTACTCATCCCCGTCGAGGTCCTTGACCTTGCGGTAGAGCGTCCGCTCCGAGATGCCGAGCGCGTCGGCGGTTTCGCGGCGGTTGCCGTCGTAGCGGCGGAGCGCTTCGCGGAGAAGCGCCATCTCGGCCTCCTCGATGGTCGGAAGGGGAAGGCCCTGCGAGAGCGCCTCGTCCAGCGAATCGGGCAGGGTCACCGCGGGTCCGTAGTCGTCCTCGACCTCGAAGTCGGTGTCCGACGCCTCGTAGGTGATCGCGGGCGTTGGAGGATCGTAGGCGACGTCCATGTCCTCACCGAACGGCGAGGTGGTTGGAATGCCCGAGGTCTGAGCGATCTGCCGGGCCGGTCCGTCGAAGGCGCGCTCGCCGTTGGTGAGCAGGTCGCGGATCTCGCGCAGTTCGGCGCGCATCTCCAGGATCGACCGGTACAGAACGCCGATCTCGCCGGTATCGGCGGGTTCGGAGCGTGGCGGCGGCGTCGCGGTGCTTTTGACCGGGACGGTCCCGGCACCTGCCGAGATGCCACGGAGGTAGGGGCGGAGGGCGTCCGGAGTGAGCACGCGCCCTTGCGTCAGGACCACGCTCTGCTCGGCGACGTTGCGGAGCTCGCGGACGTTGCCGGGCCAGCCATAGCGCAAGAGGAGCTGCCGTGCCTCCGGGTCGATCTGCGGGACCGGCGCGTCGTAGCGGCGCGCGATGTCGCGCATAAACGCCTCGAACAGCGGCCCAATATCCGACGGCCTATGGCGCAGCGGCGGGATCTGGATGATGACCGGGCTCAGGCGGTAGTAGAGGTCCTCGCGGAAGCGCCCTTCGGCGACCTCCTTGCCCAGGTCTTTGTTCGTCGCCGCGACAATGCGCGCGTCGGTTTTCTGGACCGTGCTGGAGCCCACGCGGCTGAACTCGCCGGTTTCGAGCACGCGCAAGAGACGGACTTGGGCCTGGATCGGCATCTCGCCGATCTCGTCCAGGAACAGCGTCCCATCGTGGGCCTCCTCAAAAAAGCCGATGCGCCGCTCCACGCTGCCGGTGTACGCCCCTTTCTCGGACCCGAACAGCTCGCTCTCGATCAGCCCCTCCGGGATCGCGCCGCAGTTGACGACGACAAACTTCTTGTGCCGCCGCTGCGAGAGGCCGTGCAGCGCGGTCGCGAACACCTCCTTGCCGACGCCGCTCTCGCCTTCGAGCAGAACCGTGATATCGACCGGGGCCACCTGCCGGATGCGGTCCAGCGCGCCGCGCAGCGCGGGGCTGTCGCCGAGGATGCCGAATCGTTCCTGGACCGCGCGTCGATCCATCGTGGTTGAGCGGGGAGTGAGAGGGTCGCGAAAGGTAACCGCCGCGCCGCGCCCCCCGGCATAGGGAGCCGCCGGGATCGCGCGCGTGGCCTCTGGCGCGCTGCGGCCGGGGCGGTGGCTACGTTCTGCCTTCCACAGCCGTGCTCGCCTCTGGCGCCAGAGGCCGGCCCTTGCTCTCCATGCGCACGCTTCTCGCCCTCCTCGTCCTCGCGCCTCTGGCGCTCGTCTCGCCCGCACCCGCGGCCCAGTGGACGCAGCACGTGGACCCGTTTATCGGGACCGGAGGAACGGGCCACACGTTTCCGGGCGCGACGACACCATTCGGCATGGTGCAGCTCAGCCCTGACACGCGCATCGACGACTCGTGGGAGGGCTGCGCGGGCTACTACTACGACGATCCGCACCTCTACGGCTTCTCGCACACGCACCTGTCGGGGACCGGCATCTCGGACTACGGCGACATCATGTTCATGCCCACGATGGGCGAGCCGACGACCGACCGCGAACGGTACAAATCCGCGCTGGACCACTCGACTGAAGAGGCCTCGCCCGGCTATTACACCGTCACGCTGGACAGCGGCATCCGCGTGGAGTTGACCTCCACGACCCGCGTCGGCCTCCAGCGCTACACGTTCCCGCGCGACGGCTGGGCCAACGTCGTGCTGGACCTCACGCATCGTGACAAGCTGACGAGCGGCAAGATCCAGGCCTCTGGCGCAACGCTCAGCGGCCACCGCTTCTCGAAGGGATGGGCGGAGGACCAGCGCGTGTTCTTCGCGACCGAGTTCTCACGCGCGCCAGAGGCCATCACGGTCGGAGAGGGTTCAGAGGGCGAGCGCACCGCCGTCGCCCGCTTCCGCGTGCGCGCGGGCGAGGCGATCCTCGTCAAAACTGGCATCGCCGGAACGGACAGAGTGGGCGCCAGAGGCAACCTCGCGGCGGAGCTTCCCGGCTGGGACTTCGATGCCACGCGCGCCGCCGCCGATGCTGCCTGGAACGCCGAGTTGGGCAAGATCGACGCCTCTGGCGGCACGCCAGAGGCCACGACCAACTTCTACACGGCGCTCTACCACACGATGATCGCGCCCAACACGTGGAACGACGTGGACGGCCGCTACCGCGGCATGGACGGCGATATCCACACCGCCGACCACACGGTCTACACCGTGTTCTCCCTCTGGGACACGTTCCGCGCGCTGCACCCGCTCCTCACGCTGATCGACGAGGACCGCACGCGCGATTTCGTCCGCACGATGCTGCTCCACCACGAGCAGAGCGGGCGCCTGCCGGTCTGGGAACTGGCCGCCGACGAAACCAACACGATGATCGGCTACCACGCCGTGCCGGTCATTCTGGACGCGCACGTCAAGGGCATCGGCGGTTTCGATACCGCTCAGGCCCTCCGCGCGATGGTGGAGACGGCCACGACCGACATCGAAGGATTGCACGAGTTCAACGCCAGAGGCTTCCTCAGTGTGGAGGATGAGGCCGAGTCGGTCTCGCGCTCGCTGGAGTACGCCTACAACAGCTGGGTCGTGGCGCGCATGGCCGAGAGCGAGGGCGACGCGCCTCTGGCGCGAGAGTTCGACAAACGCTCCCTCGGCTACCGCTCCATGCTCGACGCCAGAGGTTTTGCCCGGCCGCGCCAGAACGGCGGCTGGCTCACGCCCTTCGAGCCACGCGAGGTCAACAGCCACTTTACCGAGGCCAACAGCTGGCAGTACTCGTTCTTCGTCCCGCACGACCTCGCGGGCTGGATCGACTGGCGCGGCGGGCCTCTTGCGGTGGAGGCGCACCTGGATTCGCTCTTCACTGCGCCACAGTCCACGACCGGGCGCGACCAAGCCGACATCACAGGCCTCATCGGCCAGTACGCGCACGGCAACGAGCCCAGCCACAGCTTCGCGTACCTCTACGCGGCCACAGGCTCGGGCTGGAAGACCCAGCGCCGTGTCCGCCAGATCCTGGACGACCTCTACGTGCCCGCCCCTGACGGCCTCCCTGGAAATGAGGACTGCGGCCAGATGAGCGCCTGGTTCGTCTTCTCCGCGATGGGCTTCTATCCCGTCACGCCCGGCACGACGACCTACGCGCTGGGCACGCCTCTTTTCGAGACCGTCAAGCTGAAGACCCCGGACGGCGGCACGTTCACCATCACCGGCGACCCCGCGGTCGGCCCGTACGTGCAGCGCGTCGCGCTCCACGGAATGGAGCACCAGCCTCTGGCGATCGACCACGCCGACCTCCGCGATGGGGGCACGCTCGCCTTCACGCTGGGATCCGAGCCCTCCGACTGGGGCACGCCCATGCCACTCACGCGCGTGGACGACGCGGGCTTCGTCCCGGCGCCCGTCATCCACGCGAAGCGCTCGTTCCGCGGTTCGCAGCCGCTCACGGTCCAGAGCCTCGCGCCAGAGGCTACGATGCGTGTCTACACGACAGACCGCCGGCCTGCGCCGCCGCGCACCCGGCCCACCACGGATCTGCTCGTTCGCGTCGACGACGGCCCCATCCTGCGGCAGGTACGCTCTCAGGGGGCTCTTACGATCGACACGACGGCGACCGTGACCGCCTGGGCCGTGGACGCCGACGGCAACCACAGCGCTCCCGCCAGAGGCACGCTTATCGAGCGGCCCAATGATTGGACGCTTGCTCTCGGTTCCACCTTTGCGCCGCACTACGCCGGCGCAACCGAGGACGCGCTCATCGACGGCATCCGCGGCGACGTGGAATGGCGCAAAGGCGACTGGCAGGGGTTCTATGAGCAGGACCTCGTCGCCACCATCGACTTCGGTGCGATGCGCACGTTGCGCGGCGTCCACGCGAGCTTCCTGCAGGACTCGCGCCCGTGGATCCTCTTCCCTCGCGAGGTCATCTTCGAGGCCTCTGGCGACGGCGTCACCTTCCGCGAGATCCTGCGCGTGACGCCCGAGGTCACGCCGCGCGACGAGACCCCGCAAACGACCAGCCTCGGCGGCGCGCTCGCCGCGCCAGAGGCGGCGCGTTTCCTCCGCGTTCGCGCGCTCCCGGTCGAGCGCCTGCCCGACTGGCACCTCGGCGCGGGCAACGCGGCGTGGATCTTCGCGGACGAGATCTGGGCGGACGTAGAGGGATAGGGGATGTGGGAGCGTGCAGAGCCAAGGGCAGCCTCTGGCGCCAGAGGCCTGGTCTCTCCCTCGCTCTCTCATAGCTTGCGGCTCCACCGCGCCCCCGCCTATGTCTCTGTCTAGCCGCCGCGAGTTTCTGCGCCGCAGCGCCGCCGTTGGCGCGCTCTCCGCCCTGCCGGCCTCTAGCGCCCTCGCGCGTTCCGTCGCTCCGCCAGAGGCTCCGCGCGTGCCTCTGGCGCAGGCCGTTATCGCCACGTGGGACAACCGCGCGGCCGCTGAGGCCGCCTGGAACCGCCTGACCGCTGGCGAAGGGGCGCTCGACGCCGCTGAGCAAGGCGTCTGGATCCCCGAGGCAGACCCCAGCGACACGAGCGTCGGCCTGGGCGGACGGCCGGACCGCGACGGCAAGGTGACGCTGGACGCGTGCGTGATGGACCACCAACACCGCTGCGGTGCCGTCGCGGCGCTGCAAGACATCCTGCACCCTGTTTCGGTCGCGCGGCGCGTGATGGAGGCGACGCCGCACGTCATGCTCGTCGGTGACGGCGCCCGCGAGTTCGCACTCCAGCAGGGTTTTGAACCGACCGATCTGCTCACTGACGCCTCGCGACGGGCGTGGGAGGCGTGGCGCGAGACGCCAGAGGCGCAGGTCCGCCCGCCCATCAACGTGGAGCGCCGGCGGCCGGTCTCGGCAGACGACCACGACACCATCGGACTCCTAGCGCTGGACCGCCGCGCGCGCCTCGCGGGCGCCTGCACCACGAGCGGCTGGGGCTACAAACTGCCGGGCCGCGTGGGCGACTCGCCCATCATCGGCGCCGGGCTGTACGTGGACGGCAGCGTGGGCGCTGCCACGGCCACAGGCCACGGGGAGGAGATGATCCGCATCGCGGCGGCGCACTCGGTCGTGGAGGCCATGCGCTTCGGGCTCTCGCCAGAGGCCGCCTGCCAGTCGGCGGTGGAGCGGCTGGCCCGCGTCACGCCATCCGACACGCGCGAGATCCAGGCGGGCTTTCTCGCGCTCACGCCCGACGGAGCCTCTGGCGCTTGGGCGCTCCAGCCCGGCTTCGTCTACGTCGTCACGCTTCCCGAGGGCGCTCCTGAGCCTGCCGGCGGGATCCGTGCCCGCACGCCCGTCGTGGGCGGCGTCACCTACACCATCGAAGCGCCCGCTCTGCTCGGCTAGCCTCTGGCGCCGCCGCCTCCCCCCGTATGCCCACCACGCCAGAGGCCCGCACCGACGCGGCCATCCAGAAACAGGTCGCCACGCTGGGGATCGACAAGATTCAGCGCCACATCTTTCTCTGCGCCGAGCCGACGAAACCGAAATGCTGCGCGACTGAACTCGGCCTGGAATCGTGGGCGTTCCTCAAATCGCGCCTGGCCGAACTCGACTTGACCGGTGCGGGCGGCGTGTACCGTACAAAGGCGAACTGCTTGCGCGTGTGCTTGCAGGGGCCTATCGCGGTTGTCTATCCGGAGGGCGCGTGGTACCACTCGTGCACGCCAGAGGCTCTGGAGCGGATCATCCAGGAGCACCTCATCGGCGGGGAGGTCGTGGCACGACCTGCTGATCCACGAGCGGCCTCTGGCGGAGTAGCCACTGGCGCCAGAGGCTTCCTTCTCGCAAACAGACTCCCCCAGCGCTGTCATCGCGAGCGAAGAGCGGCGATCTCGTGACGCCGAGCGTGAGCGTACCAGATCGCTGCGTCGCGATAACCCATTTGTGGGGGGCAGCAAAGAGGGCGGCGGCCTCTGGCGCCAGAGGTTCCCCCTGGTAGATGCGCGGCGTCGCCTACGGAGCGTCCGGTGGCATCAGGACCTTCTGCTCGGACGTGTAGCGCATTCCGCCAGAGGTCGTGTAGCCCGGGTACGTGCCCGTCGTCTCGCCTGACCATTCTGTGCGCACGTCCAGCATCCAGTCCAGCCGGCGCACAATGCGAGCGGTCATGTCCATCGTCATGAGAGCGTCCGGCTCCCCAACCTCGACCTGCACCTCTTGCGTGATGAAGGCGGCGGGCGCTCCGCCGTACGTACCCAGGCTGTCTAGGCGGACCGTTAGCCGGTGCGGCCTGTCCGTTGCGGAGACGTACACCTGTCTCAAGAGCGAATCGGGGACCACGTAGGTCTGGCCGACCGCCATTGGCGTCGCCGGGTAATCCGCGTCGTCTAGCGAGATTTTGTCGTCCAGCGCCGCTTGTTGCTTCGCGTCGGGCTGCCAGCCAACGGGCACTTTCTGCCACCCTCTGTCGTCTCGCGCGATAGCGACGGGGAGGCCGTGCATCACGCTAGCACGCGGAGGGCCGGTAGGCCTGCCGTTGACCAGAAACCGGCTTTCGGACGCCTTCTCGGTTTGGAGCGCCTGCGTCAGTTGCCCGCCTTCCACCTCCGCCATGACCGTGAGCGTGGAGTCGTAGGTCTGGGACACAAACTTGGCTTGCCCCGTCGCGCTTTTCGCGATGCCACTGGACTGCGTTCGTGACGTCGTGATCACCGCTGCGCCCTCGGGTAGGGTCCACCCACCTAATATGGCGGACTCTTGCGCGAGGGCGGGCGCGGCCGCCCAGAGGCTCGCCAACGCGAGGATGAGATAGAGGCGCATCAGAGGAAATGATTAGATGGCGACAACCTCGCCAGAGGCCGCGTTCGCAGCTTCCAGCGTTGTCGCGCGCGTCACGTCACCGAAGAGCGTCGCGCTCGTGGAGCCGGTGATGAGGACCTCGGCGTAGTCGCCCTTCTGCAAGCCTCTGGCGCGGTCGAAGACGACCATGTGGTTGCCGTCCGTGCGTCCCTTGAGTTGGTCGTCGCTGCGCTTGCTCGTGCCCTCCACGAGGACCACCTCGCGGCGGCCGATCATCGCGTCGTTCTTGACCGCCGAGATGCTGTTCTGCAGCGCGATGATCTGGCTCAGGCGGGCCTTTTTAACCTCCTCCGGCACGTCGTCCTCGTACTTCCGCGCCGCGAAGGTGTCGGGCCGCTCGGAGTAGAAAAACATGAACGCGTGGTCGTACTGCACGCGCTCCATAAGGCTGAGCGTGTCGGCGTGCTCCTCTGGCGTCTCGCCGCAGAAGCCCGCGATGATGTCGGTCGAGAACGTGACGCCGGGCACGATGGCGCGGGCGCGGTCGATGAGGTCGAGGTAGTGCTCGCGCGTGTACGTCCGGCGCATCCGCCGCAGTACGTCGGTGTTGCCGTGCTGGACCGGGAGGTGGATAAAGTCGCAGACGTTGGCGACTTCGCGGTGGACGTGTAGCAACTCGTCCGAGCAGTCCTTGGGGTGGCTCGTGGAGTAGCGCACGCGCAACTCGGGCGAGAGCCGCGAGATCCGGTAGAGCAACTCCGCGAACGACACGCTCGCGCCAGAGGCCTCGTCGTGGTACGAGTTGACGTTCTGGCCCAGGACCGTGATCTCCTTGTACCCCGCGTCCACGAGCTGCGCGCACTCAGCGAGGATGCTCGTGACCGGGCGGCTCCGCTCGCGTCCGCGTGTAAACGGCACCACGCAGAAGGCGCACATGTTGTCGCAGCCGCGCATGATGCTCACAAATGCGCTCACGCCATTCGTGTCGTAGCGGACCGGCGTGAGGTCGGCGTAGGTCTCCTCGCGCGAGAGCTGCACGTTGACGGCGGCCTGCCCGGTCTCGCCGGTTTCCTCCAAGAGCCGCGGCAGATCGCGGTAGGCATCCGGGCCCACGACCAGGTCCACCAGCTTTTCCTGATCGAGCAGCTTGGTCCTGAGCCGCTCCGCCATGCAGCCCAGCACGCCGATGGTGAGATCGCCCTCGCCAGAGGCTAGCCGGTCCTTTTTCTGCGCGCGGAAACGCGCCAAGCGCCCCCGCACGCGGTCCTCGGCCTTTTCGCGGATGGCGCACGTGTTGATCAAGACAACGTCCGCGTCAGCCTCGTCCTCGGTCAGCCCGTAGCCTCTGGCGCCGAGGATGGACGCCACGAGCTCGGAATCCGCCACGTTCATCTGGCACCCGTACGTCTCGATGAGGACGCGCTTCTCGCCAGAGGCTGCGGGCGCTGCCGCCACGGTGTGCGGCTGGTCGATGCCTCTGGCGTCGGGTGCAGAGGAGACGGGGGCGAGGATGTCGAGGTCGGGCAGGATCTGCATCTCCGGGCGTGTGCTGTGCGGGCGGCGAAGCTACGGCAGGAGGCTGCGGGACCGGGCTAGGCTTGGGTGGAGACGGCGCGCCCCTCTTGATGGGGTTCGGGGCTCGCCAGAGGCCTCTGGCGAAACGAAAACGCCCCCACCTGCGCCGGAGGGACGCAAGCGGGGGCGAATTGGCTGATGGAGTGGTGGGTCTCCATCAAGCGAAACATCCGGCCCTTGTAAACAGAAGGGAAGGGCGGGCCGGGGTGCGAGCCTAGGCCATCATGAGGCCTAGAGCCGCTGCGATAGCCGAAAGGCGAACCGCGATTGAGAAAGGCGTGATGAGACGGGAGCGAGAGAGGAGGCGTACGGTCAACATGACGTTGGGACCAGATGGGATTGGCCACCCTTGCATGCAAGGTGCCATTGCCACTCTTGCAGCGTGAATGGGGCCGGTTCTCAGGTTTTCCCCTTAGCCCCGTTTGGGGGAAGACACACCTAACCGAGGGTTATCCACACCTCCCGTGGTTTATCAACGGTCCGTGAACGCGACGGAATGTCAGATGGGCGCCGAAATGGCGCTGTGCCCCTGGCCTCGCACGACATATTTGCCGACGAGGTCGAACTCCAGGTTGACGGCCTGTCCCACGCGCCAGCGGCCCGCCGTGGTCTTTTCCCACGTGTGCGGGATGATCGCGAGCCGGAACGTTCCCGCCGGCTCGTCCAGCGCGGCGACCGTCAGCGAGATCCCGTCTACGGTCACGCTCCCCTTCGGGATGAGGTATGGCGCGAAGGCCCCGGGGTACCGCACCACCACTTCGTGGGAGTCTGCCAGCGTCACGATCTCTGCGATCTCGCCTCTGGCGTCCACGTGCCCTTGCACCAAGTGGCCATCCAAGCGTGAACCCAGCACGAGCGCGCGCTCCAGGTTGACGCCGTCGCCAGAGGCCCGGTCGCCGAGCGTAGTCTTGCGCAGCGTCTCCTCGACCGCGACGGCCTCGAAGCCGCTGGCGTCCTGCACCACAACGGTCAGGCACGCGCCATCCACCGCGACGCTCTCGTCCACGCGCAAGGCGTCCGAAAAAGAGCACTCGACGCGAACGCGGCGACCTCCATCCAACTCGTCAACGCGCGCGATGCGGCCGATCTCTTCAACGATGCCTGTAAACATGGGGTGTGGGCGCGATGGGCCGCGCTAAAGGGTCAGTCGGGGAGCGGGTGCCGGATGTCCACGGCCAGCCGCTCCGGGTTGTGGAGCCGCGTGATGCGGTAGGCCTCTGGCGATGCGAGGCCGAGCGCCCATTCAAGACGCCCTTCAAAATCACAGGCGGGGACCGTCCCTATGAGGGCGGGCAGGCGTGGCGAGCCCGGCGAGTGACGGATGGTTTCTGTTCCGTCTTCGGTGAAGCCTCTGGCGCCGATCAGAGACACGTAGAGGATGGACGCGCCCGGAACCGCCAGAGGCTCTCCCGAGCCGCAGGCGGTAGCGGCGTCGACCGTTCGCACATCGACCCCAGGCTGACCGCCCTCGAACTCAAAGACGACGCGGTCATAGCCGGGCGCCGCGTCCAGGTGCGCCGCCACCCTCATTTCGGTGACCACCACGTCGGAGGCCTCGCCTGGCAAGACGATTGGCTCTGATGTCCACTCTGTATCGTCCGGGACGTCCGCCGCGATCGGTTGCGGGGCCTCTGGCGCCAGAGGCTGAGGGGAGGGGACCGGCTCGGTCGCGCAGCCAGCGAGAAGAAAGAGCAGCAGGGCGGTTCGCATCATGGAGCGTGGAAGTAGCCGCGTAGCAGAACGTCCAGACCGACGGTTTCCCATGCGCTCTCGAAAAAGGTCAGCGCGTCGGCCATGCGCTCCACGTCGAGCGCGCCCGCGATGCCGATGCCGACACCTGCCAGTTTGGGCGCCACAAAAGCGAACAGGCGGTCCGTCAGTCTCTGGCGGAGAAAGGCCGCTGCGAGGCCGGGACCGGGTTCAACGAGGACGGACTGCACCCGCCGCGCGAGGCCCTCGCCAGAGCCCAGCATGTCCAGAACCGCCCCGAGGTCCAAGTGCCCGTCTGCCTCTGGCGCCGTGAGAACCGTTCCGCCTCTGGCGCGGAGGGCGTCGGCGTAGGCTGGTGTGGCGGCAGGAGCCGTGACGGCGACGGTGCGAGAGGCGTGGGCGTCGGTAAACAGCTTTAGATCCGAGGCAAGGGACCCCGTGCGGTCGAGCACAATGCGGAGGGGTTGCGTCTGGCCCTCCGCCAGCGGCCAGTCGCGGACGGTCAGGCTCGGGTCGTCCGTGCGGGCCGTCCCGGCGCCGACGAGGACAGCATCGGCCTCGGCGCGCCAGCGGTGCACGAGCGCGCGGGCCTGGGGTGAGGTGATCCAGCGAGAGTCGCCAGAGGCCGTCGCGACCTGCCCGTCCAGCGTGAGGGCCCATTTCAGCGTCACGAGCGGGCGGCCGGTTCGGACGTGCGTGAGGAACGCCTCGTTGAGACGCCGCGCCTCGGTCTCGCGCACGCCCACCGTCACGTCCGCGCCCGCTTCTCGGATGCGGGCGATGCCGCGGCCCGCGACCTCGGGGAACGGGTCCTCGTGCGCCACGATCACGCGCCGGAAGCCTCTGGCGACAATCAAATCCGCGCACGGCGGCGTTTTTCCGAAGTGACTGCACGGCTCCAGCGTGACCACGATGGTGGCATCGGTGAGGTCCGCGCCAGAGGCCATGCTTCCGCTTACAGAGGCCCGCTCGTCGGCGTCGCGCACGGCCCAGACCTCGGCGTGGGGGCCACCGTACGCGCGGTGCCAGCCCTCGCCCAGAACCGTCTCGCCGTCTGCAGCGACGATCACCGCGCCCACCATCGGGTTGGGGCTTACCGCCCCTGCGCCTCTGGCGGCGAGCGTGAGCGCGCGGTCCATGTGTCGGGCCTGCTGCTCGGGCGTCATACCTCCATGGCCCACTCCGGGAGGTCGTCCAGCGCCCAGCGCTCCAAGTAGAACTTGTGCTCGCCACGTGCCTTCTGGTACGGCATCACGAGCCGCCTCGCGCCTGGGGCCTCGTGAGCCTGTAGCGCCGCGAGAAGCCTCTGGCGTAACGGCTGGCCGGTGTACACCACCCAGTCCCACCCGTCGTGCGCGGGCTCTGGAGTAAACACGAGCGCACTCGGTTGCTGGTCCAGGATCGCGCGGAGCGCCGACCACCCGGCGCGGTCCTCGGCCTGACCGACGCGCGCCAGCAGCGCTGGGTCCACGGCCTCTGGCGCGGCGGCGAGCGCGACGCCCGGGGCGGGCGCCAGAAGTGACCGGCCGGGGCCGAGCCCTTCGGGGTGCGTGCTCCACTCGAAACCCGCCCACAGATCAGAAAGCGGCTCTCGCCAGAGGCTCGGGTCGGCCAGAGCCGTCAGGCCGGTACGCGTTTCGTCTCCGAGGTGGGTGCCAGCGAGGTAGGCGCGGGCGTAGGTCGGGCGACGCAAGAGACTTTCCAGCGAGGCCATCTCGCGAGGGGCGCCTCGCGGAACGGGCTCGTCCGCAGCCGCGTCGAGCGCGAGGGGTTCGTCGGTGAAAACCTTGAGCACGTCCATGGGCTCCTGTATCCTCACGCGGCCTCTGGCGTTCCTGCACAGCCCCCGTCTCCGCGCTTTCCTCGTTCGCTATGCGCTCGCTTCAGTCCGCCCTCGCCTGGGTCGGCATCATCCTGTTGATCCTTCTGATGGTGCCCACGGTCGCCCTCGTGCGGCTGTTCGACCGCGGGAAGGGGCTGTACGCGACCGGCCGCACGTTCCGCACGATGGGCGGCTGGATCACGCGCGTGAACCCCCGGTGGCGCGTCGCTATTACGGGTGACCTCCCTCGCGATCCCCGCAACCCGTACGTCGTTGTCGCCAATCACCAGTCGATGGCGGACATTCCGGCGATCTCGCGCCTGCCGTGGGAGATGAAGTGGGTGGCGAAAAAGTCGCTATTCGATCTCCCGGTCGTGGGGTGGCTCGTCAAGATGTCTCGGGACATCCCGGTAGACCGTAAAGACCCGGACAGCCGCGCGAACGTCATCCTTCGCGCCAAGTACGCGCTGCGCCACCGCGTCTCCGTCATGTTTATGCCCGAGGGCACACGCTCGCGCGATGGCCGCGTGCTTCGCTACCAGGACGGCGCCTTCCGCCTGGCCGTGGACCTGGGCCTGCCCATTCTGCCTCTGGCGATCGACGGAACCGCCGAGGCGCTCCCCAAGCACGGCTGGCGATTTGGCAAGGCCGACGTGAAGGTCCACGTGTTCGCGCCCATCCCTACCGCCGACCTCACTGCCGCCGACGTGCCCGCGCTACGAGAGCGCGTGCGACAGGCGACGATCGAGCAGATCGCGACGTGGCGCGGCGTGGCGCCAGAGGCCGTGGACGCGGCGCCGGAGCAGCGCGCCGCACTCGCAGCGCCCGAGGCGGGGAGTGAGATCACCTTCGGCGGCGAAGAGAGGGCAAAGACGACGGCCTCTCGCGGCTAGCGGCTTGTATCGCGCCGGGCGCGCGCCCTACCTTGGCGCCGTCCCGTCCGCGGGACCGTTTGCCCGATAGCTCAATTGGCAGAGCGCCAGTTTCTGGATCTGGAGGTTCAAGGTTCGATTCCTTGTCGGGCAGCCCAACACGCCACCCCGCTTCGGCTGGGTGGCGTTTTTTTGTGGGTGCGGGCGCCCCGGATCGGCATGTGGGGCAGGCGCCGGCTCAAGCCAGCCGGGCCGCTAGATCGGGCAGCGCGTGGCTGAGAGGCGCCTCCACCTTGAGCGTCACGCGGGAGTCCGCGCGGGTGGCGCCGAGCGTGAGCAACGCCGCAGGCTTGCCCTCCTTCTCCGCCCGGACGACGAACCGGAAGCCCGAGTACACCGCGAGGCTGGACCCGACGACGAGAAGCGCATCGCCTCTGGCGTAGAGATCCCACGCCGCCGCGACCGTCGGCTTGGGCACGCTGCCGCCGAAAAACACCACGTCCGGCATCAAAATGCCGTTACAGAACGAGCAGTCCGGGACTGCGAAGCCCGCGATATCCTCTGGCGCCAGGACCGCGTCGCCGTCGGGGCGCAGCGCGCCGGAGGCCGTCGGGTGGCCGGGGTTGAGCCGCAGGATCTCGGCCTGCACATCGTCGCGCGAGGTCACCGTCCCACACGAGAGGCAGCGCACGCGCCGGAGCGCGCCGTGTAACTCTACCACGTTCTGGCTCCCGGCTTGGTGGTGGAGCCCGTCCACGTTCTGCGTGATGATGCCTGCAACGGCGCCAGAGCCTTCCAGCGCTGCGAGGGCGCGGTGGCCAGCGTTGGGCGCCGCCTGCGCCACGCGCCCGTAGCCGACCGCGCTCCGCGCCCAGTACCTCTGGCGCGCGTCAGCGCTGTTCACGAACACGTCGTGCTGCATCGGCTTGTGCGTGCGCGGCGTGGAGCGGGGGGACCTGTAATCCGGGATCCCGCTATCGGTGGAGATCCCGGCGCCGGTGAGGACGGTCAGCCGCTTGCCGCGAAGCAGCGCCGCCAGCTCGTCCACGCCGCGCGCAACGCCAGAGGCAGGTGCAGAGGTGTTCATGCCGGTGGAACGCGCCTCTGGCGCGGCGGCTCCGCCAGAGGCCTCTGGCGCCGGGGGCGCGAAGGCGAGGATTCAACCGTTTCGCATCCTCGCGGCGTGGCCTGCGTACGGCATCTCGCTCCTCCCTCTGGATTATGCCCTTGATCGCGCTCCTTTCCCGCCTCCTCTCGCTCGTCGTGTTGATCGGCGGGTTCGCGCTCAGCATCGTCGCGGCCGTGGCCGATGGCTTCGGGCCGTTCGCCGTCGGCGTGATCGTGTTGGTGACCCTCGCGATGAGCGTCGGCCTGGCCGCGATTGGGCGGATCTGCTCCGACACCGCCCGCATCGCGCGGTACGTCCGTGTGGAGGAGAAGAAGCGCAAGACCGCCGCCGAGGCCGAGGATCCCGTCCTCGCCTACTTCTCCTGATCCCCTGTCGCGCCGCCCCGTCCGCGCCTCTGGCGCCAGCGGTGGACCCGATATGAGCACTACTGCCACTGAACCCTCGCCCACACCAACCCGCCGCATGGCGGGATGGGCGCGCCGCACGGCTTCTGGCGCCGCCAGAGGCCTGGGCCGCGGCGCCGCGCGCGCCGGCGGCGGCTTCTGGCGCTGGAGCGGCACGCGGTGGGAGCGCGTGCGCGATGCCGAGGCGCAGCGCTCGGCGCGCTTGTTCAACCTCGCAGCCCTTCTCGCCGGCTGGGGCGCGGCGCTCGGCGGCGCCGTGTTCACCCTCGTGTTGCTCTACGCGCTGTTCCTGATCCCGTTCACGCCGCGCGTGGCGACTCTAGAACAGGCGCTGGAGATCCACCCGTCCGTCGCCATCTCAGCCGACGGGACCGAGCTCACGGAGTACGCCAGAGGCGGACGCGAGTGGGTGGAATTGGAGGACATCTCGCCGCACGTGATCGACGCGCTCTTGGCGACCGAGGACCGGCGGTTCTACTCCCACGGCGGCATCGACCTGCGGCGGACCGCGGGCGCCGTTGTGCGGACGCTGAGTGGGGACCGCGAGGGCGGCTCCTCGATCACGCAGCAACTTGCGAAGAACCTCTTCCCGCAAGCGATCGGCAACGACGCCTCGCTCAAGCGGAAGCTCAAGGAGGCCATTACCGCCATCAAGATCGAGCGGGTGTACGAGAAGGACCAGATCCTGGAGATCTACCTCAACTCGGTCCCGTTCCTCTACAACGCCATCGGGATTGAGCGCGCGGCGCGGACCTACTTCTCCAAGGGCGCGGACGACCTCACGCTCGTCGAGTCCGCCACGCTTGTCGCCATGCTCAAAGGCACGAGCTACTACAACCCCCGCCGCAACCCCGAGCGCGCGCTGCGCCGCCGCAACCTCGTGCTCCGCCTGATGGTGGACGATGGGCGCCTGGAGGCGCCAGAGGCCGAGCGTCTAAGCCAGCAGCCTCTGGCGTTGCGCTTCGAGCGCCAGACGATCCAGGCCAGCCTCGCGCCGCACTTCACCGAACACGTACGCCGCGAGATGGAGGCCTGGGCCGACAAGAACGGATATAACCTCTACGGCGACGGCCTCCGGGTCTACACCACGCTGGACTGGCGCCTGCAGCGCGCCGCGACGGAGTCCGTCCGCAAGTTCGGCGACGCGCTCCAGACCGTTGCCGACGTGGAGTGGGGCCGCACGAGCGCGAGCCGCCTCGGCTCCACCACGTCGCCCTACTACCGCGCGGCCTCTGGCGTCACGGCCTTCGGGCACTACTGGGAAAGCAAAACGGCCGTCGTGGACCAGTTTATCCGCGAGAGCGCCGAGTTCGAGCGCGAGACCGCGGGCGGCGCCACGCCAGAGGCCGCCATCGCCTCACTTCGGGGCGACGCCACGTTTATGGCGAACCTCAAAAACGCTAAGACGAAGCTGCAAGTCGGCTTCTCGGCCATCGACCCGCACTCGGGCGCGATCCGCGTGTGGGTGGGTAGCCGTGGCTACCGCGAGGCGCCGTTCGACCACGTCCTGCGCGCCCGCCGGCAGCCCGGCAGCACGTTCAAGCCGTTCGTGTACGCCCGCGCGCTGGAAGAAGGCTGGGACCCCGACGACACGCTCCGCGACGACTCCGTCCGTATCCAGATCGACCGCGACGAGCTCTGGGAGCCGACCGACCCCGACGCCGCCTCTGGCGAACTCGTGACGCTGCGCGACGGCCTCGCGCTGTCCCGGAACCGCATCTCGGCCCAACTCGGCCAGCGCGTTGGCGCCCGCGACGTGGCCCGCCTCGCGCGGCGGGCGGGCGTCAACCGCAGCAAGCTGGAGGCTGTGCCCTCCATTGCGCTTGGAACCGAGGAGGTGTCCCTTCTGGAGATGACCTCGGCCTACGCGACGTTCGCAGCCGCGGGCCTCTACCACCGGCCTCTGGCGATCACGCGCATCGAGGACCGCGACGGCAACGTGCTCGAGGACTTCGCGCCAGAGGCCCGGCAGGCCCTCAAGCCCGAAGTCGCGCACACGCTCGTGGACATGCTTCGCGGCGTCGTGGACCGCGGGACCGGTCGGCAGCTCCGCTCCGAGTTCGGCGTGCGGGCCGACGTGGCTGGCAAGACCGGCACCACGCAGGACGGCGTGGACGGCTGGTTTATGGCCATCCACCCAGACCTCGCGATGGGCGCCTGGGTCGGCTTCGACGATCCGCGCGTGACCTTCCGAAGCGCCTACTGGCAGCAGGGCGGCCACAACGCGCTCCGCGTCGTCGGGGATTTCTCGCGCACCGCTCTCCGCTCCGGCTTGCTCAGCGCCCGGCCGCGCTTCCCCGAAACGCCTGAGCCCTCCTCTGGCGGGATCCGAGACTGGTTCGACGGCATCTTCGGCGGTGACGAGGAACCGGCGCCAGAGGCGCGGCGCCAGGAACGCCCCCGTCGCCCGGCGCGGCCAGACCGGGCCCCCGAACGCTCCTCGCCAGAGGCCGACGCGGTCGCGGACGCCGTGGAGGAGGCGCTACGAGATATCGACCCCGAGGCCCGGCGCGCCATCGACGATGCGGCCCGCCAGCTTGAGCGCGAGGCCGACCGTTTGGCGCGCGATGCCGAGCGCGCTGCCCGCGAGATCGAGCGCGAAGGCGCGCGGGCCCTCCGCGAGGCCGCACGAGATATTTTCCGTTAGCGTCGCCTCTGGCGCCGTAGGGCGCCCCGGGGAAACGAACCGACGGCATGGCCCAGCGTACCACACGGTTCATGCCTGACCTCTCTCGCTTTCTCTTGCCGCTGGCGCTCGTCGCTTTCGGCGCCTGCACCGACCGCGCCTCTGGCGCCGACGGTCTCGATTCCGTTCTCGCACGCACGGAGACCGCGCCAGAGGCCGATATGCGCGTCGGCACGGTCCCGTACGCGCTCTCCCAGCCCGACGCGCGCTGGATGCTGCCCTCGCGCCTGCGCGAGATCAGCGGCCTCGGCATGACCGACGACGGGCGGCTTCTCGCGGTCCAGGACGAGGACGGTGATCTGTTCGAGATCGACCCCGCCTCTGGCGCCACCACGTCGACCCGCGCGTTCTACAACAGCGGCGACTACGAAGGCGTCGAGCCCGTTGGCGACGTGACGTGGATCGTCGAGAGCGATGGCGACCTGTACCGCTTTACCGGCTCCGAGGAAGCGGAAAAGCGCGAGACCGGCCTTAGCCGCAGCAATGACGTGGAAGGCCTGGCCTACGACGCCAGAGGCAACCGCCTCCTGCTCGCGTGCAAAGGCGATCCCGGCGGTGGGCGCAAAGGCGTCCGCACCATCTACGCCTACGATCTCGCCGCAGAGCGGCTCGACCCCGACCCCGTGTTCACGCTCGACCGCGAGGTGCTAGACGAGGGCGGCGCTCCGTTTAAACCGTCCGGACTCGCCGTCCACCCGAGCACGGGCGAGATCTACATCATCTCCGGCGTGCGCAAGGCGCTCGTCGTGCTCAGCCCCGAGGGCGACCTCACCGCTGCCGTCTCGTTGCCGCCTAGGCTCTATCCTCAGCCTGAGGGCATCGCCTTTGCCCGCGACGGTACGCTCTTTGTTTCCAACGAGGGCGGCGGCGGTTCTGCCACCCTTCTCCGATTCTCTCCTCAGCCCCTCCCGTAACGTTGCGACCCACCCGACCTCTGGCCGTGCTCGCGGCCCTCGCTCTCCTCGCAGGCTGCGCCACCTCCGGCCGCTACGTCGACGGAGAGGCCACGATGCCGCTGCCCGCTGCCGATCTCGCGTACGAGGTCTTTCTCCTCGGCAACACCGCCGATGTGGTCCCGGGCGCTGACGTTCTCGGTGCCCTCCGCGCCGACGCCCTCCGTGCGGGGGAGAACAGCGCCGTCGTCTTTCTCGGTGACCTTACCGCCAGCGGCCTTCCTTCTGGCGGCGTGGACTCCGCATCATTCGTAGCGCCGGAGGCCATCCAGCGCCTCGTGGACGTGGTCGATGGCTATGACGGAGAGGTCTATGCGGTCCCTGGGGACCGAGACTGGGCCACAGGCGCAGGGGGCGTGATCGCGCTTGGAGAGGCGCTGGATCTCGCGATGGGCCGCGAGGACGTGCTGCTGCCAGGCGACGCGCTGGGCGGCGTGCGCGAGTTCGAACTCGCCGAGGGCCTGCGCCTGTTCGCGATCGATACCGCATGGTGGCTCCAGAACCCAGAGGACCGCCCCGAAGGCGAGGTCGAGGACTTCGACATTGCCAGCCCCGCTGACCTCACGATCGCGCTAGAGGCACTCTTGCGCGACCGGGAGGATGCCCAGATCATCGCCGTTGGGCACCACCCCATCCGCTCCAACGGAGAGCATGCGGGCTACCGGACGGTTGGCGGCACGCTTGCAGGGCTCGGTGTGGGGCCGCTCCTGCGCCAGACCATCGGCATCTCTGGCCAGGACCTCGCGTCTCCGACGTACCGCTCCATGCGGAGCGCCCTGGACCGCGCGTTCGCGGGGGACGCCAAGCTCACCAACGGACTCGTCTACGCCGCCGCGCACGACCACAGCCTGCAGGTCATCCCCGTGGAGCGCTCGCCGCTGAGCACGCAGATGTACCTCGTCAGCGGCGCCGCCGGTGAAACGCGCCCCACCGCCAGCGGCCGGGGCGCCGCCTACGCGCACCCCGCGCCGGGCTACATGCGCATCCGGTACTACGAGGACGGCCGGACCTGGCTTGAGGTTATCGAACTCGCCTCTGGCGGGCCTACGGTCGCCTACCGCACCGAAATCTCCGGCGTGAACGCCGAACTCCTCGACAACGAGGTCCCGGATGTAGACCCGGCGGATCTCCCCGACACGAGCCAGCCCGTCACGATGGCGGCGCAGGACGACTTCGCCAGCGGCCCGTTCAAGAACAGCGCGTTTACGCGCCTCGCCTTTGGCGGAGGCTACCGTGACCTCTGGGCCACGCCGTTTGAGGTTCCGGTTCTGGACCTCGGGACCGAGGCCGGTGGCCTCTCGCCTGTAAAGCGGGGCGGGGGCCTGCAGACCACCTCGCTGCGTCTGCAGGGCGAGGACGGCAACCAGTATGGCCTGCGCCTTCTGGAGAAGAGCGGTCTCGCTCAAGTCCCCGTCGAACTCCGCGACGGCGTCGTCGCGGACGTCGTCCGCGACCAGCGCGCGGCGGCCAGCCCGTTCGGCGCCCTCGTCGCTGCGCCTCTGGCGGACGCCGCGGGCATCCTCTACCAGGAGCCGCGGATCGTGTACGTACCGGACGACCCTCGCCTGGGCCGCTACCGCGAGACCTTCGCGGGCCGCCTCGCGCTGTTCGAAGTCCGCGCGGACGATGACGTCTCCGACGTGCCCGGACTTCTCGGCGCGTACGATGTCATCTCGGCTCAGAAGCTCCGCGAGGAGATGGCCGAGGATCAGGACCACCGCGTGGACCAGCGGACGTACCTCCGCGCGCGCCTCCTGGACGCCTTGCTCGGCGACTGGGATCGCCACCAAGACCAGTGGCGCTGGAGCGCCTACGAGCCGGGCGAACTGGACCCCTCGCTGACCGGCGACGCGGCCACAAAAGGCAAGGTGTACTTGCCCATCCCGAGAGACCGCGACTTCGCGTTTTTCCGCCCTGGCGGCATCATGGGCTTCTTCCTCAGCTACAGTGACGACCGCTTCGAGCCGTACGGGGAGGACTTCACGGACACCTACGGCCTGTCATTCAACGGCTTCAAGCAGGATCGCCGGTTCTACAACGAGCTCACGCGTGAGGATTTCGAGGCCGTTGCCCGCGAGCTTCAGGGCCTGTTGCCAGACCCCGTGATCGATGACGCGATCGGTCAGCTTCCGCCTCCTATCCGAGCGCAAGAGGGCACCTTCTGGGGCTCCTCCCTCAAGTCCCGTCGCGACGATCTGGTGGAGTACGCGAACCGGCTCTACCGCCTGCACGCGCCGGTCGTGGACGTTGTCGGGAGCAATGAGCGCGAGCTGTTCGAGGTGACCTTCGGGTCAGACCGGATGGTAGAGGTCGTGGTCTCGTCCTACAAGAAGAGCGAGAAGGGGGGCGAACTCTACCGCCGTACGCTGAGCCAAGAGGACACGGACGAAATCCGCCTCTACGGCTTCTCTGGCCGCGACCGCTTCGTGATCAACGGCGAGGGCTCGACGCGTATCCGCGTGATCGGCGGGGGAGGCGAGGACGAAGTCGAGAGCGACTTCGGCGGCGTATTTGTCTACGACACCCCCCTGGGCATGGAGATCGACGGCCGGGCGCATGACCGCCGGTCTGATGACCCCGACGTCAACCGCTACGACCCGGGCGAGTACACCCCGACGGACTTCTCCAAGGTCCCGTTCGTGTCCGCAAACGCGACCGATGGGCTGATCCTGGGGGCCGGCGTGATGTACACCGTCTCCGGTTTCCGTCTCCAGCCTGCCGCCACGCACCTCCTCTACGCCAACTTCGCCACCTCCACGCTCGGCGTGCAGGGGGGCTACAGTGGCCGCATGCGGGAGGCCTTTGGCAACTTCGATCTCGACGTGGACGCAGTGGCCTCCACGCCGCGGTACGTCCGCAACTTCTACGGCTTCGGCAACGACACGCCCCTCTTGGAGGACGTGGACCTGGCACGTGTCAACCTCGCGCAGATCCGCGGCGAAGCCCTCCTCGGCGGCGAGCTCGGCCAGGGCCTCCGGCTCCGCCTCGGCCCCTCGGTCCGCTACGCCGATGCCCAGATAGGCGACACGCCGACGGTCGCTTCCATGCAGCTCTCGCCAGAGGCCTTCGAGCCTCAGGTGCACGCGGGAGGCGCCGGAAGCCTGACGTTGGACCTGGCCTCTGGCGGGATCAACCCCAAGCGGGGCGTCAAGCTCAGCGTCCGCGGCGCGAGCTATCTGGGCCTGACGGGAGCCGCCAGCGAGTACTCCCGCCTTGGCGGCGAAGCCATCACCTACGTTCCGTTCCTGGCCGGCAGCACGCTCGCGCTCCGCGCGGGCGCCGATCACCGCTTTGGCGACGCGCCGTTCTTCGACAGCGCGATCCTGGGCGGCGCGACCACGCTCCGCGGCTACCGCCGCGAGCGGTTCACCGGCGAGACCATTGCCTATGGCAACGCCGAGGTGAGGGCCAAGCTGTTCGACCTTAGCACCTACCTCGCGCCCGTCAAGGTGGGCGTGCTCGGCTTCGCGGATGCGGGCCGGGCGTGGGACATCGGGGCCTCTGGCGGCGTCTTCGACGACCTCCACACCGGCTTCGGCGGCGGGCTGTGGTTCGGCGTTCTGGACTACGCCATCATCAACCTGACCGTCGCCAGAGGCGATGACGACGAAACGCTCGTTACGTTTGGCGGCGGGTTCCAGTATTAAGCCTTTCTCTCTCGCGCCTCTGGCGCCGCGGCCCCCGGCCGTACACGATGCCTGATTCCAAGACTCCCGAACGCGCCAGAGGCCTCGCCTCTGAGGGCGCCGCTTCCGAAGGGGACGGCGCCACGCCCGAGACGGTCCCCATGACGCAGGTCGCGCCGGCCGTTGTGGATGCGGCGCGGACGGAGGCCGTCCAGAAGGCGACCAAGAAGAAAAAGGCGGCGACGGAGAAGGATCTCCAGGCCACCTACGACGACCTCGGCACCAAGCGCGGTGTCGAAACGATGTTTCGCACGGCGTACCGCGTGAACATGGACCTCACGTCGCTCGCCGATGCGAAGGCCAACATCATGATCTCGATCAACGGCCTGATCATCTCGATCCTGATCGGCGGTATCTCGTCCAAGCTGGACGCGAACCCGTGGCTCCTGGCGCCGGTCACGATCTTCCTCGTCGGTTGTCTGGCCTCCATCATCTTCGCCGTTCTAGCCGCGCGGCCCCGCGTGCAGTCGGAGCGCGTCACGTTGAATCAGGTTCGAAACCGAAAGGCTAACCTGCTGTTCTTCGGAAACTTCGCTCATCTCTCGCGAGACGAGTTCGTGACCGGGATGCGAGAGCTGATGGTGGACTCCCGCGCGCTCTACGAGAGCATGATGCTGGACGTCTACGGCGTGGGCTCGGTCCTCCAGAAGAAGTACACGCTGCTGCGGTGGGCGTACACGCTGTTCATGATCGCGCTCGTGCTCGGCGTCATCGGCTTTATTGCGGTGATGGTCTACGCCTCTGGCGACCCCGGCGCCGGCGTGTACACGCCCGCCACGCCGGCTCCAGGCCTCGACAGCGGCCTCCCGATCATCGGCGGCTGACCCCGGCCTCTGGCGTCTCCCTCTAGCCCACACCGCCTTGAAAACGATCGTCCTCCTCCGCCACGGCAAGTCCGATTGGGACGCCGACTACGGCCCTGACCACGACCGACCGCTGGCGGACCGGGGCAAAAAGGGCGCCCGCAAGATGGGCCGCTTCCTCTCCACGGCGGGGATCCAGCCCGACCACGCGCTGAGCTCGTCGGCGGTACGCGCTCGCCAGACCCTCGCCATCGCCGCCGAGCACGGCGGATGGACAGGCGACGCCACAGTCAGCGACGCGCTCTATGGCGCGACGCCAGAGGCCGTTGTGCGCGAAGTCCGAGGCGCACCACAGGACGCTGAGACGGTCATCGTGGTAGGCCACGAGCCCACGTTCTCGCAAACAGTCACGCACCTGATTGGTGGCGGGCGCATCCAGATCAAAACCGCGACCGTCGCGGTGATCAACGTGGATGTGTCCTCGTGGTCCGATGTGGCAGCCGGGAAGGGAGAGCTCACCACGCTGCTCTCGCCGGGCGACCTTAAGCCCAACCGCTACCGCAAGCTCCAGGACGCGATGAAAGACGCCAGGGAGGCGGCCGAGAAGGCGGCCGAGATCGTCACGCCGGCACCCAAGCCGGCGCCAGAGGCCTCTGGCGCTGCGAGTGAGGACGCGGCCACGGACCGTCCCGCTCCAGAGGCCCCGAGTGAGGCAGCCTCGCCCACCTGAGCCTCTGGCGCTGTGGACGAGAGGCGCGTGTTGATCCTGGGCAACTCCGGATCCGGCAAGACGACGGCCGCGCGTACGCTCGGCCTCCCGCACCTGGGCCTCGACACGGTCGCGTGGACCGAGCCCGGCGTGCGCGCGCCTCTGGCGGAAAGCCACGAAGCCATCCAGGACTTCCACAGCACGCACCCGTCGTGGGTGATGGATGGCAGCTACGCGGGCCTGGCAGAAATGGCGACACCGCTCTGCACCGAGTTCTGGTTTCTCAACCCCGGCGTCGACGCCTGCCTCGCGCATTGCCGCCAGAGGCCGTGGGAGCCTGAGAAGTACGACTCGCCAGAGGCGCAGGACGAGCGCCTCGCGTTTCTGCTGAACTGGGTGCGCAGCTACGACACGCGCGAGGACGAATACGGACTCGCGGCGCATCGCGCGCTGTTCGAGCGTTTCGGCGGCTCCAAGCGCGAGGTCACGGCCTCTGGCGCAGCACCGCCAGATCAGGCCGCCAGTGGCTAAACACGGCGAGAGCGGCAGCGGCGGCAACGAGCGCCGCGCCTGCCATCGCGGCCGAGGCTTCGGCGCTCGACGCCTGTCCGGCCACGCGCCCGCAGAAGATCACGAGCGCGACGTGGACCGCGACCCAGGCCCAGGATGGCACTTCCCGCCAGAGGCGGTATCCCAGGGGCGCGATGAGGAAGATGCCGAACGTGGCGAGCGATCCGATGGGTGCCGACGAGCGGCCCAGACCGTCCGTGAGGGAGATGAATGCCGCCGCCGCGAGGACGCCTACCGCAGCCACCGCGACCGAGCCTCTGGCGCCCGTTACGCGCAGCGCGCCGAGCGTGCCGCCAGAGGCCGCTCCGAGCAGCACGATTGCGTTCTCGGTATCTGGCACCGTTCCCCAGACGCCCAACGCGGTCAGCGCCAGGCAGGCACCCACAGTCACGGGCCCGGCCTCTTGCGCCACCCGCCACACACCAATCGCAGCGAGGAGAACCGTTCCTGCACCGACCGCGCCCAGCGCCAGAGGCGGCATCGGCAGGCCTAGAATGCGGCCGTTGACCCACAGCGCGGCTATAGCCGCCGCACCTAGGCTCGCGAGCCACACGTCGGTCCGGCGGTGCGCCCAGGCGAGAAGGCTGGCGGCCAGGCCCAGGACCGCCCCGAGCAGGAAGGGCGGCGCCATAAACGCCTCAAGGAGCGTGACCGGGTTCATAACGCAGACGCCTCTGGCGCCAGAGGCGCGCTAGGCCGCGACGGCCTGCTGAGACTCGGCCCAGGCCGCAGCCTCGGCCAGCGAGATCCGACCGGAGAGGTTGGTGCCGTGGTGCGGCTCCACGTGCAAATCGCCCAGGTAGGGCGCCCCCTCGGCGATCGCGTGGCCCAGCGCTTCCAGCTTGCCCACGAGCGCGAACGCCGCCGATTGCGGCGTGGAGCACGAGACCGGCGGGTTGGCCTCGCCGTGGAGCGCAAAGGCTGGAGGAGTAGCGCCTGCCTCGGGGTAGCCGTGCCAGTGCGCGAGTGAGAGGCCGTCGTGAGCGAGCGCGTGGGCAAAGGGGGCCGCGGCGTCCTGTGCGCGGAGGACAGATGCGGCCAGCGCGTTGCCGACGGCGTGCGCCAAGATGGCGAGCGTGTCGTAGCTCGGGCGCGGGCTCTCGCCAGAGGCTTTGGGCGGCGTGTCGAACAGAATCCGTCCCTCGGAGAGCGTGAGGCGGACCAGGTCGCGATCCGGGGTGATGCGCGTCTTCTCGCACCCAGAGCGGGTGCAGAGCACGGAGACTTCGGGCACGTCCACGAGCCAGTCCGTGCCGTCCACGCGCACGCAGGCGCGCCAGAGGCCGCCGGTCTCGCGCAATGGGTTCGCGCGCCAGTCCAGCGCCCGGAGGGCCTCTGGCGCATCGGGTAGCGGCACCGCTGGCGGCACATCGACTGGGAGTTGGCGGGCGAGGAAGCCGTAGCTCATCCCCGTCCTCTGGTCCAGGTACGCCGCCACGATGCGACGGTAGAAGCGGTTGCGGTACGTCAGCGCGTCCAGCGACGTGTGAGCCAGCATCAGCCCGCTATCCGCCCACGCGTGCGAGCCCTCGGTGAACTGCGCCACCTGATCCGCCAGAGGCTGGAGGTCCAGCGTGCCCTCGCGGAACGTGATGGAAGCGGGGTCCGGCGGGCGGACCTGCGCAGCAAGCTTGGGGATCAGCGACTCGCGCACGTCGCGCTCGAAGTCCTCCCCGGTGCTGCACCGGATCACAGCGCCGTTCATCGTGCAGACCGTCCAGCGCTCCGGCTCCACGAAGATCGGCGTGTGGATGAGGTTCCACGCCAGCACGCCCACGATTTCGTCCAGCGTCTCCTGCAACTCGGCCTCTGGCGCGATGGGGGAAGGGCGGTTGAGAAGCGCGACGAGCGGGTTGCGGTAGAGGCTGCTGACGCGGCGGATCGCGAGCGCGTCGTCCGGCCCCTCGCCCTGCTCTACGGTCACGATGTCCTCGCGGATCTTGCCTTCTGCGTTTAGCGCGTCCGGGTAGGGGATGATCTCGGCGCCAGCGGCCGCGAGGGCGCGCCGTAGCCGCTGCGCGAACGCGTCGAGTTCGGGATCGCGCTCGTGGGGTGGCGCAAAGGTGATGCGCAGGCGCGCGGCCATCGCGCGCGGCGTGAGCGGCGCGTCGGCGAGGCCGAGGAGGCGGAAGGCGAGGCGGGCGTTGTCGGTCGTCACCCTGCGAACCTACCGCTCGGATGGGCCCTACGCGCGGCCTCTGGCGGGGCCGCGGTCAGCCGTTGCGACGGAGCGTGAGGTTGATCTGCGACTCCTGCTCGCGGAGGTCGATGGCGCTGGGCGTAACGGACTGGATGTCCGAGGACGAGGTCTCGCCTGCGATCGGCTCGGCAAAGGCCGCGGCCTCTGGCGCCTCGCGCAAAACCGCCTTGGTTTGGTCGTCCAGCGCCGTCGCGGTGCCTCCCGTCACGGTTTCGACGAGCACGTCGCCGTGCACTTTCCACGTGCCCGTCTCGCGGCGGAGCATCTTGAGCGGGATCGTCTCCCCGTTCGCGCGGATGTTGAGCGTGATCTCCACGTCCGCGTCGTACCGGTTGCCCACGTGGTAGACCGTCGTGCCCGCCACGGTCATATCGATCTCGACACCCGGCGGGATCGGCTCGCTGGAGATCCGCGCGGCCTCTTGCGGCGAGATGTAGGTGGAATGGGTCCACGAGCCGATTAGCGCCTCCGAAGTGTCATACGCAGAGGTATGGTCTGACTCCGCGGTGCTGTAGCCCGTCTTGTCCACATTGTATTCGACGGGGTCCGTGCCAGAGCCGCAGCCGTGGAGGAGCAGGGCAGAGAAGAGGAGCAGGGCGCGCTTCATGAGTCGGTGTTGGGGGCGTACCTCTCTATCGTGTTTCCGCCTCCCAAGGGCTCACGTGGCGTCGGCCTCTGGCGTGAAGCGCCGTCCTCCTCGCGCATACAGCCAGCCCGTAGCGGCACCGATCGGCACGAGAAACGCGGAAAGCGTGACGCCGGCTTCCAGCATCAGTCCTGCGTTGGACACGAATTGCTCCACATTGCCCGCCTCCGCCGCGCCGTACCCGATGGCGAAGAGCAGGTAGGCCACGACAGGTACCGCACTTCCCAACGCCACTGCCAGGAGCCCTCGACCGCTGGACCGCGCTTTCGCGAGCGGCGAACTCAGCAGCGCCGCGGAAACGGCTGCCGCCGCTGTGGCGGACACCATCGCAATCGTGGCCGCCAGAGGCCCGAGGACCCACAGCACAAGCGTAGACCCAACGCCGGCTCCGATCACTCCCGCACCGGTGAAGTAGAGGACAGCGCTGCGCCGGTCGGCTCGCCTCTGGCGTTGAGCGGGAGCGTCATTCATGATATCGTGGGCGCCAGAGGCTCAGGTTGCTGCTGCCTCTGGCGCGGTGGCGGTGGCTTCCTCGACGCGAGAGGCGAGCGCGGCGAGAAACGTCTCCGCAGCTTCCAGGGTGGGAATGTCTTGCACGATGGCTCGCAAGCGGCCCGTCCGGCTGTCCTTCATCACGAACCGCTTGCCGCTGGCGCCGAGAGCGCCCATAAATGCCTCCAACATGCGGTTGTGGAAGTACGGGTCGTCCTTCGGGTCTGGGACGGTGAGGAACAGGCGCTCGTTTTTCCACACCACGCGCGGGAGCCGGATGCGGTGCGCTTCGGGCTTCATTCGCGCGAGCGTGAGCAGCGTTTCAACGTGCTCGGGGACAGGGCCGAAGCGGTCGGCGAGTTCGTCGCGGAAGGCGTCGGCGCCAGAGGCGTCTTCCACGGCGCCCAGGCGGCGGTAGAGGTCCAGGCGCTCCACGGGGTTGGCGACGTAGTCCTGCGGGATAAACACGTCGTCGTCCACGTCCACCGTCGGCTCCGGTGCGGGCGGGGCGGTGTCTTGGTCTGCGAAGACCTCGGCGAACTCGTCAGCCCTGAGCTCTTGAACGGCCTCGTCCAAGATGTTGTGGTACGTCTCGAAGCCCACGTCCTCAATGAAGCCACTCTGCTCGGCGCCGAGCATGTTGCCTGCACCGCGGATGTCGAGGTCGCGCATGGCGATGTTGATGCCGCTGCCGAGGTCCGAGAACTCCTCGACGGCCTGCAGCCTCTGGCGCGCCTCACGCGTGAGCCCGTCGATACTGGGCACCATGAGGTAGCAGAACGCTCGCTGATCGTTCCGGCCGACCCGGCCGCGGAGCTGGTGGAGATCGGAGAGTCCGTGGCGCTCAGCGTGGTTGACGATCATCGTGTTAGCGTTCGAGACGTCGAGGCCGCTTTCTACGATCGTCGTGCTCACGAGCACGTCGAACTTGCCGTCCATGAAGTCGAGCATGATGCGCTCCAACTCGTCGGAGGCCATTTGGCCGTGTGCGAACCGCACCCGCACGTCCGGCGCGAGCGACTGGATGATCCCGGCCATCTGCTCGATGTCCCGCACGCGGTTGTGAACCAAGAACACCTGCCCGCCACGGCCCACTTCGTACAGAATCGCATCACGAATGAGATCCTTCGAATACGTGTGGATCTCCGTTGTAACCGGTTGCCGATTGGTCGGTGCCGTTTGGATGATGGAGAGGTCCCTCGCGCCGAGAAGTGAGAACTGGAGCGTGCGCGGAATCGGTGTCGCCGTTAGCGTGAGGGTGTCCACGTTGGGGCGGAGCTTGCGAAGCTTTTCCTTGACCGAGACGCCGAATTTCTGCTCCTCATCCACAATCAGGAGCCCGAGGTCTTTGAACTGAACGTCTTTCGAGACCACGCGGTGCGTCCCGATGATGATGTCGACCTCGCCAGAGGCGATCTGCTTGACGATCTCTTTCTGCTCTTCTTTTGGTACAAATCGAGACATCTGCGCGATACGGATCGGAAAGCGTCCCATCCGCTTGGCGAACGTCTCGATGTGCTGCCGCGCGAGGATCGTCGTCGGCACCACGACGGCGACTTGTTTACCGTCTTGCACAGCTTTGAACGCCGCGCGGACTGCGACCTCAGTCTTGCCGAAGCCCACGTCACCGCACACGAGCCGGTCCATGGGCACGGCTTTCTCCATGTCCTCCTTGACCGCGTCGATGGCGAGCGCTTGGTCTGGCGTTTCTTCGAACTGGAACGAGGCTTCCAGCTCACGCTGCCAGATTTGGTCACCAGAGAACGCGAAGCCCTGCGAAGCGCGTCGAGCCGCGTAGATCTTGATGAGGTCACGCGCGATGTCTTTGACACGCTTCTTGGTCCGCGCCTTGAGCCGCTCCCACGCGCCGGTCCCCAACTTTGTGAGCCGTGGCTGGTGCCCCTCCTTGCCGGTGTACTTGTGCAGCTTGTGGAGCGCACCCACGTTGACGAACAGCTCGTCCCCGTCCCGAAACATCATCCGCACCGATTCCTGGCGTTGCCCCCGGACGGTGATGGTCTGGAGCCCCGCGAACTTGCCGATGCCGTAGTCCACGTGCACCACGAAGTCGCCAGGCTTGAGCGCCTGCACGTCGCGAAGCGTGAGCCCGCCAGAGGCCCTCTTGCGCCGCCGCGCCGTCGGGCGGTGGTAGCGGTCGAAGATCTGGTGGTCCGTGTAGATGGCCAGCTTGCTTCTGGCGATCTCGAACCCCTCGTGCAGCGACTCGACGAGCAAGAGGGCGGGAGGCTCCTTTCCGATCTCGCGGTCGCCGCCGAGAATTTCGAAGAGACGGTTTTTCTGCGAGCCGCTATCGCAGAGGATGGCGGTCGTCCAGTTCGCTTGCCGCTCGATCAGCCTCTGGCGTAGCCGCGCAACGTCGCCGCTGACTTCTGGCTGAGGCGTTCCTCCAAGATCGACCTCGACATCGGCGTCGCCAGAGGCGAACGTGCCAAAGATAATCCTTGGATGGTTAGCTATGGCCTCTTGCAGAGATTCTGGACTCAAATAGCGGGTTTCCGGAGGAGACACTGGAGCTTCGTCTTCATCAGGGGTTTGATCTGCGTAAGCCGTTGCAGCGGAATCGAATAGGCCCTTCGCGAAGTCCAACATGCGGGCATCATCGAAGGTTACTAACGGCGTATAGTCTGGCAAAAACGCCAGTGGCGTCACGGCTCCATGTCCGATCTCGACGGTGGTTTCCCCAAGGTTCGGGATCAATCGGGCCACATCTAGGCTCGAGACCGAGCGCTGGTTCGCCGGGTCGAACTCTCGGATCTCATCCACCTCGTCGCCGAAGAACTCGAGCCGGATCGGGAAGCCTCCGGCGAAGGGATAGACATCGAGGATGCCGCCGCGCGTCGCGACCTCCCCGGGTGAGCTGACGAACTCGACCGGCTCGAACCCCTGACCGGTAAGCCGCTCCATCAGTGCCTCTGGCGCCACCTCGTCACCGACCCGGATCGACATCGTCTCTTCGCCCACGGCCTCTGGCGGCGGCACCTTCTCGCTGATCGCCTCAACGCTCGTCACGAGAATGCCATCGAACCCATCGCGCAAGCGGCCGAGCGCGTCAGCTCGCTGCACGAGCGGCAGCGAGTCGGTGAGTTGCTCGGGGTCGTACGGCGACTGCCCGGTAGGAGGGAAGAAGAGCACCTGATCGTCTCCGCCAAGCAACTGCTCGAGATCAGAGCGCAAGTAGTCCGCCGATTCGCTCTCGGGTAGCAGCGCGATAATCGGTCCGCCAGAGGCCTCTAGAATGTCCGCGAGCGCGAACGCTGGGAGAGAACCGGCGGCGCCCTTGACGCGGATCGTCTGGCCGGGAGCCATTCCATCCGACCTCTGGCGGAGGAACTCGAACGGGGATTGGGAGGCGACCAGGTCGCGGATATCAGAGAGCGTCACAACAGCAGAACAGCCGCCGATCCCCAAAATGGGACCGGCGGCGTCGGATCAGGAGAAAGGGGGATCGCTAGTCCGCGATCACGAACAGGGGAGTGGCTCCCTTTTCAGAAGGGTCAGCGTCTTCGAGAGTGCCGTCGATAGAGCTGAACGGGTAGGTCTCCCCATCGAACTGAAGCCGCACGGACTCGCCCTCGTGGCTTCGCACGAGGAGGTCGTGCCAGCCCTCGGTGGTCCTGCCGCTGATGTGGACAGGCAGCTTCACCATCTCGACCTCTGCGGCAACGATGTAGGCTCCCAACTCCTCTTGGTCGAACGCTGGAACGGCCTCGATCACGAGCAACGTGCAGCCGTTCGCATCGCACCACTCCGCGTCTCCGGCGAACACCAGGGCGTCTTGAAGCCCGTCTGCGTTCAGATCTCCCCAGGCGATTTGCCAAAGGCCCGGGTCCGGCGTTGGATCGTGCGGCGCGATGTAGGCCGCAACCGTGTGACGCACGAGGGCATCGGCCGACTCGGTAGAATCGGCCGGCGCGGAGGCGAAGAGCAGGAGGGAGAGGAGGGCAATCACGGGTGCAAGCAACAGAGCTGTGGTGCCGTCTGTTCTGTCACAGCCGGAGATCCCCTCACGTTTAGGGTTTCCCTGAGTTGCAGTCCGTCGCCTAGTGCGGCCCGCTCCGGACTTTTCCCGCGCTGGCCTCTGGTCGCATTCGCTCGCGCCAGAGGCCTGCGGCTTAGGCCTCTGGCGCCGTGCCCTGGATGGCGTGGCGGACGAACCCTCCGCCAGCTTCGATTCTCTGACGTGCCGCCTCGGCGTCCACGTCGGCGAGGAGCATGACGAGGGCGGTCTTGACGTGCCCGCCCGCGGCGTCGAGCGCGGCGCCTGCCGCGTCGTAGTCGACGCCAGAGGCCGTCATGACGATCCGCCGCGAGCGCTCGACGAGCTTCGCGTTGGTCATCTGGAGGTCGACCATCATGTTCTCGTAGACCTTCCCCATGCGGACCATGCTGGCGGTCGAGAGCATGTTCAGGATGAGCTTGGTGGCCGTTCCACTCTTCATCCGTGTGGACCCCATGATGACCTCGGGGCCGACGTCGGCGCACATGGCGACATCGGTGATCGCGTCGAGGTCCGAAGCTTCGAAGGCGTCGCGCGGGTTGCAGGTCACGAACAGCGTGCGTGCGCCGATCTCTTTGCCACGCTGCACGGCTCCTGCTACGTACGGCGTGCGGCGGCTAGCTGCGATGCCGCACACGACGTCTTTTGAGGTAACGCCGGCTTCGTCGATCGCGTCGGCTCCGTAGGACTCGTGGTCCTCCGCGCCTTCCTGAGCTTTGAACATGGCCTCCTGGCCGCCCGCGATGAGGCCCTGGAACTGCTCTGGATCGGTCCCGAACGTGGGCGGGCATTCCGAAGCGTCAAGGACGCCGAGGCGTCCGCTCGTGCCAGCGCCGGCATAAAACAGGCGCCCTCCATTCTGGAACGCATCGACGAGGATCTCGACGGCCTTGGCTACATAGGGCAGCTCCGGTGTTACGGAGTCCACCGCCTCGCGGTCGGCCTCGTGGATGATCTCCAGCACTCTCGCCAGAGGCGCGACGTCGATGTCCATCGACTTCGGGTTGCGCTTCTCGGTGGTCAGCTTTTGGAGTTGCTCGAACAGGATGGGGTCAGACACGAACGCGGCGTCGGTGGGTGAGCCACCAAGCTACCGCGGCCGACAGGACCGCTGCGCCGAGCAAGGCCCCCCAGATCCCCCGCCACGGATTCGGCGCGACGGGCATCGGCGCCGGGTCTCCTGTGAGAACTGCAGGCGCCCAGTAGAAGGGGCTCGCGTCCATGCCGTGGTTCGCATTCAGGTAATCGAGCTGCGCCTGCTGCAGCGCGCGGTCCTTACTCAGGCCGCTGGCGAGGTGGTCGTAGAACCCGCCCATAATGTCTACAGTGGCCCGGTCATCAACAGGCCAGAGCGTGGCGAGCGCGCTTGCGGCGCCAGCGGCGCGCACGGCGTACTGGAGGCCCATCATGCCTTCGCCTCGGAGGGCCCGGCCTCTGGCGGTGGAGCATCCGCTCAGGACGACCAGGCGGGCCGCCAGAGGCTCGTCTTGCAACTCGTAGAGGTGTAGGGTGCCGTCATCCGGGTCGTTTGGATCATCGGTGAGCGAGATTTGGCTGTAAAGCGGGAAGTCCGGGTCCGCGTCCGCGTGGGATGCGATGTGCACGATGTCGGCCGTGCCGAGTTGGGAGACGAGGTCCGACTCCGTCGCGTCAGCGTCGAGACGTAGGACGGGGGAGGAGAGGGCTCGGCGGACCCGCTTGGCCTCGGCGCGTACGAACGGGAGGTCGGCACGCGTCTCGAACGTGCTGCGTCCGAAGATGAGGTTGCTGCCGTCGCGCCTCGCTCCTGTCGGCACCGTCAGAAGCGTCGCCGCAAGCTCCGTCCCCACGGGCATGTGACGGATGAGGTAGTCAGCGGACGCGTAGTCCGCAGTGCTGGCCTCGCTTGAGGGCTTGACGAGCATCCCAAACGGTAGCGTCGAAAGCTGGGTACCGGGGACGACCAAGAGGCCGCTGGCGTCGCCGATGAGCGGGGCGACGGGTTCGACGAGCTGCGTGTACAACGCCTCAAGTGCGGGGAGCGCGAACGCGGGATCGACGGTCATCGGCCCCGATCCGCTCGCGCCTCTGGCGCCTGAGTCCTGCCACATCACGCCGATGCCCTCGATCCGAGCACGGATCTCGGCTTCAGAAGCTCTGGGCAGGAGGACCGCCATGAGCGTGTCCGGCCGAACCACGAACGCCCAACTCTCGCTCCGCCCGACGAGGTAGGAGACCATAGTCTGCTGGCGGGCTTCCAGCGTGTCCCGGAGCGCGCCGATATCTAGCGCTGCGGGGGACTGAACCGTAAAGCCGCTGAGCGCCGCGATCTCCGTCTGGATCCGTGTAGCGTCCGCGTCTAGAGCGCTCCGCTCGGCGCCAGAGGCTCCGGGGATGGACAGCCGTACGTCGTCGAGGTCGTTGAGGAGGCCGTCTAGCTCCGCCCGCGCGCTCTCGGGAAGGGACTCGCGTGCAGCGGTTTGGGCGCGGAGGTCCAGCAGGCGCCGCGCGCGCGATCCGTCGAGGACCTGGAACGCTTCTTCGGCCCGCCCCTGCCGGGCGAGAAGGGCCGCGAGACGCTCCGAAGGCGCCGTGATCTTGTCGGAGGCGGAGAGGCTCCAGTCTTGCAGCCCGAGCCTCTGGCGGATGGCTTCTCCCAACTCGATGGCTTCCCGGTAGTGCGCTTCCGCCTGCGCATTGTCGCCTTGCTGCTCTACAACCTCGGCGAGAGCGAGGAGGCTCTGAACGGCCGTCGTGGGGAGGCGGGCCTCTCGCGCGGCGCTGATGGCTCGCGCGTACGCCTCGCGGCTCTCACGGCCGAGGCCTCTGGCGTTGGCCAACTCCCCTTCCATCATCCACCGCTCGACCTCCACGTACGGCGTGAACGATTTCGCGAACTCCACCAGAGGCCGTGCGGTCTGCATGGCCGCTTCTGCCTGCTCGTACCGCTCCAGCTTCATTTCGGATCGAGCGATAACCAGGTGAGACATCGCTTGCTCAGGGCTCTGGAAGTCGTCGTCGGTCAGCAGGCTCAGTGCGCGTTGCGCTGCGGCGATGGCTTTCTGATGCAAGGACGCTGGCGCGTCGGAGGACTGCGCCTCCTGCTGGTACAGGATGGCGTGCTCCAATTCGATCTCACCCAAGGCGGCTTGCACGCCCTCTGTCTCTAGATTTGCGCGAGCCGTCGAATCGGCCTCGCGCAAGTAGGCGGCGGCGCGGCTCGGGTCCCCCACTTCGTTGAACGTGAGAGCTGCGTACAGCAGCACCGTCGAGGCGATCGAGGGGTCGAGTTCGTCCGAGAGAGCAGCCGCTTTGACGTACTCGAGCGTCGAGGCCTGTGTCTGTCCCAACAAGGTCAGGGCGTAGCCCCAGTTGAGGTGGAAGTCCGCCCGCTCGTTGGGCGTCATCACGCCGTAATACCGCTCGCGAACGATCTCAGAAAGGCTGTTCGCCTCTCGTACTCTATCCAGAATCTGAAGAACCACGATCTCGTTCGCGGCGAGAGAAGCGGTGCATGGCGCGACCAGCTCGGGAAACCGCTGGCGCGTTCGCTGCACGTCGGCGAGGACCCGTTCGAGGTCGGCTTCCTCGCTTGCTAGGCTCTCGGAGAGAACGCGGTCCAGCCGGTCCGCTTCACGGACGCACGCGTTGGTCTGCCCCGAGCTCACTTGGGCCGCCAGAGGCCGTGAATGCCCGTGCATCGCGCTGGCCGTCAGCACGAGGAGTGCGGTGAAGGTCGCGAGGGCGGAGGGTCTGGGCATGCGCATTGGCGTGGGGGAACAGCGCCCAGGATACCAGACGGCCTCACGCTCAACAACGGGACCGAACCGCCGGAAGCGTTGGCGGTACACAAGCGTATGCGCCTCCGCTCTCTTCGCCTCCATTCGTTCCGCGCCCACGCGGAGACCTCCATCGATCTCTCGCCCGGGGTGAACCTCTTCGTAGGGCCCAATGGGGCTGGGAAGACGAACCTCTTGGAGGCGGTTCACTACCTCTGTCTCAGCAAGAGCTTCCTGACCTCTACAGACGCGCACGCGGTGCGCCGTGGCGAGTCGTTCTTCGAAGTGGAAGGAGCGTTTGAGGGGGAGCGGCGCTCGGCGCTCAAGGTCCGGCTGGCCTTGCTGCCAGGGGAGGGGAAGCGAGCGTTCGTGAACGGCTCTGCATTGGATCGGCTCGCGGACCTCGTCGGTCGGGTGCCCATCGTGGTGCTCTCCCCAGCGGACCATCTGCTCACCGACGGCGGCCCAACAGAGCGCCGGCGCTTCTTAGACCAGACGCTGAGCCAGGCGTACCCGGTCTACCTAGACGACCTCCTGAAATACCGGAGGGCGCTCAAGCAGAGGAACGCGCTTCTCCTCCAGGTCCGCCGCGGAGCCCGTCACGCGCCCGGTACGATGGAAGCATGGAACGAGGAACTAGCGACCCTCGGCTCTCGAATCGTCAGCCGCCGCCGCCGGTTTCTGGAGCTCTTCCAGGGCTTTCTCCTCGACGCCTACCGGCTGCTCGACGCGACGGGGGAGGAGCCGTCCGCGACCTACGCACCCTCGGTTGCGCCAGAGGCCTCTGGCGATGGCGAGCCTGCGGAGGAAGACATGGACGCTTTTCGGAAGGCCCTCGCAAGAGTCGCACGGCGGGAGCGGGAGACCGGTCGCACACTCGTCGGGCCTCACCTGGACGAAGTCACCCTCCAACTCGATGGCTTTGACGTTCGGCCCTACGCTTCTCAGGGTCAGCACCGGACGCTCGGTCTCGCGCTGCGAATCGCGACCGGTCTGTTCTTGAGAGAACACTTGGACGAGCCCCCGCTTTTCCTCCTCGACGACGTGTTCGGCGCCCTCGATCCCGAGCGAACGCAGGCCGTTCTCGACCTCCTCACGTCCGACGCGGTGGGGCAAAGCCTCATGACGGCGGCTCGCTCCGAGCCCTTCGAGGGCACGATTGACTTTGCGGACCCGGAGCACTCTGCGTTCTCCGTCGTACGCGGAACTGTTACACCAGCGCTCTCCACCGAGCCTGCCTCTTTCCCTTCTTGATCTCACTTCTATGATCTTCCTTTCTCGTTGGCGCCAGAGGCTGCCATTCCTCGTCGTCTTTCTCGTCCTCTCGGGCTGCGGCGCGCAGAACGTCAACCTCGTAACCGGCGAGAGCCAGCGTGGTGCGTACTCCTGGACGCAACAGGTCCAACTCGGTGGGCAGGCCGATCAGCAGATCGTTGCTCAGTACGGTCTCACCACCAACGCGGGCGTCGCGGACTACGTGGACGAGCTCGGCAACGTGGTTCTCTCCAACGCCTTCGATGCCATTGAGCGTGCGGCGGCCTCTGGCGAGGTACAGCTCGATCGGGCCGCGTTTAGCGAGATCCGGCAAACGCCGTTCACGTTCCGTGTTCTGGACAGCCCGGTCGTGAACGCGTTCGCGCTTCCTGGCGGGTACGTGTATGTCACTCGGGGCCTGATGGCTCACCTCGACAATGAGGCTCAGCTCGCGATGGTCCTCGGTCATGAGATTGGTCACGTCGTAGCGCAGCATTCGTCTCGCCAGGCGTTCAAGGCGCAGCTCGGCCAACTAGGCGTCGTCGGCGCTGCGATCGGTGGCGCTGTACTTGGCGGGGGAGACCTCGCGCAGGGAATCCTGGAGTACGGAAGCCAGGGTGCTCAACTACTCTTCCTGAAGTACGGACGAGACGCCGAACGTGAGGCCGACGAGGCGGGCGTTGCGTACTCGGAGTTCTCGGGATACGATGCGGCGCAGGCCGCTGACTTTTTCCGGAGCCTGGGTCGTATTCAAGAGGCCGGCGGCGGCGCGCTCCCGAGCTTCCTTTCGACGCACCCAGATCCGTCGGAGCGTGAGCAGACCATCCCCCAACTCGCCTCGCTGTACGAGGGGACAATGGTGAACGCGTCCGAGTACCTCGCTGAGATAGAGGGCATGGTTCTCGGTGAGAACCCGCGCGAGGGCTTCGTTGAGAACGGCGTGTTCTACCACCCCGAGCTCGCGTTCCGCTTTACGGTTCCAAACGGGTGGCAGGTGTCCAATACCCGCCAGGCTGTCCTCATCGGGGAGCCCAACGGCCGCGCGATCCTTCAGCTCTCACTCGCGAGCCAGTCCAGCGCCGCTCAAGCAGCTCAGGAACTGAGAGGTCAGCAGGGGATCTCCGTGACCGGTCAGGAGAACTACTCCGCGAACGGAAACCCCGCCGTGCTTCTGGAAGGGCAGGCCGCTCAGCAGACAGGTAGCATCAGCTTCCTGGCCAGTTACATCGAGTACGGCGGAAACGTCTACGAGATCTTGGGCTACACGAACCAGCAGGGCTACCAGACCTACGCCCCAGAGTTCAGCCGGACGATGCGCAGCTTCCAGCGCCTCTCCGATTCTCAGTACCTCAACCGCCAGCCCGTCCGTCTGGACGTCGTGACGGTGAACCGTTCGGCTCCGTTCTCATCTTTCCTGAACGGGCGTGCAGACGTCCCGGGCTTGACGCCAGAGGGACTTGCCATTTTGAATCAGGTTGGGCTGAGTGAAACGATCCCATCGGGTACGCAGCTCAAGCTCCCTCGCTAAGCCGTCCGCTATTACGCAGTCGCGCCCGCTGGCCTCATCGGTCAGCGGGCGCTTTCGTTTCACGTGAAACGGTATCGGGCGGCCTCTAGCGCCGAAGTGCTACGCCTCCGGCGGGGGGATGACGACAGCTTCGCCTCCGACGCACATCTTGCCGTTCATGTAACAGTAGAGGCGGATCCGGACGTGCTTGTGGCGATCCATCTTCTCCGCCACCTTGACTTCGACGGTGATTTCTGAACCGACCGGTACGGGGCGGAGAAACTTTGCGGAGAGGGAGACCGCTACGGAGCCATCGCCAGGGAAGTCGCGGCCGAGGACTTTGGATGCGAGGCCAAGTAGGAACACCCCGTGGACGACGGGTTGCCCAAAGCGGCTCGCGGCGCCCGCCTCTTCGCTGATGTGGATCGGGTTGTCGTCGCCCGTCACGTCCGCGAAGGACTGAACGTCAGCCATTGAGACCGACCGTGTGAACGTGAATGTGTCTCCGACGGAAAGGGAGTCGTACGTGTGTGCCATAGTAGGGGAGAGGTGGTGGGGCAAAGATCGCTCTGCGGCACGGAGCGTTCACGCTGTCGCGGAGGTCCCCTGTTCCGCGCACCGGAGGGTATGCCTCTAGCGCCAGAGGCCGTGTGCTGAAGGGCGCGTACGGATTGTTTCATGTGAAACACCGTCTCTGATGGCGCGAGAACCGCTACTCTTGCCGTCTCAGCAGAGGCCATCGCCCGCCCGCAGACTTGCTCTTCCAAGCACTCCGTCCCCTCATTCGCTTCGTCGTTCGGCACCCCCTGTTCGTGGTGGTGGTAGCTCTGGCAATGACGGGCCTCGCGTTGACGCAGGTCGTCAAGCTGAATGTGAATGCGGATCTCGCACAGCTCCTCCCGGAGGACTACGAGAGCGTCCGAGCGTTGAACCGGCTCAAAGACACCGTCGGTGCAGAGAGCACAGTGGACGTGGCGATTCGTAGCCCGTCGTTCGATGCGAACAAGGCGTTTGCCGAAGCGATCATCCCCAAGGCGCTAGCGCTACGTCAAGGTGATGGGACCCCGGTGTTTACGCGGGTGGACTACCGGCGAGATGTCTCGTTCATCGAACGGAACGCCCTCTACTTCGCCACCAACGAGGAACTCGACCGGCTAGAATCATTCCTGCGTCAGAAGTCCCGGGAAGTGAGAGCCGCGAACGATCCATTACGGGTCGACCTCTTGCGACCCGAGACCGATAGCTCGCGCCGAGCGCAAGAGGAGAGCCTCAGTCGACTGAGGGGCGATCTCGAGTCGCTGAACCTTGGGGAGTACCTCGCAAGCCCGGACTCCACCACGCTAGCCATCCGCTTGTACCCCTCGGGCTCGCAGGCAGACCTGGGGTACGTCGAGGACACGTACCTAGCGATGGACAGTCTCGTCATCGCGATGCAGGCGGGACGCTTCCACCCGGAGATGGTGGTGACCAACGCGGGCCGCCTCTTGCGCCAGTCCGTCGAGGTTCGCGCGATCACGGAGGACGTGAGCCGGTCGTTCGGAGCCGGAGTGTTCGCCGTTCTGCTGACGGTGGCGCTGTACTTCCTGTACAAGACAACCCAGACGCGGACGGGCGGACGCTTCGTGCTGCGCGTACTGCTCAGCGAGATCCTCCGTACTCCTGTAACGGCTCTGCTCCTGGCGACCCCATTGCTCATGGCGCTCTCATGGGCGGGCGCCGTTGCAGCCATCACGTTCGGGACCTTGAACCTGATGACGAGCACGCTGGGTCTCGTGTTGTTCGGGCTCGGCATCGACTACGGGATTCACTTCTACGCTCGCTATACCGAGGAACGGAAGGCCGGGCGCGATGCCGCAGACGCTGCAGAGGAGACGTTCGCGAGCACCGGGCAAGCTGTGGCTGTCTCCGCGATGACGACAGCGTCGGCGCTGTTCGTGCTGATGATCGCGGACTTCAGAGGCTTCTCAGAGTTCGGGCTGATCGGCGGCATCGGAATCATCTTCGCGCTTGTCGCGATGCTCATCGTTCTCCCTGCGCTTCTGTCGCTGGCTGAGCGCTTCCGGATTCTCGACCTCCGTATTCAGGGAGAGGCGAGCACGTACGAACCGGATCGGCGCTTCCCGTTCTCGCGCACCATCCTCGGTGTGTGCCTCGCGATCGTAGCCGTCGCACTGCTGCTCCTTCCCCGGGTTCGGTTCGAGTACGATTTCTCGAAGCTGTCCCCGACCTACCCGGAGTACGACGAGAGGGCAGAAGCCGTCGCTCCGGTGTTTAGCGGAAGCAGCCGCTCAAACCCCGCCTACATCCTGGTGGACGAGGCCGACGACGTGCGCCGCGTCACAGAAGCGCTCAGCGACCTCGCCGGACGCGACTCACTCATCCTGGCGGTCGAGAGTTTGCAAGAGCGCTTGCCGACTCAGCCCCAGGGGATCGGAGCCAAGCTCGAAAGCCTCCGCGAACTCCGCACCGTTCTGGACGACCCCTTCTTAGCAGCCGACACCACCGGACAGGTGGCGCGATTGCGCCGAGCCGCTTCTGCAACGCAGGGGATTCCTCTAGACTCCGTCCCAGACTTCCTAACGCGCCCATTCACATCCAAAACTGGAGAGATTGGCAACTTCGTTGTCGTGTTCCCCAGTGGGTCGCTCTCCGATGGGCTTCGCTCGCTTCGGTTTGCTGAGTTGGTAGGTGAGGTCCGAACGGAAGAAGGAAAAACGTTCTACGCCGCGTCCACACAGCTCGTAGCGGCTGACATGTTGCGGCTGATGCAGGAAGAAAGTCCGCGGATGGTCGGGATTACGTTCTTGCTGGTGTTCCTCTTCGTCTGGCTCACCTTCCGATCTCTGAAGTGGTCCCTCGTCGCGATGGCGCCTCTGGCGGTCGGCATTCTGTGGATGCTGGGAACGATGGTGATCTCCGGAGTGACGCTCACGTTCTACAACCTCGTCGTGCTTCCTACCGTGCTGGGAATTGGGAACGACGGAGGCGTCCACATTGCGCACCGGTACCGGGAGGAGGGGAAGGGCTCCATTCGCCGCGTGCTCCGATCCACGGGCGAGCACGTCACGATGGGTGCGCTGACCAACCTCATCGGCTTCGGAGGATTGCTGCTCTCCTCACACCCAGGGCTCAGAAGCATCGGGCTTCTGGCGGTCGTCGGAATCGGCGCGACGATGGCGGCTACCCTGGTGTTCTTCCCGGCTCTTTTGCAGGTTCTCGAAGACCTCCGGTGGCTTGAGCCACGTCGGCGCCGGCGCCGCTACGAACTCCCGGAGTTCAAAGTCCGCCGTCCCACCTTCAAGCTCCGCTGGCGTCCAGGCGGGCAACCCGAAGCGGAGTAAGCGGCCTCTGGCGCCAGAGGCCCCGTGGAAAGGCAGCATCGAGGGGAGCAGATCTCGAGGCGCTCGTACAAAAAGGGACAGGGGTGGAGAGATCGTAGATCACGGAGACGGAACCCTGGCGTTCCGTTATGCGCCCTGGCTGAAGTGGTAGAGCCATTCCGCGAACGGCCCGAAGATTGGCACGGGATTGGTGAAGGACGTGTAAACGCGCTTTCCACCTTCCCCGCGCAACCATGACTACCGCTACCCAATCCCAGCCGCACGCCTTCGCCCTTCTCCTAGGGCAGTACATCTCGGGCGACGTCAACGAGGAGCAGATCACCTCGTTCTGCGACCTCGTGGAAACGACCAGCGCCTCTGCGGCGGAGCGGCTCGCATTCGCGAGCTACTACCTCGACGCCAAAACGGAAGCGGCCAAAGCGTTGCCGCGCGCAGAGGAGTGGGCGGAGATTGCGAACACCGCGCGCGCCTGACGGAACGGACCCCGGAAAGGTCGGTACGGCGGCAACCCCTCACGTTGCCATGCCGACCTGTCCAGACCACTTGCCTTCGACTCCCGGCGGACGCTACTTCGTCCACAACGGGATCCTCTGGCGTTGCTCCAACCCCGATCTCGACGACGACACGCGCCAGAGGCTCGTCAAGGACTTGATGTCCGCCCGGAGGGACGTTGGCACCGCCAAACGTTCTGGGGACGATGCAGCCGAACGTGACGCCAGAGGCCGCGTGCACGAGGCCAAGGTGGCTCTCGGCGAGCGCGGGCCCACGTGGTGGGATGGAGAGGATTACAACCGGATGAAGCCGGAGAACACACCCTACGCCGAATGGTGGACCGCCGTGCAGGCGTCGTAGATCTCGCCCGTACGTTAAGCGCTGCGCCGAACCTAGGGCCGAGCTGCCTAGCACAAGAACGGGCCCAGACGCATCAGCGTAGAGCCCGCCACAACAGCACGCTTAAAGGGTGCTGCTTAAAAGTCCTCGTCGAGGTCTTCGTCGTCGAGGTCTAGATCGTCGTCGCCGAAATCGAGGTCGTCATCGTCGATCTCAAAATCGTCGTCCATGTCCTCGTCATCGAGGTCCAGGTCGTTGTCGAGGTCATCCTCGAAGTCGTCGTCGCTGGAGAGCGAGAAGGGATCGGCCATGAGAGGTGGCGGCAAAGGATGGGGAAAGCTACACGAGCCGAAGAAACCGTCAAGGGCCGTGCGGGGTGAATCATGCAGGAAAGCACGCCTCTGGCGGGGGGAAGAGCGCCGCCGCGGGCGTACCTTCGCGGCCCAACGACGATAAACGACCAGATGTTCGACGAACGCAGCGCATATCCGCACCCCGACGAGTTCAAGGTGATGCGGCCCGAGTACAGCGACCAGGAGCAGGTGGACGAGGAGGGGAACCCGATCGAGACCGACCTGCCCGAGGCTGAGGGTGACGAGATCGTCGCCTCCATTACCATCGCGCCCTTCCGCGTGGTTGGCCGCAGCACGACGCGCCCCGGCGCTCGCCGCGCGGCGCTCTACGAGGCAGCCAAGACGTACCGTAACTACCACCCCAGCCACCGCGTGCGGAGCCCGTTCCCAGACGAGTTCACCGACGAGGACGGCACGTTGTGGAAGCGCGTCGCCGAGAGCAAGCGCCGCAAGCTCGGCGACTACACGTTCCTGCTCGACGGCGAGGACGAAGAGGACTCCGCCGACATCGAGCAGATGCTGGCCTGGGACGTTCGCCCCGCGCCCGAGTTCGAGGACGAAGACGAGGACTAGCCTCTGGCGTCCGCACCCCCATCCACGCCGCACCCGCCAGCCGGGCGCGGCGTTTTTTCTGATCCCATGTTGCACCGCGCTCTCCTCCTCCTGCTCGTCGCCTCTGGCGCCAGCGGCTCCGCTTTTGCTCAGGCCGATCCCAACGGGATCCTCCGCTCTGGACCCATGCTCGCCGACGTGACCCACCGCGGCGCCACCGTCTGGGTGCAGACCGAGGCGCCCGCACTCGTCGAAGTCACCACGGCCTCTGGCGCCAGAGGCCAGGCGCGGACCGCGCACGATGGCACGGCGAGCGTCGCGCTGTTCGGCATGGAGCCGGGCGAGACCACGACGTACACCGTCCGCGTGGATGGGGAGGAGGTGGTAACCGCGTACCCGCTGGAGATCACGACGCAGGAGCTGTGGCAGTGGAGGACCGACCCGCCCACGTTTACGCTCGCGCTCGGCTCGTGCTACTACGACAACGACACACCGTACGACCGACCAGATCGGGCCTACGCGGACACGCTCGCGTTTACCCGGCCCTACGGTGGGCCGACGACCATCTTCCGCTCGATCCAGCGCCAGAGGCCGAACGCGATGCTGTGGCTGGGTGACAACGTGTACCTCCGCGAGGTCGACTGGTGGAGCCCCGAGGGCATTGACTACCGCTACGCGAAAAGCCGAGAGGCTGCAGACTTGCAGCCGCTCCTCGCGAGCACCGCGCACTACGCGACGTGGGACGACCACGACTTCGGCCCCAACGACTCCGACCGCTCGTACATCCACAAAGAGGCCGCGTTGGAGACGTTCAAGCGCTTCTGGCCCAACCCGACGTATGGAGCCTCTGGCGTGCCGGGCGTGTTTACTCAGTTCGAGTGGGGGGATGCCGAGGTGTTCCTCTTGGATGACCGCTACCACCGTGCGCCCAACAGCGCGCCCGCAAACGAGCGCGAGTACCTCGGCGCGGAGCAGCTTCGCTGGCTGTTGGACGCTCTCACCGCGAGCCGCGCGACGTTCAAGATCATCGCCAACGGGGGACAGATCCTGAACCCGGTCCAGATCTTCGAGACGTACGCGGCTATCGCGCCGGTGGAGCGCGCGTACTTCCTCGAAGAGCTTCGCCAGAGGCAAATCGACGGCGTCGTGTTTCTCTCGGGCGACCGGCACCACACGGAGCTCATCCGCGTGGAGCGGAACGGGACGTACCCGCTCTATGACTTCACCTCCAGCCCGCTTACGGCCGGCGCCTCCACCTACGCCACGCGCGAGGACTCACCGGAGTTCGAGAACCCGGTCCGCGTGCCCGGCACGCTCGTCGCAGGCGTTTACAACTTCGGGACGCTCACCTTTAGCGGACCCCGTGAGACGCGGACTCTCACCATGAAGACCTTCGACGCCGCTGGCGACCTGCTCTGGGAGCACGCCGTCAACGCCACGGACCTCCGGACGCCTCGGTAGCCTCTGGCGCGGAGATGCCACGCGAAAGACGTTCGACCGGACTGAAGAGGGGAGAGCCGGCGCCCAGCGTGCCCGTAGCTTCGGCGTTCCCACCGCCAGAGGCTTTCATGCCCGCACCTCGCCCATCCCGACGCTCCGGCCCGTCGCCTCTGGCGATGGTGGCAGCCGAGGTGCGCGAGCTCGACGTGTCGGTCCCGGCGTTGCGGAAGTTTGGGCTCGTCGTCGGCGGCGTGTTCGCAGGCATCGCGCTGATCTCGGCGTGGCGAAACGGATGGGAGCTGACCACGCTCGCGCAGATCCTAGGCGGCCTCGGGTGCGCACTCATCGCGCTAGGAGCGGCCCTACCGGTGGTGTTGCGGCCGGTCTACAAGGTTTGGATGGGCCTCGCTTTCGCGATGGGCTTTGTCATGACGCGCGTGATCCTGACACTCGCATTCGTGCTCGTCATCTTGCCCATCGGCCTGATCCTTCGCGCGCTGGGCAAAGACCCTCTGACGAAGCATCCAGATCCAGCCGAGGACTCGTACTGGATCCTTCGCGACGCCCCGGCACCGTCCACGCCTGAGCGGCTCGAACGCTACTTCTAGCCTCTGGCGCCAGAGGCCCCTATGACCGTTCTCGGCATCTCCTGCTGGTACCACGACTCCGCCGCCGCCATCGTGCGCGACGGCGAGATCGTCGCGGCTGCACAGGAGGAGCGGTTCACGCGCCGTAAGCACGACGCGGGCTTCCCCACGCACGCTGTCGCGTACTGCCTCAGCAAGGCAGGCATAAGGGCTGAGGACCTGGACGCCGTCGCGTTCTACGACAAGCCGTTGCTCAAATTCGAGCGGCTGCTGGAGACGTACCTCTCGTACGCGCCGCGGGGGTTGGGATCGTTTATCAAAGCGATGCCGCTCTGGCTCAAGCAAAAGCTCTGGATCCCGGACCTGATCAAGAGAGAGCTCGGCTTGGAAGACAGGGAGAGCCCGATGCCCCTCATATTCCCTGAGCACCACGAGAGTCATGCCGCAAGCGCGTTCTTCCCGAGCCCGTTCAGCCGTGCCGCCTTTCTCACGACCGACGGGGTAGGGGAGTGGGCGACAACCTCGTGGGGTACCGCCAGAGGCAACGCGCTTCAGATCCATGGCGAGATCCACTTCCCGCACTCGCTCGGATTGCTCTATTCGGCGTTTACGTACTTCTGCGGGTTCAGGGTTAACTCTGGCGAATACAAATTGATGGGACTCGCTCCGTATGGTGAGCCGCGGTACGTGGACATCATCCGAGAGCACCTGATCGATCTGCGTGAGGACGGCTCGTTCCGGTTGAACATGGACTACTTCACCTACGCAGCGGGCCTCACGATGACCGGCCGCGCAATGGAAGAGTTGCTGGGCTTCCCGCGTCGCCAGCCCGAGGCGCCTCTGGCGCAGCGCGACATGGACCTCGCGCGGAGCATCCAAGAGGTCACGGAGGAGGCGGTGGTGCGGATGGCCCATCACGTCCACCGAGAGACCGGCGAGACGAAGCTGTGCTTGGCCGGCGGCGTCGCGCTCAACTGCGTGGCCAACGGTCGCCTCTTGCGCGAGGGGCCGTTCGACGACATCTGGATCCAGCCCGCTGCGGGCGACGCAGGAGGCGCACTCGGCGCCGCACTCATGGCCGCGCACCACTGGGGCAATGAGCCTCGAACCGCTGCCTCTGGCGACGGGATGCAGGGGAGTTACCTGGGACCGGCGCCAGAGGAGGAGGACATAAAGACGGCTCTGGCAGGCTTGCCTATCGAGACGTTCGCGACCGACGCTGAGGTGGTAGCGCGGACTGCCGAACTCCTGGCGGAAGGACAGACCGTGGGGTGGTTTCAAGGCCGCGCCGAGTTCGGCCCGCGCGCACTGGGCCACCGCAGCATCCTCGCTGACGCCAGAGGCCGGGAGGTGCAGCGGAAGGTGAACCTCCAGATCAAGTTCCGCGAGAGCTTCCGCCCGTTCGCGCCAAGTGTGCTCGCGGAACGCGCCGACGAGTTTTTCGACCTCGGAGGTGTAAAGGAAGAGAAGGGCGAAACGCCCGAGGCCTCTGGCGACGCGTCGCCCTACATGTTGCTCGTCGGTCCGGTGCGGGACGCGAAGATCGAAGGGGAGGGTCTGGAACGGCTCACGAGCATCGACAGCGCCGTTCCGGCGGTCACGCACGTGGACGGAAGTGCCCGCGTACAAACCGTCACGAAAGCCCGCAACGGGATCTACTACGACCTTTTGAAGGCCTTCGAAGCGCGCACCGGCTGCCCGGTGCTGGTCAACACGTCGTTCAACGTCCGGGGAGAGCCCATCGTGGGGAGCGCCGAGGACGCGGTCCGCGTGTTCCGCCGCACGCACATGGACGCGCTGGTCATCGGCAGGCACGTGGTGACCAAGGCGGCGATGCCGGAATCTGAGCAGGACGCGTTCACGCCGGAGGAGATCGCGGCGGAGTACGGCCTGGACTGAGCCCTACCGCGGCCTCTGGCGCAAGAGGCGCGTTCTCGTCGGTGTGCGAATCGCGCGCGTTCGGAAGCGAACCCGGCGCCCCGTCGTGCGTTGATCTACATTGAATGCGAGCGCCCGGCTGGCTGGCGGGGTGCTCGTTCGCGTTTTTCCCCTTTTGCACGATAAGCCAGCCCATGAATATTTACGTAGCCAACCTCCCCTACTCGACCACTGACGACGAGCTCCGGGAGATCTTCGAAGCGCACGGAGAGGTCTCCAGCGCCACAGTTATTAAGGACCGTGACACCGGCCGCTCGCGCGGATTCGGCTTCGTCGAGATGTCCAACGACGACGCGGCTCGCACCGCCATTGAGAACCTGAACGACAGCCCAATGGGCGGCCGCCCGCTGACCGTTAACGAGGCGCGCCCCCGCGGCGAGCGTCCCCCACGTCGTGATGGCGGTGGTGGCGGCGGCTACGGCGGTGGTGGTGGCTACGGCGGCGGTGGCGGCAACCGCGGTGGCGGCGGCGGCTACGGCGGTGGCGGCGGCAACTACGGCGGTGGTGGCGGCGGCGGCTACCGCTAGTCCCCGCTTCGCTGTCTGACAGCCTGTGGCCTCTGGCATCGCGCCAGAGGCCACTTTTTTGTGGGTCCAAGACCTCGCCAGAGGCCTCTGGCGCAGAGGCGCTAGAGCAGATCACTGTCTAGCTTCGAGGCCCCCTCAGGACCTCCGTGGAACCCGAATCCCATCCGCAGCCCTCGGTTCAACCGTCGCCGCCCGTCGTTGTCGGGTGGGTGCTGGCGGGCGGGTTGAGCGACGCACAGAGGCGGTCGGTATCGCTCGCGAGGAAGTTGGTCCGCGACGAACTGAGGCGGGCACTGCCGGATTTCGACTGGCGCCTGCCGTCGATCCGCCGCCGGGACGTGGTGCCTGGGGCGCGGGCCGAACCGGTAGATCTCTTGGACGTGGGCGCTGCGGAGCGCGACCTCGGTGGGTGGGACTTCGCGCTTGTCGTAACGGCGGCGGACCTCCGCGCGCGGTTCAGGCCGTTCGCCCTGGGCACGCCCTCGCAGGCGCTGGGCGTGGCCGTTCTCTCCGTCGCGCGTCTGGATCCGGTCCTGCGCGATGCCCTGCCCGACCCAGAGCGTCTCGCTGACCGCATCGCGACCCTCGCGCTCCACGAACTTGGGCACCTCAACGGCCTGGGTCACCGCGACGCGCCAGAGGACCTGATGCACGATATCCGGGCCTCGTCGGATCTGGACGGGATGCGGCGCTACTCGCCTGCCGAGGTTGAGGAACTGAGCGAGGAGATCGCCGACGTGGCGGACCCCCGCATGGAAGAACGTGCCGACGCGCATCGCATCAGCAACGTCGTGTTCACCGTGCGCAGCCTCTGGCGGGAACGCGCCGACGTGATTGATGCCGTGCGGCAGATCCGCCCCTGGCGCTTCCCGTTCCAGTTCGCGAAACTGACGACGGCCGCTGTCTCCACGCTCGTCGTCCTCGTGATGACCGCCGAGGCGTGGGATCTAGGCGCTCGGCAACCGGCGTGGCTCGTCGCCGCCCTATCCCTCGCGATCCTGTTCGTCGCAAGCGTGTACCTCGTGAGGCGCCAGAGGCTTCTGGTTCACCGCCGCAGCCGCCGGCGCAGTGAGCAGCGCGTGGTCTCGGAAGCGTCGGTCCTGCTAGCCGTCGCTATCGGCATGGCGACGACGTACGCGCTGATGTTCGTCGGCACGCTCGGCCTCGCCGCGCTTCTGTTCGACCGCGCGATTTTGGAGGGCTGGGCCGCCACGCTCGGCGAAACCATCGCGCTACACCACGTCGTCGTGTTCGCTGGGTTTGTCGCCTCCATCGGTCTCGCCGTCGGAGCGCTTGGCGCGTCCTTCGAGGAGCAGACCTACTTCCGCCACGTCGCGCTCGTCGACGAAGAGACATGAGACTGTTTGCCTCTGGCGCCGCACTGGCGTGCGCATGTTTGCTGCTCGTGAGCGGGTGCGAGACGCGGCCGCGCGTTTCCACCGCTGGTCCCGGCGCGCCTCCGCCAGAGGCCGTGCTGTATACCGACGTGGTTGCGGGCGATCTGCTGGGGGTTCTAGACCGGGACTTCTCGCCCGTTCGGACGCTTGGCTACAGCCGCGCGAGAGACGAACTCTACGGGTGGGAGCAGTCCACGCAGGGCGTGGTGTGCGGGATCTACACCGAGTACTGCGTCACGCTGGGCGCGGGCGACGCGTCCCAGGCTGCCGACGCCAGAGGCATCAACGCCGAGCACGTGTGGCCGCAGTCGAAGGGCGCGCGAGAAGAGCCGCTCCGTTCTGACCTCCACCACCTGTTCCCATCGCGCCAGACCGTCAACTCCTCGCGCGGCAACCTCCCCTTCGGCGAAGTCCCCGACTCCCAGACCGATGCCTGGTACCTAGCGGACGCGAGCCAGTCGCAAATTCCAGATCCGCCTCTGGCGCCGTGGAGCGAGCGCGGGGACGGGAAGTTTGAGCCGCGGGAAGACCGAAAGGGAGACATCGCGCGCGCCGTGTTCTACGTGGTCGCGGTGTATCCCGAGCAGGTAGATCGTGGCTTTTTCGAGTCCATGGAGCAGGACCTTCTGGTCTGGAACCGGCAGGATCCGCCAGACGACCGCGAGCAGGTTCGCAATGTGTGGGTTGCCAGCCTTCAGGGCACGCAGAACCCCTTCATTATCGACCCCACGCTCGCAGACAGGATCTGGAACGGAGGCGTCAGAACAGGAGCGCCTGTTCCTACACCTCAGAACCCGACGCCAGAGGTCCCACGCCCGGCTGCCTCTGGCGGGGTGCTGTGGATCAACGAGATCCACTACGACAACGAAGGCGACGACTCCGGGGAGGGCGTTGAGATCGCTGGACCGGACGGTACGAGTCTGGAAGGCTGGACTCTGCTTGCGGTGAACGGCAGCAACGGTACGGCTTACCACACGATGCCTCTGGCGGGCCGCTTGGTCGGGGACGGGATCGGGACGGAGTGGATCGCGATTCCGGGACTACAAAACGGCAGTCCCGATGGGATCGCGCTCGTCTCGCCTCGTGGGGAAACGGTCGAGGCGCTTACCTGGGAAGGATCGTTCACCGACGCCAGAGGCCTTCTATTCCAGGACATCGGCGTGAGCGAGAGTCCTCGCGCTCCACTGGGCACATCGCTACAGCGAATTGGCCAGGGACGGTCAGCCCGCGACTTCCAGTGGGCCTCTGGCGCGGCCTCCCCCGGCTGGCTCAACGAACGGCAGCGCGCCTCCGAAAGGCGCTGATTCTCCGGCATTCGCTATGCGTGCGCTCCTCTCCTCGTTCGCCGTCTTGATCGGATGCACCGGGACGCCCGAGGTACCTCCCCCGACGACCGTCTACCTGGTACGCCACGCGGAAGCTGCAGACGATGGCTCGCGTGATCCCGCACTGAGCGCCAGAGGCCATGAGCGCGCCAGGAGATTGGCCATGCGGATCGGCCGAGCCGACGCGGTCTACGCGACGCCGTACCGCCGGACGCGACAAACCGCCGCACCTCTGGCGAAAGCTTCAGGCGTAGAAGTAGTCGTGGTGCCGATAGGCGACGGAGGCGTGCCCGGATACGTGGACGATGTGGTCGCTAGAGTCCAGGTGCTCCCCCGTGGCAGCGTGGCGGTCGTTGTCGGCCATAGCAACACGACGCCGCAAGTCGCAGGGGCCTTCTCAGGAGAAGCCCTTGCGCCCCTTGACCACGACCAGTACGACCAGTTGTTCGTGGTAAGCCTCGACGCAGCAGATCACGCAATCCTGGTCACCACGGCCTATTAGGCCTCTGGCGAACCGGTACCCGCCAGAGGCGGTACGGGGCTCTATGCCGACCGTCCGAGACATCGCCGATCACCTCGCGCCGCACCTGGACCGTGAGCGCTACCACCGAGAAGGGGACCCAGCGGGCGTGTGGATCGATTCTGGCCGTTCTGTCGAACGTCTCGTTCTACGGCTCGACGCCGGCCCGCCGCCGTACCGGTGGGCCTCTGGCGCAGACGCCGTCTTGATACATCGGCCGTTTGGATTGTGGCCTGCCGCGCTTCCCGAAAGCGTAGGCGTCCTCGCCGTGCACCGTGCGCTGGACGACCGGCACTCCATCGGCGTCAACCCAACGCTCGCCGAAGCGCTAGATCTAGACCCGAATGACGAGCCCCTCCGGCGTGATGGCAACGCGATGGGCCTGATCGGGCAGGTCCGCCAGAGGCGGTCTGTGGCCGACGTGTTGGAGGCCATCCGGCGCGAGTTTGGTGGAATCGAGGAGACTTGGGGCGACGTGGCCAGCGCTCCGGCTCCCGCCGTTGCCCTTGCGGGCGCGATGACGGATGCGATGGTGCGCGATGCCGCCGCCAGAGGCGCGGCCGTGTACCTCACCGGCCAGCTCCGCAAGCCGGGTCGCGAGGCGGCGCGTCAGACAGGCACGCTCGCCGTCGCCGTCGGTCAGGACCGTGCTGAGGCATGGGGGCTTCGGCGCCTGAGTTCGCTCTTGCGTGAGCGCTGGCCCCATCTGGACATCGGTGAGTCGGACCTGCCGTCTCTGGCGCCAGAGGCGAGAGCGTAGCACCGATCTGTCCGGCTGCAATCCGCTCGCTGCGCGCTTGGAACGAAGCCTATGGGTTAGGTTCGCGAGATGCGACGCCTCTTTCTCGTTTCACTCGCTCTGTTACCGGCGGGCGCCGTCGCCCAGTCGCCAGCGGTGCCGGATTCCAGCGCCGACGACACAACTGCGAGGGCCGAGTGGATCCCGTATGGCTACTCGCGAACGTATCGCGACATCGTCAATGAGACGCTGGTATTGGTCATGCGCGAAAGTGAGACGGCAGCAGACTCGCTACGCGATCCCCAACTCGGGATCGGGAAGCTCGTCGTGGATGAGACCCTCACTCGCACTGGGGGCTACTTCTACGACGTGTTTTTTCGTCTCTGGCGGCCACCCGTAGAAGCGTCGTTTTTCAGCGTCGTGATCTCTGAAAGCCCCTTGCCCGGCCAAGGAACCCTGATTGCGATCCAATTGGACGGAGAGTTGATCTACCAAGCCCGGCTCCCCATTCGGGAGGAGGAAGCGGAAGAGGTTGCGCGTCAGGCCGTGATTGCTACACTTCGGCGCCTGCCACGTGGTTGAGCGCGGCGTTCGTAGAATGGCGCCAGTCACTCGCTTACATACTCTACGTTATGCGCCTTGCACTTTTTGTCGTCGCCCTAGGAGCCTTTGCGTGGGGGAGCTCTGCATCCGCCCAGCAACTCGTCTATCAGCCCACAAACCCGGCGTTCGGCGGGTTCACGACGAACTACAGCTGGCTTTTGCAGTCGGCACAGCTCCAAAACGAGGAGGAAGATGATTCCCTCAATCGGTTCACGCGGGACCCGCTGGCAGACTTCGAGTCCTCGCTTCAGCGTCAAATCCTGAACCAGCTCTCCCGAGAGCTTATCTCGGACCGGTTCGGGGACCTCGATCTCACGCGCCCTGGCACCTTCTCGCTGGGAGACTTTCAAGTCGAGGTCGTTCCGGGACTAGATGGCGTGTCTGTACGCGTGTTCAACATCCTGACAGGAGACGAGACAATCGTTTCGATTCCCAATCCGTAAGGGGGCAAATACGCTCCTTCTCAGATTACCCGTCGCGAGGGGGCGCTGAGGTACTCCCTCCCACTCCGACTACAACTCGAACACCGTGCGTCTTACTCTCCTCCTTGCCGCTGCTCTGTGCGCGGCTGGTTGCTCGCCCCGATTTGCAGACCCGTTCAAGGTGGAGCAAGCAAGGAGCGGTCCCCCCGCTACGGTCTCAGCTGAGCTATTAGAATCTACACCCGCTCCCTCTGACCCCGTCGTCGTCGCAGTGTATCGGTTCCGGGATCAAACAGGTCAGTACCGCGCCTTGGAGAACTCCTCTACGTTTTCCAACGTGGTGACACAAGGGGCCACGAGCATTCTCATGCGCGCTCTAGAGGCTTCAGGGTTCTTTGTGCCTATCGAGAGAGAAGGCCTTTCGAACCTACTCAACGAGCGCCAGATCATATCGACAACGCGGCAGCAATACACGGGACCTGAAGGTCAGGGCCTCGGACCGCTCCCTCCACTGTTGTATGCTGGCGTGCTTCTAGAGGGCGGCATCATTGGCTACGACTCTAACGTGATCACGGGCGGCGCTGGTGCGCGTCTTTTAGGCGTCGGGGGAAGCGGCGAGTTTCGCCAGGACCAGATCACTCTCTATCTACGCGCTGTCTCTGTCCAGAACGGCCGCGTTCTGAAGTCTGTTCACACGACTAAGACCATCGTCTCGCAGAAGCTTGATGGGGGAGTATTTCGCTTTGTCGACACCAAAGCCATCTTGGAGACGGAGGCGGGGTACAGCACCAACGAGCCTCCGGTTCTGGCCGTTACAGCCGCGATTGAGGAAGCAGTTCGCGCGCTGGTTGTAGAAGGCTCTCGGGATGGCCTCTGGAGTTTCGAGTCGCCAGAGGCTCCTCAGACGCGGCGATACATAGAAGCTTACGACGCGGACGTGGTAGAAAATCGCCGCCGCGACTCGTTTGACCGACTCGTGTCGGATCGGTCACGCGATGGGGCATCGTTTGCAATCACGGGTGGGGTCAGCCAGTTCGAGACCGATTATGCCGAGGCGAGCGCTCAGCCGATTGGAGCGGCTACGCTGAGCTATCCGCTTATGACGGGGCTCTCCTTTGGCGCCAGAGGTGAAGCAGGCCTTCTTGACATAGCAGGTTCGGCAGAGCCCTTCTTAGGGGCCGGAGGAGTGGTAAAGGCTCGGCTACTTCCTAGTGCGCAGACATCACCAACCTTTACCGCTGGCGCAGGGGCTCTGTCTGTGTGGGGCGAAGACAGCGTGTTTGCATACGGTACCATGTTCGGAGGTCTGGAGAGCCGTCTGTCTGGTGCTGTCGCGTTTCAAATTGAGGCAGGACTGACGTATCCCTTTCTAGAGGGCTTAGACACCTTGGTCAACCGCGGGTCAGTCAACGACAACGTGTGGAGTGTGCAGGCAGGGTTTGTCTTCTATTCAGGGCGCTGAGCAAGTGGGGGTAGCAGCGGATACGCCACAGATATCCCTGGGGAGAGTGGAGTAGAGAGGGCAGAGGGCTGAGTTGTGATTGACAAAATGGCCGTTAGGATCTGCGGTTTTTGAAGCCTCAGGGTCGCCTATGTGCGCTGAAAGCGTGGCGCATTCATTTTTTTTGAGCGGTACGGTTTGTTTCCCCTCGCGGTCATTAGTTAGGACCACGTCGCGGCTGGCATGGGCTTTTCAGGGAGCCTATTTGCGGAGCCCTTCCGGCTGACATCGCAGCTCAAGGCGGCCCCGCCGCCCCACCACTTGAGGTTGCATTAGACGACTTGCCTCTGGCATGTCTCCTTCCCCCCTTCCCCAAGTGACGCACAACCTCCACCTGCAGACGGCCTGCGCGACCCCTCGTGGTCCCGCTTCTACTCAATCGCCTCACGGCGGTAGTCCCGGTTCTGTTCGCTAGCAGAGTCCCACGTCGGGGACCTGTTCACCACGCGCTTTTAGAGATTCCCCGCCCAGAGTCTCATCGCCAACAGCACAGCTGTATCAATGCGATGAGGGGAGGTATTTGCGCCCTCAGTGGGTGTTATGCATGAGGCTTAACATCATAACATTTGTGTTCTCTCTCCTCGCTTCGTCCGCGAGCGCGCAATCTGTCGCCTACGTCGATCAGCTGGGTTCGCGTAACACTGTGGAACTCGTACAAGTGGCTGTAGGGGGAGGAAGCGACGCCCAAATCACGCAGCAGGGCGCAGGGGACCACGTCGCTCGTTTAGAACAGAGTGGCGGCGCCTATGCGGACATCCTACAGAGTGGTAGCGGCAACGTGCTCGCAGGTTTTGATGCGATGGGGTACGAAAGCATAGCGGCATCGGCCCTTTCGACTGACGCGAGCCGAATCGTCTTGAGCCAGATTGGCTCTGGCAACCGCGCTTTTGTGCAGCAGGGCGGGGGCGCGGTCGCGCACATCATTCAAACCGGGCACTCGAACACGGTGCTAGTGCGCCAGAGCGCCGGCTCCTTCCCGTAAGAACAACACGCAGGCGACCTCGCTAGAGGCTGCCTTTTTCCTAACACCATGGCCGCTCGCAGGCCCAGAGGCAGTCACCTCAGCGAGGCGCGGCATCCGGCCGCACAACCAACTCATTCGCCCATACGGGCATCCCAACACACAACTCCCATGCGAAACCTCCTCACACTCACCCTTGCGCTTGGCCTCGCCGGCGCGGCCAATGCTCAGAACGACGCAACAACCACGCAAGCCGGAAACAGCCATTACGCCACTATTGAACAGACGGGCGTCAACTCCGGCATCAACGGTTTGGGCTTCACGGCAGGGGCGTACGTCGATCAGTACGGTGGAAACAGCAACGAGGCATACATCATTCAGGACGGCGATGCCAACTATGGAAAGATTGAACAGAACGGTTCGCTCAACCATGCACGAAACGTGGCTCCTGGTAATGCCAAGCCTGGTATTAGGTCTGTGGGCGATGGTAATGCGGTAGGCGTATATCAGGAGGGGTCGGCCAACGAAGCTGCCACTACCACTATCGGCTCAAGAAACCAAACGGATGTGGTTCAGGATGGAGACGATAACAGTGCTAACGTAGGCGTGTCGGGGAATGATGGCACTGCAGATGTCGACCAGGTTGGCGACCAAAACGAGATGAACATCCGTGGGTTTGACTCGGCTTCGAACGACGCATTGAGTCTGCCAAACTCTAATGACTACGTGGTGAACCAGGAAGGATTCAAGAACAGGGCGAACGTCATGGCTGGCGGTTCCGACAACCTGATCACGATCATTCAAGACGGCGACCAGAACATTGCCGGTCGCGATGGTCAAGCTGGTACAGGCTTCCTCTTGGTAGATGGCGACCTCAACACGGTCTCTGTGTCCCAGACGGGCAACTTCCACCGGGCAGGCGTCAGCGTCGTCGGCGACAACAACACCTCAACGATCACTCAGAACTAACACCCCCGCCGCCGGGCCGCACCATCGCGGCCCGGCGGCTGCCTTTGGCGATATGCCGCGCCTCGCACCGCGGGGCCTCTGGCGCCAGAGGCGCGGGCACCTACAACTCTCCTGCCACCGGACCGCGTGACCGTTTCACGCACTCAGTACCACTCAATTCCCCAAAGCATGAACCGCTTCCTTCTCGCTTTCGCTCTTGCGTTCGGCCTCACGGTCAGCGCTCAGGCGCAGAGCAATACGGCCACCACGGCCCAGACCGGCGCCGACAACGACGCCACCGTCACCCAGGCAGGCGCCCAGCATGAAGGCGCCATCACGCAGATCGGTGATGACAACGAGACCGTTATCACCCAGGACGGCTACTCCCATAAGGGCGTCCAGACGATGTCCTCCGGCAACGAGAACATCACCAACGTGACTCAGACCGGCGGCGACGCCGGCGCAGCCACGGGTGGCAACAGCCTCACCCGCGTCGAGCTCACGGGCGATCGAAACCTCGTGGACGTCACCCAGAACGGCGATAACCAGCGCGCCTTCGTCGACATCCAGCGCGGCCCTAACTTTGACAACGACGTCGACATCAACCAGGAAGGCTCCGGTCAGGACGCCGACGTGGACATCTCGGGCGACGACAACGTCGTGACCGTGGACCAGGCTGGCTCTGACAACAACGTCGGTACCGTCTACGGCGTCTCGGGCGTTTACATCACCGGTTCGGCCAACGATGTCGACATTGACCAGGACGGCGACGGCAACAGCGCCACCTCCGAGATCTCCGGCGACAACAATGACGTGACCGTCCGCCAGGGCGTTGACGCTGGCCTTGCGGGGGCGGACTCCGACAACAACTCCGCTTCTACCATCCAGGCTGGTAACTTCAACACCGCTACGGTGAACCAGGGCGTCGCCGGTGGCTTCTTGGCTGGTTCTGAAGCTGAAGGCAACACCGCTGTAATCGACCAAGACGGCAGCGACAACGACGCGACCGTCAACCAGGGTGTGGCGGCAGGTGCCTTCGTTGGCGCTGAAGGCCAGGGAAACCTCGCAGAGATTGAGCAGGACGGTAGCGACAACGACGCAACGGTCAACCAGGGTGCCAGCCTCGGTGCTGCTGCCGAAAGCGAGAGCTTCACCAACGAAGCGTTCGTTACCCAGGACGGAAGCAGCAACGACGCAACCATCAACCAGGGAGCCGCCATCGTTGGTAGCTCCTTCGCTGGCTCGAACGAGGCGTTCGTCGATCAGATTGGTACTTCCAACGACGCGGACGTCCGGCAGGAAGGTGCTGAGAACTTCGCCGGCGTCCGGCAGGACGGCCTTGCGAACGTCGCCGACCTCGACCAGGTGGGCTCGGGCAACGAAGCACATGTCAACGGCTTCGGCACGCTCAACCCAGGGATCAACCAGGATGGTGACCGCAACTTCACCGACCTCGACCAGCTCGGCGACGACAACAGTGCTCGCCTCACGATGAGTGGTAACGACAACGATGTTACCGTACTCCAGGACGGCGACGACAACAACGCCGCCTACGAGATCTGGGGTGACGACAACCTCGTCACGATCGACCAAATCGGTAGCGACAACTCGGCGGTCATGAACGCCCGCGGCACGCCCCCCGCCCCCGGCGGTGGCGTGAGCTTCAACACGGTCGACATCGATCAGGACGGCTCGGGCAACTCGTTCCGCGGCTACATGGCCAACGGCAGCGAGTCGAACATGATCACGATCGATCAGGACGGCACGGGCAACTCTGTTGCTGGGGCGCTCGGCCCGCAAGGCAATGCCGGCCTCTACGTCGAGGGTAGCTCCAACACCATCAACGTGATGCAGACGGGCACGGGCAACATGGCCGACGTGCAGGTGGTGGGCAGCAGCAACACCTCTACCATTACGCAAAACTAGCACTCCCGCCGCCAAGCCGTACCTCGCGGCCCGGCGGCACGCCTTCCGGCCTCTGGCGTCACGCCTCGCATTGCGGGGCCTCTGGCGCCAGAGGCGTCTAGGCACATTACTGGAAAACAAGTGGCGCTTACGTTGGACTTAATAGATGCACACTCGACTACGCTCAGATGACCCGCCTTCTGCCCCTTCTCCTGTTCGCCCTTGCTGCCACCGCTTCGGCCCAGTCTGAGGTATTCGTGGAGCAGGCCGGATCAACGTTCGGTGTCTCCACCGATGTCGTCATCGGTTCCGGTGCTGTCAACGCACAAAGCGCACTGAACACTGCCACCGCTGGCGTTTCGCCTGCAACGAACGTCGCCGCGATCACGCAAGAAGGAGCGGATAACAGGGTCGACCTTACGCAACAAGGCATCGGCAACAGACTGGGCCTATTCATCGATGGGAACTCCAACCAGTTCCAACTCAGCCAGATCGGCAGCTACAACGAGTTTGTGGCCGATGTTATCGGCGACGGCAATGTCCTCGGGCCCGAGTCCATCCAGGCAGGTACAGGCAATCAGTACACGTTGCTCTCTGACCGCGTGAGCGGTGAGGTTCACTCCCTACAACAGTACGGCGACGCAAATCAGGCCTTTCAGGTTGTCGGACAGGGCCTCAAGCCGGCGTCGATCCAGCAACGAGGCAGTGGAATGCAAGTGATGGTTGAGCGCCGTTAAACGCATGAACGCGATCACCTTAGCAACTATGCTCGCCTTTGTTGCTTGCGCGAGTACCGCGAGCACTCCTGAAGGCGCAGTCGCACTCGGCGTAACGGAAACAGGCAGCGGTTACGCGTTCCACGTCCTCGCCAGAGGCCCAGCGCAAGGCGCTTACACACTCACGGCGCTGAAGTCCGGGGCGAGCGGGACATCGCGTTCCGTCCAGTCTGGCCGCTTTGACTTGACTGGCGGTACCACGGACACCCTCTCGGTGAGCCGTACGAACACGGCCTCTGGCGACCACGTGACGGCCGAACTCGTCGTGACATGGGCGAGTGGCCAAACCACGACGGAGTCATTTGAGCGGATGGTTCGGTAGTGTTCAACCCGGTCGGTACATTCCGATCTCTACATCCCACCGACATTGATGCGCTCCGTTTTACTCTTCGGTTTGGTCTGCACCCTCGCTCTCACGCTGAGCGCATGTAAAGACGGTGTCGTCGACATCGAACGCTTTGGTTCTATTCAGGGAACCGTGATCGACTTCGATACAGGAGCGCCCATTCCCAGCGCTGGGATTACCACGAGCCCTGCCACGGATGCCATTACTGCCGACGCTGACGGGCAGTTCACCATCAACGCGGCTCTCGTCGGGACGTATACGCTCACGGCGACGCGTGTGGGCTATGATCCGGGTACCGTTACAGTAGCGGTGCGCGATGGCGCTATGACACGTGCAACGGTCTTCCTCCGCGAGGAAGATGACGACAACGGTACGTCAACCGATCCAGACTTCGGCGCGGAAGTTCTCGGCTTTACCAACGAGCCGTTCACACAGGACAGCTCGTTTGTGACAGTTGAGTACCGCGCTCTGAACCGCGGAGATGTAGACATCGCGTCCTACGAGATCTACTTCCGCATCGAGACGGACCGTGGCCCTTTCTACCAAGAGGTGCAGGGGACCGACCTCGGCGTAGGGGAGCGCGACCTCGGCACGTTCCGCAAGAGGCTCCTCGGCGCTACAGCTCAATCTGTCATTATTGATGACACGGACACGAACGGCCTTGCTGACCCAGTACGGTCAAACCGAGCGTCGCGCTAGAACGCCTCTGGCGCTACCTGCTGACGCCAGAGGCTAGAACGGCGCGTCGGTCGCGGGCGGCGGGAGTGGAGGAGGGCCGGAGCCGTCTCCACCGCCGTAGGGGGCGTCGCCGTAGGGCGCGGCGCCATAACCGGGGTCACCTCCGCCGTACGGATCGGCGGCTACGTAGCTGGTCAAGTTCTCGAAGCGCGCGAACTGGTTCACGAACGCCACCTTGGCCGTGCCAATCGGGCCGTTGCGCTGCTTGCCGATGATGAGCTCGCCGAGCCCTTCGGTGGAGTTGCCGTTCTCGTCCACGGTGATGCCGTAGCGCTCGGCGCGGTAGATGAACATCACCACGTCTGCGTCCTGCTCGATAGAGCCGGACTCGCGGAGGTCGGAGAGCATCGGGCGCTTGTCCGGGCGGGACTCGACGGCGCGCGAGAGCTGAGACAGCGCGAGCACGGGCACGTTGAGCTCTTTCGCGAGGCCCTTCAGGCTTCGGCTGATCTGCGCGATCTCCTGCTCGCGGTTGGAGCCCTTGGTCTGCGCCGTGCCGTGCATGAGCTGGAGGTAGTCCACGATCACGATGCCGATATCGTGCTCAGCCTTGAGGCGCCGGCACTTGGCGCGGAGCTCCAAGATGCCGAGGCCCGGGGTGTCGTCAATAAAGATGTTGGCGGCCGAGAGGCGGCCTGCGGCGCGCGCGAGCTTGGGCCAGTCGTCGTCATGCAGGCGGCCGGTACGGGCGGCCTGGGCGTCTACACGCGCCTCGGAGGTAAGGAGACGCTGCGCCAACTGCTGCGCGCTCATCTCGAGGGAGAAGTACGCGACGCCGGTCGGCTTCTCAGGGTGCAGCGCGGCGTTACGCGTGACCGCGAGAGAGAGAGCGGTCTTGCCCATTGACGGGCGGGCCGCGATCACGACCATGTCCGAGTTCTGCCAGCCGCCGGTCATCGCGTCCAATGACGTGAACCCAGAGGGCACGCCGGTCACGCCCTGCTCCTGTCCATGGATGCTTTCGAGGTGCGTGAGCGTGTCCTTCACGACGCTCATCATGCTGACGGCACCCTTGCGGAGCTGCGACTCCGAGATCTGAAAGATCTCGCGCTCGGCGCGGTCCAAGAGGTCGAACGCGTCCGTCGTGGTCTCGAACGCCTCGCCGACCACGCCGGTCATCGTGGTGATGAGCTTCCGCAAGAGGCTCTTCTCCGCGATGATCCGCGCGTGGTACTCCACGTTGGCGGCACTCGCGACGCGCGTGGTGAGCTCCGTGAGGTAGTACCCGCCGATGGCGTCGTAATCGCCGCGGCGCTTGAGTTCCTCGCTCAAGGTGACGAGGTCGACCGGGTTGGCGCGTTCGAAGAGGGCCTGGATGGCCCCGTAGATTTTCTCGTGCCGGGAGTCGTAGAACGAATCCGCAGGGAGGACTTCGATGGCCTTCGGGATTGCGTCCCGTTCGATGAGGAGCGCGCCGAGCACGGCCTGCTCCACGTCCACGGCCTGAGGCGGCATCCGGCCGGCCTGCTCGCGCAGCGGCGTGACCTTCGCGGGCCGCCTCTGGCGGTTGCCACCGGTCAGCTGCGCGAGCGAGAAATCGTGCCCCTCGTCGTCGATGCGGAGAGGGCGCGGCGGCTCGTCGTCGGGAAGGGGGGGGAGCTCGGAGAGGTCCATGGGGCGCCAGAGGCTAGGAGTCGCGGCGGCGCGAGGTGCCTCCGAGTTCGTCGTAGCGGGTGCGGAGCAGTTTCACGTCCTCCCACGTGGGGCGCTTCCACTGCGGGTTGCGGAGCAGGGCGGCCGGGTGGTACGTGACCATGAGCGGGATGCCGTAGTAGTCGTGGAACTTGCCCCGGAGGCTCGCGAGGCTGGACGACTTGCCTAGCAACCCATTGCCGGCGCTCTTGCCGACGGCCAGAATCATTTTCGGCCGGATCAACTCGATCTGCTTGTACAGAATCGGGATGTGCGCTTCCACTTCCTCCGCCAGAGGGTCGCGGTTGTTGGGCGGGCGGCTCTTGAGGATGTTGGCGATGTAGATCTCGTCGCGGTCGAAGAGGACCGCGTCCATGATCTTGTCCAGCAACTGGCCGGCGCGTCCCACAAAGGGCTCGCCGGTCTTGTCCTCGTCGGCCCCTGGCGCCTCGCCGATCACCATCAGGTCGGCGTCGGCGGGACCCGTGCCGAGGACGGGGTTGATCCGGTTCTCGTCAATGGGCACGAGGACGGTCTTGGACAGCCACGCGTTGATCTCCTCCAGGGAGTTCATCTCGCGCAGCGGGGAGTCCTCCGGGATGAGGCTCGCGATGCGCTCATAGGGAGAGAGCGTCGGGTCCTGGCTGGGGTCGGGCAGTTCGCCGAAAAGGTCGGGCACGGTGGAGTCGGAGTCGTCAGGGGCCTCTGGCGTGGAGGCAGGATCAATCGGGGGCGCGGCCTCTTGCGAGGGCGGAGGCGCCGGAGCACCGAGCGGCGCGGCAACAGGCGCCGGGGTGGGCGGCGCCGCGGCGCCAGAGGCGAGATGGGGTAGCGCACTCAGCGCGCCTTCTGGCGATACCTCTGGCGCGGTCGGGGCGCTGAGAACGGGGGCGGGCCCGAGAAAGCGCGTCGGCCCTGCGATGTCTCTTTGCAAGGCCAGAAACGCGCGCGCTTGCCGAATTGCCTCTGCCGGGTCGAACACGTCGGCTGCGGGCGCAGCGGTGGGTTCGAGCGGGGCAGAGGTAGCGTCGGACACAGGCACGGAGGCTAGCCGGACGGGGCGTCGCGGCGGCCTGATAATGTAGGGGACGCGCGCCCGAGCTACGGCGAAATCCTCTTCGATCTACAGCGCCGCGGCCTCTCGCGCCAGAGGCAAAAGGAGGCCGGCCCACGCGGCGTACGCCTCGCCGGTAGGGTGCAGGCCGTCGCCCACCGTCAGCCCGCCCTGGGTGCGCGAGAGCGGCGTGATATCGGCCCAGATCGCGCCAGCGGCCTCGGTTTCGCCCTGCGCGATGGCGTTGAACGCGTCGATCTGCCGCGTGATCTCCTCCGGACCTCTGGCGTCCTCTGAACCGAACGGCGTCACGCCCCAGTCTGGGATGGAGACCACGACGACGCGATGCGGCTCACCTCCGGCGAACCCCACGGCGCGGCCGAGAAGCGCGCGGAACTGCTCGCGGTACTCCGCCAGCGGCCTCTCGCGATACTGGTTGTTCACGCCGATGAGGAGCGTGACCAGCGCGTACGAGCCCGACGGGTTCGCCGCGTCGATCCCGGCGTCCAACTCGTCCGTGGTCCAGCCTGTGACGGCGATGATCTCCGGATCTGCGATCTCCGCGCCAGAGGCTCGCAGTTGCGCCGCCACCACGTTGGGCCACCGAGCCTCTGGCGCAACGCCTTCGCCGATGGTGTAGGAGTCGCCGAGGGCGAGAAAGCGGGGGGCGTTGGAATCGGGCATGCAGCCGGTCGCAAGGAGGAAAAGCAGCGCCAGAAGCCGCTTCACCGGGCCACGGCGTCGAGGATGGAGGCCGCGATCTGCGCCTTGGGCGCCAGCGGCAGGTCCGCGCGCTCACCGGCGCGGCTGAGCAGCACCACGCGGTTGGTGCCGGTCCCGAAGCCGGCTCCGGGCTCGTTCTGGAAGTTGAGCACGATCCAGTCCAGGTTCTTCCGCTCCAGCTTGCCTCTGGCGTGGGCCTCGCCGTCGTGCGTTTCGAGCGCGAAGCCGACGAGCGTCTGGCCGTCCCGTTTGCGTGCGCCGAGCGCGGCCAGCACGTCGGGCGTGCGGCGGAGCGTGAGCGAAAGGGCGTCGTCGGCTTTCTTGAGCTTGCGGTCGCCGGAGGACGCGGGGGCGTAATCCGAGACCGCGGCCGCGGCGATCACGAGGTCGGCGTCGGCGTGCTGCATCGCAGCCTCGTGCAGGTCGTCAGCACTCACGATGTCGACGCGCGTTACACCCTCGGGGGTGGGGAGCGAGACCGGGCCGGCCAGAAGCGTCACGCTGGCGCCGCGGCGCGCGGCCTCTCGCGCGATCTCGAAGCCCATCGTGCCCGTCGAGCCGTTCGAGAGGAACCGGACGGGGTCGATGGCCTCTCGCGTGGGGCCGGCTGTGACGAGGACCGTGCGGCCCGCGAGCGAGCCGCCAGAGGCCTCTGGCGCTGCGCCCTCGACTGAACCGAGCCACGGCTCCAGCGCGGCGGCGATCTCCGACGGCTCCGGCAGCCGCCCGTCGCCGACGAGGCCGCTGGCGAGCTCGCCAGAGGCGGGAGGCAGGACCGTGACCCCATCCGCCTTGAGCTGCGCGATGTTGCGCTGCGTGGCCGGATGATGCCACATGTCGTGGTCCATCGCGGGCGCCACGAGGACGGGGCATCGCGCCGAGAGCAGCACGGCGGTAAGCATCGAATCGCACGCACCCCCTACCATCTTGGCGAGCGTCTGCGCCGTGGCGGGCGCGACGACGATGCCGTCGGCCCAGAGGCCGATCTCGACGTGCTTGGTCCAGAGCGTGGCGTCAGCGCCCGGACCGGCGTCAGGCCATAGGCCGATCAGGGCCTCGCGCCGCGCGAGCGTGCCGAGCGTAAGCGGCGAGATAAACCGCGAGGCCGCTGGCGTGAGGATGGGCTGCACCTCGGCGCCTGCCTTGACGAGCAGGCGGACGAGATCCGCTGCCTTGTAGGCCGCGATGCTGCCCGTGATGCCGAGGACAAGCTTTTTTCCAGAGAGGGACATGGCGTACAGCGAAAACGCCGCCTCTCTGGCGAGAAAGGCGGCGTTTACAAAAGGTCGACGGCGGTCTGGGCCAGCGGTCTAGAAGTCGTTGTCCGTCCGAGTCGGGTTGCGGAAGTACAGCTCGCCGCTTTCGAACTCGTCGACGGCCATGTCGGGAGACTTCGGGCGCTTCTCGTACTCCAGCGAGATGCGGAGCTGGTCCTCGTTGGAACGGAGCTCCTCGGCCGGGTCGAGCGAGAGGTCCTCGAAGTACGACAGCTTCTGGTCGAGTTCGCCCTTCGTCTTGGAGGCCACCTGGCGCGCGCGCTTGGAAAGCACGACGAGCGACTCGTAGAGGTTGCCGGTCTGTTCGGCGAGGGCGTTCGTGTCGAGAGTGCGGATCGGCATAGTGTCGCGGGGGGCGGAACAGGTGAAGGTACGCCTCTGGCGCGGCGCGTTCGGCTGAGAATGCGTGCGGATAACGCCGCCAGAGGCTCTGGCGCGCGTCGTCAGGCGCCAGAGGCGGGGCCGTGGTGGCGGGCCAGGAAGCCGCGGACGTGCGCGATCGTCTCTTCCACGGCGGTGTCGAGGTCGTCGTTGACGACGGTCTGGTCGAACTCCGGCGCGTGGTCCATCTCCATCTGCGCGCGCTCCAGGCGCACCCGGATGCGGTCGTCGGCCTCGGTCCCGCGGCTGAGCAGGCGCTCCGAGAGGGCCTCCATGGAGGGCGGGGCGATAAACAGCGTGAGCGCGTCGGACCCGTAGAGCCGCTTGACGTTGAGCGCGCCCTTCACGTCGATGTCGAGCACGATCGCGCCGCCTTCGCCAGAGGCGTCGATGGCCGCGCGTTCCAGCTGCTCGCGCAGCGTCCCGTAGAACCGGCCGGGGTACACCTCCTCGTGTTCCACGAAGCCGTCCGCTTCGATGCGTTTGTTGAACTCGTCGACGGAGAGGAAGAAGTAGTCCACGCCCTCCCGCTCGCCCTCCCGCGGCGGGCGGGTGGTGGCGGAGACGGAGAACCGAAGCCCGGGGACCACGGACATCAAGCGCCGCGCGATGGTGGTCTTGCCGGCCCCGCTGGGAGCTGTGAGGACGATCAGGTTCATGAGGGGAAAGGGAGGAGTGGGGGCGGGGCGTGCGTCCCGCAACGCTCAGACTACGTTTGCGACCTGCTCTCTGATCTTTTCCAGCGCCTCTTTCATGCCGACGGCGTGCTCGGCCAGCCCTGGGTCGTTGGCTTTGGACGCGACGGTGTTGACCTCTCGGTTCATCTCCTGCGCGATAAAGTTGAGCCGCCGCCCGACGGGCTCGTCTGCGCCGAGCGCGTCGCGGAACTGCGCGAGGTGGGACCGGAGCCGCACGGTTTCCTCGGTCACGTCCATCTTGTCCGCGAGCAGAGCGATCTCCGTTTCGAGGCGCGAGCGGTCCAAGCGGTCGTCGTCCAGCATGGCCTCCAGCCGCTCGGTGAGCCTCTGGCGATGCTGCTCCACGCGCTGCGGCGCACGCGCTTCCACCTCGGCGGTGTGGCGCTCCAGGTCGTCGGCGTGCTCGCGTAGCGCGGCGTCGAGCGCGGCACCTTCGGCCTCGCGCATGGCGTCCATCCCGGCGAGCGCCTCGGTTAGCGCCTCTTGCGTCGCGGTCCACGCGTCGGCGTCGTCCTCGTCGGCGCCAGAGGTGGCTGCCTGCATGACCTCGGGGAAGCGGAGCACGTCCGAGAGCGTGATGGCGCCCAGCCCGCTCACGCCAGCGGCCGCGGCCACCTCGCGCAGCATTGCGCCCACTGCGGCGGCGGCCTCCACGTTCACCTCCAGAGGCGGCGTGCTCTCTGCGCGGTCCAGCGTGATGCTGACCGTCGCGTTGCCTCTGGCGATGGCGTCTTTGACGCGCGCGACGATCTCGGCCTCATGTGGGTTGAGCGCGCGCGGGCTGCGGACGCTGACCTCGGCGAAGCGCCCGTTTACGGTCCGCACCTCCACGCTTGCGCGCGTCGCGCCCGCCTCGGCGGTCCCGCGGCCGAAGCCGGTCATGCTGCGAAGGGGGGAGGCGGGCATCAGCGGGGAAGGCGCGTGAAACAAAACGACGCTGGCAGCGCAGGGCTGCCAGCGTCGGTGCGGAGAGAGAGGGATTCGAACCCTCGGTACCGTTGCCGGCACACACGCTTTCCAAGCGTGCTCCTTAAGCCACTCGGACACCTCTCCGTGGACAGCGAATCTACCGCGCGCCAGAGGCTGCGCCGGTTGAGGCTGCGTCAAATTGCAAGAGAAGAGGGAGGGGCGCGCCAGAGGTACGGCGCCGTCTCGCCGGGCCTCTGGCGCCAGGGGCTATGCATTGAGCTCTGCCTGTCCCTCTCCTCTCTGCGGTGAGGCCGCTGCTTACACCGTCATGATGTCTTTCTCCTTTTTCGCGAGCATGGTGTCCACGCGGCCCCCCATCTCGTCGGTCAGGTTCTGGAGGTTCTGCTCGGCCTCGTACTGCATGTCCTCGGAGAGGCTCTCAGACTTGACGGTCTTCTGGATCTCGTTCTTGACGTCCTTGCGGACGTTGCGGATGGAGATCTTCGCGTCCTCGGCGCGCGTGCGGGCGGTTTTTGCGAGGTCGTTGCGCCGCTCCTCGGTCAGCGCCGGGATGCCGATGCGGATCACCGTCCCGTCGTTGGTCGGGTTGAGGCCGAGGTTCGCCATCGTGATGCCGCGCTCGACGTTGCCCAGCGTGGACTTGTCGAACGGTTGCACCAGGATCAGGTCTGGCGCAGGGGCGCTCACGCTGGCCACCTGGTTGATGGGCATGGAGGAGCCGTAGGCCTCCACGCGGACGCTGTCCAGCATGGACGCGTTGGCGCGGCCCGCCCGGATGGTGTCCATCTCGGCGGCGAGGTGCTCCAGCGACTTCCGCATCTGGTCGCGGGCGTCGTCGAGAATGAGGGAGAGGGAGTCGTCGATCATCGGAGAAGTCGGAAAGTGCGAGAGCGGGAGCCTCTGGCGCCAGAGGCCGGGGCAGCGCCGGAAGGCCAGCGCGAGAGGCTAGGCGAGGGAAACGGGCTCGGCGGTCTCGTCCCAGTGGACGAGCGTGCCCACGTCTTCGCCGTTGAGGACGCGGCGGAGGTTGCCGGGCGTGTTCATGTTGAAGACGAGGATGGGGAGGCCGCTTTCCTTCGCGAGCGTTACGGCCGTGAGGTCCATCACTTTGAGGTCGCGCTGGATCACCTCCGCGCCGTAGACGGACGCGAACCGGCGGGCGCTGGAATCCTTTTCCGGGTCGGCGGTGAACACGCCGTCCACGCGCGTGCCCTTGAGGATCACGTCGGCGCCGATCTCGGAGGCGCGGAGCGCTGCGGCCGTGTCGGTCGAGAAGTAGGGGTGGCCGGTGCCGGCGCCGAACACGACCACACGGCCTTTTTCCAAGTGCCGCATCGCGCGGCGGCGGATAAACGGCTCGGCGATCTCTTTCATCTCGATGGCGGAGAGCAGCCGGGTATGCAGGCCCGCGTTTTCCAGCGCGTCCTGGAGCGCCATCGCGTTGATCATCGTCGCGAGCATGCCCATGTAGTCCGCGTGAGCGCGGCTGGACATCTGCGTGCCCTCGGGGGAGACGCCGCGGAAGATGTTGCCGCCACCGATCACGAGGGCCACCTCGGCGCCGGCTTCAACCGCCTCGCGCACCTCCCGGGCGTACGTCGCCAAGATGGAGTGGTCGATGCCGAAGGCCTGGTCTCCCAGAAGCGCCTCGCCGCTGAGTTTGAGCAGGACGCGCTTGTAGCGCAGGTCGGTGTCGGCCATCGAGAGGTGAGGGGTAGAGCGTGCTCGGAAGGTACGGAGCCGCCGAACGGGGCGGCAATGCCGCCAGAGGCTCCCGTCGAGACCTCGGCCTGTTTTGGCGCCAGAGGCCTCTGGCGCTAGCGCTCTGCGCTGCGAGGTGGTCCCTCGCCGGGCCTACCAACGGCGAGCGCCGCTGCGCGCCACTCCGCCGTGACCTCGGCGACGTCTTCGGGGAGGTCACCCGCGCGGTAGGCGTCGGCGGCACGCCGGAAGGCCTCGCGAGCTTCGGGCCAGCGTCCTTGTTGGACGTACACGGCGGCGAGGTCTGACCAGAGAGCGCCTGCGTACCGGGGTGTGTCGCCAGCGGCTCGGGCACCTTCCAGGTACAGGTCGATGGCTGCGCTCAGGTCTCCCCGCGTCTCTTTGAGGGATGCGTAGCCGCGGATCGCGGACAACGTTCTCGTGTCTCCGTCCCCGCGAGAGGCGCGGAGGCGCCGAATGGCGTCCGCGAAGGTGCGGTCGGCCATGACGAGCTGGCCGTCCGCTTCGAGCGCGATGGCGACGCCGTGGATGCCGCCAGCGATATCCGGGTGCGTGGTGTCTGGGTGGGCCGCGCGGAACACGCGCAGCGCCTCTCGCGCGACACGAACGGCCTCGCCACTCCGGCCGGCCTGACTTAGTAGCGTCGAGTGGATCGCCAGAGACGCACCGAGGTCGGGGTGATTGGGCGGCAGCACGCGCCGGTCCGACGCGACGAGGTCCGCCATCAGGTCTGCGGCCTCCGAGTTCCGGTCGGTGGCACGGAGCACGATGACGAGGCTGTTCGTGATATCGGCCGTGAGCGGGTCGTCGGGGCCTCTGGCGCGCTGGGCTGTAGCCAGAGCCGTTCGGTAGAGCCGTTCTGCGGTCTCGAAGTCACCCTGGTCCCGAAGCAGAGACCCGAGGTGCCGTTGGGTGAGCGCCGTTTCGGCCGGATCGCTCGTGGGGAGGCGTTCAAACGTCGCGAGCGCAGAGCGGAGGTAGCGCTCGGCCTCCTCCGTCGCCCCCGTCTCGCGTAGCGCTCGACCGAGCTCTCGCTGCGTACTGGCGGCTTCCGCGCGCAGACCTTCCGCCTCTTGCGACACGAGCGCCTTCCGGTACAGGGGGATCGCGTCCTCTGCGCGGTTGATGTCCATGTACACCTCGGCGATGAGCGACTGGATGGCGGCCTGTGTCGCGGGCTCTCCTGCCAGGGCGGTGTCGACACGTGCCGCGCCACGGTCTACGAGTTCACGGGCGGTCAACTCCTCGCCCGGCGCCTCGTAGGGGCTCGCACCGAGCAGAAGGTCTTTGAGGAACGCCACGACCTCTTCAGATCGCCGCGCCTCTGCTTCGACGCGGTCGCGCTCGCCCGTCAGGCTCACGGTGTAGAACGCCGTCAGCGCCACGAGCGCGGCGAGGCTTACGGCCGTTCCAATCACGCCGACGCGGTGCCGCGCTACAAACTTCCGCACCCGGTAGGCGCCAGAGGCCGGTCGCGCCTCCACGGGTAAGCCCGCCAGATGACGCTGCACGTCGGCCAGGAGCTCTGCCGCCGAGCCGTACCGCCGCTCGGGCTCCTCCGCGAGTGCCTTGAGGCAGATCACGTCCAGATCGCCGCGCAGCCGCCGCATCAACCCCGCTTCGTTGAGGCCTCTGGCGCCAGAGGCCTCAGGCGTCACGCGCGCGCTCGGACGCTTCGGCGTCTCACTCAGAACCGCCTGCTCTGTTTCCAGGGCCGTTTCGCCCGCCAGAGGCGCCGCGCCACAGATTAGCCGGTAGAGCAACCCGCCGAGGGCGTACACGTCGGTCGCCGTCGTGGGCGATTCGCCCCGGATTTGCTCCGGCGCAGCAAAGCTGGGTGTGAGAACGCGGTGCCCTGTCCTGGTCAGTGCGGTGTCCTCGTCGTCCGCCAGAAGCCGTGCGATGCCGAAGTCGAGAAGGACGGGGCGCGCCTCTGGCGCCGAACCTGCTCCAGAGGCTTCGGTGACGACGATGTTGCTCGGTTTGAGGTCGCGGTGGACGACGAGCGATTGGTGCGCGTAGCGAACGGCCTCGCAGACGGCGGCGAAAAGGCGCAGCCGCGCGTCGATGCCCAGGCCTCTGGCGTCGGCGTAGTCCGTGATGGGTTCGCCCTCGACGAGGTCCATCGCGAAGTAGGGGCGCCGGTCTGCCGTAAGCCCCCCGTCGAGGAGGCGCGCGATGCCGGGGTGCTGGAGGCGCGCCAGGATCTTGCGCTCCGCCTCGAAGCGTGCCACGACAGCCTCGGAGTCCATCCCTGGCTTGATGAGCTTGAGGGCTGCCGTCTGCTCGTAGTCGCCAGAGGCGCGCTCGGCTCGGTAGACGGCGCCCATGCCGCCAGAGCCGATGCGCTCGATCAACCGCCAGGGGCCGACGATCTCTCCTGCGCGGGTCGGGGAGAGGGCCGCGTCCAGGTCGTGCGGCCCCAGCAGGTCTGCCGCGCGGCCACCGAAGAGCGTGTGCTGGTGCGCGTCCCCTTCCAGAAGAGACTCCACCTCGCGGTAGAGGTCTGGATCGTCACCACAGACGGAGCGCAACCACGCCGTGCGGTCGTCCGCCGGCCGTTCGAGCGCGGCTTCAAAGAGGGTCTGGATACGTGTCCATCGCTCGGAGATATCGGCCATTTCAACAACGGGGTTCTGTTCCGAAGACGCAGCCTCTGGCGCCCAGACCGATCACGCAGGCGTGGGATCGTCGCGCATGTCCTGTGAGAGCCACGCGCGGGCCACGCGCCAGTCACGGCGCACCGTGGGCTCTGAGATGCCGAGAGCCTCCGCGATCTCTGTGTGCGTCAGGCCGCCGAAAAACCACAGCTCCACCACGCGCGCCTGCCGCTCGGCTCGTTCCGCCAGACGGCTCAGAGACTCGTCGAGCGCCAGAAGCTCGTCTGTGCGGGCGACCCTGCCGACCTCGCCATCTTGGTAGGTCGCCGCGATTTCGCCCCCGCCGCGTTTCTGAGCGCGACGCTTCTTCGCGTAGTTGACGAGGATGCGCCGCATGGCGAGCGCCGCCACGCCGATGAAGTGTGCCCGGCTCTGCCAGTCCACCCGGTTCTGATCGATCAGCTTCAGATAAGCCTCGTGGACGAGCGCCGCCGTATCCAGCGTGTGGCCGTCGCGTTCAGACCGGAGGTGTCGCCGCGCGAGGTTCTGCAGTTCCGGGTAGACGTGCGGGAGTAGCACGTCCACGGCAGCAACATCTCCGGCGCGGAGATTGGCCAGAAGAGCCGTGACATCTGGTTTAGGCATAGAGGCTTAGGAGTCCTCAAAATGTACACGTCAAAGGCGTTCGCTCCGCCAGAGGCCTCTGGCGTCAAAATGTGCAGACGCGTGATCGGTTCAGAGGAGGGGCGGTGCGTCTCGGACTGAACCCCCTTCACCAGCCGATCCCTCCTATGGCTCTGCTTCCCCGCTTCATTCCGCGCCTCGCTCTCGTGGCTGTGTTCTCCCTCGCCGCATGCGACGCCACCGATCCCATCGGGCCCGATCCCGATCCGGATCCCGATCCCACAACAGTCACGTTCGACTGGTCTGGTCGCATCCAGATCATCGAAGACTGCGAAGTGGGCGGCTCGAACACAGGCGACTTCGAGTTCAAAGTAGAAGTCGAGGCCACCATCGACGGGCGGACGTCGACGGACACCATTCTGGACCGCGGCTTCGCTGCCAACACCGGTACATCCGTTGGCGTGAGCAGCAGCCCCACTACGTTCTCGGTTCCCGATGGCACCTCGGCGAGCTTCGAGGTCCTTTTCTACGCGATCGAGAACGATGTCACTTCGGCCGACGACCTAGACATCACCGAATCCATCCGCCACTCCTTCTCGAACGGACGGATCAGCCCTTCCGGTAGCCAACGGATCAACCTTTCGGACGGTGGCAACTGCGAGGTGGAACTGCGCTATACCGCATCGGCGAGTTAGCCGGTCACGAGAGGCCTCTAGCGAAGGCTGCATCTCTCTGCGCTGATCTCAGACTCGAATCTGAACCGGACCTTTCGCGCCAGAGGCCCCAACCAAAGCGAGGCCCGACCGGAGTGGTCGGGCCTCGCGAGGTTCTAGCCAGAGGCTGAACTCAGCCGCCGAGCGCGAAGCGGACGAACCGCTTGAGCTCTGCGCCCTTGCTCTTCAGCATCTGCTCCACGGTCTGCGAGGAGTCCTTGACGAAAGGCTGCTCCACGAGGACGTTGTCCTTGAAGTAGCGGCCGAGCTTGCCCTCGGCAATCTTGTCGAGGATGGCATCGGGCTTGCCCTCAGCGCGAGCCTGCTCGCGGCCGATCTCGAGCTCCTTGTCTTGCACGTCCTGAGGAACGTCGGCGCGGACAGCAGCGATGGGGTTCATCGCGGCGGCCTGCATGGCCACGTCGCGGCCGGCCTCGGAAAGGTCGCCCTCGCCCGTCATGTCCACGAGCACGCCGAGCTTGGCTCCGGGGTGGATGTAGTCCACGATCTGACCGCCTTCGGCGTTCATGAGCGCTACGCGGCGGACGTCGATCTTCTCGCCGATCTGGCCGGTCTTCTCCGTGATGGCGTCGGCCACGGTCTGGGAGCCGAGCGTCTGCGCGAGCAGCGCGTCGCGGTCGGAGGTCTTCTGAGCGAGCGCGAGGTCCGCGATGCTCTGGGCGAAGGTGGTAAAGTCCTCGTTGCGAGCCACGAAGTCGGTCTCGCAGTTGACCTCCACCATGACGGCGGTGCTGCCGTCGCCAGAGGTGGCCGTCGCGATGACGCCCTCGGTGGCGTCGCGGTCGGCGCGCTTGGCGGCGACCTTCTGACCCTTCTTGCGGAGCAGCTCGATGGCCTCCTCGAAGTTGCCGCCGGTCTCGGTGAGCGCCTTCTTGCAGTCCATCATGCCGACGCCAGTGGCCTCGCGGAGGCGCTTGACTTCTTGAGCGGTGATCGCCATGTCTCTAGGTTGGGTTGAATTCAGGCCTCTGGCGGGATCGCGCGAGCCGCGCGGCGCCAGAGGCGGGGGGAAACAGAAGCGGGGAAACGAGGAGAGCCTCGCTTCCCCGCCAGAGGAGTGCGACGGGGCTTTAGGCCTTCGCCTCGGGGGCCTTCTCGGCGTCAGCCATGGAGACGGGAGCTTCCTCCTTGGTCTCTTCGGGCTTGGCGGCTTCCTTGACCTGATCCGCGAGGCGGCTCTCGGCCTCGGCCTTCGCGGCGTCCTTCTGCGCCTTGGCCGCCTGCGCGCCCTCGGTCACGGCGTCAGCGATGATGCCGGTGAAGAGCGAGACGGAGCGCATCGCGTCGTCGTTGGCGGGGATCGGGTAGTCCACCAGGTCCGGGTCCGTGTTCGTGTCCACGAGCGCGATGACCGGGATGTTCAGCTTCTTGGCCTCGTCGACGGCGATGTGCTCGCGCTTGATGTCGACCACGAACAGCGCGCCGGGCAGCTTGTTCATGTGCGAGATGCCACCGAGGACGCGGTCCAGCTTCTCGAGCTCACGGGTGCGCATGAGGCGCTCCTTCTTCTTGAGCTGAGCCGTCGTGCCGTCGCTTTCCTGGCGCTGAAGCGTCTCCATGCGGCGGAGGCTCTTCTTGACCGTCTGGAAGTTGGTCAGCATGCCGCCCTGCCAGCGGTCCACGACGAACGGCATTCCGGCACGCTCGGCGTGCTCCTTGACGGTGGCCTGCGCCTGCTTCTTCGTGCCGACAAACAGGATCTCCTTGCCGCGGCCTGCAAAACGGCCTGCGGCCTCAGCGGCCTCCTCCAAACGCGCCTGCGTCTGCTTGAGGTCAATGATGTGGATGCCGTTGCGCTCCATGAAGATGTACGAGGCCATCTTCGGGTTCCAGCGGCTCGTGAGGTGCCCGAAGTGGGCGCCTGCACGGAGGAGGTCTTCAATCGATGCGCGTGGCATAGAACAGCGGGCCGAGCCCGCGGGTGGGCGCCAGAGGCGAGGTGTGGGAGCCTCTGGCGCGGGTTACAACCACCCCCGCCGTCATCCGCGCAGCCGATCCCGGAGGCGCAAGAGGCCTCTGGCGGGACACCCGGCAGCGCGTCGGGCGGGGTGGGGGATAGCGGAAAGCCGGAGCCTCTGGCGGGGGCGCAAGAGGCAGAGGTGGCTTAGCGCTTCGAGAACTGGAACTTCTTGCGAGCCTTGGGCTGGCCGGGCTTCTTGCGCTCCACCATGCGGGGGTCACGCGTCAGGTAGCCTGCGTCGCGAAGTGGCTTGCGAAGCTCCGCGTTGTGCTCCACGAGGCAACGAGCCACGCCGAGTTGGATGGCGTCGGCCTGGCCGGTGAGGCCACCGCCCTTGGCGTTGACGACGACGTCGAACTCGCCACGGAGCTCCGTGAGGTCGAGGGCGGCGGTCGCGGCGCGCTGGCGGATCTCCGTGGGGAGGTACTCCGAGAGCGGGCGCTTGTTGATGATCACGTTACCGCTGCCGGGGCGGAGGTAAACGCGGGCAACCGAAGTCTTGCGGCGGCCGACGGCCTGGTACTGGGTAGGCATGGGGTTAGGCGTCGATGTCGAGCGGCTGGGGGTTCTGCGCCTCGTGCGGATGCTCCGCGCCGGCGTACACCTTCAGCTTTTTCGCCATCTGGCGGCCGAGGCGGTTCTTGGGCAGCATGCCCTTGATGGAGTGCTCCAGGATGCGCTCCGGGTACTTCTCGCGCACCTCGCGCGGAGTCTGAAGCGTCACGCCTCCGGGGTAGCCGGAGTGCCGGAAGTAAGTCTTGTCGGTCTCCTTCTTGCCCGTGAAGCGGACCTTGTCCGCGTTCACGATGACGACGAAGTCTCCGCCGTCGACGTGAGGCGTGTACTCCGGCTTGTGCTTGCCCCGGATAAGGGCCGCGACCTGCGCGGAGAGACGGCCGACGACGGCGTTCTCGGCATCGACGAGGTGCCATGCGGCCTCCACATCCTGCGGGCGCTGGCTGAAGGTCTTGAACGAGTTGTGGTCCATGAGAGTCGTGGATCGATGGATCCGAGCGGATCGAACGTCGATCCGTCTGGGCGGCAAAAAAACGGGCGGCCAGAGCGTGGAACAGATCCGGCCGCGCCGCCACCGACTGCGCGTCTCCACGAGGGAGCGTGCCGAGAGGGCACGGCGCAGGCTGAGCCCATGAAACTAGACGGCAGCGCATGCCGGAGTCAACGCGCCGGACCCCGCCAGAGGCCGTTCGGCGCTACGTTCGCGGATTCTTCCCCTCGCACGCGGGCTATCTTGATAGGCTCAGCCCCGGGTCCCGCTTTCCTCTATGCCGCCTGACGAGTTTCACCGTTTGGATGCCGTCTCCCGACACCTGCCCTTCGCGGTAGATGACTACGAGGCGGTCAACCAGGCGTTCGCAGCGTGGCGCGCCTCTGGCGCGGAATCCGACCAGTCGGTCGTGCAGATCTGGTTGTATTCGTACATCCAACGGTACTTCATCATTCAGTTCCTGCGCGAGCGCGGGACGCCGAGCGAGAAGGCACGCTGCGTGTCGCGCGCCATGCGGCGTTCGCTAAACGCGCTGGAGCGGATTGAGGACGCGAGCAAGTTCGCCTCTTACGTGAGCGTGGTGTGCAAGAACACACTCCGGAACCACCGGCGCGACCGGCGCGAACTGGCGGAGCCCGACGACCGGATCGCCGCGGCGGAGGCCACCGAGACCGTCACGGACCAGGACCGGGCGCTGATCCGTTACGTGTTCGCTCTGGTCCTGAAGGATATGCCAGAGGCCATCCGGAAGATCGGCGAGCTCCGCTTTCTGGAAGGGTTGGAGTACGCCGAGATCGCGGAGCGGAGCGGGGTCGCTCTGCCAACCGTTCGGACGTACGCGGCTCGGGTCATGAAGCGCATGCGAGAAGACAGCCGTATCCGCGCCCTCCACTACGACGACCTGCACCCCGCTGACGCTCAGTATGGGGACACTACTACGTCCCACATCTGATGGGGTGTTAAGTCTCTCGTCCCTTAGGGTCTAGCTCGTTGCACCTGATTCGAAATGGCTTACGACTCACTTATCGACCGCATCCGCAACTTTGCTCTGCTTACAGAGGAGGAGCAGGCACGCGTGATCGAAGAGGTGACCGAACGTCCTGATCTCGCACCCGATTTGGAAACCGCCATGGCTCTGGCTCACGTTGTCAACGCTGCTGTCCGGCCGGAAGAACCTCTGGTCGAGATCGTGGACGCGCGCCTGGGGCATCGTCCCGGTCTGGCCACGTCTTCAGGTGAGGACGCAGACGAGATCAACGCGCGTCTGGACGCCTTCGAGTCGGAAGGGGAGTCGCCTCTGGCGGAGTTCGAACGTCTTACCGGCGTCTCGCTGCCACCCCTCGCGTCAGAGGGCAGTGCAAAGGCTACCACAGCAGACCATCAACCTCGCGCTGTGAACGGCCACTCCTCTAGGAATGCCCGGACCCTCGTTGCAGACCGCCCGCCAGCGGCTCGCCAGAAGCCGCACACCGCCGGGCCTCTGGCGCGACGGCTCGTTTTCGCCGGGCTCGCAATCCTCGCGTTGTACGGAGGAGCGTTCGCCGTTTCCTCGATCCAAACGCCCGAGCGTAACCGCGTGGCCGACATCGGCGACATCTCTGAGAGCTTCCGCGCCGTGCGGGGGCAGGAGGTATCGGACCGGTACGCCGCTGCTGTGGACCTTCTGGTAGAGGCCCGACGGTCCATCCTTGGTCTGTTTCCGCGGTACGACGACGCCGCGCTGAATGCGGCTGCGGACGCGTTTACAGGCATCGCTCGGGACGTGCCAAACGGGCACTACGGTCAGGAGGCCGCGCTTGCTCTGGGACGCATCCGGCTCTTGCAGGGCGACATCGACGCCGCCCGGATCGCGCTAGAGTCCGTGGTCGCCCACGGCGCATACCGGGCGCCAGAGGCGGCTAAGCTCCTGGACTACCTCGACGCGCAGGGATAGCCTCTGGCGCCAGAGGCTCCTCAGCCTAGCATTCGCCGGCGTTCCGCGGCGGTCGGCAGGCTGCATTCGTCTTTGGTTCCGAAAAGCCGGTAGCGGTGCTTCGCGACCATCCGGTAGGCCCATTCGCGCACAGGCCGCGGCGCGAGGCCGAGGCCTCTGGCGACCGCCGGCCACGGCGCCTGGAGCCGCGTCATCAGAGCGAGCGCGGCGTCGGCGCCGGTCAGCGTGCGCTCCGGGCCGACAAGCACGACGCCCTCCAAGTAATCCTCCGGGAGGCCCGAGAGCGCGAGGAGCGGTTTTGCGGATTCGTCCTGCAGCGATCCGAACTGGAGCGGTGGTGCGCCGGGCCGCTCGCGGTCTAGCACGAAGCGAACGGCGCCTTCGCAGAGCGAACAGACACCATCGATGAGCAGGACCGGGGTTTGGGGACGAGCGGGCATCGCGCCAGGGGCAGGGGCCAGACAGAACGCGGGGGCGCACCCGAAGATGCGCCCCCGCGAGAGCCGTCGCGCCAGAGGCCAGCCTCTGGCGATGTCGCTAAGCCGCGTACGTGTTGAGCATGACGGGCATGATGAGCATCAGCACGTCCTCGCCCTCGTTGGGGTCGGAAGGGGAAACGACGCCTGCTCGGTTGGGCGAGGAGAACTCAAAGACCGCATCGTCGGCGTCGAGGTTCTGGAGCACCTCGGTGAGGTAGGTCGCGTTGAAGCCGATCTCCATGTCCTCGGCGTCGTACTCGCACAGCACGCGCTCTTTGGCCTCAGAGGCGCGCTCGATGTCCTCGGCGGAGATCTCGATGCCGTCCTTGCGGAGCGCGAGCCGCACCTGGTGCGTCATGCTGGAGGAGTACAGCGCGACGCGCTTGACGGCCGCCAGGAGCGCCTCGCGTTGCACGGTCAGGCGCTTCTCGTTCTCAACGGGGATAACGGCCTCGTAGTTGGGGTACTGCTCGTCGATCATGCGGCCGATCACCGTCGTATCGCCGAGAGAGAACTCGACGTAGCCGCCGCCGACGCGGATCGTGCAGTCGCCCATGTCGCCAGCGGCCTTCCCAACAAGCGAAAGCGCCTTCTCCGGCGCGATGAACTCGATGGGCTCCTCGGCCGTGATGGCGTCGAGCGTGAGGCGGACGAGCCTGTGGCCGTCGGTCGCGACGGCACGCGTGTTCTCGGGCCGAACCTGGAAGAGGACGCCCATCATCGCGGGACGGAGGGCATCGCGCGAGACGGCAAACCCGGTCTTGTCGATCGCGCGCTTGAGAACGGCCACAGGCGCTTTGATCGCCTGCGCGTTCTCCAGGCTTGGAAGGGCGGGGTAGTCGCCGCCGTCGTAGCCGACCATCTTGTAGCGGCCCTGATCGGTCGTCAACTCGACGGTGTACTCGGAATCCGTCGTAACCGTTACAGGCAGGCCCGAAGGGAGCGCGCGGATGGTGTCCAGCAGGCGCTTGGCCGGGACTGCGATCCGCTGCTTGGCGTCCGTGCCGTTGGTCTCAAACTGGACCGGAATGGATTGGACGATAGAAATCTCCAGGTCGGTCGCGGCGATCCGCAGCGCCTCGTTCTCGGCGTCGCGCTCGAAAAGCACGCACTCCAGAATGGGCAGCGTCGCCTTGGAAGGGACCGCGCCGCTGACGGTCGAGAGGGCGCGTTGGAGATCCTGGCTGGGGACGGTGAACTTCATAACCGGGACGGGTTGAGACCCGTTTTAGAGATCGATTCGGATAAAGAGTCAGGACGCAGTATCGGCGGTTTCCGTTCCGCAATCAACCGACCTCTGGCGAAGCGTGGACCTGCCCGCAAGCGGTTGTTTCGGCTTGCCTCTGGCGCCAGAGGCCTTCGCTCAAGGAGCGCGTTTTGGCGTGAACGGCAGGCGCCAGAGGCTACCGCGTCTGAAGGTTGAGCTTCTTGCGGACGCGGTCCACGGTCTCGCGGAACAGCGGGTCGGTGTCGATCTGGTCTTCCACGCTACGGACGGCGTGGATCACGGTCGAGTGATCGCGCCCGCCGAACGCTTGGCCGATGGTCTTGAGCGAGTGCTTGGTCAGCTGCTTGGCGAAGTACATCGCGATCTGCCTCGCCTGGACCACCTCGCGCTTGCGCGTCCGGGCGCGCACGAGGTCCTCGGGGATGTTCAGCACTTCGCAGGTCACGCGCTGGATCTGCTCAATGTTGAGCGCCGAGCGCTGCTCTTTGATGAGGTCGCGGAGCCCGTCGCGTGCCAGTTCGAGGTCGATCTCGCGGTCTTGGAGCGCCGCGTGCGCTTGCAGGCGGATCAGCGCGCCTTCCAGCTCGCGGATGTTGGAGGTCACGTGCGTGGCGACGTACTCGAACACGTCGTTGGCGACGCGCGTGCCGTCGTCTTCGGCGCGGCGGCGGAGGATCGCCATGCGCGTCTCCAGTTCGGGTGCTTGCACGTCGGCCGCGAGGCCCCACTGAAAGCGCGAGAGCAGGCGTTCCTCGATCCCCTCAATGTCCTTGGGCGGACGGTCCGAGGAGAGGATGATCTGCTTTTTCTGCTGGTGCAGCTCGTTGAAGATGTGGAAGAACTGGTCCTGCGTCTTCTCGCGCCCCCCGAAGAACTGCACGTCGTCCACGATCAGGATGTCGAGCGACTCGTACATCCGCGCAAACGCGGCCGCGGCGTTTTCCTTGATCGCGCGGACGAATTCGGACGTGAACTGCTCGGACGAGATGTACCGGACGGTCCGCGCTTTGCCCTGCGCCCGCGCGTAGTTGCCGATGGCCTGCACCAAGTGCGTCTTGCCCAACCCAACGCCGCCGTAGATCAGAAACGGGTTGAACGAGGTCGCGCCCGGCTGCTGGGCGATCGCCCACGCCGCGCTCCGCGCGAGTCGGTTGCAGTCGCCCTCGATAAAGCGATCGAACGTGTAGTTGGGGTCCAGGTGCGGATCCACCTCCCGCTGCACGCCCGGGATCGCGAAGGGGCTCGTCGGGCCGTTGGCGTTTCCTCCGTAGCGCGCGTTGCGTCCGCCAGAGGCGGGCGGCGTCCCGGCCGGGTGGTACGGCGCATGGCCTTGCGGCTGCCGCGGCGGCGGGGCCTCTGGCGACATCGTGTGGAAGTGCCGCGGCTTGACGGACTGACCGCCGGGCTGCGCCGGGATCTGCATGGACGCACCCGGACGCTCGGCCTCGGTGTCCTCGCGCTCGATGACGATATCGTAGTAGAGCCGGCCCGCCGGCCCCAGCACTTTCGTGATCGTCTTGCGCAGCAGCGCGAAGTAGTGCTCCTCCAGCCATTCGTAGTAGAACCGGCTGGGAAGCTGGACGGTGAGCTTCGGCGCCCCGTCCTCAATGCTCAGCGCGACAGCGCGGAGCGGCTCAAACCACGTCCTGTAGCTCTGCCGACTGATGTTGTCTCGGATGATCGCGAGACACTCTGCCCAGACCTCTTGGGGGGTCCTGTTCATTGGGCGTCGGCGCTAGGGGGGTGAGAGAAAAAAGGGGGAGCCCAAGATCCGCCATAGCCGGCGCCAAAGGGAGGGCTCCGTAAGGTGCGCATCCGGGCTTATCCACATCCAAATCGGCGGCTCGTGAGAGCGTTTGAACGGGGCGCCAGAGGCAGCGCATGATATCCACATCTTGCTAACAATGTGGAAAGCAGAGTGTATCCCGTTGTCCCCCAACCTTTTTGCGAATTGCGGAAACGCCAATAAGAGCAGAGTGGCAACGCCAGAGGCGCTTAGGCCTGGGAGCCGTGGTGTGCTTGATGCTACGCTATCCACACCCTCTCCACGCAACCCGCTATAGCGCAAAGCGCGCTGGGGTCTCATCCCCATAGCGGAGTGAGTGTGGTAGCTACTCCACGGGTATTCGCCGCCCGCGTGAGAGCAGTCTACTGAGCTCGGCGCGACCGGTGCAACCGGAAGCAATGTGAAACACTGAGGATCGCCCGGATGCTGTTGCGTGGCCATGGGCCGTTATGGATCGCGGCGAGGTCCACGCCGACTTTCCTAACGGTTTCGGGGTGGGCTTGGCGCCTCGTGCACAGCGCTGGGATGCGAAGGCCTCGCGAGGCGAAATCAAACATCGCGTGATGCCTTGCAGCCTCTGGCGTGGCCCGCCTAGCTTCCGGGTTCCGTGCGCGAACGCGTGCGGGACTCGACCTGCTCCTTGATTCCGATGCTCCGGGTAGACCTCGCCCCCTTCGATGACGGGCTCCATGAGATGGAGCTCGATCCGACCGCCGCCGATCTGGACCTCGACCCCGAGGTGTTCAAAGATATCGTCGTCGCGCTCCGTCTCGACATGCACGACCGGCGCGTTCGCGCGGCGTACGTGACGCGTGCCGTCGCGACGCTCGAATGTGACCGCACGCTGAACATGTATCCGCAACCGGTCGAGGGCACGCACGAAGTGCTCTTTACCACGTCCCCCATCGCGGAGGACGCGGACGACGTGTACCCGTTTCCTGAACAGGACCAGGTGATTGACCTCACCCAGCCCGTTCGGGATACCATCCTTCTCTCGCTCCCGCTCCGCCGCGTCTCGCCAGAGGCCGAGGCGCAGGAGATCCAGACCCGCTTCGGCGAGTCGGAAGAGGACGCGACCGATACTCGCTGGGAGGCGCTCCGCCGCCTCCTGCCGCCCGACGAGGGCGACGACTCCTGACGTTTTGACCCCCGCGGCCCGCCGCGACAACTCCCCCGCCTCATGGCAAACCCTAAGCGCCGCCACTCCAAGGCCCGCACCGCTACCCGCCGCGCCCAGTACAAAGTGCGCTCGCTGCCTGTGACGCAGGAGTGCTCCAACTGTGGCAGCGATAAAATCCTGCACCGCGCCTGCCCGAACTGCGGGCACTACCGTGGCCGCGCCGTCGTGGAGCGCACCGAGCGGTACTAACGCGCGAGGCCTTCAATGCGTGGCCTCTGGCGATCACGCGTGGCCGCCACGGCCATAGCCCGCACGCCCGTGCAGCGAGCCCGTGAGAACGGGAAGGCTGCACGGGCGTTCGTCGTTACAGGGGGCTAAGCGTACCTTACCGCCCCTCTTCCGCCCGTCCCCGTTCCGCTTCGATGTCGCCGACCTCGCCCTCACGGCCGATCCGTGTCGCCCTGGATGCAATGGGCGGCGACCATGCCCCTGGCGTAACGGCGGAAGGAGCCGTGTTGGCCGTTCAAGAGTCCCACGGCTCCCTTGAGGTTGTGCTCGTGGGCCGGGAAGCCGAGGTGCGAGAAGCGCTGAGTTCCCGCAACGCGGACGGCCTCGCCATTGAGATCCTCGACGCGCCAGAGGTGATCGGAATGGGCGAGAGCCCGTCGGCATCGCTCAAGGGGAAGCCCCACTCGTCAATCCACGTGGGGTTGGGCGCACACAAAGCTGGCAAAGTGGACGCGTTCGCTTCGGCGGGCAACACCGGTGCGGTCATGGCCGCGTCGACGTTTATCCTCGGCCGTCTGCCGGGTGTCCTGCGCCCCGCGCTGCCCGGCTACTTCCCGACCGTCTCCGGCATGTGCATCTGCGTAGATGTGGGCGCCAACGTCGATGTCCGCGCCGACCTGCTCGTGCAGTTCGCGACGATGGGCCGCGTGTTCGCGCAGCACTCGTTGCGCAAAGAGAACCCCTCCGTCGCGCTCGTGAACGTGGGGGAGGAGCCAGGAAAAGGAACCGAGGTGGTCAAGGAGACCTTCGAACGGCTGAGCGAGATGGACGACCTCGGCTTTATCGGCAACATCGAGGGGCGCGACGTATTCCACCACGGCGCAGACGTAATCGTCTGTGACGGCTTCGTGGGCAACGTGATGCTCAAGCTCGGCGAGAGCTTCTCGACGATCCTGCCCCACCTGTTCGGAACCGAGATCGAGAAGCAGGGCCTCAGCGCCGACGTGGCCTCTGGCGTGAAAAGCATCCTCCGCGGCGTGGCCGCCCGCTTCGATTACGAGAACTACGGCGGCGTGCCGCTTCTCGGCGTAGGCGGCACCGCCGTAATCGGGCACGGCGGATCGTCGGCCCGTGCCATCGCGCGCATGGTTACCCACACGGCCGAACTCGTGGCCGGGGGCGTTACCGAGCATGTCGCGCAGGCCATCGCCCGTCCCTCCGCCGATACCGTCAGCGCTTAACTATGCCTCAGGCCCCCCGCCGAACAGCCGCCATCACCGCGGTCGGCGCCTATCTCCCGGAAGACCGGCTCACCAACGCCGACCTGGAGAAGATGGTGGACACCAACGACGAGTGGATTCGGTCGCGCACCGGCATCGTAGAGCGTCGCATCCTCCGCGATCCGAACAAGGCCACGGCGTTTATGGCGACCCGCGCCGCGCAAGAGGCGCTCGACAAGCGCGGCCTCAGCGCCGAGGACGTCGACGTGATCCTCGTCGCGACGATCACGCCGGACATGGTCTTCCCGGCGACGGCGTGCCTGGTGCAGAACAACCTGGGCGCCTCTGGCGCGTGGGGCTACGACATCTCCGCGGCGTGCTCGGGCTTCCTCTACGCGCTCTCGACGGCGACGAGCATGATCGAGAGCGGGCAGGCGCAGCGGATCCTCGTGATCGGCGGCGACACCATGAGCCGCATCATCGACTACACCGACCGCACGACGTGCGTGATCTTCGGCGACGGCGCCGGAGCGGTTTTGCTGGAGGCAAACGAGGAGGGCTACGGCGTGCACGATTCCGTCAGCTACGTGGACGGATCCGGCGCGGAGTCCCTGTGCATGGAGGCGGGCGGAAGCCTCCGGCCCGCGACCCACGCGACGGTGGAGGCCGGCATGCACTACGCGCGGCAAGACGGACGCGCCGTCTTCAAGCGCGCCGTTGTCGGCATGGCCGAGGCGGCGGCCGAGATCATGGAGCGCAACCGCCTCACGGCGGACAACGTCGACTGGCTGGTGCCGCACCAGGCCAACCTCCGCATCATCGACGCGACGCGGAAACGGATGGACCTCCCGGCCGAGAAGGTGATGCTCAACATCGAGCGCTACGGCAACACGACCGCCGGCACGCTCCCGCTCTGCCTCTGGGACTGGGAGAGCAAGCTCCGCAAGGGCGACAACATCGTGCTGGCGGCCTTCGGCGGCGGCTTCACCTGGGGCGCGACGTATCTCACGTGGGCCTACGACGGCGCGCCAGAGGCGGCCTAGATCCAGCCAGCGGCGCAGACCGCAGGCCTCTGGCGCCAGAGGCCGACGACCATTCGGGGCGGCATTCTCTCATCTCAGACTTCCACCTCCGATGACAGCTTTCCTCTTCCCCGGCCAGGGCTCACAGTTCGCGGGCATGGCCGCCGACCTCGCCGAGCGATTTCCTGAGTCCCGCGAGGTTATCGAGCGCGCCGACGCGGCTCTCGGCTTCTCGCTTAGTGAGGCCATGTTCGATACGGGCGAAACGGCGGCGGAGACGCTGAAGCGGACGGAGATCACGCAGCCTGCGCTCTACGTCCACAGCCTCGCGGCCCACGCCGCGCTCGCCGCCAGAGGCCTGAGCTGCGACATGGCCGCCGGGCACAGCCTGGGCGAGTGGAGCGCGCTCGCAGCCGTCGGCGCCGTCGGCTTCGAAGATGGGCTTCTGGCGGTCCGCCGCCGCGCCGAACTGATGGGGCAAGCCGGCGACGTACGCCCCGGCACGATGGCGGCCGTTCTCGGCATGGACGCCGCCGACCTGGAGCGCGTCTGCGCCGAAGCCTCTGGCGCTGGCGAGGGCGACGTCGTCGCGGCGAACTACAACGACCCGGGGCAGATCGTGATCTCGGGCGACCGCGAGGCGGTGGAGCGTGCCGGCGCGATGGCGCAAGAGGCGGGCGCGCGGCGCGTGATCCCGCTCCCGGTAAGCGGTGCCTTCCACAGTCCGCTGATGGAGTTCGCTCGCGAAGGCCTCGCGGCCACGCTCGAAACGCTCGACCTCTCAGCGCCGTCCGTGCCGGTCGTGCTCAACGTCACCGCTGAGCCGACGACCGACCCCGAAGTCATCCGCCAGAGGCTCTTGGAGCAGCTCACCGCGCCGGTCCGCTGGGCCCAAACGATGGAGGCGATGGGCGCCGCTGGCGTGACGCGGTTCGTCGAGGTCGGTGCGGGCAAGGTGCTCGCGGGACTCGCGAAGCGCTCGCTCGGGCGGCAGACGGAGACCGCTACGGCCGGAACCGCCGACGAGATCGAAGCCCTCGCGGTCTGAGACTCTGGCGCTAGAGGCGCGCGGTTCTGCGGCTCGGTACGTTTGCGCGCTCCACGCCCCTTTCCAGATGGAACACGACGCTCCGCCAGAGGCCACACCCCCGCCTGAGGCCTTTGGCGAGACGGCTAGGCAGATCCTCGGCCTGCCGCGAAAGACGGCTCTGTACTCGGTCGCGCTCGGCCTGGCGTACGGCCTCTTCGCGAGGCTGGTGTTCGGCTGGGAGCCTTTAGGAGACGCCATCGGGGTGATGTCGTTCACGTTCATTTTCGTCGTGCCAGTCGTCGTTGGGTTCGTCTCGGTATACACGCTACCCGGCACCAGAAGCTGGAGCGCGTGGCTCGGCGTGCCCATCACGTCTGCACTTCTCACACTTGTGAGCGCGATGGTGCTGGCGTGGGAGGGTCTGATCTGCATCGTTGTCTGGGGGCCCATCTTTTTCGTGTTCGCAAGCGTGGGTGGCATGCTTGCCGGGATGACGCGACGTGTTGAGAACCGGCGTCATCCGCTCATGCTCGCGGGCGTCGCCATCGTGCCGTTCCTGTTGGCTCCTGGCGAGGGCGCGTTGCCGACGCCCGTCCACACGCGCGTCGTGGAGGACGAGATCGAGATCGACGCGAGCGCGGCGGAGGTTTGGGAGCAGATCCGCGAGGTCGCGCCGATCACGCCAGAGGAGCTAGGTCCCAGCTTCGCGCACCAAATCGGATTCCCTCGGCCCATCGCCGCGCGGCTCGAAGGCACGGGCGTCGGGTCGGTCCGCCACGCGTCCTTTGAGGGCGGCGTCGTGTTCATCGAGACCGTGACGGAGTGGGAGGAGAACCGCGCGCTCGCGTTCACCATCTCCGCCGAGGACGTGCCGCCGACCACCTTCGACACGCACGTCGCCGTGGGCGGCCCCTACTTCGACGTGCTCGACGGCCGCTACGTCATCGAGCCTCTGGCGCCAGAGGCCGGGCGCGAGCGCGTGCGGCTGCGCCTGGCGAGCACGCACCGGCTGGAAACCCGCTTCAACGGCTACACCCGGCTCTGGACCGACCTGTTCATGCGCGACATCCAGCAAAACATCCTGGCCGTCGTCAAGGCCCGCTCTGAAGCCTCCGGAGTGGCGCAGAGCCGGTAGCTTCCCGGCGTCCTCTGGCCTCTGGCGCCAGAGGCCCACCGCATCCCGACCCACGCATCTCACCCATGACCCTCGACCTCACCGACAAGACCGTCCTCGTCACCGGCGGCACCCGCGGCATCGGCCGCGCCATCGTCGAAGCCGCCTCTGGCGCCGGCGCCCGCGTGGCGTTTACCTACCGCTCGTCGTCCGAGACCGCCAACGCCCTCGCCGAGCAACTCGGCGGAGCCGAGCGCGCCCTCGCCATCCAGGCCGACGCCGGCGATCCCGAGCAGGCCGCTGGCGCCGTGCAGTCCGTCGTGGATGCGTGGGGGCAGATCGACGGGCTGGTCGTCAACGCCGGGATCACGCGCGATGGGCTGATGATCCGCATGACGCCAGAGGACTGGGAGGCCGTGATCTCGACCAACCTCACGGGCGCGTTCCACGTCTGCAAGGCGGCTTACCGCCCGATGATGAAGCAGCGCGCCGGAAGCATCGTCACCATCTCGTCGGTTGTGGGCGTAACGGGCAACGCGGGGCAGGCCAACTACGCCGCGAGCAAAGCCGGACTGATCGGGTTCACCAAGAGCCTGGCGCGCGAGCTGGGCGGACGCGGCGTGCGTGCCAACGTGGTCGCGCCCGGCTACATCAAGACCGACATGACGGCGGATCTGGGCGAGAACGTGACCGGGCACATGAAGGAGCAGATCCCGCTCAAGCGGCTCGGCCAACCCGAGGACATCGCGGCGGCGGTGCTCTTCCTGCTCTCGGACGCGTCCACGTACGTCACCGGCCACACGCTCCACGTGGACGGCGGGATGGCGATGTAGATGGTCAGGAACGGGTTCACGGGCGGTATAGCTTGCGGACCCTTCAACCGCCCGTGACATGCGTTTCGCTCTGCTCGCTTTCCTGTTCGTTGCCGCGCCGACCCTAGCGCAAGAGGCGGGTTCCGTTCACCCCAAGCATCTTGCAGACGCCTCTGGCGAGCGGAGCAGCCTTTCGTCAGAGGCGGTGGGTCAGGCCTCTGGTGGGCTGCTCGAAAGCGTGCTCGTGCTGCCCGAGGCTGGCGCGAGCGTCTCTCATGAGCAAGTAGAAGGGGAAGGGGGCATCGCGCTCGTCGTTTCCCGCAGTTCTGGAAATAGGCTCTTGCTGATTGCTACGGGCGTCGCCGCGTCGGTCGGCACGGTAGCGCTGAGCGTCGGGGCGGAGTCCATCGTGCCGGCGCTCGCGCTTCCCGCCGTCAGCGGAACGGCCGTCTACGCGATGGGCCAGGCGTTGGGAGAAGATGGAACGCTGCTGGGCGCTGTGGGCGGGGCCGCGCTCGGCGTCGTTCCTGGCCTCGTCTTGGTGGAGATCGGGTTTCAGATGGAGCGCAGCAGGAGTCGGGGAGATGACGATCCAGATCCGTTGATTACGGACGGCTTGCTCGTTTCTGGACTCGGGTTTCTCGCCTACACGGCGGGGGCGGCTGCGGGGTCCGTTGTGGGGTACACCGCGTCTGCGTCTGCGCACCGGGCGCCAACAGGCGAGACCGTTCCAACGGTCGGCCTCCGAATCGGCCTCTAGCCTCTGGCGCCAGAGGCCAGCGCCGCGAGTAGCCTCTGGCGAGCCGGCGCGCCGGGAAACTCTGCGGAAGAGAGCCGCGCGCAGCAACCGGACGCGAGAGCCGCGTGTATCCTGAACCATCGCTGGCCGCGTCCACGAGAAAACAGAGGTGCGCGGTCGTTTCAGTCCCGCGAGGCCCGAGCCTCTGGCGAGACATCCCGCATTCTCCAAGACCTTTGGCCTACGCCCTTCAGATCGACCTCACGAGCACTGCCCAGAAGCAGCGCAAAGAGGACAACCCCACCCAGACGCCTTTCGAGGACCCGGCCGAGGACGCGCCGCTCGCCACGCTGGACTCGCTGCCCGATACCGTCCGTGAGGGCGTTGAGGCGCTCGGCTGGGAATCGCTGATGCCCGTTCAGGCGCAGGCGATCCCGCACACGCTGGACGGCCGCGACGTGGTCGTGCAGAGCCGGACGGGCTCCGGCAAGACCGGCGCCTTCCTGCTGCCCATGCTGGACATGCTGGACCCCGACGCCGGCGTCACGCAGGCGCTCGTGCTCTGCCCGACCCGCGAGCTGGCCCGCCAGATCCACGGCGAGTTTGAGAAGATGAACGCCGCCGCGCCAGAGGACGAGCGCGTCCGCGCCGTCGCCGTCTACGGCGGCACGTCGTACGGCCCGCAGATCGAGGCGTTCAAGGCCGGCGTCGAGGTCGTGATCGGCACGCCCGGCCGCGTGCTGGACCACATCGAGAGCCGCACGCTCCGCCTGGACGGGCTCAAGATGCTCGTGCTGGACGAGGCCGACGAGATGTTGAGCATGGGCTTCTACCCGGACATGCGCAAGCTCAAGCGCTTCCTGCCCAAGGAGCGCGTCTCGGCCATGTTCTCCGCCACGATGCCCTACCAGGTGCAGCGCGTCGGCCGGGAGTTCCTGACCGATCCCGTCTTCCTCGCGCCCGCCGGCGGACGCATCCATGTGGACATGATGACGCACTACGCCGTCGAGGTCCCGCCGATGGAGAAAGACCGCGCGCTCGCCAAGCTGATCGAGTGGGAGAACCCGTCCTCCGCCATCGTCTTCGCCAACACGAAGCGGCAGGTGGAGTACCTCGCGACGTTCCTGCAGAACTTCGGCTACGACGCCGATGGCATCTCGTCCGACCTCACGCAGAAGGCCCGCGAAAAGGTGATGGGCCGCTTGCGCGCCGGCAAGCTCCGCATCCTCGTCGCGACCGACGTCGCCGCCAGAGGCATCGACGTGAGCGACCTCAGCCACGTCTTCCAGTTCGACATCCCGCAGGACAAGGAGTACTACGTGCACCGCTCCGGCCGCACGGCCCGCGCAGGCAAGAGCGGCACGTCCACCACGCTGTTCGCCGCGCACGAGCGGACGGCCATCGCGGACCTCATCAAGAAGTACGACATCCCGATCGAGACGCGCGAGCTTCCGACGGACGACGAGTTGGGCCGCCGCGTCGGCGAGCGCCTGACGAACCGCCTGGAGGACCGCATGCGCGACCGCTCCGCGATGGACGTGGAGCGCGCCGCGCGCTTCATCTCCGTCGCCCGGCAGCTCGTGGAGGAGGACAACCCGGAGATCCTCGCGATGCTCCTGGACGACGCCTACCGCCAGAGCCTCCACGAGGTCACGCCCGCGCCAGAGGCCGACGACGCCTCTGGCGAGGACGAGAAGCCCCGCAAAAAGCGCCGCCGCGATGAGGACGGGGACGAGAAGCCCCGCTCCCGCAAGCGCCGCCGCGACCACGACGACGACGACGACCGGGAGGACACGCGCGCCCGCGATGAGGACGACGCGCCAGAGGCCTCTGGCGACGACGAGACCACGAGCCGCCGCAACGACGATGACGGTGCAGACGACGAGGCACCCAAGAAGAAGCGCAGCCGCTCGCGCTCGCGCCGTCGCAAAACCGACGACGACGCATGAAACGCCTCCTCGCTCTCCTGATCCTCGCCTCTAGCGCCATGGCCGCGCACGCCCAGACCCCCGATTCGCTCGCGGGGTCTGTGGCCGTCACCTCGCGCGACGGTCATGCCGTTACGCTTGGTGACATCGTCAACGCCGCAGCCGATGCGGACGTGGTCTTCCTCGGCGAGATCCACGACGACTCGCTCGGCCACGTCGTCCAGCTCCACATCCTCCGCGCGCTCCACGAGCGCTACGGCGGCGCCAGAGGCGTGGTGCTCGGCATGGAGATGTTCGAGACCGACGTGCAAGGCGTGCTGGACGAGTACGCCTCGGGCGTGATCCGCGAACAAGACATGACCGCGGCGTCTCGCCCGTGGCCCAACTACGCCCGCGACTACCGCCCGCTCGTGGAGTTCTCCATCACGAACGGGATCCCGGTCGTGGGTACAAACGCGCCGAAGCGCTACGTCAGCCTCGTCTCGCGCGAGGGCAGCGTCGACGCGCTCGACGCGCTCTCGCCAGAGGCCCGGGCCACGATGCCGGCCCCCGTCGCGCCGCCGTCTGAGCTGCTGGCGACGAAGTTCACCGCGCTCATGGGCGACATGGGGAGCCACGGCGCCATCCCTGGGATGCCAAGCGTAGACGGAATGCTGGCCGCTCAAAACCTCCGCGACGCCACGATGGCTCAGGCCATGGTGGACGCGATGGCGCAGGCCGGCGAGCAGCCTCTGGCGGTCCACGTCAACGGCAGCTTCCACAGCGCGGGCGGACTCGGCATTCCCGAGCACGTCCGGCGCCTCGCGTCTCAGGCTCGCATCCTCGTTGTGACCATGGCTCCGGCCTCTGGTGCCGTTCCCGAGATGGGCACCGACGACTTCGTGGTTCTCACCGGAGCGCAGTAGGCAGAAACGCTAGAACAGAAAAACGCCTCTGGCGACATCAGGTCACCAGAGGCGTTTGCATGCGTGCGAAGCGCGAGAGCGCCACGCCAGAGGCTACCAGGCGGGCTGGCCGCTCTTGGCCTTGAGCGTCGCGCTGGCCTTGCCCGCGTCGATCATGCCGACCCAGACGAGGTACTTGCCGGCTTTGCCCTGCGCGAATGTGATGGCCGGGTTGGCGTTGCTGCGGTCGGCATCGTCGCTGCAGTGCCAGCGGCCATCTGGGTCCGAAATCACGATCGTCGCGTCGCCAGCGGAGGTCGCGTAGATGGAGAGGGCGCCGCTGCCGCTCCACGTAACGGCGGCGGTCGGCGTGGCGTTGGTGATGAAGCCCGAGCATCCGCTGCCTTGCACGGCCACGCGGTCATTGCCGCCCGCCTGCACGGGAGAGGAGGCGACGGCGTCGCCGCTGACGCTCATCGTCACGGCGGGCGATCCGTTGCGGTCCGGCTGCGCGAGCGCGCTACCGGTGGTGAGCACAAGCGCAAGCGCGAGGGTCGAGAGTCGTAGTAGCGTCTGCATGGTCTCCGGGGGAAGGGGTGATCCTTGAGGTATGCAAACGCCGCGCCGCGGGTGGATGTTGCCAGCCCAGACGGCGCGACGGTACGGTTGTGTGCGCGCAAAAGCGCTCGTTGCTAGCGCGTGGAGCGGAGCGAGCCTTCTTCCACGATGAGCCGCGCCGCCGAGGGCGTCTGGAGCGGCGTAAAGGTGCCGAGCCAGATCGCATACATCCCGTCGCCGCCAGAGGACACCTCAATGCCTGGGTCCAGACCGATGTGGTCGTCGCTGCAGAACCAGTCGCCGTTCGGCGTGCGGACGGTCATCGTGAGGTCCTCCTCGCCAGAGGCGTAGAAGGCCAGTGTGCCGTCGCCTGCAGCGACCACCGCTGAGGGCGCCGCCGAGATGAACCCTGCGCACGCGTCGCCCGAGACGGGGGTAGACACCGTGCCGCCCACTCCCACGCTGGACTCCGCGCCGAGCGTCAGCGATGGAGCGTCGGCCTCTGGCGAAAGGCCGGAGCCGGAGTACGTGCCGCTGGAATACGACGCGACGCCGCCCTCCATGATCTCCAGGTAGTCGTCGTAGATCTGCTCTTCCTCAGGCAGCACGTCGATCAACTCCGCACGGTGCGCCGTCAGAACCGTTGGAGCCTCGTCGCCTTGGGAGAACGTGCCGACCCAGACCATCACGTCTCCGCCGGGGTTGGCGATCTCGATGGCGGGGTCCTGGCCGCTGGCGTCATCGCTGCAGAACCAGTCGCCAGAGGCCGTCTTGGCCACCATCACGAGGTCGCCGCTCTGGGTTTCCGCGGTGATCGTGAGCGGCCCTGCGCCGCCGAACTCGATCGTGGCCGAGGCCGACTCGGGGATAAAGCCCGCGCAGGCGGCGCCCGAAATGGGGTTGGCGGTCTCGCCCATCGCCGTGACGTTCACCTGCGCCATCTCGCTCTGCGTCGCCAGAGGCACGGGGAAGCCGCGCGAGGTGAGGTCGATCGGCGTGTAGGAGCCCTCGGAGAAGTACACCCGCTCGGCTGGTGGCGGGGGAGGGGGCAGAATGGGGAGCTGGTCCTCCACGACGGTCTCTCGCGTTACGCGGAGCCCGGCCTCTGGCGCCTCGCCACGGGCGTGCCCGCGGAACGTGCCGACCCAGACGGTGTGCTCGCCAGCAGCCGTGATGTAGACCGCTGGGTCCTTGTCTGGGCCGCTGTCGTCGTCGCACAGCCAGTCGCCAGAGGCCGTGCGGATGGCGAGGACAAGGTCCGCGCTGGAGGACGCCGTAACGGTGTAGGGGCCGTCACCGCTTACGACCGCCATCGGAGCCGTTCCGATAAAGCCCATGCAGCGGTCGGGCAAGCCGAGAGCCGCGACCGCGGTGTTCATAGAGCGGCTCTCTTCCGCGAGCGTGAGGTCGCTGTCCTCCATTTCAAGACGAGCCGTGGAGGCGCCCGGCTCCTGAAGCGAGACCTCTGGCGGCGGAGGGCCGGCGTACAGCGTCGCCGCTGGCGAGGCGTCGGTCGTCGGCGTGAACGCGCCCACCCAGACGGCGTAGCGGCCCGCCTGCGCCTGCCCGATCTGGATGGCGGGCTGCACGCCGTCGGTGTCGTCCTCGCAGAGCGTCTCGCCAGTCGGTGCCTGCACGATCAGCACGCCATCCAGAGCGGAGCGGACCCAGACCCGGAGAGCGCTGCCGCCGCCCTCCCAGTCCACTACGGCGTCTGGAGCGCCGAGCGTGAAGTAGCCGGGGCAGTCCGCGACCGGGTTCTCGGCCTCTGGCGCGATCTGGATGTCCAACACCGCCGGAGTCGCGGAGGACGCTCGGAGGGTCCCCTGCCGTGGCGTTGCGGAGCCGTCGAGGTCGGTCTGGGCGGTGGAGGCGAGAGGGGTGAGGAGAAGCACGAGCGCCAGAGGCGCGAGTCGGATCGTCATGCGTCGGCCGGGTGAGGGTCGGTGAAGGTAGGGCCCCTCACGCACGCGGGGCGCCCCCGAAGAGGCGCCCCGCGCAGAAACGATCCGGCCTACGGGCGCTAGGCCACGTTGACCTCGGGCGACTTCGTGCCGCTCGCGACGCCGTCGCCAGAGGCCTCTGGCGCAGCGTCTCCGACGAAGCGGAGCCAGCCGTGGGAGTCCTCTCCGCGGTGCAGCACGTCGAAGAGCGCCGTCTGCAGTTCGGTCGTGATGGGGCCGCGCGTGCCTCCGCCGACGACGTGGTGATCCACGGAGCGGACGGGGGTGACCTCGGCGGCCGTGCCGGTGAAGAACACCTCGTCTGCGATGTAGAGCGCCTCGCGGGGCATGGCCACCTCGCGCACCTCGTAACCGCGCTCCCGCGCGATGGTGATGATGCTATCGCGAGTGATGCCCGGCAGGATGGAGAAGGCCGCGGGTGGGGTGTGGATCACGCCGTCGCGGATGATGAACAGGTTCTCGCCCGAGCCCTCGGAGAGGTAGCCGTCCACGGTCAGCGCGATGCCCTCGGCGAACCCGTTCTTGATGGCGTCCATCTTGATGAGCGACGAGCCGATGTAGTTGCCACCTGCCTTTGCCATCGCGGGGATGGTGTTGGGCGCCGGGCGGCTCCACGAGGCGACCTGCACGTCCACGCCGTTCTCCAAGGCCTCCGGCCCGAGGTATTGCCCCCACTCCCAAACCGCGATAATGGTGCGGACGGGGTTGTTGAGCGGGTTGACGCCCATCTTGCCGTGCCCCCGGAAGGTGAGCGGCCGGATGTAGCAGGCGTCCAGGCCGCTGTCCTCGATGGTTTCTACGACGGCGTCGCAGAGCGTGTCGAGGTCGTAGTCGATCTCCATCCGGTGGATCTTGGCGGAGTCCACCAAGCGGCGCATGTGCTCGCGGAGGCGGAAAACGGCCGAGCCTTTGTCGGTTTTGTAGCACCGGATCCCCTCGAAGACGGACGAGCCGTAGTGAAGGACGTGGGAGAGGACATGGACGGTCGCGTCCTCGTGGTTCACGAGCTTGCCGTCGAACCAGATGCGGGGGTTCTCCATGGGATGGGGGGAAGGGGAATCAGGGAACGGGGCCGCTCGGCGCGGCGGGCTGGGTGATGGCCTGCTGAGCCGAGCGGCTGCCAGAATATAGAGGCGCCGGAAGCGCTTCCGATGGGTGGTGCCGGGCTTTCGCGCGGTCTCCCAAGGGTCGCGCCGGGCGGTGTCAGCGCCACTTCACGGGGTAGAGGTCTCGGCCGTCTGAACGCAGCCAGACCGCTCCGAGGTCCGCCGTGGAGAGCACGCCGGCGCCTCTGGCGGCCCACCGCGCCAGAGGCTCCTCGTCCGGCAGGCCGTACCGGTTGCGCTCCGCGACGGAGACGACGGCCCACCGCGTGCCGCCCCCGGCCTCTGGCGCCGCGCTCGCGGCCTCCACGAAGCGCGGTGTGGAGGACGTGCGAGAGCCGTGATGGCCCACTTTGACGACCTCGGCGCGGAGCAGGGAGCCGTACGTCGCCAGCATTTCGGCCTCTGAGGTCGTTTCCGCGTCACCCGTCAGCAGTAGGTCGGTCTCGCCGAACCGCACGAGCAGCGAGACCGAGCCCTCGTTGGCGTCGCCAGAGGCCAGCGCTTGCGGGCCGGGCGCGAGAACGTGGATACGTGCCTGAGGCCCGATGGCGAGCGTGTCTCCTGCGGCGGCGACGTGCTGCGCGATGCCAAGCGAGTCCGCGATCCGAAGCGTTTCGGCCCACGGGCCGTCCTCGCGCGGGACGCCGTTGTGGACAAGCCGCCCGACTTCCACCTCTTGGAGAACGGACGGCAGGCCGCCCGTGTGATCGGCGTCCGGGTGGGTGGCAATCACGAGGTCCAGCCGACGGATGCCGTAGCGCGCGAGGTGGGGGAGAACCGTCCGCGCGCCGCTGTCCCAGGTGGGCGTGGCCGGGCCGGCGTCAATCAGGACATGCGCGCCACTTGGAAACGAGAGGAGCGTGGCGTCGCCCTGTCCCACGTCGAGAAAGACCGCATCCAGCGCCGGGCGGCCCTCGCCTCTGGCGACCCCGCGCCACCCCGCGAGGACGACGAGCCCGAGCGCGAGGAGCGCCATCCGCCACCGCGCGCGCGGCCGCAGCCACAACGCGAGCGCAGCCAAACCGGCCGCCATCGCCGCCATTACGAGTCCGTCGGTCACGAACCGCTCGACGGAGAACAGCCCCAGGCCTCTGGCGCCGATCTCGCTCGTCCAGAGCAAGCCCAGCGCTGCGGTGTTCGCAAGCGCGCCGAACACGTCGGCAACGGGCGCCAGAGGCGCGGCGAGCGCCGTGAGCAGTCCGGCTCCGAGCGCCGTGGCGGTAAGGGGGATCGCGGCAAGGTTGAGCAGCAGCCCCGCCAGCGGCACGCGCCCAAAGTGGACCAGCAGCACGGGCGCCGTCCCCAGCGTGGCGGCGCCAGAGGCCAGCGTCATCTCCGTTGCCCACGTCACGCCGCCTCTAGCGAGAACGCGCGCCGGGACGTGCGCGCGGAGCAGGCGGGTCGCCAGAGGGGTCAGCGTGGCGAGCGCGCCGACCGCCGCGAAAGAGAGCTGGAAGCCGACCTCGAAAAGCGAGGCGGGGCGGATAAACAGCAGCACGAGCGCGGCTACGCCCAGCGTGTTGAGCGTGTCGAACGGCTTTTCGAGCGCGCGGCCGGCCAGCACGACGCTCGCCATCACCCACGCGCGCACAACGGGGATCGCGCCACCGGTGACGAGCACGTACGCCGCCAAGAGCGCGAACGTGAACAGCGATCGGCTCCATTCCCGCGCTCGCCAGCCCACGCCGAGCCTCCCGAGCAGCGGCCCGAGCAGTCCGTACAGCACGAAGCCCACCAGCAGCACGTGCAGGCCCGACACGGCGAGTAGGTGCACCAGTCCCGCCTGCACGAACGCCTCGCGCGTGTCGTCCGAGATCCCGCTCCGGTCCGCCAGAAGCAGCGCCCCCAGCACGCCGCGGGCCTCTGGCGAGACCACGTGCGCCCCCATCGCGCGGCGGATCCTCTGGCGGAGCGCGTTCGCGAACCGCGTTGGAACGGAGGCGGACGGCGCGAGGAAGGCGACGGACTCGGCGCCAGAGGCGCGCAGAGTGGCGTGGATGCCGCGCTGCGCCAGAAAGCGATGGTAGTCGAAGTCCGCCGGGTTTCTCCGGCCTCTGGCGACCCCGAGCGCGCCCGCGATCGCGATGCGGTCGCCGGTGTGGAGCGCGGGGTAGACGGGCGTGGGCGGGAGTTCGCCGCTCCACGGGTTCGCCCGTGGGATCGAGAGCGTGACCTGCACCAACCCCCGCACGCGCTGGGCGCGTGTGCCTCGCAGCGCCGAATCCGCACGCACAATGAGCGCCACGCCAGAGGCCCGGCGCGTCGGCTCGGCCTCGACCGTGCCCCAGAGCGTGATGTCGGGGTCCTCCGCCTCCACTGCCCGCGCCGCTGCGTGCGCGATGTGATCCGGCGGGAGCGTGCTCCACGCCGCCATCCGCCCCGCGCCGAGGGCGAACACGGCCGCGAGGGCCGCCGCCGCAATCGCCAGAGGCCGTAGCGTCACCAGCCTCTGGCGGGAGCGCCACGCGTATGCCCCCGCGAAGAGCGCGCACGCGCCGACCGCCCCCAACCACGCCAGAGGCCTGGACGCCGGCACGGCCTCCGCGGCCACAACCCCGAGCCCGAACGCGACCGCAGCCACAAACGCGGGGCGCGCGGCGAACCGGAGCGGGGGAGGGGGCGGGGAGAGCGGCACAGAGAGCGCGGCGTTTCGCCTCTAGACCCTCGCCGCTGGCGGACCTAACTCCGTACGTCCCGCCGCTGGCCTCTGGCGCGCCGCGCTGGCGACACGGACCCTACGCCCGGCAACGCCAGGGCCCCGCTTCTCCGCCTCTTCCCCCTAGGCGCGGACGGCGGCGGTCTATCTTCGCTGTCCCGCTTCGGCGGGGTTCTTCTCCCTCGCTTTCGTTCTCTCTCTTCTCATGAGCACTCGTCGCCAGGTTCGCGAGCGCGTCCTTCAAGCCCTCTACGCGCAAGAGGTCAGCGGGGACTCGGTAGAGCACATCCTGAACACGCTCATCCGGCCCATTTTCAAGGGCGAGAAGACTTATATCCGCTTCGCGGAGAAGCTCCTCCTCCGGGGCCTGGACGTCCGCGAGGAAGCGGACGCGCTCCTGGACAAGCACGTCCAGAACTGGGAGATCTCGCGCCTCGCGCTTACGGACCGGCTGGTTCTGCGCATGGCCGTCGCGGAGATGATCCACTTTGACGACATCCCGCCAAAGGTGACCATCAACGAGGCCGTGGACCTCGCGCGGATCTTCGGCAGCGAGAAGAGCCCCAGCTTCGTCAACGGCGTGCTGGACGCGATCCTGAACGAACTGCGCGAGACCGACCGCCTATCCAAGAAAGGCCGTGGGCTCATCAACACGAGCACCAAGACGGGCGAGTAGCCGACAGACGTGGCGCTGTACGCAATCGGAGACATCCACGGCTGCCTCGGCACGCTCGACGCGCTGCTGGACCGCCTCGCCCTCACGCCAGAGGACCACGTCGTGTTTATCGGCGACTACATCGACCGCGGGCCGGACTCCTACGGTGTGATCGAGCGGATGATGGCGCTCCGCGATGCGGCGGCCTCTGGCGACGGCCCGGCCTGCACGTTTATCCGCGGCAACCACGACCAGATGCTGCTGGACTGGGCCGACGCCAAGCCTGGCGCCTACGACCTCTGGAGCGCCAACGGCGGCCTGGAAACGCTCATGTCTTACCCGGACACCCGCGTTCCCCCGGAGCACTTCGCGTTCTACCGCGCGACCGTCCTCGCGGCCGAGATCGACGGCTTCGCGTTCGTCCACGCAGGCTTCCTTCCCGGCGAGTCCATCGAGGAGCAGCTAGAGGAGCCGAACCCCGACGTGGTGCTGTGGACGCGGAAGCACCTGAACGCGGACCTCTCGGCGTGGGACATCCCCGTCGTGTGCGGGCATACGCCCGTTTCGCAGCCTCTCTCGGAGGAGATGCTCATCGCCATCGACACCGGCGCCGTCTACGCGCACCGGCCGGACCTGGGGAAGCTGACGGCGGTGCGGCTCCCAGAGCGGGAGTTCATATCGGTCCCGTACCAGCGGTAGGGAGCACTAGCTAGCGGGGTGGCCTCTGGCGCCAGAGGCCCGGAACGTGAAGCCGAGGAATGGGGGTGGGGCCTATTTGTGCGGCCATTCCGCCCTGTACTTTCGCTCTACCGTCACCCACGAGAGACCATGCCATGCATCGATCCTGCCCACCAACCGCAGCGGTAGCCCTGCTCGGGTGCCTGATGGCCCTGGCCGTTCTTCCGGCCTCTCAGGCGCAAGAGGCGTCGTTTAAAGGGCTGGGGCATCTGCCGGGAGGCGCTTTTGACTCCAAGGGCTACTCCGTCTCCGCAGAGGGTTCGGTCGTCGTCGGGGAAAGCTCATCGTCCAGCGGGGACGAGGCGTTTTTGTGGACGGAAGGCGGCGGGATGATCGGGTTGGGGGATCTGCCCGGTGGCGCGTTCGCCTCTCGCGCCGATGCGGTCTCGGCGGACGGAGGCATAGTTGCGGGGCAGAGCGCATCCGCAAACGGAACAGAGGCCTTCGTCTGGACCGACGCCAACGGAATGGTCGGCATCGGGGACCTGCCGGGCGGCTTCTTCTTCTCCCGCGCCACGGCCATGACCGCCGATGGCGTGGTTGTCGTGGGGGAGAGCAACGGGGACAAGGGGTTTGAAGCGTTCCGGTGGACCAAAGACGACGGGATGATGGGCCTGGGGGACTTGCCGGGGGGCTTCTTCTACTCCCAGGCCTACAGCATCTCGCCCGATGGACGGGTGATTGGAGGGATCAGCCAATCCGAGAACGGCCCGGAAGCGTTCCGCTGGACGGTAGAGGAAGGCATGGTGGGGCTCGGCGACCTGCCGGGCGGGACGTACTTCTCGGTCGTCTACTCCGCGTCGGCCTCTGGCGACGTGCTCGCGGGCTGGGGCCAATCAGACGACGGAATCGAAGCGTTTCGCTGGACGGAAGAAAGCGGCATGGTTGGTCTCGGCGACCTCCCCGGGAGCTTTTTCCACTCCGTCGCCCTCGCGGTCTCGTCCGACGGATCAGCCGTGGTCGGCTACAGCGAGGCCGAGCCGCAGGGGTACCGGGCGTTCCTCTGGACGGAAGAGGGAGGCATGAGGAGTATCCAGGAGATGTTAGAGGACGACTACGGCCTGAACCTGAGCGGGTGGAAGCTCAGCCTCGCCTACGAGATCTCCGACGACGGGACCACCATCGTCGGGTACGGCAGAAACCCGAGCGGGCAGACCGAAGCGTGGCGCGCCACCGGCCTCCAGCTTTCCGTGAGCACGCCGAGCGCCCCAGAGCCCGCGCCTCTGGCGCTCACCAGCCATCCCAACCCGGCCCGCACGTCCGCGCGGCTCTCGTTCACGCTCCCCGTCCCCGGCTCGTTCACGTTGGACGTGTACGATGCGCTCGGCCGGCGCATAACGAGCGTGAGCCGCGAGGCCTCTGCCCGCGAGGCCGCCATTGATCTCTCCACGTCCGTCTGGCCGTCTGGCCGGTATTTGGTGCGGCTCCAGGCCGGCGAGCACAGCGAGCGGCACACCTTTACCGTCGCGCGCTGAGCGCACGCGCCAGAGGCCTCTGGCGCCAGAGCCGCCGCGTTGCAGGCGCGTGGTCAGCCGCCGATACCGAGCGATAGCCCGCCGCGGATGGCCGGCTCGCTCGCGCCCACCTCCGCGAACACGACGCGGTTGGAGCCCAGTCGGACCTGCCCGCGCACGAACGGATCGAACAGGACGCTGAACGCGCGCGTGCGCTGCTCGCCCGTCGGGGAAAAGAACGGGATGTCGAACGCCGGGCCGACGCGGACGCCGGCGTCGAGGTCGATCCGGTCGGCGTCGAAGTCGCCGACGATCTCTAAGACCTGTAGCAGGCGGATGCTGCCCCCGACGCCCAGCCCGAGGCGGAGCTGCCCGCCCTGGCCGGTAAACTTGGGGTCGTAGTCGATGTAGAGCGCAGCCTCTTGCGTGAACACGTTGAGCTGCGGCGCGGCGTAGGCGCCAAAGAGGCCGGGGCCGAGTGCGGGGCCGCCGTAGAGCCGGGGGCTGGACGACAGGCGCGGGACAGGGTCGGGCCGCGGCGGGTCGAGTTCCTCGTCCACAGGGTCGATGGGCGGCGGCACGCCGTCCCGAGGCGGGGGCGTGGGGAGGACCTGCGCCTCTGGCGCGAGGACGCCGCCAGAGGCCGAGCTGAGAGACAGCAAGAGGAGCAGGAGACCGAGGCGGCGCATCCCGCAACCTACAGCCGCGCTCGTTCAGGGGGCGCCCCATCGCGGCGCGTCCATTTCACCGCGAACGCGCCCCCTCGCGGCCCTCGCGAGTCTAGAATCGGCCTCTGGCGCCAGAGGCGCACCGTTGCTTTCCCCTTTCCGCATCTGAACATGGCACTCCGCGTCGGCATCGTCGGGCTCCCCAACGTGGGCAAGTCCACGCTCTTCAACGCGCTCTCCGACGCGGGAGCGCAAGCGGCCAACTTCCCGTTCTGCACCATCGAGCCCAACGTGGGCGTCGTGGCCGTGCCGGACCCGCGCCTGGACCGGCTGGCGGAGCTGGCGGGCAGCAAGCAGACCCTTCCCGCAACCATCGAGTTCGTGGACATCGCGGGGCTCGTCGCGGGCGCGAGCAAGGGCGAGGGGCTCGGCAACAAGTTCCTGATGCACATCCGCGAGGTGGACGCCATCGTCCACGTGGTCCGCTGCTTCGAGGACCCCAACGTGGTCCACGTCGAGGGCTCCGTCGATCCGCTGCGCGACATCGAGACGATCGAGACCGAGCTGATCCTGAAAGACCTGGAGACGGTCGAGAAGGGGCACCAGCGTGTGGCCAAGGCGGTCAAGACCGGCGACAAGAGCGCCAAGGCGGAGGCCGACTTCCTCGCGCGGATGGAGGCGCACCTCTCCGACGGCAAGCCCGCGCGCACGCTGGAGGTCACCAAGGAGGAGGGCGTGATCCTGCAGGGCTCGTTCCTGCTCACGGCCAAGCCGGTCCTCTACGCCGCGAACGTGGCCGAGGACAACCTGCCAGATGGCAACGCGATGTCCGAGAAGGTGGCCGAGCACGCGAAGACGGAAGGCGCCGGGTCGGTCGTCGTTTCCGCCGAGTTGGAAGCGCAGCTCGTCGAGCTCGCGCCAGAGGACCGCGCCGAGTTCCTGGAGGCCGCTGGCGTCGAGGAAGGCGGCCTGGCCGTCCTGGTCCGCGCCGCGTACGCGCTCCTGGGCCTCATCACCTACTTCACCGCCGGGCCGAAGGAGTCCCGCGCGTGGACCATCACGAAGGGCACCAAAGCGCCCCAGGCCGCTGGCGTCATCCACACCGACTTCGAGCGCGGCTTTATCCGCGCCGAGACGATCCCGTTCGAGGCCTACGACCGACTGGAGAGCGAGAGCGCCGCGCGAGAGGCGGGCCAGATGCGCTCCGAAGGCAAGGAGTACGTCGTCTCCGACGGCGACGTGATGCTGTTCCGCTTCAACGTGTAGCGCCAGAGGCGCTTCATCGCCAGAGGCCTCTGGCGTTAGGTTCGCGGCCCATCCCGCGCCGCTGTCGCTCCGTTATGACTGTAACGAACCGCCTGTACGTGGCCGCCCTCTCGGCTGCGCTCCTTTTCGCGTCCGCCACTCCCGTCAGCGCGCAGTTCGGCGCCTCTGGCGTCCGGCCCGCCATCGGCCTCGCGGGCGGTGCCGGAACGATGGGGCTAGGCGGACGGGTCGGCCTCGGCGTATCGGTGGACCGCTTTACGGTGCAGACGTACATGGCCGGCACGCTGGACGGGCTCGTTCTGGCCGAGGGGGACTCGGCGCAGTCTGCGTGGGTCAGCGGCTTTATGTGGAAGGCCGAGTTGGGTCCTTCGGAGGGGTCCATCACGGGCAACGTCGGCCTGGGAATCGCCCTCGGCTCCAAAAACCAGGAGGTCCCCATCACGGACGCGGACGAACTCGAACGGCGCCTCGCGCGCGGCCAGTCGACCAACGCGAACGTGGGCTTCAACGAGTTCTACCTGCCGGTAGAGGTCGGGGCGACGTACTGGCTGAACAACACCTTCGGCGTCAACGCGGGCGGCTATGTGGGCGTCCCACTCACCGGCGAGGCGTACACGCGCCGCGACACGAGCGAGGAGGTGAACCCGTGGCAGTGGGCCGCGCTCGTGGGCGTACGGATCGGCCGCCCCAACTTCTAGGCCCGTCGCCGCCTCTGGCGCCAGAGGCCTGAATCCAATGCGCCCTCCCTCGCATCGCGAAGGAGGGCGCGTTTGCGCCAGAGGCTTCTGGCGCGACGGCGAACGCCGGGACTACTTGCCGCTGGCGTCGTCGCGGTCGTTGACCTGGGCCGGCGGCGCGGTGGCCTCGACGGCGGTCAGATCCTCCAAGACCTTGTAGCGGCGCTCGGCGCCATCGGGCACCAAGTAGCTGTCGCCCTCGCCGCACGTGATGATGTCGTCGCCGATGTGGATCTCGACGCGGCCGGAGACCACGTAGCCCAGCGTTTCGTACGGGCGGGTGTGCATCTCGCCGCCTTCGCCAGCGGCCTCGTTCCAGAGGCGCATGGAGGCTTTGGTGCCGCTGACGAGGTAGGTCTGGCCCATCTCACCGGTCGGGGAGGCGGAGGAATCGATTTTCTTAACGGACTGGTCGGCCATGGGAATGGGGAGGTAGAAGGGAGCCCGTCGAACCGGGCGCGGGCGTGGGGTGTTTCGGCGGCATGGAGACTTCCTCGTACAGCGTCGCGATCGTGGGCCTCGGGCCGGTGGGCGCAGCGCTGGCGGCGCTGCTCGGGGAGGCGGGCGTGCGCACGGTCGTGCTGGAACGCGAGACGGCGCCATACTCCCTGCCGCGCGCGGCGCACTTGGACGACGAAGCCATGCGCGTCCTCCAGGCCGCTGGCGTCGCCGACGAGGTCCGCGCCAGAGGCCGCACGCTGGACGGCTTCGACTTGGTGGATGCCAGGGGCCAAACGCGCCTCCGCGCACGCAAGGCCGGTGGCACGCGCTACGGCTGGCCGACCGCGACGCTGATCCACCAGCCGACCGTGGAGCGCCTCTTGCGCCAGAGGATCGCTGCGCTCCCGAGCGTAGACGTGCGGCTGGGGTGGGAGGTCGCCGAGATCGCGCAGGACGACGAGGGCGTCGCGCTCACGGGTGCCTCTGGCGAGACGGTTCGGGCGTCGTACGCCGTGGGCTGCGACGGCGCCAGAAGCCGCGTTCGCGCCGCGATGGATGTGCCGCTGGACGGCGGGAGGTTCGAGGAGCGTTGGCTGGTCGTGGATACGCGCCTCACCGCGCCTCTGGCGCTGTCCGACCGGCTGCTCCAGATCGCGGACCGTGAGCGCCCGTCCACGTTTGTCCCGTTCCCCGGCGACCGGCGCCGCTGGGAGTTCAAGCTCCGCGACGACGAACCGGACGCGCTCGTGACGCAAGAGGCCTGGATCCGCCAGAGGCTCGCCGCACATCCGACGCTCAGACGGGAAAACGCCTCTGGCGGGTCCGACTCCCGGCTCCCGCTGGAGATCGAGCGCGCGGCCGTCTACACCTTCCGCGATGTTGTCGCGCGGTCCTGGCGCCAGGGGCGGTTGCTCCTCGCGGGCGACGCCGCGCACCAGATGCCTCCGTTTCTCGGCCAGGGCCTCGGCGCCGGACTGCGCGACGCGTTCGACCTCGCGTGGCGGCTGCGCCTCGTGGCCGGAGACTGCGCCGGGCGCCGATCCGGGGGCGCCAGCGGCGCTGCTCTCCTGGACGGCTACGAAGCCGAGCGGAAACCGCACGTGCGGCGCGTAACGCGGCTGGCGGCGGCGCTCGGCCGCCTCGTCTCCGCGCAGGGCGCCCTCGGAGCGCTCCGCGACGGCGCCCTCGCGCTGGCCCACCGCACGCCTCTGGCGCCGAAGCTGCTGGACCTCACACTTGAAGGCATCCGCCCCGTGCCTCTGGCGACCGCCGGCGCGCACGCGCCGCGCCGCTCGCTCCTGCCGCAACCCGACCGCCTGGACGACCGCCTCGGGACAAACTGGGCGATCCTCGCGCGAGACCCAGCCGCGTGGAGCGGAGCCCCCGCGCACCTCCCCGGCGTAGGCCTCCATGTCCTCCCCGCGCCAGAGGCCCTAGGCGAAACGCTGGGCCGCTTCGATGCGCTCGTCGTGCGCCCGGACCGACACGTTTTCGGACGCTACCGCGCGGGCGAAGGCGAACGCCTCTGGCGCGATCTCGAAGTAGCGCTGCACCTCCGCGGCGCCTGAGCCGCTGGCGCCAGAGGCTCACACCACGTCCTCGCGGGACGTGTCTTCTGGTTTGAGCGCGAAGTCGGCTCCGAAGGTGAGGGACGGGGTTTGGAAGCCCGGCGAGATGCCGCCGCCCAGAACGCGAAGCGTGGCGCGAAGCGCCGTATCGGCCGTGAGCGAGTAGCCCTCGGGTCCGGCCCACCGGGCGACCACGCGGCCGCCGTCGCCGTCGGTGGCTTCGCCCCAGACGTAGGAGCGGCCTCTGGCGCGCTGTTCCGCGCTCGGCCCGCTCACGCGCGAGGACACGAGGCGGCGCAAGAGGCCTTGGACGGGCGCGGCCGTGAGGACGGGGCCGAGCCACCGGCTGGCTTTCATCGCACGAACGGCGCTGGAGGGCAGGGCCGCGTAGGTCGTGACGTTGGGGATGCCCGTAGAGTGGTAGGCCGTGCTCACGTCGCCCCACGGGATGGCCGTGCAGAGCCGCGGGCGCCCGTCGCCGAAGTCGGCGCGGATCTGGTGGTGCGCCGCCGGAACGCTCACGATGCGCCCGCCGATGCGCGCCGCGCCGCCTTCGCCGGCGTTCTCCACCGCCGTCTGCGCCGTGCCGTGCGAGGCCGCGCCGAGCGCGCGGATCGCGAGCTGCAACCGCGTGGCGCTGGGCAGCCTCTGGCGGAGGTGCAGCGCGAGGCAGTCCGTCGGGACCACGTCGAAGCCGACGCCGGGCAAGAGCGGCACGCCCGCTTCCTCGGCCTCTCGCGCGCGGGCCGCGAGCGACTCGAACACGCTGATCTCGCCCGTGATGTCGAGGTACGGCGTGCGCGTGCGGAGGCAGGCGTCGGCCATCGGCGCCGACGTGCGCGAAAACGGCCCCGCCGCGTGCAGAACCGCGCCGACCGAGTCCAGCGCCCGATCCAGGCCTCTGGCGTCGTCTAGCGAGACCGTGACGTGGTCCAGGCCCAGGCTCTCCGCCAGAGGCGCGAGCGTGGCTTCGGTGCGGCCTGCGAGGACGGGGCGGTGCCCGCGCTCGACGGCCAGATCGGCGATAAGGCGCCCGGTGTAGCCGGTGGCGCCATAGAGGAGGAAGGACATGCGCGATGGACGCCCGCGTGTGCCCTGTGGGTCCCTATGTCGCCAGAGGCTCTCGGGCGTACGCCTCTGACGCGGCGGCGCTCTAACGGCAGCAAAACGGCGCGGCCACTCTGGTTTTTCAGAACGCTAGATTCTTCGCACCTGGGCCTCCCTCTCCTGACCCCTGCCCGTATGCGCGCGTTTCTCGCCGTCGCCGTCCTCTGCCTGCCCCTTCTCGCGATGTCGAGCCGACCCGCCGCAGAGCGAACGCCAGAGGCCGGCGCCAGGCCTCTAGCGCAGGACACGATCCCGGTCGTGCTCACGCGCGACGCGCTTCGGTTTAGCGTGGACCGGCTGGTGATCCCGGTCGCGGGCATCGCGCCGGGGGACCTGGAGAACTCGTTCCGGTCGCCACGCTCTGGCGGACGCGTCCACAACTCCATCGACATTATGGCGCCACACGGGACGCCCGTCCTGGCGGTCTCCGATGGCGAGGTCACGCGCCGCACGCGCAACCGCCTCGGCGGCATCACGCTCTACCTCACGAGCCCGGACGGCGACTACGACTTCTACTACGCGCACCTCTCGCGCTACGCCTCTGGCGCCACGGTCGGGAGCCTCGTGCAGCAAGGCGATACCTTGGGCTTCGTCGGCACGACGGGCAACGCGCGGGCGCCGCACCTGCATTTCCAGATCCTCCACAAAGCCGGGAGGGGACGCGGAACGCCGGTCAACCCCTACACTGTCCTCAAGGGGAGCACTCTCATTCCGCGTTCGTCCACCGTTCGTGGTTAAGGGCTCGGCGCGGTCGCCGATACCCGAGATCCCTCAGCCGCGGCTCACCGGTATGCGCTTTCTCTCTGCCCTTGCTCTCCTGACTGTTGTACTCGCCGGATGCGCGGCCCCTGGCGCGGGCACCCGCGCCAACGGCTGGGCCGCCGCACCACGCGCGGAAACCGCCCCGGTCCGCTCGGGAGGAGGCGCCGTTCGCGTCGTGAGCAGCCGGCCGGAACGGCCAGCGCGTGCGCCAGAGGCCTCACGCCCGCGCGCCGTCTCGGGCTCTGCACCCAGCCTCGCCTCTGGCGCGCTGATTCCGGTAGAGGGGATCAGCGTGGACCGCCTCAAGGACTCGTTCCACGCGGGCCGCTCGGGCGGGCGCACGCACAACGCGATCGATATCGCCGCGCCGCGCGGCACGCCGGTCCTGGCCATCGTGGACGGCCGCGTCTCGCGCAAGCACTGGAACGCGCTCGGCGGCCGCACGCTCTACCTGACCTCGGCCGACGGCACGCACGACTTCTACTACGCGCACCTGGACGCCTACGAGGACGGCATCGAGATCGGCTCCACGGTCCAGCGCGGCGACGTGTTGGGGACCGTCGGCAGCACAGGCAACGCCCAGGGCCCACACCTGCACTTCCAGATCCTGCGCAAGGGCTCCGGCCGCGGCACGCCGATCAACCCGTACGAGGTGCTGACCGAGAGCGTGCTTTACGCCGGCCGGTAGCCTCTGGCGCGCCACTGGTACCGGGCGGCCCTGGCGCCAGAGGACTAGCCCGCCTCGACGGTCACGGCCGTGCCGTCCTGAAGGTCCAGGCGGATCGTCCCCGTGGCGTTGTCCATGCGGTAATCCGCGATGGAGTCGGGGAAGACCTCCTTGGGCGTGTCCATGTGGAACAGCGCGTCCGCGACGACGCCCCAGTCCTCGGGCGTGAGCGCGACGGTCGCGGTCGGCCCATCATCGCCGTCCTCGACGACGAACGGGACGTACTGGACAATCTTGTTGAGGTGGTTGATGGCTTGCTTGACGTGGAGGCCGGGATCCATTTTGGGTACGGGGTACGGGGTACGGGGTACGGGGTACGGGGACCGGAAGATCGCGGTACCGCGTGCCTCTGGCGCCAGAACGTGATGCGGACTGCGTGATGCGTGAGGGAAACCAGGCGGGCCTCTGGCGTCCGGGGGGCAAGCGGGGCAGCTTTACCCAGAACCCAGAACCCAGAACCCAGAGCCCAGAACCCGCGCGAGGCACCCCGCCAGAGGCCCGCATCCCTCCATCCCTTTCCATCCCGCATCCCTCAAAATCGCCTTGCGCCAGAGGCCGTGTGCTGGGACCTTGCGAGGCCGCCCCACGCCCGAGAGATGCCCGCCGTCGCAGAGCCCGAGACCACCACCACAGGCGCCGAGGAGGCCTACCTCGCGCTCGTCCGCCGCGTGCTGGAGCGCGGCGTGCGCAAAGAGAACCGGACGGGGACCGACACGCTCTCGTCGTTCGGCGAGCACTACACCGTCGATCTCGCCGAGGGCTACCCGCTGCTGACCACCAAGAAGGTCTACTTCTCGTCGATGCTGCGCGAGGTGATCTGGTACCTCTCGGGTGCGGACCACATCCGCGAGCTCCGCCAGCACACCAAGATCTGGGACGCCTGGGCCGACGACGCCGGCGACCTCCAGACCGCCTACGGCCGCTTCTGGCGCCGCTTTCCCGTCCCGGCCTCTGGCGTCGCGCTGGGCGACGAACGGTGGGCCGATGCCAGCCACCCCGACGTGACGCAAGAGGCCGACGGCTCGCTCTCGTTCGATCAGATCGGCTACGTGATCCGCGAGCTCCGCCGCAACCCAATGTCTCGGCGGCTCGTCGTCAGCGCGTGGCACCCCGCGAACGCGGCTGTGAGCCGCCTGCCGCCGTGCCACTTCGCCTTCGTGCTCAACGTGACGCCAGCGGCGGATGGAGGCCCGGCGTTCCTCAACGGGCACCTCTCGCAGCGCTCCGCCGATCTCGCGCTCGGCGTGCCGTTCAACCTCGCCTGCTACAGCTTCCTCATCCACGCGATTGCGGGCATGACCGGCCTGCGGCCCGGCCGCTTTGCGCACGCGCTCGTGGACGCGCACATTTACGTCAATCACGTGGACGGCCTGCGCGAGCAACTCACCCGCACGCCGCGTCCGGCGCCCACGCTTTCCATCGCGCCTCTGGCGGACGGCTCGCCGCGCGGCCTGGACGATCTCCGCTTCGAAGACGTCGCGCTTCACGGATACAGCCCGGACCCAGCCATCAAATTCGAGGTCGCCGTATGAACGAGTCCACTCAAGACACCTCCCCGCAGGCTGCGCCAGAGGCCTCTGGCGCGGAAGCGAGAGCCACGGCGCGCCCCGAGGTCGTCGTGATCGCCGCTGTGGCGGAAGCGCCGGGGACCGAGAGCGACCGCCTGATCGGTGACGGGCTGGAGCTGCCGTGGCACCTCCCGGTGGACTTCCGGCGCTTTAAAACGCTCACGACCGGCCACCCGCTCATCATGGGTCGCAAGACGTTCGAGAGCTTGCTCCACCAAAACGGCGGGCCGCTCCCCAACCGCGAGAACGTAGTTCTCACGCGCCACCCGACACGCGTAGACCACCCGGGCATCCACGTCTACGGCTCGCTACCTCTGGCGCTGGAGGCGTTCGCGGATGCAGAGCGGGTGTTTATCGGCGGCGGCGCGGGCGTCTACGGCTCGGTCCTGGAAGACGGCTTGGCCGACCGGCTGGAACTGACGCTCGTGGAAGGGGAGTTTTCTGGTGACACGTACTTCCCGCCGTACCGGCATCTGCTGGAAGAAAACGGTGGCCCGTTCGAGCTCGCGGAGCGGCAAAAGCACCCGGCGGCTGACGGACGGCCGGCTTTCCGCTTCGACACGTACGTGCGCCGATAAGGGCACAGAGCGGGGCGGGGTTTAGCTCTGCATGTGAAGGGCGATACCCCTAGGAGTATTCCCCATTTTCGTGCGCGTCTACCTCCCCATCTCGCTCAATCCCTTTCTGGGAGAGGCCGATCACGACGTGATCGTCTTGAGGACGTTGCGGCTGGCGCTGTGCCTGTGCCTCGGCCTTATTCCGGCGTTCGGGGTCGCCTTCGCCGTTGGGGGCGTGTTCGACGTGTTGTGGATTCGCGCGGTCGCGACCTGCGCGACCGGCCTCACCCTGGCGCTGACGTATTCGAGCAAGCGCGCCCAAGCGCGCCCACTCCCACTTTTGGCGGCCTATCTCGGTGGCTTGTTGGTGTGGATCGGCATGATGGCGTATTCCAGCCGCCTGATGCCAGAAGTGGCGGTAGGCTTCCTCTTCACGCTGTTCGCTGCCGGCTCGCTGCTCGGCGCCTCGGTCCGGAGGGTGCGGCCTCTGGCGTGGTACCTGGCGGTTTGCAGCATCGGGACCGTGGGGATAGGCCTCGCGGTGCCGAACCCTTTGAGCGATGTGGGGGTGTTCGTGCTGAGCGCCTCCGCGACGTGCATGGTGCTGATCATCATGGCGTACGCCCGCATCCGCGAACAAAACGCGCGGGAGGAGCGCGACCGGACGCTGCAGGAATCGGAGCAGCTCGCGCTGATGGGAAGCTGGAGCCACGATCTGCGGACCACCCGCCGCAAATGGTCCGACGGCATGTACCGCGTGGTCGGCATCCCGCCGCATCCGGGCGAGCCACCGCAGGTAATCGACTTCGTCACGCCTCAGGACCGCTCCATCCTCACTGACGACGAGGAGCGGCTGCTGCGAGGCGAGGCGATGACCGTGGACCACCGGTACTCCATCTGCCGGGCAGACGGGAGCCCGCGCCGCATCCATTCCATCGTGCGCATGATCACGCGGGAGGACGGGCGCCCGCTCCGGCTTGTCGGCGTGGCGATGGACATCACGGAGCAGGCGGAGCGCGAGGAGGAACTGGAGCAGGCCCGCGCCGCAGCCGAAGACGCGGCGGCGCTCCAGAAGTCGATCCTCGCCAACATGAGCCATGAGATCCGCACGCCGCTTACGGCCGTAATCGGCTACTCCCAGCTTTTAGAGGAAGAGGCGGGAGACGACCTCCGAGAGCTCATTGTGCCGATCCGGAACGGCGGCGAGCGCCTGCTCAACACGCTGAACTCCGTTCTCGACCTCGCTCGGATGGAGGCCGGGCAGCTGCGCATCAACGCCGAGCCTCTCGATGTAACCCAGGAGGTTCGAACGGTTGCGGGGCTGCTCCAGCAGCAGGCGGCGCGCCGGGGGTTAGGGCTGACCGTGGAGGCGCCAGAGGCCCCGCTCTTTGCCCTCGCCGACACCCACGCGCTGGGCCGGTCGCTAACAAACCTGATCTCGAACGCGATCAAGTTCACGGCCGAGGGGTCGGTGACCGTCCGCGTGGCGTGCGAGCGGACAAGCGTCCGCATCGATGTCGCCGACACCGGTCGGGGAATGTCGCCGGAGTTCCAGGCGCTGCTGTTCGAGCCGTTCCGGCAGGAGTCCACCGGCTCGGCGCGCAGCCACGAAGGAACCGGCCTCGGCCTCACCATCACGCGGCGCCTGATCGACGCCATGGGCGGCACGATCTCGTTCGAGAGCGAGGAAGGGATCGGGACCACGTTCTCGATCCTGCTGCCTGCCGCGCCGCCGCCAGCGCAGGAGCCCGCGGCCTGGATCGCGCTCCCCGCCGGAACGCGCGCCTCTGGCGAGGCGCCAGAGGTCCCTCGCCTGTCGCCAGAGGCGCGCCCAGATGGACACGGCCTCTGGCGAAATCCGCCTCCCGGCCTTACCGGGTCCGGACGAGCCGACGCGTAACGGTGCCCGTCTCCGAGACGACCCGCACGAGGTAAAGGCCCGGCGCGAGGCCATCCCCGGAAACGGTCAGGGTGGCCTCGTCGCCCGCGAGGGGACCCTCGTAGAGGTGCTTGGCTTCGCGGCCGAGCGCGTCGATGATGCTCACGCGCACCACGCCCCTGGCGACGACGCGAACGCGCGTCTGCGCACCGAACGGGTTGGGGCCTGCAAGCGCGAGCGTTACGCCAGAGGCCTCTGGCGCGGTCTCGTTCGCCACGACGGTAAAGAACGCCCGCCGGATCAGCGTGGAGTCCACGACGAACGGGTTGGGCGCCGGGGCGCCAGAGGCGGTGCGCTGGAACGCCGCGACGCGGTCCGAGCGGTCCACCTCCGCCTGGTCCACAGGGTCGGCGAGGTGCCACGCGTAGAGGTCCTCCTGCTGAGGCGAGAACCACGCGAGGTCCGCTACGTCGTCCCAGACGGTGGCCATGTAGAACATCGCGCGGGCGACGTTGCCCTCGTGCACCTCGCGGGGTTCGAATGACTGCCCACTGCGGAGCTCGCTCCACTCGTCGCGCTCGGCCTCTGGCGGGGCCGTGGAGGTCGCTGTGGAGCCGCGGTACCAGCGCGTGGTCTGCGCGTCGGGGATCTCCCTGAACGGGAAGTTGCCGCGGTCGGCGTTGACGCTCACACGCGTCGGGAAGAGGTTGTGGAGGTCGCTCTCGGAGATGTGGCTGCTGCTCCCGTTGAGCTCGGCGCGTGGGAACGTGTGCTCCTGGTTGATCCCGGCGTTGTTGTTGAACACGTCCTGGCTAGGGTCGCACGAGGGCTGGCAGTCGAACTCGACAAACAAGCCGGTGTAGACGCCGATCACGCCGTCCACGCCGTCCACCGTCGTGCGGTCCACGACCGAGTACAGGTCGTCGTTGTCCCCGGTGAGCGAGGACGGACGGTAGGCGGCCTTGATGGAGGCGCGCAACTCGGCGCCGATCTGACCGGGGAAGAGGACCTGCTGGTCCTGCGCCTCCGCGCCAGAGGCGGAGAGCCACAGGCCGCTGGCGAGGAGGAGAACGACGACGAAGCGGGGCATGGCGCGCGCGGTGGGTTTCCCGCAAGATGGGGCCACGCCAGAGGCGGCGTCGCGGAGACGATGGGAAGCCTCTGGCGCCACAGGCGCGTGGGCCCGGCCTCTACTCCGGCCGCCAGTTGCGGCGGTCCTTTTTCTCGGAGCGCTTCTTCTTTGCCTCCAACCGCCTCCGCTTGGAGCCCTTCGTGGGACGCGTGGCCTTGCGCACCTTGACGGGCCGCGCGCGCTCCTCCAACTGCTCGCGCAGACGCTGCACGGCGATGGACTTGTTGCGGAACTGGCTCCGGCTGCGCCGCGCCGTGACGACGATGCCGGTCGGGCGGTGCGTGAGCCGGACGCCGGTCTCGACCTTGTTCGCCCGCTGCCCGCCTTTCGTGCCGGCGGCGAGGGTTTCCACGTCGCAGTTGGCGAGGAGGGCGTCGGAGGAGAGGTCGATAAGCATGAGGCGGGCGCGTTCCGCCAGAGGCCAGGCGAGCTTGCAGCGGAACGGATGTGGGGGCGCGAGATTCTACCGCCGCGCTGCTTCTCTGGTCCCGTGCTCCGCTTTCTGCTCCTCGTCCTCGCCTCCTTTGCCGTCACCGAGGTGGCCGCCTACGTCCTGCACCGGTGGGTTTTCCACGGCGTCCTCTGGCGCATCCACCGGACGCACCACGACCCCGAACACGGTCACGGGCACGGCGTGTTCGAGGCCAACGACCTGTTCTCGCTCGGCTTCGCGGCGCTCTCGCTGGGCTTGATGTGGGTGGGCCGAGAAGCGCCCCTGGCGAGTGCGGCGTTCGCGTGGGGGACCGGAATTGCCGTGTACGGCCTGCTGTACTTCGTCTTGCACGACCTCTACGCGCACCGGCGGTTCATGCCCTTCAAGACGAAGAACCCAGCGGCCCAGGCGGTCAAGCGTGCGCACGGGCGGCATCACCAATCGTTTTCCCAGGAAGGGCAGGAGCCGTACGGCTTGTTCCTCTTCCCACCCAGCATGGGCCGCCGCATGAAGCGCCGCCGGGACGCGGTGTGAGCGCGCGCGCGAGGAGTTCTCGTCGCCCGCACTGTAGCACCAGGCCCGGGCGCCAGAGGTTGCGCTAAGCGCCAGAGGCTTCGGCAGGCACGGCTTCTGGCGCGGCGAGCGCGAGCAGGCGCTCCACCTCGGCGTGCGCGCGGGCGCTCAGCGAGCCCGCGTTCTCATCCGGCAACGCGTGGAGGGGCGCGCCGATGCGGACGTGGACGAGGCCGGGCCGGGCGGTCCGCGCCTTCTCGTCCAACAGCTGGTGCGTGCCGCCAAGCGCGACGGGCACGATGGGAACGCCTGCGCGGATCGCGAGGCGGAAGGCGCTGGGGTAAAAGCTCTTGAGCCGGCCGTCAAAGCTGCGCGTGCCCTCGGGGAAGAACAGCACGCTCTCGCCCGCACCCAGGCGCTCGGCGGACTCGTCCAGCGCCCGCTCCGTGCCGCTGGCGGTGCGGTCCAGGAACACGCACCGCGACTGCCGCAAGATGCCGGCCACGAGCGGCACGCGGCGCAGGCTGCCTCTGGCGACGAACACGAACGGCGCGTCCATCGCGAGGATCAGCGCCGGGATGTCCAGCATCGCTTGGTGGTTGGCGACGTAGACCGCCGGGCCGACCTCGGCGCCAGAGGCGCCCTCGCGGACGGTCCGCAGGCGGAAGCCGCAGAGCGTGAACACCACGTGGTCCCACCCGCGGAACCAGCGCCAGAACGTCCGCGCCGTCGGGCGCAGGCGCATCGCGAGCATCCACGGCACCCAGTACGGGGGCGTAAAGAGCACGTAGACGAGCATGGTCCACGCGAACCACAGGCGCGAGGCGAGCGAGCGGGGTGGGGTAGAGAACGACATCGCAAGAAGCTACCCGGCCTCTGGCGCGGAGGGATGCGGGATGGAAGAGGGATGCGGGTCCCACCTCTAGCCTCTGGCGCCAGAGGCTAGAGGTGGGGCGCCGAAAGGCGAAGCTCTTAGCTGCTATCCCTCCATCCCGAATCCCTCCCTATCCCTCCACCACACGCACGCCAGAGGCCTGGACTTCGGCCATGAACAGCTCGGTCAGGCGCTGGGTCATCGGGCCGACGCTGCCGCTGCCAATCGTGCGGCCGTCGAGCGTGGTCACGGCGGCGAGCTCGCCCATCGTGCCGGTGCAGAACATCTCGTCGGCGCGGTAGGCCTCGGCGAGCGAGTAGCGCCCCACGTGATACGGGATGCCATTCGCCCGGCAAAGGCCCAGGACCGTCTCGCGCGTGATCCCCTCGGGGCAGGCGTCGGTCGTGCTGGTGAGCACGGCGCCGTCGCGGACGAGAAAGACGTGCGTGCCGTTGCACTCGGCGATAAAGCCCTCGCGGTCCAGCAGCAGCGCCGAGTCGGCGCCAGAGGCGTTGGCTTCGATCTTGGCGAGGATGCTCTGGAGCAGGTTGTTGGAGTGGATCTTCGGGTCCAGGCAGTCCGGCGGGAAGCGCCGCACGGACGAGGTCGCGAGCCGCAGTCCGGTCTTGCCGTAGACGGGCGCTTTGAACTCCGCGAGGACGATGAGCGTCGGGCCGGCCTGGTTGAGGCGCGGGTCCATGCCGCTCGTGATTTTGGTCCCGCGCGAGAGCGTGAGCCGGATGTGCACGCCATCGGTCATGTTGTTGGCCTCCAGCGTGCGGCGGATCTCCTCCACGATGGCGTCGCGGCTCGGGATGTCCTCGATGGCGATGATGCGCGCCGAATCGTGCAGGCGCCGCAGATGCTCCTCCAAGCGGAAGATCTTGCCGTCGTAGAGGCGCAGGCCCTCCCAGACGCCGTCGCCGCCCTGCACGAGGGAGTCGAAGGGGGAGATGCCGGCCTTGTCGCGGTGGACGAGGTCGCCGTTGATGTTGACGATCAGGTCGCGGTTGCGCTCGTCGAACTGCTGGAGCATGTGGCCTCTGGCGGGTGAGCCGCGCCCGCCAGAAGCGGCGGGGCGGGGCGGCAACGTATCACCGGGCCTGGGTGCGGGCAACGGCGCCGGGTGCTCGGCCTCTGGCGCCAGAGGCTATCGGTAGCGGCCCTCGCGGAAGACCGCCCGGATGTCCTCCAGCACCTCGCGGTCGATGTACAGCGTCTCACCAGCGGCGAGGTCCACGCCCGACACCTCATCGATGCGGAGGTCGTAGTTCTCCCAGCCCATATAGTCCGTCAGGATGCGCTGGAACTCGTCGTCGACCACGCCATCCGCCGGTCCTTCGTACTGGAAGCCTCTGGCGATCCAGATCTCCTGGATCTCGCGTGCGATGGCAGGCGTGACCTCGGTCATGTTCTCCGGCTTCGAGTCGGTGAAGTACAGGTCGTTGAGCGCGTAGAGCCGCTCCAGCTCCGCCAGAGGCGTCGGGTGGTCGTAGACCGAGATGTCCACGATGGTGTCTGATCCGTCGTAGCCCGCGCCCTTCTGATGCACCACGAGCGCCGCGCTCTGCTCGCCGCGCTTGTCGCCGCCCGCCGCGCCGCCGGCCACGAGCGCCTCCATGAGCCGCTTCGCCAGAGGCCCCTCAGCGGCCTCGAACGTGCGGGCCATCGCCTGCACGGTCGCCTCGCTGACCAAGATGTTGCCCTGCGCCGCGTAGCCCTCGCCGACGATCATCGTCCCGGCTTCTGGCGCGAGGTTGGTGAAGGACTCAATAGCGTCGCCGCCAGCGGTGCCGCCACGCCACTCGAACGCGCCGGCGCCGGTCCACGTCGCCGCGCGGCCTCTGGCGTCCACCATGCCGACCTGCCGGCTCTCGGGGTCGGGGTCTACGCCGAGTTGGACGAGCATGGCTACGTCGGCGCGTGCGCCGCTGCGCATCAGTGCCAGGCCTTCGCGGCCGTAGTCCAGCCGCGCGAAGCTCTGCGTGGCGACGGCGCCCACGCCCGCCTCCACCCACGGCACGATCGAGCGCACGTTGGGAAACTTCGATTGGACCGCCACGCCGATCTCGCCCGTCAGCGTGTCCACGGCCACGATCGAGAACGTGGACACGAGCGAGTCGCCAGAGGCAGACACGGCGGGCGCCTCTGGCGGCGCGGAGTCGGCACATCCCGCCAGAGGCGAAACGACGAGGGCGGCGAGGCAGACCAGAAGAGCGAAGCGCATCGTTGGGGTGGAGTCACGGTCCCGTATTCTACGCTCATGCGATCCGCTTTCCTCGTCGTGCTCTTCGCCTCTGGCGCCTTGCTCGCGCCCCAGGCGCGCGCCCAGTCCGAGGGCGCGATCTCCATCGCGCGCGTCCAGTACGGCGGCGGCGGGGACTGGTACTCCGGGGACCCGCTGCCGACGCTGATCGAGTACGCGAGGCGCCACGCGCTGCTCGACATTTCGCCTGAGCCCGCGACCGTCGAGTTAACGAGCGACCGGCTGTTTCTCCACCCGTTCCTGTTCCTCAACGGCCACGGCAACATCGCCATCTCCGAAGAAGAGGCCGGGCGCCTGCGGCGCTACCTCACGTCCGGCGGCTTCCTCTACGTCAACGACGACTACGGCATGGACGAGGCGCTGCGCCGCGAACTCGCCAAGGTCTTCCCCGAGCAGGAACTGACGCCTCTGGCGGCGTCGCACCCGATCTACTCCGCGCACTTCCGCTTCCCGGACGGCCTGCCCAAGATCCACGAGCACGACGGCGAGGCCGCGCAAGGCCTTGGTCTGTTCCACGAGGGGCGCCTCGTCGTCTTCTACGCCTACCAAAGCGACCTCGCCGACGGGTGGGAGCCCGAGGGCGTCCACCCGGACCCGCCCGAGGTCCGCGAGCGCGCGCTCCAGATGGGCGTCAACCTCCTCGTCTACGCGATGACGCAGGGTGTGGACAGCTGATCTCACGCAAAGGCGCGCTCCGTATTAGAGATGAAGCCTCATCTCTCCCTCTCCGAAGCGTTTAAGCCTCTGGCGCCAGAGGCCGATATCTACGACCCGGGCCTCCTTACCCGCCTACCGCTATGCGAATCGTCCTCCCCATCCTGATTGGCACGCTCCTTCTTGTCCTCTGGTGGTTCAACCCCAACGAGGACCAGTTCGCCGTTTTCCTCACCGACGAACTCCGTGCCGTTGCGGGCAACGCGGGCGAACAGGCGGGCGAAGCTGCGGGCGGCGCCGTGGGCTTCCTGACAGGACGCCTGGGCCGTGCCGTTGGCGATGCGGCCGGACGCGCGGCGGGGCGCGAGGCGAGCGGGCTCTTTGAGCGCGAGAACTACGGCATTGCGAGCACCTATGAGCTGGACCTCAATGGCCGCCGCGAGGGCGGCGAGTGGGTCTTCCTCGGCATCGCGGGCCAGTTCGTGCCGATCAAGCAGCCGGAGGACCTGCAGACGCTCGTCCGCGACCAGATCGCGCGATAGCCTCTGGCGCCAGAGGCCACTGGGGCTCCGCGCGCAAATCGGTCGGTCTGCCCGCCCCGTTCTGTGGCGTGTTGAGGGCCGAGCCCTCCTCGCGTGAAACGGTCGCGACGGCGGAACCGCCAGAGGCTCCGCAGCCTACCTTCGGGGCACCACAGCACGCCCCGACATGCACGCGCTTCAGAGCCAGGATCCCGAGGTCTTCCAGTCCGTCCACCGCGAGGTGGAGCGGCAAAACGACGGCTTCGAACTGATCGCCTCCGAGAACTTCGTCAGCCCCGCCGTGCTCCAAGCGCTGGGCAGCCCGCTGACCAACAAGTACGCCGAGGGCTTGCCCGGCAAGCGCTACTACGGCGGCTGTGAAGAGGTGGACGTGGTGGAAGACCTCGCGCGAGACCGCGCCAAGAAGCTCTTCGGCGCCGACTGGGTGAACGTGCAGCCGCACTCCGGCGCGACGGCCAACCAGGCCATCTACCTCGCGTTCATGGACCCGGGCGACAAGCTCCTCGGGCTCGACCTCGCGCACGGCGGCCACCTCACGCACGGCTCGCCGGTCAACTTCTCCGGCAAGCTCTACGAGGCGCACTTTTACGGCGTGGAGGAAAGCGGGCCTCTGGCGGGCCGCATCGACATGGACCACGTGCGCGCCAAGGCCAAGGAGGTGCAGCCCCGGATGCTCAGCGTTGGCGCGAGCGCGTACAGCCGCGACTTCGACTACGCCGCCATGCGCGAGATCGCCGACGAGGTCGGTGCGATTCTGTGGGTGGACATGGCGCACACCGCCGGACTCATCGCCGCTGGCCTGCTCAACGACCCGCTACCGCACGCGCACGTTGTCAGCACGACGACGCACAAAACGCTCCGCGGACCGCGCGGCGGGATGCTCCTCGTGGGCAAGGACGCGCCCTCGCCCTCTGGTGCCACGTTCCGCAACGGGAACGCGAAAAGCACAGGCCAAGACTTGGACAGCGCCGTTTTCCCAGGGACGATCGGCGGGCCGCTGATGCACGTGATCGCGTCCAAGGCCGTCGCCTTTGGCGAGGCGCTCAAGCCGGAGTTCACAGCCTACCAGCAGCAGACCATCGCGAACGCGCAGGCCATGGCCGAGGCACTGTTGGAGCGCGGCTATGGCGTCGTGAGCGGCGGAACGGACAACCACCTCTGCCTGATCGACCTCCGTGCCAAGGGCGTGACCGGCAAGGACGCCGAGGCTTGGCTAGGCGAGGCCGACATCACGGTCAACAAGAACATGGTCCCCGGCGACCCCGAGAGCCCGTTCGTCACCAGCGGCATCCGCCTCGGCGCCCCCGCGATGACCACGCGCGGCTTCGACGCCGACGACTTCCGCCGCGTGGCGGACCTCATCGACCGCGTGATCGCCTCTGGCGGGACGGAAGCCGAGGCCGTGCGCGGCGAGGTCCACGCCATGACTGCCGAGCACCCGCTCTACGACATCGCCGACCTGGGCCTCGCGCCTCTGGCGCCAGAGGCGGCGTAGTACGGTCCTGGAGGACCTGCCCGCCGGAGAACCAGCCGACATGAGGGGCCGAGAACGCCACGGGGTGCGGCCTCTGGCGACGCGCGTTGTGAGACCGCGAACGACCCACCCGCTAGCGGCGTCGCGCCCGCGTTCCCATCCGGGCCGCCTCTGGCGCCGCGGCGCCAGGGGCACGGCGCTTGCCTGAATCCTCGGCGGGAGCCGTGGCGTACTTTCGTCCGCGCGGCCCCGTTCATCGGCTCCCGGAACGGCCTCATCGCTCCGGTCGACTTCGCCGCCCTGGCCGTCCGACTTCCCCCGACCATGCCCAGCGACTCCAGCTCGCTTCCCGAATCCGCTCTCGCTCGCCTGGGCCACACGCTGTACAAAAGCGCGCTGGTGCGCCGGGAAGACGAGACCATCACGGACCCCCGCGGCCAGCCCATCGGCTGGCTGCTGGACACCCGGACGCCGATGCTCGACGGCGAGGTGTTCGAAGAGGCCGGTGGTGTGCTGGCCGAACGGCTCCGCGCCAGAGGCATCACGCAAGTGGCTGGCTTCGGCTACGGCGCGTTCCCGCTCGTCTGCTCCGTCCTCACGCACGGCACGCCAGAGCGCCCGTTCAAGGGCGGCTTTATCCGCGAGAGGCGGAAGGCGTACGGCCGCCGCCGCTTGGTGGAAGGCCCGCTGGACCGGAACCGGCCCATCGCGCTGATGGACGACATCCTCAACAGCGGCCGCAGCGCGGCCCGCGCCGTTTCGCTCCTACGTTCCGACGGCTTCCGCGTGGCGGGCGTCGTCACGCTGTTCAACTTCACCTGGAGCGGTGGCCGCGCGCGTCTGGAAGGCGACGGCCTGTGGGTGGAATCCCTCCTCGAACTCAACCTCCGCGAAGGCGCCCGCGCGACCGGCGTCAGCGGCGACACCTCGGGCGACCACGCCTAAGCAGATGGCCGAACGGCCCGCTTCCGATTCCGCCTCTGGCGCCCTCACGCAAGAGGCCAACAGCAGCGACGGCGCCAACACGCCTCTGGCGCCGGTCATCGGCCTGCCCACCGGCACGGCGCGCAAGGACCCCTCGACGATGACGGCCGAGATGCCGTTCTTGGACCACCTGGAGGAGCTGCGCTGGCGCATCTTCAAGTCGCTCGGCGCTGTTCTGGTGTGCGTCCTCGGCTGTCTGTTCTTCGCGGACTGGATCCTGGACGCGATCTTGCTCGCGCCGACGCGGGCGAGCTTCTTCATGTACGAGGTCCTCCGGCTGGACTCCGTCAACGTGGAGCTGCAAAACCGGACCATCACGGGGCAGTTCTTCGCCTATTTCGGGACCGTCCTGGCCGTCGGGCTCATCCTCGGAAGCCCCGTCGTGCTCTACCAGGTGTGGAAGTTCGTGGAGCCGGCGCTGTACCCGAAGGAGCGCCACGGCATGCGCTTCTCGGCGGCCTTCGCGACGTTCTTCTTCGTGCTCGGCGCCTCGTTCGGCTACCTCATCATCACGCCGGTCGCGCTCCAGTTCTTCGCGCAGTTCAACGTCTCGGAGTCCATCACCAACGAGTTCGACATCTCGCGGTACTTCTCGATGGTCATCACGTGGACGTTCGGCGCCGGCGCGCTGTTCGAGCTTCCCGTCGTGGTGACGTTCCTCGCGAAGGCCGGGTTGGTGACCGCGGCCGTGCTCAAGACGGGGCGGAAGTACGCGTTCGTCGTCATCCTCGTGCTGGGAGCGCTCTTCACGCCGCCGGACCCGTTTAGCCAGATCCTCCTCGCGATCCCTCTGCTCGGGCTCTACGAACTCGCCATCCTCCTCGCGGGCGGCGTCGAGCGCCAGAGGTTGAAAGCGGAACGGGCGGAGGCTGCGGCCGAGGCAAAACGGCAGGCCGCCGGCTAGCCTCTGGCAAGGGGTTGGGCGGGCCGAACGAAACGCGGCCTGCGGTGCGTTCGATCTTGCCGTCCCCACGCCCCCGCCGCCCGTGCGCCGCTTCCCGTTCCTTCTCGCCGTCCTCGTGCTCTGGCCTCTGGCGCCAGCGGCCCAGGAGACGGACCTCTTCGCCGTCCGCAAGAACTTCGGCCTCTTTGCCGAGCTGTACCAGACCCTCGCGGGCGAGTACGTGGACCCGGTGGACGCTGAGCGGCTGATGCGGACCGGGATCAGCGCGATGATCGAGTCGCTGGACCCGTACACGTTCTTTTACGACGAGGCGGTAACGAGCGAGGGCCGCTTGCGCGAGTCGGGCGACGTGGGCGGCGCCGGCTTGGCCGTGGCGCAGCGTGGCGGCGCGCTTGTCGTCACCGGGCTGGAGGAAAACGGCCCCGCCGAGCGGCAGGGCGTGCGCGTGGGGGACCGCATCGTGCGCCTCGCCGGGCGCGATGCCAGCGGCCTGGACGACGCCGCCGCGCGCGACCTCTTGCGCGGCGAGCCCGGCTCGGCGCTCGAACTGGAGGCCGAGCGCGAGGGGGAAGGCGGCTCGCTCCGCTTTGTGCTCGTCCGCGCCGAGGCCGACCAGCGCGACGTGAGCGCCGCCACCTTCGTCGCCGATGGCGTGGGCTACATCCGGCTGGAACAGTTCCTCTACGAGTCCGCCGCGCAGGTCCGCGCCGGGATCGACAGCCTTCGTGCGGGGGGTGAGTTGAACGCCCTCGTCCTCGACCTCCGCGGCAACCCCGGCGGGCTCTTGGAGCAGTCCGTCGAGATCGTGGGGCTGTTCACGCCGCGCGAGACTCCTGTAGTCAGCACGCGAGGGCGCTCGTCCGGGACCGTCCGCGGCTACGCCACGCGCGACGAGCCTCTGGCGCCGGACCTGCCGCTGGCGGTCCTTATCGACGGACGGAGCGCGAGCGCGAGCGAGATCGTGGCGGGCGCGCTGCAGGACCACGACCGCGCGGTGATCGTGGGCGAGACCAGCTTCGGCAAGGGGCTCGTCCAGGTCGTGCGGCCGATGCCCTACGGGACCGCGCTCAAAGTGACGGTCTCGCGGTACTACACGCCGTCCGGCCGCAGCATCCAGTCCGTGGACTACCGCCAGGGCGAGACGGCCTCTGGCGTGGACGAGGCCGCGCGCCAGACGTTCACCACCGCCAGGGGCCGCACGGTCCGCTCCGGCGGCGGCGTGGACCCGGACGAGGCGGTCGGGCTGGGAGAGGAAAGCGACCTCGAGCAGGCGCTCGTGCGCAGCGCGGCGTTTCTCCGCTTCGCCAACCGCTACCGCGCCGAGAACGCCACGCTCCCCCGCGGCTTCGCCATCGACGACCGGCTCCTCGCCGATTTCCGCCGCTTCGCTGAGAGTGACGGCTTGGACTACCGGACCGAGGCGGAGCGCGAAGCCGACGTGCTCGCGCAGGCCATTCAGGACGCCGGCTACGACGCCTCTGGCGAGATCGCCGCGCTTCGCCGCGCCGTGGAGCGCGAGAAGGGACGCGACTTCGAGCGCCACGCGCCGCGCCTCCGCGCGCGCCTCCGTCAGGAAATCCTCTCGCGCTACCTCGACCAAGCCAACCTGGCCGAAACGCTCCTCGAAGGCGACCCGGTCTTGGACCGCGCCCTCGAAGTCCTCGCTGATGACGCGCGCTACCGCCGCATCCTCGGCGGCTGATGCCGGCCTCTGGCGCTCACGCGCGCGGGAGGCGCCATACGCGACGCCAGAGGCCTGTTCCCCCAAGCGGCGGCCACGAGTCGCACGGTTAGACCGCTAACGGCTGGAAATGGGCGGGCACGGAACAGGTGCGGCCAGAGCCGTGTGAGAACGGCACGCACACGACCGCCTCTGGCGCCCTGTCTCATGCCGCTCACGCACCTCTTTGAACGCCCCAAGCCGATCATTGGCGTTTTGCACGTGGGGCCGTCTCCAGGAGTGCCGGGCGCGCGCGACGTGCGCTCCTCCATCGACCGGACCATCGCCGAGGCGCGGCTGCTGATTGAGCACGGCGTGGACGGGCTGTTGGTCGAGAACATGCACGACATGCCGGTCGTGGCCGAGAGCGAGGCGGGGCCGGAAGTGGCCGCCTTCCTCACGCGCGCCGCAACGGCCGTCAAGCGGTACGCCGGGCGGAAGATGCCCGTCGGAGTCCGCGCGATGGGCGGGGCCAACCGGACGGCGATCGCCGTGGCAGTCGCGGCCTCGTGCGACTTCGTGCGGGTGGACGGCTGGGCAGAAGACCCGGCGGCCGCTGGCGCGCTTCTGCGCTACCGCCACGTGTTGGATGCCGATTCGCTCCCCATCCTCGCCGACCTCCGCCCGGCCTGCGCCGCCGATTGCAGCGAACTCGCCGAGCGCGCGGCTCTAAACCGAGCTGACGGTTTCGCCGTGCTGGGACCCGGCCGGGGCGAGCCGCCCGATGCGGAGTGCCTGGAAGCCATCATCAGCGCCACCGACCTTCCGGTCCTGGCCGGTGGCGGGCTGGACTCCACGAACCTCCTCGATTTCGTCGGCCTCGCAGACGGCTTTCTCGTGGGCTCCGGCCTCAAAGAGGGGGCGAACTGGCGGGCGCCCATCTGCGAGCAACGCGTCCGCGCACTTGTCGGCGCCGTGGAGTACGCCAGAGGCGAAGAGGTGCGGCGCTAGCCTCTGGCGAGAAGCGCCGAGTAGAGCAGAGACGGCGCGCCGACGCCAGAGGCGCATGGCGTCTGCCCGCTTGGCTACTCCACCATCGCGCGCTGGGCGCGCGTCCGTCCGCTATCGGTCAGCATGAGGCGGTCGCCTGCGCGCGTGATGGCGTCTTCGCGCTCGGCTGTGCGGACGGCCAGAAGCGCCCGCGCGTGGTCCCACCGGAGGTGGTCCTCCAGGTGGCTGACGCGGCACTCGCGCTCGGCCTCTGGCGTGCGCTCGTGGTGGAGCAAGTGGACGAGCAGCATCCGCTCGGCAAACGTCGCCTTCTGCCGCCGCCGCCGGAGCGCCTGCGCGACGAGCCCGCGCTCGGGCGCGAACGCGAAGGCGAGGATGAACACGACGCCAGAGGCCCCCGCCATCGCGCCCGCGATGCTCGCGTCCAGGCCGCGGGCCATCCAGTAGCCGCCGATCGCGCTCGCGATGCCGAACGCGACCGAGAGGACCAGCAGTACGTCCATCCGGTCGGTGAGGAGCCACGCCGCCGCGGGCGGCGCGATCATCAGCGCGACCACGAGGACCGAGCCCACGACGTCGAAGGCGCCCACGGCGACGACGCTCACGAGCGCCATCAGCGCGTAGTGCAGCGCGACGGGCGCGAAGCCGAGCGCGGCGGCCAGCGCGGCGTCGAACGTGCTCAGCTTGAGCTCTTTGTAGAAGACCGTCACGAACACGAGGCAGATCGCGAAGATGCCGCCCATCCACCACAGCGCCAGAGGCCCCAGGTCCTGCCCGCCGACGGTGAACCGCTCGATCCACGCGAACGCGGGGTCGCCCAGGAGCACGGCGTCGGCGTCGAGGTGCACGTCGCTGGCGAGCAGCGAGATCAGGATCACGCCGATGGAGAACAGCGCCGGGAAGACGAGCCCGATGGCGGCGTCGGCTTTGACGAGCCGCGTCCGCGTCAGCGCCTCGATAAGTGCGACGGTCACGACGCCGGTAATGGCCGCGGCGACGAGCAGAAACGGCGAGGCGAGGTCGCCCGTCACGAAAAACGCGATGGCGATGCCGGGCAGGACGGCGTGCGAGATCGCGTCCGAGAGCAGCGCCGCGCGCCGCAGCACGAGAAACGCGCCGACCAGGGCACAGGCCGCCGCCGTCACGGCGCAGATGAGTTGGATTTCGAGACCGGGGCTCATGGGGGTGATGCGTACTGCGGGATGCGTGAGGGCGGCCGACGTGAGGGGCGGCAGTCCGCCTCTGGCGCCAGAGGCGCGACGGGAGCGGGGCACATGTTGGACCAGGTGAGGCGTCGCCAGAGGCCTCTGGCGGTGGAGGGACGGTCACGCATTACGAAGCACGCATCACTCGGACGGATCTGTCTGCTCGTTGCGGGCCAGCCGGCGGACGTAGGCCTGCCCGGCGTCCGTCAGCGCCCAACCGTCTTCGCCAGAGGGCCGCACCCAGCCGCGCGATTCGAGCGCGCTGAGCGTGGGATCGACGCGCTCGGGGCGCGCGGTCATGGTCTTGAGCGTGGCCGCGGGGTGGGCCTTTGCGAGGTCGCCGTGGTGCAGCGCGAGCGTGTACAGGTCTTCGAGGACGCCCGTCGATTCGAGCGTGCGACGGCTGCGCAGCGTCTGGATCCATCGCGCGACGAGTCCGCGTCCGGGCGCCGCGAGCAGGCTCACGAGCACGATGCCGCTGGCGCAGAGCACGATCGTCGGGCCGGTGGGCAACTGGGCGACCGTCGCGGAGAGAAGGGCGCCGCTCACGCCAGAGGCCGCGCCGAAGAGGGCCGCGAGGCCGACCACGCCGCTCAGCGTGTTCGTCCACTGCCGCGCCGCCGCCGCTGGCGCAATCAGCATCGCGCTCATGAGGACGACGCCAACGGTCTGGAGCCCGACCACGATGGCGATGACCAGCAGCGTCGTCAGCAGCACGTCGAGCCGTCGGACGGGGTAGCCGACGCTCGCGGCGAAGTCGGGGTCGAACAGGAGCACTTTCAGCTCTTTCCAGAAGACCGCCATCGTGCCGAGGGCGAGCGCGCCGAGAGCCGCCATCAGCCACACGTCCGCGGCGACGAGCGCGGCGGCCTGCCCGAACAGGTAGGCGTTGAGGCCCGCCGAGTTGAGCCCCGGAATCCGCTGCGCGAACGTCAGCGCGACGAGTCCGAGGCCGAAGAAAACGGCCAGCACGATGCCCAGCGCGGCGTCCAGCGGGATCCGCGAGCGCCGCACCACGCTGCCCACCGCGAGCGCGCCCAGCCACCCCGCGATGCCCGCGCCCAGCGCGAGCCCCAGCGGCGCCTTGGTGCCCATCACGATAAACGCGATGACCACGCCCGGAAGCGCCGCGTGCGAGATGGCATCGCCCAGGAGCGACTGCCCGCGCAGGACGGCGAACGTCCCCAACGCGCCCGACGTGATGCCGAGGACGGCCGCGCCGAGGGCGACGACCTGGAGCGTGTAGTCGAACTCGATCACTGGGGGGACTGGGTTCTGGGGACTAGGGGCTGGCGTACGCGACGCCAGAGGCCTCTGGCGAGGCCGTGCCGCTTTGTTCTCGTGCCGTCCTCTCCGGCGTCGGGGGCTTGCGTCTTCTCTGGCGGGGTCCCTCGCAAGCGGGAATCCAGGGGGATGAGCGCCGGTGACGCCAGAGGCCTCTGGCGCGGAAGGAAGGGAACGCGCGCGGTGAGACCGCCTCTGGCGCGCGTCCGGCGCGATGCGAGACGGCGGGCCGTGCTTCCCAGTACTCTGGATTCCCGCCTTCGCGGGAATGACGCTGTAGGGGGAGGTGGTGCGTGTGCCATCATCGCGTGTCGCCAGAGGCCTCTGGTGTGAGGGCGGCCTCTGGCGCCAGAGGCGCGAGGCTGCCGGCGCCGGCCTGGTAGGGCACGCGGCCGCCGTAGGCGGCGCGGAGCGTGGCGTCGGTGAACACCTCGGCGACGGGCCCGGCGGCGATGCGGCGCACGTTGAGCAGGAACGTCCAGTCGAAGTACTCCGGGACGGTCTGCAGGTCGTGGTGGACCACGAGAACGGTTTTGCCCGCTTCGCGGAGGTTCTGGAGCAGGGTCACGATGGCCTTCTCGGTCGTCGCGTCGACGCCCTGGAAGGGCTCGTCCATGAGGTAGAGGTCGGCGTCCTGCACGAGCGCTCGCGCGAGGAAGACGCGCTGCTGCTGCCCGCCCGAAAGCTGCGCGATCTGCCGCTCGGCGTACTCGCCCATGCCGACCTCTTCGAGCGCTTTGCGCGCCGCAGCCTTTTCCTTCGCGCCCGGCCGCTTGATCCAGCCGAGGCGCCCGTAGGTACCCATCGTGACCACGTCCAGAGCCGTGGTCGGGAAGTCCCAGTCCACGCTCCCGCGCTGCGGCACGTAGGCCACGCGCTTCCTCTGGCGCCGCAGCGGCGCTCCCAGCACGAGCACGCGACCCGCCGCCAGAGGCACGAGCCCGAGCACGGCTTTGATAAACGTCGTCTTGCCCGCACCGTTGGGGCCGACGATCGCGCACAGCACGCCCTCGGGCACCTGCAGGTCGATGTCCCAGAGGACCGGCGCGTCGCCGTAGGCGACGGTGAGGTCGGCCACGTCGATTGCGTACTGCGTACTGCGTAAGGGTGCGGTCATGTGGCGTCGTAGTCAGTCTCCGGCTCTCGGAGGTGGACGGACCGCTCGTTGCGGGTCATCGTCGTGAGCAGGCGGATAATGTGAGTCATGGGGTCCAGGCGCTTCTCGACGGCCTCTGGCGCCAGAAGCCGCCGGGCTTTGTAGTACCAGTCGCGGCTCTCGCGGGCCGAGCCCAGCGCGTACTCGTAGAAACGGGCGCGGTCCCGTCCGCCTCCGCGCGAGTAGCCCTCCGCGATGTTGGCCGAGACAGACCCGACGGAGCGCACGACCTGATCTGAGATGCCCCAGGCGCGTCGGTCTTTCTGCAGCAGGGCGGCGTCTTCCCAGACGAGGTCCGAGGCGTAGAGCGCGAGCCGGTACGCCTTGACCTTCCACAGCGCGTCGCCCGAGATCGTCCCGGGGACCTTGCGGCACCAGTCGCCAAAGCGTGAGTCTTCCATGTCAGGCACCCTTACGGATTACGCAGTGCGAATCACGAATCACCGAGTCCATCAACCATCGCGTCCACGTTGTGGCGCAGCATCCCGGCGTGCGTGTCGGCGCCAGAGGCCGGGCCGCCGAGGGCGTCGGAGTAGAGCGGCTCGCCCAACTCCACCGTGCCGCCTCTGGCGCGGACGGCTTCCTGGACGGCGCGAATCGTGCGCTCCGAGACGCTGGTCTCGACAAACATCGTGGGCAGGCCCTGCTCGGTGACGAAGCGCGCGAGGTCTTGCACGTCGGCGGTTCCGGCCTCGGTCGCGGTGGAGAGGCCCTGGAGGCCGCGGACCCGGAAGTCGTAGGCGCGTCCGAAGTACTCGAAGGCGTCGTGCGCGGTGACGAGGACGCGGCGGGATTCGGGGATCGCGCTCAGCCTCTGGCGCAGGTCGGCATCGAGCGCGCGGAGCGAGTCGACCGCCGCCGCGGCGTTGGCCTGGTAGTCCGCGGCGTGCTCGGGGTCGAGGTCGGCGAGGGCGCGGGCGGTCTCCTCAGCGGCGTAGATCCAGAGGAGGGGGTTCATCCACACGTGTGGATCGTAGGAGCCCTGGTAGGTGACCGACTCGCGGCGCAGGCTGTCCGGGATGGCCTCGGCGATGGCGCGGACGACGGTCCCGCGCGAGCCCAGTTGCTCCAGCGCTTCGCCCATCTTGCCCTCCAGGTGGAGCCCGTTGGTGAACACCACGTCGGCGGTCGCCATGCGCGTCACGTCGCCCTCGCTCGGGCGGTAGACATGCGGGTCCACGTTCGGGCCCATCAGCGCCTGCACGCGCACGTGCTCGCCGCCGATCTGCCGCACCATGTCGGCCACAATGCTCGTCGTCGCGACGGCCTGGATGCGGCCGTCATCGGCCGCGCCGGTGTCCGTGCCGCAGCCGCTGGCGAAGAGTGCCAGAGGCAGGAGGAGAAAGGTGAGGGCCGCGAGAGGCCTCTGGCGCCAGAGGCGGAATCGGGTAGGGGTGGGCATCATGCGGAGACGAAAACGAAGGCGGCGGCCTCGGGCGCGAGCGCGTGCTCGGCGCCAGAGGCGAGCCGGACGGTAAAGGTGTCGGAGTCGGGCGGCGCGCTCACGAGCGTGAACGCCGTGCCGGGGTAGAGGCCCGCGGCGCCGACGGTGCGCAGCAGGGCGGGGTCGTGGTCGGAGACCTCGCGGACCGTGCCACTGGCGCCCGCGTCCAGCCTCGCCAGAGGCGGCCAGTCGGTCTCTTCCAGTTCGAGCGCGGGCGTGGGGATGGGCGCGCCGTGCGGGTCGTGCGTGGGGTGACCGAGCGCGGCGTCCATGCGCGCTTCCAGGTCTTCCGAGAGGACGTGCTCCCACGCTTCGGCCTCGTCGTGGAGCTTGTCCCACGGCACGCCGAGCGCCTCGTGGAGGTAGGTCTCGACAAGCCGGTGGTGCCGGATCGTCTCGATAGCGATGCGCCGGCCCGCCGTGGTGAGCACGACGCCGCCGTAGGGCACGTGCTCCACCAGCTTCATCGCGGCCAGCTTTTTGACCATGCCCGTGACCGAGGCTGCCGCCACGTCCAGACGCTCCGCCAGCGCCGACGTGGTGACGCGGTCGCTCTGGCGCGCGAGGTCGTAGATGGCCTTGAGGTAGTCCTCGACGGCTTGGGTGTAGGTAGCCACTAGCGGAGTGGTTTAGGCAGAGCTAATTTAGGGCTCCCTAAACCTGTGCGGGTGCGTGGGGTTCCAGGCGCCCTCCGCCCACCTCTTCGCGCCAGCGGCGCGCGTACGCCCGTTCGCGCGCCATTCTCCCGGCCCCTCGTAATGCGTTCACTCTACATCCTCGCTCTCCTCGCCTTCGCGGCAGCCTCTGGCGCGCAGCCACTCACGACCGACCGGCCGGACTTTACCGAGTCGCCTCTGGCGGTAGAGCAGGGCCGGTTCCAGATCGAACTCGGCACCACGTTTGAAGAAGCTGGAAGCGAGGGGCCGCTGATCGTGGCGCCAGAGGCGCTCGTCCGTCTGGGCGTTCTGCCGTTCGCTGAAATCCGCTTGGGGCTGCCCAACTACCTCCGGTTCGAGGGCGAAAGCCGAGCGACGGGCACCCGCGCGGACGACGGGTGGACGGATCCGTCCGTCGGGCTCAAGCTGGAGCTTGGCTCGCTGGCCGGGGTCGACCTGGCATTCTTGGGATCGACGAGCATCCCCGTTGACGAGAACGCCGAGGTGCTCGGCACGTTTGGCTCGAACCGACTCGTGCCCTCCTTCCTGCTCATCGCCGGGACCGACCTCGCACCTGGCCTGTCGCTCGGTACGCAGGGCGGGATCACATACAACGGGCCCGGTGCGGATGACGCGGACCTCGCGGCGACTCTCGTATTCGGCTACTCGCTCGCGGACCAGATCGGCGCGTTCGCGGAGGTCGCCATCTCGGACCGCGTGAGCGTAGACGCGCCCGCCTCCATCCTCGTGCACACGGGAGCCACGCTTCTGCTCAGCGACGACGTCCAACTCGACGCCCACGTCGGGGCCGGCCTTACGGAGACCGCGCCCGACTACCTCGTCGGCATCGGCGCGAGTGCGCGGTTCTAGCCTCTGGCGCCAGAGGCCGAGTGCTGCCGCAGGGCTCGTCTCGCCAGAAGCCTCTGGCGCGGCTACTTCGCGAACAGCGACGAGAGGTCCTCGAAGGCCTTGAACTCCAGCGCGTTGCCCGAGGGGTCCAGGAAGAACATCGTGCCCTGCTCGCCGGGCTGGCCCTCAAAGCGGATGTAGGGCTCGATCACGAACTCGACGCCCGCGGCGGTGACGCGCTCGGCGAGCGCTCGCCAGTCATCCATGGTGAGCACGATGCCGAAGTGGGGCACCGGCACGTCGTGGCCGTCCACGGCGTTGCTGTGGTCGGGCTCCGGGCGCTCGGGGATCGGCGCGATGTGGGCGACGATCTGGTGGCCGTAGAGGTTGAAGTCGACCCACTCGTCCGAGCTCCGCCCTTCGGGGCAGCCCAGGACGCCGCCGTAGAAGGCGCGGGACGATTCGAGATCGCGGACGGGGAACGCGATGTGGAACGGGCGGAGAGCGCTCATGAGGTGGGGAAGGAGGACGCCCGAAGCTACCGGGAATGGCGCGGTTCGCCAGAGGCCAGAGCCGCGCAGATCGGAACCCCAACCCGCCCGCGCGATACCGAGCGCTTAGAAGCCCTCCGCGCCCCATGAGCCTGCTCGCTCGCCTCGATCCCATCGCCCACGCCGTGCGCCGCGCGCGGGCTTCCACCCGCGCCTCCGCGGGCCTCTCGCGCCGCAGCCTCACGCTCCCGGACGGACGCGAGATCGTGTACCTCGATGGCTCCCGGGACGAGCTCGAATCCCGTCCGCCGGCCCTCTTCATCCACGGCATCGGCGCGAGCAAGGACCACTGGCCGCCTCTCGCGAAGCCTCTGGCGGAGCGCCTGCGCGTGATCGCGCCGGACCTGCCCGGCTTTGGCGAAAGCGACCGCTCGCCAGAGGGGGACTACTCGATGGCGGCGCAGGGCGAGACCGTGATCGCGATCGCGGACGCGCTGGGGCTGGACCGCTTCCACTTGGTGGGTCAATCGATGGGCGGGCGCGTCGTCGCCGAGACGGCGGCGCGGCACGCCGGGCGCCTGTTCTCGCTGTGGATGATCGCGCCGGCGGGCGCGATGGGGGAGGAGCAGAGCGAGATGATCGAGGGGCTCCTGGCGGGCGAGGGCATCCCGTTGTTCGGGCGCACGCCAGAGGAGTACATGGAGACCGTGGCGTTTACCATGAGCCGCCCGCCGCGCATCCCCTCGCTCGCGCTGCGCGTGCTCGCGGCCGAGAACGCCGCCGACTACGACCTCAACCGGGAGATCTTCGCGCGCATGAGCACCGGCTTCGCCGTCGGCCCCTCGACGGAGGACCTCCTGGACGGCGTGGACGTGCCGACGCTGATCACGTGGGGCGAGGAGGACCGCGTCCTGCACCCCTCGGGCGCCGGCAGCATCGCCGCGCGGATGCCTCGCGCGACGGTCCACCACATGCCGGAGACGGGCCACATCCCGATGTTCGAGGCGCCTGGGGACGCCGCGGCGCGCTATCTGGAGTTTCTGGACGCGCTCTAGCCTCTGGCGCGGCCGCAGGTCTACCGCCCGCTGCGCTGCTCGCGCCAGAGGCGCATAAAACGCCGGGGCGCCTGCGCGAACGCAAACGCCCCGGGTTCTGCGACCGGGTGTGGTGGGCCCCCGGCCGCGAGTTGGGTGGTCCGGCGCCTCTGGCGCCAGAGGCTACTCGGGCAGCGCCCGGTCGTACGCCTCAGCGATGGCGAGCTGGACCTCGTTGGTAAACGTGTTCACCTTCCGCACGAGCGCGACCTGGTCGGTTACGGGCTGCTCGTTGAGGTGCGGGTAGTAGGCGGTGGACTCCGAGAGCACGTCGCGGAAAAAGAGCGTCGCGCGGAGGGCGTCGGTGTAGGGCACGCCGCGGCTTTTGAGCTTGCGGGCGTAGTTCCGCGTCAGGCGGCCCACCTCGGGCCAGAGCGCGGACTCGTCCGTGCTGCCGGAGACGTACTGGAGCAGGAGCCCCATCAGGCGGCGGCCGTTTTCGCGGCTCTGCTGCTTGTCGGCCTCGGTCAGCGCGTCGCTCCAGTCGGACGGCTTCGAGGTCAGCTCGTAGCGGGCGTGGACCACGGCGTGCTGCGCCCACGCGCGGTCGGCGGGGTTGTGGGTTTCCGGGAGCCCGCCCGCCAGAGGCGTCCGTCCGCCTTTGCTGCCGGTCTCGCGCATCGCCTCGGCGGCGTCGCGCGGGATGCGCCGGTGGCCGCCCGGCGTGCGCGTCTCCGGCAACCGCCCCTCGTCCGTCCAACGCCGGATGGTGTCGATGTGGACGCCGAGCAAGTCGGCAGCCTGGCGGACGGTGAGGAGGTCGGGGGAGGGCATGGCGCGAGAAGAAGGCCGGGAGGCTACAGCCTTGGTAAACCTGAGGCGTGAAGAGGTTGCCCGTGATCTGCGAGCTTTTGATCGAGCGCGCCGGGTGGCCTCTGGCGCGCGGTGCCGCGTGCGCGTCGCTTCGCGAACAAGAGGCAGCGCGTGATAAGACAAGTGCTTAGAAGAACAGGCGCATCTCCGGCCGGAAGCCGAGGCCTCTGGCGCCGCGCTAGAGGCGCGCGCGATCAGGAAAAGCTTCCCCGAACCTATGCAAACCTCGGGTGCCGATAGGGAATACCCTGCATCCCGGCTCGTTCCTGCCACGACCCCAGCGAGCCCCTTTCCCGGCACATGACCGACGCGCTTTCGATTGTATCTCTCGGCCTCGACGGCGACCGCGTCGGCGTGGACGTGCGGGAAGCGTGGGCGCTCGGCGCCGAGGAGGTGGCGGCGCTCCTGGCGGAGGCGAAGGCGGAGGGGCTCGGCGCGTGCTTGCTTTCCACCTGCTACCGCGTGGAGTGGGTGCTCAGCGGCGCACGCCCGCACGCGGAGCTTCTCGCGTGGGCGCGCCAGAGGCTGATCAGGGTGGGGCCGGACGCCTCGCTGGAGGGCTTCGTGGAGCGCGAGGGGGAAGACGCCACGCGGCATCTCATCCGGGTCGCCAGCGGCCTGGAATCCGCCGTGCTCGGCGAGGCGCAGATCCTCGGGCAGGTTCGCCGCGCCCGCGCCGCCGCGCAACGCGCCGGGACGCTCACGCCGCCGCTGCGCGCGGCGATGGACGCCGCCGTCCGCACGGGCCAGAGCGTGCGCCGCACGACCGACTTGGGCCGCGGCGCGGCCTCGACGGCTTCGGCCTCGGTCCGCATCGCCGAAGCCAGCGCCTCTGGCGTCCGCGGCCGGCACGTCTTGGTCATCGGCGGGGGGCAGATGGGGCGCCTGCTGATGGGCCTGTTGCCGGCCTCGCGCCCGGCCTCGGTCACGCTCGTCTCGGCGCACGTGCCGCCGCACCCCGGCTTCTCGGTTGTCCGCCCGGCCGCGCTTGCCGACGTGCTCCCAGCCGCCGACGTGGTCTTCGCCGCGACCGACCGCGAGGCGATCCCGCTCGGGCTAGCGCAAGAGGCCTGGGCCGACGGCCGCGCGCGGACCGTGGTAGACCTCGGCGTGCCGCGCAACGTGCCTCTGGCGGTGGGCGCGCTCCCGGGCGTCTCGCTGCACGACATCGACGCGCTCGGCGCGGTCGTGGACGCGGGGCTGCAGGCGCGAGAGGCGGCCATCCCCGAAGCCGAGGCCAAGGTGGCGACCGCGCTGGACGAGCTGCGCTACGAGATGGAAGGGCTCCGCCGCGAGGCCTTTATCGCCGATCTCCGCCGCGAGGCCGAAGCCGTGCGCCAGGAGACCGTCGCGTACGTCTGCGGCCGGTGCACGGACCGCACCTGCGAGCCCGCCCCCGGCCGCGCCTCGCGCTGCAGCGACCCGCAGCAGCTCACGCGCACGCTCACCACCCGCCTGTTCCACGACCTCACGGCCTCGCTCCGCCAGAGGCAGGACAACCTCTCCGAGGACGACCTCCGCCGCCTTTTCGCCCTCGACGATGACTAGCCTCCGCCTCGGCACCCGCACCTCCCGCCTCGCGATGTGGCAGGCCCGCCACGTCGCGGACACGCTCCGCGCCGCGTGGCCCGGCCTGAGCGTCGAACTCGTCCCGTTCGTGACCGAGGGCGACAAAACGCTGGACAAGCCGCTGCCCGAGATCGGCGGCAAGGGGCTGTTCACGCTCGAACTCGAATCGGCGCTTCTCGACGGCCGCATTGACCTCGCCGTCCACTCTCTCAAGGACCTCCCGACCGACGACCCCGACGGCCTGACGGTCGGCGCGACGACCGAGCGGGCCGACCCGCGCGACGCCTGGATCTGCCCCTCGGGCGACACGCTCGAAAGCCTCGCCTCTGGCGCGGTCATCGGCACGAGCAGCCTCCGCCGCGGCGCGCAGATCCTGCGCCAGAGGCCGGACGTGGTGATCCAGTCCATCCGCGGCAACGTGGAGACGCGGATCCGGAAGGTGCAGGAGGGCGGCTACGCGGCAGGCATCCTCGCGCTCGCCGGCCTGGACCGGCTGGAGATCACCGACCGCGCCGCGTCCATTCTGGACCTCGATACCATGCTGCCGGCGCCCGGCCAGGCCGCCCTCGGCGTCCAGACCCGCTCGGACGATCCGGACGTGCTGCGCCTCATCGCCGCGCTGGACCACGCCGAAACGCGCGCGTCCGTAACCGCCGAGCGCGCCTTTCTCGCCGGCCTCGGCGGCGGCTGCAGCGCGCCCATCGCCGCACTCGGGACCGCCTCTGGCGACCGGCTGCACCTCCGCACGCGCGTCGTCTCGACCGACGGCGCCCGGACCGTCGAGGTCCGCGTGGACGGCCCGTTCGACGCCGAGAACGCGCTCGCCTCTGGCGCCGCGCTCGGCGCCCGCGCGGCGGAAGAAGCCCTCGCCGGCGGCGCCAAAACGCTCCTCCCATGACGCTGGAGGGCCGCCGAGTCGTCGTCACGCGCGCCGAAGAGCAGGCGGGCTCGCTCGCCAGAGGCCTGCGCGAGCGCGGCGCGACGCCCCTTCTCGTGCCGTCGATCCGCTTCGAGCCCGCCGAGGACCCCGCGCCTCTGGCGCAGGCCGCGCGCGAGATCAGCCGCGCCGCCTGGGTCGTGTTCACGAGCGCGACGGGCGTGGAGTACGGCTGGGGCGCGATCCGCGAGGCGTGGCCGGACGGCCTGCCCGCCGGGGTGCGGGTCGCCGCCGTCGGCTCCGGGACCGCCGAAGCGCTCCAGAGCGCGGGCGCGCCCGTCGACTTCGTCCCGCGAGAGGCCATCGGCGATGTCCTCATCGCCGAACTGCCGATCGAAGCGGGCGACCGCGTCGTCCTCCTCCGCTCGCACATCGGCCGCGAGGCCATCGCCAGCGGCCTCGCCCGCCGCGGCGCCGAGGTCCACGACGTGACGGCCTACCGCACGATCACCGAGGCCGACCCCGACGCGGTGGCCGACGCGCTCCGCCAGCGGCCGGACGCCATCACGTTTACCTCGCCTTCCACCGCCAGAGGCTTTCTGGCCTCGGTCCCGGACATCGGCGCACTTGCCGGTCTCGCGCTCGTCGCCATCGGCCCCGTGACCGCCGAGGCGCTACCGCCCTTTGGTCTCCGCGCGAGCGCCGTCGCCGACCCCCACACCGTCGGCGGCATCCTCGCCACGCTCGACGCCCTCTACGCCTGATGTTTAGCCCCCACGCCTCTGGCGCCGACCGTCCCCAGCGCCTCCGTGCCTCCGCCGCCGTGCGCGGCCTCGTCCGCGAGACGCGCCTGGACCCCGCCGCGTTCGTCCTCCCGCTCTTCGTCCGCGATGGCGAAGGCGTCCGCGACGAGATCTCGTCCATGCCCGGCGTCTTCCAACTCTCGGTAGACGAGGCCGTCAAGGAGGCGCAAGAGGCGGCCGGTCTCGGCGTCGGCGGCGTGCTCCTCTTCGGGATCCCCGCGCACAAAGACGCCGAGGGCTCCGCGGCCTCTGGCGACGACGAGGCCGTGCAACGCGCCACGCGCGCCATCAAAGAAGCCGTGCCGGATCTCGCCGTCATCACCGACGTGTGCCTCTGCGAGTACACCGACCACGGCCACTGCGGCTTTATCGGGACCGACGGCGAGTTGCAGCTAGAGGCCTCGCTGCCTCAGCACGTCGAAGCCGCCATCAGCCACGCCCGCGCGGGCGCGGATCTCGTCGCGCCCTCGTCCATGATCGACGGCGTCGTGGGCGCCATCCGCCAGGGGCTCGATTCCGCGGGCTTCGACCACGTCGGCATTTTCAGCTACGCCGTGAAGTACGCCTCGGCGTTCTACGGCCCTTTCCGCGACGCCGCCGACAGCGCGCCGGCCTTTGGCGACCGCCGCACGCACCAGATGGACCCCGCGAACGCCCGCGAAGCGCTCCGCGAGGCCGCGCTCGACGTCGCCCAAGGCGCCGACATGCTCATGGTCAAGCCCGCCGTGGCCTACCTCGACATCGTCCGCCAGATCCGCGACGCCTTCCCGGACCGCCCGCTCGGCGCCTACCACGTCTCCGGCGAGTACGCCATGCTCAAGGCCGCTGGCGCCAGAGGCTGGCTCGACGAGCGCCGCGCCGTCCTGGAAACGCTCACCAGCCTCCACCGCGCCGGCGCCGATGTCATCATCACGTACTACGCCGCCGAAGCCGCCCGCTGGCTGAAAGACGGCGAGTAGCCGCCTCTGGCGCCCCATTCTCTGGTGCCCCATTGCTCGCCAGAACCTCGCCCTGCTATTCCCAAAGCGCCTCCCGCTCCAACAACGTCATCCCCGACCCCGATCGGGGATCCAGCATACCGGGAACGCCCCTTGACGCGCCCTGATGCTCAGGACGCTCGCCAGAGGACGCCGGACGCCTTTCCTTGTTGACTCGTCAGAAGCCTCTGGCGAAAGGTGCGCTCGCCACTCTGGATTCCCGCGTTCGCGGGAATGACGCCATAGGGAGAGCGCTCTCGGCCCAAGCCTCTGGCGCCAGAGGCCCCCTCCAGCGGGCCCGTCTCGCGGACACTCCGTGAAGCCGCACGCGGCGCGATCCCCGCTCACACCCGCGCGTATCCCCACTTTCACCCCAGACTGAAAATGGCCCTCGACCTCCAGAGCGCCCCGAAATCCGACGACACCGCCTCTGGCGAGAGCCGCGACGCCAGCGGCCTCAGCCTCGCCGAGCGCGGCAAGACCGCCGAGGGCGCGCCCCAATCGCTCGACCGGCGCCTGTTCGTCCAACTCCTCGCCTACACCGGCTGCACCGACGCCACGCCTCTGGCGGAGGCCGCCGAGGCCGCGGGCGTGGGCGGCGCGATCTACGTCGGCGCGCAGGATCCGCAGAGCGTGGCCGTGCTCACGTTCCATGAGGACCCTGCGTTTTTCGTCGAGGACGGCCGGGCGCTGCACCTTTCGGAGCCGTTCCGCGGCCTCACGCCGCTCCCGCACCTCACGATGCTGGGCCGAACGTACTCCATCGGCTACGAGCAGGACCTGATCGGCGCGCTTGTCGCCAAGCCAGTCAAGACCATCGCCAACCCCGACTGGCCGTGGGCCGTGTGGTACCCGCTGCGCCGGAGCGGCCGTTTCGAGCGCGAGCCGCGCGAGGAGCAGCGCCGCATGCTCATGGAGCACGGCGGGATTGGCCGTGCCTTCGGCAAGTCCGACTTGGCGCACGACGTGCGCCTAGCCTGCCACGGCCTGGACCCCAACGACAACGACTTCATCGCCGGGCTCGTCGGCAAGGACTTGCACCCGCTCTCGGCGGTCGTCCAGAAGATGCGCTCCACGCGCCAAACCGCCGAGTTTATCGACAACCTCGGCCCCTTTTTCGTTGGCCGCGCCATCTGGCAGAGCGCCGGTCCCTACGCCTGGGCGCTGGAGCACACCGGCTCCGGCCACTAGCCTCTGGCGCCAGAGGTACGGGGCACCCCGTACAGCTTCGGCGCCCTTTCGACCTGTACCTCGTACCGAGTACCCCGTACCTGACTCCGCATGTCCCGATTCCTCGACGCCCTCGCAGGCAAACCCGTCGACGCCACGCCCGTGTGGTTTATGCGGCAGGCCGGCCGCTACCTCCCCGAGTACCGCGCCATCCGTGAGAAGCACAGCTTTCTCACGATGGTCAAGACGCCGGAGATCGCCGCCGAGATCACGCTGCAGCCCATCCGCCGCTTCGGCCTGGACGCGGCCGTGATCTACTCGGACCTGCTGCCGCCGCTGCAGACGATGGGCCTCGGGCTCCACTTCGAGAAGGGCGTCGGGCCGGTCATCGAGAACCCGATCAACACGCCAAAGGACGTGGACATGCTCGCCACGCCCCCCGCGGGCGAGACGATGATGTACACGCCAGAGGCCATCAAGCTGGTCAAGGCGGAACTGGACCCGCTCGGGATTCCCGTCCTCGGCTTCGCGGGCGCGCCGTTCACGCTCGCGGCCTACGCGATCGAGGGCGGAGGCTCCAAGAAGTACGAGAAGACCCGCGTGTTCATGTACACCGAGCCCGCCGCGTGGCGGCGGCTCATGGACAAGCTGGTTACCGTCGCGGGCAGCTTCCTGACGGAGCAGGCCAAGGCCGGCGCCGGTGCGCTGCAGGTCTTCGACTCGTGGGCAGGCGCCCTCTCGCGCTACGACTACGAGCGCTACGCGGCGCCGTACACGGCCAAGCTGATTGCCATCGCGCAGAAGACCGGCCTCCCCGTCGTCCACTTCACGACCGGCACCGCTGGCCACCTGGACGCCATCGCAGCCGCTGGCGGCGACGTGATCGGCGTGGACTCCGGGCCGTCTCTCAAAGAAGCCTACGAGCGCACGGGCGGCAAGCCGCTTCAGGGCAACCTGGACCCGTACCTCCTGCAGGCGCCCTGGCGCGAGCTCAAGGCGCAGACCGACCGCGTCCTCGCCGAAGCGCCCAAGACCGGCTACGTGTTCAACACCGGCCACGGCCTGGTCCCCGCCACCCCGCCCGACGCCGTCGCGCGCCTCACCGACTACGTGCGCGAGCAGACGAGCGCGTGATTCGCGCTGCGTGATCCAGGACGGTGCTCGCGAACACCGCACGTGCTCGCGAACGCCCTCACGCATCACGGATCACGCCTCTGCCACCCAGAGCCTCCGCACTCCGAGTACCCGAACCCTCTCCCGACCGATGCCTACTCCTCCCGCCAAACCCATCGGCGTCCTCTTCATGGCCTACGGCGGCCCCGAGTCTCTCGACGAGATCGCGGGCTACCTCTCCGACATCCGCCACGGCCGGCCGACGACGACGGCCGTTCTGGACGAGATCACGAACAACTACCGCATGATCGGCGGCAAGTCGCCCATCATGGGGCTGACCAAGGCGCAGATCGACGGCGCGATGGCGCACCTCAACCCGCCCGGCGAGCCCGAGCGGTTCAAGGCGTACCTCGGCATGCGCCACTGGGCGCCGTGGATCGAGGAGACCGTCGGTCAGATGCTGGACGACGGGATCGAGCAGGCCGTCGCGATCGTCCTCGCGCCGCACTTCTCGTCCATGTCCATCGCGAAGTACCAGGCCAAGGTGAAGGCAGGCCTGGAGCTCTACCGCGGCGACATCGAGTTCAGCTACGTCGACGCGTACTTCGACGCCGACCTCCTGATCGACGCGTTCGCGGCGCGCGTGCGCGAGGGCATCGAGGCGTTTCCCGAAGAGGAGCAGGACGAGGTGCACGTCGTGCTCAGCGCGCACAGCCTGCCGGTCCGCATCCTCCGCGAGGGCGACCCCTACCAGGACCAGCTCTGGACGACGGCGCGACTTATCGCCGAGCGCGCCGGGCTCCGCGAGGACCAGTGGAGCTGGAGCTACCAGAGCGAGGGCCGCAGCCCCGAGCCGTGGCTCGGGCCGCAACTCGAAGACCACGTGCCGACGCTCCAGGACGAGCGCGGCATCGACAAGGTTGTGAGCCTCGCGATTGGCTTCGTGAGCGACCACGTCGAGATCCTGTTCGACATCGACATCGAGGCGCAAAAGGCGGCCAAGGAACGCGGCATGACGCTCGTGCGCCCGCCCTCGCTCAACGACGACCCGCGCTTCGTGCGGCTCATCGCCGAACTCGTAGAAGGCCAGGCCGCCGAGGCCGGCTGGATCGCGTCCGACGTGCGCGCCGCCTCCGCGGGCGCCCCGACCATGCCGATGCCCGAGGGCACCACCTCGCCCGTCTAGCCTCTGGCGCCAGAGGCCAGAACCGAGGCGCCTCTGGCGGTGCGTCCGCCGAGCGCCGATCGTGTCATCCTGAGCGGAGGCGGCGCGAGCCGCCGGAGCCGAAGGATCTCAGCAGAGCACGCCGCGACAGAGTCGGCTGAGATCCTTCGGCTTCAGCCCTGCGGGCTTCCGCTCAGGATGACACATCCGAGGCTCAGGTGCTCTGCCATCGCCTCTATCCACCCACCCTCGCACCTGTGACCGACCGCACCGATGTCCTCGTTCTCGGAGGCGGCATGGCCGGCCTCGCCGCCGCGCTCCGCCTCGCCGAGGCCGGGCGCAGCGTGCGGCTTCTGGAAGCGTCCGAGCGCCTGGGCGGCGTCGTCAAAACGCTCCGGCAGGACGGGTTTGTGGCCGACGTGGGGCCGGACGTGTTCCTGGTCCGCAAGCCGGGTGCGGCGCGCCTGGCCGCGCAGTTGGGAGTGGAGACCGCACCCGCCAGAGGCGGCGCACTGATCCAGCGCCGCGGGCGGCTCTACCCGCTCCCGTCCGGCCTCTCAGGCCTCGTCCCTGGCCGGCTGGGTCCGCTGCTCACGACGCGGGCGCTGCCTCTGGCGGCGCGACTCCGCGCGGGCGCCGAGCCGCTCGTGCGGCGCCGGGCCGGGGACGACGACGAGAGCCTGCAAGCGTTCGCGATCCGGCGCTTTGGCCGCGGCGCGTGGGACGGCTTGATCGAGCCGCTGCTCGGCGGGCTATACGGCGCCGACGCTGGGCCGATCTCGCTTCGCGCCACGCTTCCGCACCTCCACACGCGCGAGCGCGAGGGGCCGCTCTTGAGCTGGCGCGCCGCCGCGGCCTCTGGCGCCCCGGGCTCGCCGTTCCAGCGCCCCATCCGCGGCATGGACGCGCTGCCCGACGCCGTCGTCTCCGCGCTCCAGAGCCTCGGTGTCCATCTCCATACCCACACGCCCGTCGAATCCGTCGCGATGGACGCCAGAGGCGCGGCGGTCCAGAGCGGCGGCGACACGTTCGAGGCCGACGCGCTTCTCGTCGCGCTCCCGGCGCCCGCCGCCGCGCGAGCCCTCGCGCCGCTGGGCGCCGACCTCGCCTCGCCTCTGGCGGCCGTTCCGATGGGCAGCGCCGCGGTCGCGATCGTCGGCTTCGAGAGCGCTGGGCTGGACGTGCCCGACGTGTCGGGCTGGCTCGTGCCGCGCCGCGAGGGCGGGCCCGTCCAGGCTGTTACGCTTCTCTCGCGCAAGCACCCCGGCACGGCGCCCGACGGCCACGACCTCGCGCGCGTTTTCCTCCGCCCCGAGGCCGCCGCAGCCTCTGGCGACGGCGCGCTGCTCAGCGCTGCGCGCGAGCACCTCCGCCAGAGGCTCGGCCTTCGCGCCGACCCCATGTTTACGGCCGTCCAGCGGTGGCAGGCCGCCTCGCCGCGCTACACGCTCGGCCACCCCGAGCGCCTCGCCGCGCTCGACGCCGCCCGTGCGCGCTACCCGCGCCTCGCGCTCGCCGGCGCCGCCCTCCGCGGCGTGGGCCTGCCCGACGTGATCGCGGGCGCCGAAGCCGCCGCCGACCACCTTCTCGACTCTCTTTCCCGATGACCGACTCCCTTTCCACCGCTCGCTCCGAAGCCCTGTTCGCCGAGGCGCAGGGCCTCATGCCCGGCGGCGTCTCCTCGCCCGTCCGCGCCTTTAAGTCCGTCGGCGGCACGCCGCGCTTTATCGAGCGCGGCGAAGGCGCCTACCTCGTCGATGTGGACGGCAACCGCTACATCGACTACGTGATGTCGTTCGGGCCGCTTCTTCTCGGCCACGCGCCCGCAGCCGTCACGCGCGCGATCGCGGAGCAGGCCGCCAGAGGCTCGTCGTTCGGCGCGCCGAGCCCGCTGGAGGTCGATCTCGCGAACACGATCCAGGCCATCTACCCGAGCATGGAGCGGCTGCGGTTCGTCAACTCCGGGACCGAGGGCGCGATGAGCGCCGTCCGCGCCGCGCGCGCCTTTACGGGCCGCGACAAGGTGGTCAAGTTCGACGGCCACTACCACGGCCACGCGGACCTGCTCCTGGCGAAGGCCGGCAGCGGCGTCGCCACGCTGGGCCTGCCGGATTCCCCCGGCGTTCCGGCTGCGGTCACCGCCGACACGCTCGTCGTCCCGTTCAACGACGAGGAGGCCATGCGCGAGCTGTTCGCGCGCGAGGGCGAGCACATCGCGGCCGTTTTGGTGGAGCCCATCGCGGGCAACATGGGCCTAGTGCGCTCGGCCGAGGGCTTTCTCCAGTTCCTCCGCGAGATCACCGAGGAGCACGGCGCACTTCTGGTCTTCGACGAGGTCATGGTCGGCTTCCGCGTGCACCCCGGCGGCGCCCAAGCGCTTTTGGGCGTCACGCCCGACGTGACCATCCTGGGCAAGGTCATCGGCGGCGGCCTGCCCGTGGGCGCCTACGGCGGCCGCGCGGACATCATGGACATGATGGCGCCCTCTGGGCCGGTCTACCAGGCCGGGACGCTCTCGGGCAACCCCCTGGCGATGGCCGCAGGGCTCGCCCTTTTTCGCGAGGCCGAGGCCTCTGGCGCGTGGCAGAAAGCCGCCGACGCCGCTCGCGCGACGGCCGACGCGATCCAGAGCGCGGCCGACGAAGCGGGCGTCCCCGTCCAGACCGATTCGGTCGGCGCCATGTTCGGCTTTTTCCTCAACGCCAACGCCGTCACGGACTACGCCAGCGCGGCCACGAGCGACAAGGCGCTGTTCTCGCGCCTGCACAAGCTGCTCTTGGACCGCGGCGTGTACCTCCCGCCGTCGTCCTTCGAGGCCTGCTTTACCTCCAGCGCCCACACGCCCGAGGTCGTCGCCGAGGCCGCCGAGGCGTTCCGCTCCGCCTTCGCCGCGCTCTAGCCTCTGGCGCGCTTGAGCCTTTGCCGCGCCTCTGGCGCCAGAGGCGCGGCAGCCCGGTGCACGGCGCTTCCCCTTCGCTCGCGCCCTCCCGACGTCATTCCCGCGCACGCGGGAATCCAGGGTAACGGGAACGCGTCTCGGGCCGATCGCCGGCGCCGTACGGGCGCCAGAGGCCGAGGCGCGCATTCCGCCCTCGCTTCCTGATGCTCGGAGGTTCTGTTTGCCACGTGCGCTCGCCACTCTGGATCCCCGCCTTCGCGGGGATGACGCTGTAGGGGAGGGGGCTCTGGGGGGCCACACCACGCCTCTGGCGCCAGAGGCTTCCGAACGAGCCCGAGGCGTGCGTCGCCAGAGGCCGATTCCGAGCGGGCTTCGCGGTCCGCCGCCGCCTCTGGCGCGAGCCTTCGGGCCGCTGCGACTTCCCGCCATGACCGACTCCACCGCCCGCCCCGGCCGCCTTCTCGGCGTCCTGTTCCTCGGCACGCTACTCGCGGCGCTCGACATCGCCATCGTGGGCCCCGCGCTGCCGGCGCTGCGCGAGGCGTTCGCGCTGGACGAGCGCGCCGTCGCGTGGACCTTTACGGCGTTCGTGCTCGCCAACCTCGTCGGGCTCCCGTTTATGGCCGCGCTCGCGGACCGCGTCGGGCGCCGGACGGTCTATCTCGCGGACGTGGCGCTGTTCGCCGCCGGGACGCTCGTCGTCTGCCTCGCGCCGTCGTTCGGCGTGCTGCTGGCGGGACGCGTGCTCCAGGGGCTCGGCGCCAGCGGCATCTTCCCCGTGGCGAGCGCCGTTGTGGGCGATACCTACCCGCCGGAAAAGCGTGGGCGCGCGCTCGGGCTGCTCGGCGCCGTGTTCGGCCTCGCGTTCCTGATCGGCCCCGCGATCGGCGGGATCATGCTGGCCGTCGCGAGCTGGCGGTGGCTGTTCGCGCTCTCGCTGCCTCTGGCGGCGGTCGTCTTCGCGCTCAGCGCGCGGACCGTCCCCAACACCCGCGCCGACGTGGTGCGGCCGCTGGACGCGCTCGGCATAGGTCTGTTGGCGTTGCTGCTGGGCTCGGTCGTGGTCGGCCTGGGTGGGCTAGACACGGGCGCGATTGGCGCGAGCCTCACGCAGCCCATCGTGTGGGGGCCTCTGGCGCTGGCGGCGATCATGCTCCCCACGTTCGTGTGGGCCGAGCGGCGGGCCGAGGCGCCGCTGATCCGGCCGGGACTGATCGCGCGGCGCGCCGTGTGGATCGCCTGTGGCCTGGCCATCGGCGCCGGGTTGATCGAGGCGACGTTCGTCTTTCTCTCGGCCTACGCCGTCGAGGCGTTTGGCGTGACCAAGGCGCAGGGCTCGTACCTCTTGCTCCCGCTCGTGGGCGGCGTGACGCTGGGCTCGCCTCTGGCGGGGCGGATGCTGGACCGCATCGGGCCACGCCCGGTCGTGACCGCCGCGATGGCACTCGTCGTGATCGGGCTGGTGACGGTCGCGGTCGCGCCCGGCCTGGGCGTCCACATCGCGGGCACGGTCGCGCTCGGCGCCGGGCTGGCGGGCGTTCTCGGTTCGTCGCTGAGCTACATCCTGCTCAACGAGGCCAAGGTGGAAGAGCGGACCGTCGCCCAGGGGCTCTCGACGCTGTTCATCTCGGTCGGCCAACTGGTCGGCGCGGCCCTCCTGGGCGCGGCGGCGGCCTCGTCCTCGGCGCCAGAGGCCGGCTACCGGACGGGCTTCCTCCTCGTGGCGGGCGTGGGCGCCGTCCTCCTGGTCCTCGCCAGGGGGTTGCCGGCGCGCCAGAGGCGGGAGGCCTGAGCCTCGCGCGCCTCTGGCGCGGATACAGCGGCGGCGGCTAGAACTGGCCGCGGATGCCGATGCCGAACGTGCGGGGCAGGCCCGGGCGGAGGCCCGCCGGGCGGCGCGCGGCCACGTAGACGGCGTCGGTCAGGTTCTGGCCTCTGGCGAACAGCGAGAGCTCGCGGCCGGATCGCGTGCGGAACGCCGACCACTCCAGCGAGGCGTCCACGACCGTCGCGCCGCCGATGCGCTCCTCGGCCGGGATGTCGCCCTGGCCGGCCGTTGCGCGCATCGCGCTAGAGGACGTGAGCGCCACGCTCGCCGCCAGAGGCCCGCGCTCGGCGGCGAGCTCTACGAACAGCCGGTGCGGCGCGAGGTACGGCAGCGCGTCGCCGGTCTCCACGTCGCCCCAGCCTTCGAACTCGCTCTCGAAGCTGGTCGCGAAACGCGCCTCGGTGTAGGTGTAGGCCACGCGGAGCGGCAGCGCCCATCCTCCGAGACCGAGCGCCCGTGCGGCGTCGGTGCCCAGCGTGGTCTCCACGCCCCAGGCGTCGACCTCGCCGCCGTTGAACAGCTCGCCCGATCCGGTCCCGCCAGAGGCGAGCGCGTCCGAGCCCAGCAGGTTGGCGTAGGCGTTGCGGTAGACCGTCGCGCCGAGGTCGACGGCGCCTCTGGCGAACTGGGCGCCCGCTTCGAGGTTGAGGCTGGACTCGGGCTCGGACTCCGGGCGGGAGTCCGGCGGCGCGAAGCCGCGGTGGGCGCCGGCGAACAGCGTGAGCGCGTCCGTCGCGCGCACCTGGGCGGCCAGGCCGGGGACCAGCGCCGTGACCACGTCTTCCCTCTGGCGGAGGTCCGCGCCGGTCCGGTCCACGTCAGCGCCGCCGAAGTCGTCGCGCGAGAGGCGGACGTGCTCAATGCGCGCGCCCGGCGTGAGCGTCAGGCGCCCGAGGCCGATCTCGGCCTGCACGAAGCCCGCCGCGGCACGCGCCCGCTCGATGCGGTTGGCGTCCGTCCCCGGCGTGCCGGGGGTCTCCAACGTCAACGCGCCGCCTGCCACGGAGTAGCCGTCCACCCACTGGAAGCGGTCCTCCGCGTCGGCGTGGAGCCGCGCGCCGATCTCCACCAGCGCCTGGGGCGCCACGCGGAGGCCCAGCACGCTCTGCACGCCCTGGGAGTAGTAGCGCCGGTTGTTGGCCTTGACGTACAGCCGGGCGTCCTGCGCCAGAGGCGCGCCGCGAAGTGCGGCCAGCTCGGCGGCATAATCCTCCGGGCTCGCCAGGATGGAGCCGATGCCGGCCGCCGAGGCCTCTGGCGACACCCCGCCGTCCACCTTGTCCAGCTTGTACCAGTTGCGGCGCGTGCCCGTGCGGTAGAGCGTCGTGGTGAGGTCCACGCGGGGGGAGAAGACCGCGACGTGGCGCAGGCGCGCCGACTGCTGTGCGGCGTCCATCTCGTCCTCGCGGCTGCCCGCGTACCGCGCCAGAGGCGCGGCGTCGAAGTCGGCGGCGGTGAGGCCGAGGTAGGTCTCGCGCGAGTCCTCGTCGGCGCGAAGCAGCGAGAGCGTGAGCGACTGGTAAACCGGCGCGTTCGTCGTAGCCACCTGCGCGCGCGCCACGAAGTCCGACGTGCGGAAGCCGGTGTCGTCGTCCAGGACGGCGCCGAAGCCGGCGCCAGAGGCTCCGCCAAGCGATTCAGGCCCGCGAAGCTCTTTAAAGCCGTCGGCCTGGTCCACGAGCCCTTCGAGCACGATCCCGCCGCGCAGGCCGCCCGCCAGAGGCCCGGCCGTGCCCGCGCGGAGGTGCAGCGTCTCGCGGTCGCCGAGGCCGAATGCGCTCGCGCGAGCCTCTGGCGCCGTGGGAATCGCGGCGGGGAGGAAGTTGATGGCGCCACCCGTCGTGTACGGGCCGTAGCGGACCTGGGCGGCTCCCTTGCGCACTTCGACGCCGTCCATGCGCGCGACGTGCGGCGAGACGTAGGCGGCGGGCGCGGCGTACGGCGCGGGCGCGGCGAGCACGCCGTCTTCCATGAGCGTCACGCGGCTGGAGCGCGAGGCGCCCGTTCCCCGCAGGCCGACGTTAATGCGGAGGCCGTAGCCGTCCTCCTCTTGCACCTGCACGCCCGGAACGGCGTTCAGGACGCGGTGCAGGTCGCTATCCGAACGCCGCGCGAGAGCCTCCGGCCCGATCACGTGCGCCGATCCCGCTACGTCGCGCACGCCGAGACCCGTCAGCGACTCGCGCGCCCGGACGACGACCTCGCCCGCGTCCAGCGCGGCCTCGTTCAGCGCGAGCGTTACGCGCACCGCCTCGCCGGCCCGCACGGTCAGCCTCTGGCGCAGGGCCGTGTAGCCGACGCGCGTCGCCACGAGGACGACCTCGCCAGAGGCGACGTCCGAGATCACGAACGCGCCGCTGGCGTCCGATGCCGCGCCGCGCGACGTGCCGTCCAGGACGACGTTGGCGCCCGCCAGAGGCTGGCCGCTGGCGGCGTCGCGGACGGTGCCTTCGACGCGGCCCGTCTGGGCCGAGGCGCCAGAGGCGAGGAGGAGGGTGAGGAGAAGGAGTCGAGTCATGGGTGATGGCTTATCTGGACTACGTCTAAACTAGAAAGGCGGCGGACCCGCGCGTGCCTCGTTGAGCGTCTTCACAGCGACCTATCTTTGTCCGCACGCGGGCGCGATGCCCCTGCCCCCACCAACCCCGACCTATGCCGACGCTCCCTCGCCGCGCTTCCGCGCCGCTGTTTCTCGCCCTCCTCCTTGCGCTGACGCCGTTCTGGGCCGGATGCGACTCCGGAGAGACCGATCCGCCGGAGAACCTGAACATCCTGTTCGGGGTCTCGATCAACCGCCTGTTCAGCGAGCCCTCCGCGGCCGAGATCGACGCCGTCCGCGCGGACTGGGCCTCGCGCTCGCCAGAGGCCGCAAACGGCACCGTCGTCGCTCAGGCCGACGTGGACGACGCGACGGTCTACGTCGTTTCTCACACGATGAGCGAGGGGCCGGGCGCTCCGTTCACGCACTACGGCGTGGTCCGCGTGCCGGACGGGGTAGGGGATGACGCCCCGGTCCTCGTGGTCCACCACGGCGGCGACAGCGGCTTCTCCATCGCGACGGGCGGCGGCTACACCACGGGCAACGCGTCGCTCGAAGTGATGGCCGACATCTTCCCGACGCTGTTCTCCACGACGGTTCAGGTCGTTCCGGTCTACCGCAGCGAGCCCATTCTCGCGGGCGTCGGCGGCCTGGCGGCGACGTACACCTCTGGCGGCAACGAGAGCCCCTGGGACTACGACGTTGACGATTCCATCGCGCTGCTCAGCGTCGCGCTCGATCTCTTCGCCGACGAGACGGACGAGGACAACATCGGCGCGCTGGGCTACAGCCGTGGCGCGAACGTGGCGCTCCTCCACCAGATCCGCGATGACCGCATCGACGCTGTCACGGAGTATTACGGTCCGAGCGACTTCTACAACCCCGTCGCCGAAACCCTCGCAGCCGGCCTTCTGAGCGGCGACCCACGGGCGGTCGGTCTGCCTGGCGGCACGTTCCTCCGCGAGCAGTTGCTGCTGCCTCTCCAGGGCGCCAGCGGCGCCTACGACGCCGACGCGGACTACGCAGGCGCGCGGCTGGAGGTCGTCCGCCGCTCCGCGTCTCTCTTCAAGAGCGACCTCATGAACGTGCAGATCCATCACCACACGCTGGACCCAGTGGTCCCCTACGCGTTCTCGCAAGCGTTCGATGCGCGTTCCGGCTCGGTTAGCGGAGGCTACGAGTTCAACACCTACACCAACGCGCTTCCCGCTGGTGTCCTGAGCCCCCACGCGCCGCGCGCGATGCCCGAGAGTCTCCCCGCGACCGAGGCGTGGTTCTCCACCTACATCGGCGCTGGCCTGCCGACGGTGACGGAGCGGGACGCCGAGCCCATCCTCTTCTAGCCCGCACGCCTCTGGCGCCACCCCGGCGCCAGAGGCGTGGCCGAGACCTCCCTCGCGATGCATCCGCCTCTGGCGATCCTGCCCGTGACCGACGCCGCGCTCTGGGAGGCCGCGCGCGCGTTGCGCCACCGCGTGTTCGTGGAGGAGCAGGCGTGCCCGCCCGAGGAAGAGTGGGACGCGTATGACTGGCCCACGGATCAGGGACGCACGTGCCGCCACCTGCTCGGCTTCGAGGGCGAGCGGCCCGCCGCCGTCTGCCGCTGGCGGCCCGTCGAGGCCGCGGGTGAGACGTGGGCCAAGCTGGAGCGCTTCGCCGTCGCGCCAGAGGCCCGCGGCCACGGCTACGGGCGCGCGATGGTAGAGGCCGCGCTGGCGGACGCCCGGCGCGAAGGCCACACACGCTTCATGCTCTACGCGCAGGACCACCTCCGTGGCTTTTACGGCACGTGGGGCTTCCAGGCCTCTGGCGACGTGTTCTGGGACGTCGGCATCCCGCACGTGAAGATGACGTTGGAGGGCTGAAACGCCGCCAGAGGCGCTTTATCTTGGACGCCCCTCTGGGACGTGCGATGCACGTCTCTTCGGACCCTGCCGCGTTCGTCTAGAGGCCTAGGACGCCGCCCTCTCACGGCGGTAACACGGGTTCAAATCCCGTACGCGGTACTGCGTTCTCACGCGCACCACAACGGTCCTCGCTCTTCGGAGCGGGGGCCGTTGTGCGTTTGGGCCTCTAGCGCCAGAGGCGACCGTAGCCGGTGCGCACGCGGCGCGCCAGAGGCTCAGTCGAACGAGCCGAGGTAGAGCGTTCCTTCGGGGAATCCCGCGCGGAGGTCTGCGGCGAGCCGCTGCCGGAACGGTTCGGGGTACACGCGGAGGTCGGAGAGGTCGTCCAGCGCGATCCACTGCACGTCGCGCAGCAATTGGGTGTCCAGTTCCGGGTCCGAGCCCAGCACGGCGTCCTCGCCCGCCTCGATCCGCGCGGCGGCCTCTGGCGTGAGCGCGCACTCGAAGTAGAACGAGACGGCGTGGAGCGGCGGGCGCACGAAATCCAGCGTGTAGCGCAGCGCGCCTACGCGCACGTCCAATCCCGTCTCCTCCTGTACCTCGCGGCGCGCGGCCTCCGCCAGCGCCTCGCCGAACTCGACGCCGCCGCCCGGGGGCGTCCAGAACGGCTGGTCATCGTCGTCCCACAGCGCCTCGTGCTGAACCAGCAAGAGCCTCTGGCGCGCCGCGTCCGGGATCAGCGCGCCGACGCGCACGCGGACGCGGCCACCGTAGTGGGCCATCGCTTCCCCGTTCGTGCCGGACGGGTTTTCAGACTCGCCAGAGGCCTCTGGCGAGGACTCGTCTGTGGACGCGCTCACTTCTGCGCGAGGACGCGGGCGCTCGCGCGGCGCACCTTTCGCGTTTTGCTCGGCGCTTTGGGCTCGTCAAGCCCGCCGCCGGCCTCGGCGTGGCGCGCGGCAGCCATGATGAAGTGCACGAACAGCGGGTGCGGCTCCTGGACCGTGCTCCGGTACTCGGGGTGGAACTGCACGCCCACGAACCACGGGTGCGTGGCGCCTCTGGCGCCTCCGTCGTCCGCGCCGTCGCCAGAGGCCCGGCGGGCCGCGTCCGTTTGCGCCGAGGGGCGCGGTAGTTCGATGATCTCGACGAGGTCCTTCTCCGGGTTCACGCCCGAGAACGTGAGGCCGCCCTCGCGGAGCGCGTAGCGGAGGTCGTTGTTGACCTCGTAGCGGTGGCGGTGGCGCTCGTGGATGATCTCGGCATCGTACACGTCGTCCGCGATCGTGTCGCGCACGATGGCGCAAGGCCACTCGCCGAGGCGCATCGTGCCGCCCTTTTCGGTCACGTCCTTTTGCTCGGCCATGAGCGAGATGATGGGGAACGGCGCGTCGGGTTCGAACTCGGTGGAGTGCGCGCCTTCCTTGCCGCACACGTTGCGAGCGTACTCGATGCAGGCCACCTGCATCCCGAGGCAGATGCCCAGGAACGGCACGCCGCTTTCTCGCGCCCACCGCACGGCTTCGATCTTGCCGCTGATGCCGCGGTCACCGAACCCGGGGGCGACGAGCACGCCAGAGGCGCCATCGAGCCGCTCGGCCACGTTCGCATCGGTGAGGTCATCGGAGAGCACGCTCTTGACTTCCACCTGCACGCCAGCGGCGGCGCCGGCGAGAAGGAAGCTCTCGGAGATGGATTTGTAGGCGTCCTGGTGCTCCACGTACTTGCCCACGAGCGCGATGGTGACCTTGCTCTCAGGGTTTTTGAGGCGTCGGACCGAGTCAATCCAGGCCGCCATCCCGGCGTCGGCGTCGTCGCTGGCGGGGAGTTGGAGGCGGTCCAGGATGACGCGGTCGAAGGCCTGCTCGCGGAGCAGCATCGGCACCTCGTAGATGCTTTCCGCGTCGCGGCTCTCGATCACGGCCTCTTTCTGCACGTTGCAGAACAGCGCGATCTTGCGCCGCACGTCATCCGGCAGCGGGTGCTCCGTCCGGCACACGAGAACGTCCGGCTGGAGCCCGTAGCTCTGGAGCGTCTTGACGGAGTGCTGCGTGGGCTTGGTCTTGAGCTCGCCAGCGGCCGCGAGGTAGGGGACGAGCGTGAGATGGACGAGCGCCGCGTTTGCGCGGCCGTGCTCCAGCCCGATCTGGCGGATGGCTTCCAGGTACGGTAGGCTCTCGATATCGCCCGCCGTCCCGCCGACCTCCATGAGGATCACGTCGTAGTCGCCGGTCTCGGAGAGCTTCCGCATCCACGACTTGATCTCGTCGATCACGTGCGGGACCACCTGGACCGTTTTGCCGAGGTACTGCCCGCGGCGCTCCTTCGCGATCACCTCGCTGTAGATGCGCCCGGTGGTCACGTTGTTAGCCTGCGACATCGGCACGCCGAGAAAGCGCTCGTAGTGGCCGAGGTCGAGGTCCGTCTCGGCGCCGTCGTCGGTGACGTACACCTCGCCGTGCTCGTACGGGTTCATCGTCCCCGCGTCCACGTTGATGTACGGGTCGAATTTCTGGACCGTCACGCGCAAGCCGTGCGCTTCCAGGAGCCGCCCGAGGCTGGCCGAGACGATCCCCTTGCCCAGGGAGGAGGTCACGCCGCCGGTCACGAAGATGAACTTGACGGGGGCGGAGGGGGCTGCGGCAGGCATCGGGGTAGAGGGTGCGTCCGCTCAGCAACCTACGGAGACGCGCCTCTGGCGCGGTGCGAATTGCGCCTCCGCCAGAGGCTTTCACACGAGCGCGCCGTGGCCCCCGGCCTCTGGCGCCCGCGCGGTTCGGGTCAGGCGGCGCTAAGGGGCCTCCCTTAGTACCGTCCGTTGGACGTGGTCAGGCCGATCAGCAGGCTGATTCGTGAGCCGCTTTCGCCAAGCGCGACGGCGACGTTGAGAGGCACGTTCGCGCCGCCCACGTCGATGCTCTTGCCTGCCACGATGGCGAGCGACGCGGCGATGCCGCTCTCGCTGCTGCTGCTCTCCACCGAGGCTAGGCCGGTGAGGCTGAGGTTGGGCCCGACGCCGACCTCGAAGCCGCTTGGCGTGCGAACGCCCGCGATAAACGTGAACGTGGGCAGGAACAGCCCCCGCTCCAAGCCACCGATGAGCGGCACGGCTTCCACCACGCCTGTCAGGCCATTGTCCGCTTGGAACGTCGGGATCTCGAACTGCCAGCCGAACTGCGTGGTGAGCGGCGTATTGAAGCGGTCCTCGCCATCATCGTTCGGGCCGATGGCGTCGTTGATCCGCTCGACCACGCCGGGGGCGAGGTACGTCACGCCAAAGCGGGGTCCGTTCTGCCGCCGCGGCCCAACGTCGAGCGGGGGCTCGTACGCCCGTCCTGGGAGAACATCCTGAGCCGTAGCGGGAAGCGCGAGGAACAAGGCGAGTGCGAACAGGAGAAACCGCATAGCAACAGGAGTCGGGGGAAACGGAACGCCGCCAGAGGCCGGGCAGATGGGCCTCTGGCGGCGGGGCCAACGGGCACGGGCAGGCTCTGCGCCAGAGGCGAGAGCGGGCGGTCTACTCGGCGGCGGCCTGGGCAGCCATCGCCTCGGCCACCTGGTCGGTGGTGAAGAACACGACGTTGACCTCGCCCTCGCGGGCCTCGACGGCGCTCATGCCTTCGCGCTGCATCACCACGTCCACGATGTCCGGGTCGAGCTCGTAGGCGGCGCCGTTGGAGAAGTCCACCACGAAGCCGATGAGGCCACCGAAGAGGAGGTTGAGCACCATGGAGGTGGCGTCCAGCTCTTTGTCGAGCGTGACGCGCACGTCTTGGTAGCCATCGAGGCGGAACGTGAGGAGGTGATCGTCGCCGCGCCTAAAGCGGAGCGTGGTCGGCGTGGTGCCGATGGGCTGGCCGTTCTCTAGGATCTGCGCGCCCTCTGGCGTCGAGTTCAAGATGATCTCCTGGCGGGTGCCGTGGATGATGGACCCGCAGCCCGCGACGAACGGGGCGGCGAACAGAACCAGGAGCGTGAGGGCAGTAGAGCGACGCGTCATGAAAGCAAGGGGTGAGGTGTAGAGAGAGGCCGTAAGGCCTCGCCAGTGCCGCGAGATACATCATTCGTTGTCACGGACGCAACACGCGCCCACAAACAACCCGCGATGCCATCGCTTGCATGGGAGCAGCCTGTGGCCAGATGGGGCCAAGCCGCTACGCTCGGGAGGGGGGTAACACGCGTCCTGTTTCACCCGTGGAACAGCCCCACGCGCCAGAGGCGCTGGCGCCACGGATAGGGGCAGCGCGCCACGCGCGCCCCTGAACGGGCGGTCTCCGCCAGAGGCCTCTGGCGCTACGGCTTCCGCGAGACGACGGTGAGGCCCGTGCCGCTGGCGTTGTCGCGCGCGAGGTCGGCGCGGTTGAGCGCGAGGCCGGCGGGGCCGGCGAGCGCGTAGTAAGGCGCGAGCAGGGGCGCCGCCGCCCACGTCGTGTTGAGCGCCGCGATGGGCCACTTGACCAGCAGCCGCCACCCCACCGTGCCCCACGGGCCGTAGCCGTACTCCGTGCGGACGTGCTCCAGGCCGGCGGTCTCCAGCTTTTCGCGCAGTTCGCCCGCGTTGTAGCCGTCGCGCACGTGCTCGCCGATCCAGCTCTCGTCCCCCTCTTCGGTCACGCCGCTGCCGCCCTGATCGCTCGGCGTGTTGACGATCACGTGGCCGCCAGAGGCCAGCACACGATGGAAGTTGCGGAACACGGCGCGGTCGTCCTCGATGTGCTCCATCACGTCGACGCTCAGGCAGAGGTCGAAGGCGTCCTCCTCGGCCATCGGCTCGGTCAGGTCGCGCTGCTCGAACGTTACGCGGCTGGCGTACGGCGTGGTGTCCAGAAACGCGCGGGCGCGGTCCAGGTAGTCCTGCTTGACGTCCACGGCCAGCACCTCCACGTGCGGGAACGTCTTGACGAGCCAGTAGGCGTACTGCCCGAACCCGGTCCCGGCGTCGAGCACGCGGAAGGGCCTCTGGCGGTCGCTCGCGCCGATGATCTCGCGAAGGGCGCGGCGGACGTACCACGAGCGCAGGAAAACGGCGTCGAGCGTGCGGAAGAACGCTTTGGTGCGGGTCGGGGTCTTCCAGAAGAAGGCGCCGAGGCGGTCTTTGACGGGATCGTAGTCCATGCGATTGCGGGGGTGCGCGAAGGTAGCGGCGGCGGAGGCGGCTCCGGGATTAGACGCGTGCGAAACCGCGGCCTCTGGCGCCAGAGGCTTGTGCCGAGCAGAGAAAGGCGGCGCTCGCGGTGGTATGTATATGCATATCTCTCTTTCACATCGCGCGTTCTGATCGGTATCGTGCGGTCTCATCCTCGGCTGCTACGTCGTGTCCCGCGTTCACTTCGACCCCTCTACTGGCCTGCTGATTGTCGCGCTGGCGGGGAAGCTGAACCTCGGCCGCGCGATCGCCAACGTCCAGGAGGCAGACCGGCTGGCTGAGACGCACCGCGCGTTCACGGGCGTGCTCGTGGACCTCCGGCAGATCTACGACACGGACGTGCTTTCGTACCCGGAGATGTACCGCTTGGTGCGCGCGCTCGCGCAGTACCCCCGCCTCGCCAAAGCGCCAACGGCCGTTGTGGACGTGTACAGAAAGGGGTTCGAGAAGGCGCAGTTCTTCGAGTCCGCGGCGTCGGATAAAGGGCACCGCGTCCGTGCCTTTGTCGACTACGACGCGGCTACGGAGTGGCTCAAGGAGATGGCGCCCGCCCCGGTGCGCGAGCTACCCCGCTAGCTGCTCCACCGCGTCCACGACGGGGCCCCAGTCGCCCGCGTCGCCCTGGGCCGCGGCGCCGGCGGTCAGCCTCTGGCGCACGCCGGGCTCCTGGAAAAAACGGAGGGCCGATTCCGCCAGAGGCGCCGGGTCTCCGGGCGGCACAACGAGCCCGCCTTCGCCGATGGCCTCGGCGAGGCCGCCCACGTCGGTCGTCAGTACCGGCCGTCCCAGGCCGAAGGCCACCTGCGCCACGCCGCTCTGCGTGGCCGAGACGTACGGCTGCACCACAAGGTCAGCGGCGGAGAACAGCAGCCGCACGCGCTCGCCCGAGGCGTAGCCGCTCTCGATGCGCACCGCGTCGCCGATGCCGAGGCGCGCGATCTGCGCGTCGTACGGCGCCCGGTCGTCGTAGAACTCACCGGCCACGATGAGCTGTACCCCGGGCAGCCTCTGGCGAATGGCGGGCAGCGCCTCTAGCAAGACGGAGAGGCCTTTGTAGGCGCGCACGAAACCGAAGAACAGCAGCAGCGGGGCCTCTGGCGGGATGCCGAGCGCGGCGCGGGCTTCGCCGCGCGGGAGCGCGTCGCCGAACTGGCGGTAGGCCGGGTGCGCCACCTGCCGCGCCGGGGTCTCGCCCAGCCCGAGCGCCTGCACGTCCAGCCGCACGCGGTCGGAAAGCGTCACGAGCCCCTCGCACCGCCCGAGTGCGTAGCGCGCCAGAGGCCGGTCGCCGGGGCGGCGCTCGTGCGGCAGCGCGTTGTGGACCAGCCCCACGCTCGGGATGTCCGGCGCCAGACCGCGCACGATGCCGCCCCACATCGGCGCGAAAAAGGACATCCAGTAGGGAAACACCATCGCGTCTGCCCGCCACTCGCGCACCTCGCGCACGGCGCGGCGCCACGCGAGCGGGTTCAACGTGTCCAGCACGCGCGGCGGCGGCTCGCCGCTGGCGCCACCCAGGCCGCTGGCGCCAGAGGCCGCCGCGTCGGGTTCGAGCTGGCTCGTGCCCGGGAACAGCACGCCGGGGTACTGGCGGCGGAAGGAGAGGCGCAGAACGTCGTGACCGCGCGCCTCCAGCCCGTCCGCGAGGGCGTCGTGGAAGTGCGCGATGCCGCCCCGGTAGGGCGCAAACGGACCGAGAAGGGCAAAGCGGCGCGAGATGGCCTCTGGCGTAGGTGACGGCCCACAAGATGACGACGCCAGAGGCTCGGCGCTTCACCTCCGGCGAGATGTGCCGATACTGTGCCGGCGGCGGTCCGAGTGGGTTCGGACGCGGCGTGTCCCCACCAGCCTGAATCCCTGTGTCACGTTTTCTCCTCGCGCTGCTGCTCGCGCTGCCTCTGGCGCCGGCCGCGGCTCAGCAAACCGCTGTTTCGGCCTTCCAGAACCTCCTCGTGTCTCCCATCGGGGTCGGCGTGGGGGGCGCCACGGCGTTCGCGCCGACGGAGAGCCCGTACGCGGTGCGGTTCAACCCCGCGCTGCTCGCGGATGCGGGCGCGCGGCCGGGCCTCCGGTTTTCCGCCGGGCTCGCGCCGGACGCTTTCGGCGACCAGGATCAGCTTATCGGGTCATCGGCGCTGTCCATCGGAATGGGAACGTCGGTCGCCGGGTACCCGCTCCACGTGGGGCTGGGCGGCGGCTACTCCGAGCTCAACGTGGACGGAGTGCAGCAGAACGGACCCCTGGGCATCCCGCTCGACCCGTACGACACCGAGCAGCGCTCCTACGGCGGCGGCCTCGGTATCGGCTGGGACGGCCCGATCCACGTCCGCATCGGCGGGTCCAGCTTCTACCGGGAGTCCCGCGAGACGCCGCGCATCATCAGCGACCGGAGTGCGCTCGGCCGCGACCGAGTCACCACCTTGGACCTGGGCACCGCGATCACGTACGACGTGCTGGGCGGCCCCGATGAGGCCGGCGAGGCTGCGATCTCGCTGCGCATCACCGGCGGCTACGCGCGGCGCAACATCGTGCTCCAAGAGGACTACTTCACGCGGGACGACACCTTCCCCAGCGCTCCCGCGCCGCCGCCAGAGGCCGGCGTGTTCGGCGGCAGTGCCGCGGTCGCGTTTACGCAGCAGTTCGGCCGCCGCTTCCGCTTCCGCGTGGCCCGCGCCGACGTGCGCGCCGAGATGGAGAAGGCGGACCAGCAGGACGCCACGCGCATCGGCGCCTCGCTGACGCTGTTCGAGACGCTCGTGCTCCGCGCGGGGCAGATGCAGCGCGACATGCAGGAGGACGTCACCTCGGCCGGCATCGGGGTCCAGCTCGATGGCCTGGTCCGCGCCATCGGCGCCGCGACGAACAACCCGCGCCTGCTCTCCTTCGGCGACCGCCTCACGCTCCGCGGCGACGTGGCGCGCTACGACCTCGGCGAGGCTGGCGAGACCGACTACGTGGGCTTTACGCTCGGCTGGCGGTGACGACGGATCGTCTCGCCAGAGGCCTCTGGCGAGACGGCAAAGGCAAGGACGCGGAAGGGGAGGAGGGAGACGCAATGCGCGCCGTACGTTCGGCTCGCACCTATCCCGTACCGTTATGCGCGGACTCCTCCTCGCGATCCTCCTTCTCGCTGCTCCAGCCTCGGCGCAGCGGGTCGGCACGTACTTCCTGGCCGAGACCCCTCCGTTTAGCGCGGATGATGCCTCGGCGGCTGGCGCGGGGGCGTTTGCGCAAACCGCCGAGCCTCTGGCGTTCCACCGCAACCCCGCGCTCCTGGCGGGCGTCGGCCGGTCCCGGGGCCTCTTTGTGAGAGCAGATCGTTCGGGTGATTTCGGGTTTGGCGACACCATCGGTCTCACGAACGCCGCCGTCGCCGCAGGCGCCGAGGTTCGTCTCGCCGGACAGCCTCTGGCGCTGGGCGTGGGGGCCAGCTACACGCTGCTGGACTACGGCGTCCAGACGTGGACGAGCGACGCCGGCGTGCCCCTTTTTGACTATGAGTCCCATGAGGACGCTCTGAGTGCAGCGCTAGGCGCGGGGTGGACCGGCCCGGTCGAGATCGACCTGGGGGCCGCGCTCCACGCGCGTCGCGGCGTCGAGCTCTTCCCAAGCGGTGAACTCGCGGAGTCCGACCGTGCCACCGGCCTCACCATGGACCTCGGCGCCGCTGTCACTTTTCCCGTTTTTGGCCGCAACGCCAGAGGCCCGGTCTTGCCCATCCTCGACGTCTCGACGGGCTACGTGCAGCAAAACCTCACGCTCGCCAACAGGCGCCCGGACTTCTACCGGGAGACCGACGCCCCTTCCAACGCCCGCGTGGCGGTGATGGGCTACGGCGTCCGCGCCGGTCTGGACCTCGCGCTCGGTACGGGCCGCGTGCCACTCCTTGTCCTCGACGGACGCATTGAGGCCGCATCCCGTCTGGATCGTTACGTCGGCTTCGAGGTCTCGCCAGAGGGCGTGCCGCAGTACGTCGAACTCGTGCGCGATCCGTTCTTCGGCGATGTCGGCGCGGGCAGCCTCATTCTCGGCGACGGCGCCGGTTCGGTAGAAGGCCGCCGTGCCATCCGCGCAACGCTGTTCGACGTAGTCTCCTACACGCGAGGTCACTTCGAGGGCGACGGCTTTGTGGAGTTCGGCTCCACGTGGGGCCTTGGCCTCGATGTCGGCGGCGCGGTCCGTCTCGCAGGCCTGGCCTCTGGCGATGCCACGATGACGCGCATCGGCGAGCGCCTGGCGATGCGGGCCAGCTACGGCGTCACCGACATCGGCGACGGCTTCGTGCGCTCCACCTATGGTGGCCTTACGCTCGGCTGGCGGCCCTGACGCCAGAGGCCTCTGGCGTGTCAGCGTCGGGCTGGATAGCCTCTGGCGCCAGAGGCCGGAGGTCGTCGCTGATTTCGAGCCGCGCCGTGCCCTCCATCTCGGGCCGCACGATCATCTCGCCGAGCAGGCCCGCGAGGAAAGACTGCGCGCCGAGCAGGATCAGCATCACGCCGAAGAGCAAAAGCGGCCGGTCGCCGATGGGGTCGCCAAAGGCGAGTTTCGCGATGCTGAGCCACGCGAGGATGGCGAAGCCGAGCAGAAACGCGAGCGTGCCCAGCCCGCCGAAGAACAGCATTGGCCGTCGAGCGAAGCGGGTCAGGAAGACGACCGTGATGAGATCTAGGAAGCCCTTGAGGAAGCGCTCCAGGCCGAACTTCGTCGTGCCGTACTTCCGCGGGTGGTGCTGCACCACCTGCTCCTCAATCCGGTCGAACCCTTCCCACTTCGCGAGAAGCGGGATGTAGCGGTGCAACTCGCCGTAGACGCGGACGCCCTTGACTACCTCACACCGGTAGGCCTTGATGCCGCTGTTGAAATCGTGCAGCGGGATGCCGGAGACGAGGCGCGTGACGCCGTTGAAGAACCGGCTCGGGATGGTCTTGCCCAGCGGATCGTGCCGCTTTTGCTTCCACCCACTCACCAGGTCCGCACCGGCTTCCAGCCGCGCGACCATCTCGGGAAGCTCGGCCGGATCGTCCTGCAAATCCGCGTCCAGCGTGGCGACGTAGCGGCCTCTGGCGCGCTCGAAACCGGCCGCGAGGGCGGCGCTTTTGCCGTAGTTGCGGCGGAACCGCACGCCGCCAAAGCGGCCGTCGCGCTCGCCAGAGGCCTCGATCTCGGCCCACGATCCGTCGGTCGAGCCGTCGTCGATGAGCCACACCTCGAAGCTGAGTCCCGCGCCATCGAGCGCGGCCTGGATGGCGGCTTGCAGCTCAGGCAGGCTCTCGGCCTCGTTGTAGACCGGGATGACGAGCGTCAGGTCGGGGCGCGCCTCTGGCGTCATGCTAGAGCGGGACCGGGGTGGAGGCGCATGGCGGCATCACGTCGGGCGACCCGGCCTCTCGCGCACCGCTTGGCCTCTGGCGCGACGTGGCGGCGCCAGAGGCAGGAGCGGAGCTGAAGGGCGTAACAGGCATCGCCAGAGGCGGGAGCAGACCACTGGCCACCGGCCACTGGCCCCGTCCCCTAGGTGTCGATCGTCGCGTAGCGGGCGTTGCGCTCGATGAACTTGCGCCGGGGCTCCACGGCGTCGCCCATGAGCGTCGAGAACGTCTTGTCCGCAGCCGCGGCGTCCTCGATGGTCACGATCTGGAGCATCCGGAACTCGGGGTCCATCGTCGTGGACCAGAGCTGCTCGGGGTTCATCTCGCCCAGCCCCTTGTAGCGCTGCACGCCGACGCCCTTAGAGCCGCCCATCTCCTCGATGATGGCCTTGAGCTGCTCGTCGTTCCAGGCATACGTCTCGCGCTTGCCCTTTTTGGCGCGGTAAAGCGGCGGGAGCGCGATGTAGATGTAGCCCTTCTCCAGCAGCGGCCGGAGGTAGCGGTAGATGAACGTGAGCAGCAGCGTTCGGATGTGCGCGCCGTCCACGTCGGCATCCGTCATGAGGATGACCTTGTGGTAGCGCAGTTTGTCGTCGTCCCAGTCGTCCGGGTTGCCGCTCAGGCCGACTCCGAGCGCGGTGACCATGTTCTTGATCTCCTCGTTGTCCAGTACGCGGTCCAGCCGCGCCTTCTCGACATTGAGAATCTTGCCGCGAAGGGGCAGGATGGCCTGGAAGTGCCGGTCGCGCGCCTGCTTGGCGGAGCCGCCGGCCGAGTCTCCCTCAACGAGGTAGAGCTCGGAGATGCTCGGGTCCTTGCTCGCGCAGTCCGCGAGCTTACCCGGCAGTCCGCCGCCGCCGAAGGCGCTCTTGCGCTGCACGAGCTCGCGCGCCTTGCGGGCTGCGGTCCGCGCCTGGGCGCTGATGATCACCTTTTGGATGATCGTCTTGGCCTCTTGCGGGTGGTCGTCCAGCCACTCGCTCAGCTTCTGCGCGACGAGGCTTTCCACGATGCCCTGCACGTCGCCGTTGCCGAGCTTTGTCTTGGTCTGGCCCTCGAACTGAGGCTCCTGCACCTTGACGCTCAGGACCGCCGTCATGCCCTCACGGAAGTCGTCGCCGGAAAGCGTGACCTTGGCCTTTTTGAGGAGGTCGTTGTTGTCCGCGTAGCCCTTGAGGATGCGCGTGAGCGCGCGGCGGAAGCCGCTTACGTGCGTGCCGCCCTCGTGGGTGTTGATGTTGTTGACGAACGAGAGGACGTTCTCTTGGTAGCCCGTGTTGTACTGCATCGCGAGCTCGACCGGCACGTCGCCGGTCTCGTCCTCGATGTGGATCGTTCCGTCGAAGATGGGCTCGCGCGTTTCGTCCAGGTAGGCGACGAACTCGGCGAGGCCGCCTTCGGAGTAGTAGGTCTCCGTCCGCAGCTCCTCGTCGTCCTCGCGCTCGTCGGAGAGCGTGATGGTGACGCCCTTGTTGAGGTACGCCAGCTCGCGCATGCGGCTCGCGAGGGTATCGAAGCGGTAGGTGCGCTCGAAGAAGATGGTGTCGTCGGGCTTGAAGCGGACCGTCGTGCCGGTCTCCTCGTCCGGCTCCATGTCGCGCACGCGCGTGAGCTGCTCAACGGTGTCGCCCTTCTCGAAGGCCATCTTGAACACGCCGCCGTCGCGGCGGACCATCACGTCCAGCCGGTTGGAGAGCGCGTTGACGCAGCTCACGCCGACACCGTGGAGGCCGCCGGAGACCTTGTAGGTGTCCTTGTCGAACTTGCCGCCGGCGTGGAGGACCGTCATGACGACCTCGATGGCGGGCTTGCCCTCGCCGGCGTGCATCGCGACGGGGATGCCACGGCCGTCGTCGGAGACCGAGATCGAGTTGTCCTCGTGGATCACGACCTCGATGTGGTCGCAGTAGCCCGCGAGCGCCTCGTCGATGGAGTTGTCCACGACCTCGTAGACGAGGTGGTGGAGGCCACGCACGCCGACGTCGCCGATGTACATGGCCGGCCTCTTGCGGACGGCCTCCAGGCCTTCGAGGACCTGGATGTTGTCGGCGCCGTAGTCGCCTCGGGCGGCGAGCACGGGCGGCGCGCCGTCGCCGGTGGCCGCGGGCGGTACGACGGCCGCGGGCTCGGTTGGGAGCGCGTTCGCAGGCGGGGTCTCGCTAGGGACGGGGGCGTTCGTGTCGGGAATGTTCTCAGCCATAAAGGGGGTGTGGGAGCCTCACGCCTTTGGCGCAGGAATCGCTGTTTTCGTCGGCCTAAATCTACGACCGCGACGAGTGGATGTCAGACCCGGAATCAACGCCAGAGGCCCCGTTTTGTTGGCTTCTGGGCATGCTTCGCGGGGTCTCCGCAGGCCTCTGGCGAGGGGCGGCTGAACGGCGCGCGCGGTGGCGCGTCCCACCGCGCCGACGCCTCCTGACCCGCTATGTCTTCGCCTCGTTTCAGCCGCCGCCTTCTCCAGCAGCAGGCGCGGAGGGCGCGGCGGAAGGCGCTGGAAAGCCGCGCGTCGGACGAAGCGGTCGTTCGGTCCGGGGCCGGCGGTGGGCTGGCGTGGCGGCTGGTGCCGCTGCGCGGGCGCTTTCTCGCGCCGTTTACCAAGCTCATCCTTGCCGCGCTGCCGGACCACCCCGCGTCGTTTTCGGCGGTCGATGTGGCCGTGGCCTGCCAGGAGGCGGAAGCGGCGGTCGGCGGGGATCCGCCGTGCAACCCGGCCGAGATCATGGACCTTCTCGTCTCGCGCGGCCTCGTGGAGTGGTCGGCCGATGGGTTCCGCAAGAGGCAGCGGCGGATGCGCCCGCGCGCGTGAGCGCCAGAGGCCTGATCGTGGAAACGCGCGGTAGATCAGGTCTCTGGCGAGTCGGTTCGCGGCCTCGCGCGTCTGCGTGACATGACCCCTCTCCACCCTGCGCCTCTGGCTGCGATCGTGCCCACACTCGGCGAAGTGACGACCGTGGGCGGCGTCGTGCGCGGACTGCGGGCGCGAGGCGTGGGGCGCGTGATTGTGGTGGACGGTGGCTCCACGGACGGTTCGCCAGAGGCGGCGCGAGAGGCGGGGGCCGAGGTGATCGTGGAGCCGCGGCGCGGCTACGGCCGCGCGTGCCTGGCCGGCCTAGAGGTGCTCGCGCACGATCCGCCAGAGGCCGTCGTGTTCGCCGATGCCGACGGCAGCGACGACCTGGACGATCTGCCCGCGCTTCTAGCGGCGCTCCGCACGGCCGACCTCGTCGTGGGCAGCCGCGCGCTGGGTGAGCGCGAGGGCCGCGTGGAGCCCGGCGCGCTGACGCCAGTGCAGCGCTGGGGCAACCAACTCGCCAGCGGCCTCTTGCGGGCGCGCTGGGGCGCGCGGTGGACCGATCTCGGCCCCTTTCGCGCTATCCGTTGGGACACGCTGCGGGCGCTGAACATGCGCGATGAGACCTGGGGCTGGACGGTCGAGATGCAGGCCAAGGCCTCGCGCGAGGGGCTACGCTGCGCCGAAGTGCCCGTCGCCTACCGCCAGAGGCAGGCGGGCGTGAGCACGATCAGCGGGACGGTCTCGGGGAGCGTCCGCGCGGGCGCGAAGATCCTCTGGACCGTGGGCACGCTGGCGGTGGGGAGGTAGCGGCGGCCTCTGGCGCCAGAGGCCCATCGAATCCGTGTAGGGGCAAGGCTTGCCTCGCCCTGGATTCGGACTTGAGTCGGGCGAGCCTCGCCCCTACGGGTGCGGATCGCGGGTGCGGGTCGGGAGGGAAACGGAGGCGCCCCGGCGGCCTCTGGCGCCAGAGGCTCAGCGGCGCTTGAGGTAGGCGAGCACGTCGTCGTACAGCCCGCTTTCGTTGGCGTAGAGCGCGTGGTTGCGAGCGGTCGCGAACCAGTCGGTCGTGGAAGGCTGGCGCGTTTTGGCGGCGGTGAGGAGGTCCTTTGTCGTCAGAGGCTCGGGCGTGCCCGTGCGGAGCGCGCTGTGCAGCTTGGCCTCGACGGCGGTGTCGACAACGGCCTGGAGGTCGGCGCCGGAGAACTCGGCGGTCTTTTTGGCGACGGCGCTGAGGTCGAGGTCGCGCTGGGGGATTTCGCGGGTGAGGAGGCCGAGGATCTCGGCGCGGCCCTCTCGGTCGGGTGGGGGCACGAACACGATCCGGTCAAAGCGGCCGGGGCGTCGGAAGGCGGGGTCCAGATGCCACGGCGCGTTCGTGGCCGCGAGGACGAGCACGCCCTCGTTGTCCGTGCCGACGCCGTCCAACTCAGCGAGGAACTGGTTGACGACGTGGCGGCCGCCGCTCTGGCGGAGGTCGGACCGGCTGGCCCCCAGCGCATCCACCTCGTCGAAAAAGAGCACGCACGGCTGCTGGTCTCGCGCCACCTCAAAGATGCCGTGCAGCCTCTTCTCGCTCTGCCCGATCCACATGTCCAGCACGTCGTGCAGGCCGATGGAGAGGAACGCGGCGTCTACCTCGCCCGCCGTCGCGCGTGCGAGGTGCGTTTTACCGCAGCCGGGCGGTCCGTAGAGGAGGAGCCCGCCGCCGGGCTTTTTACCGTAGGCGCGGTAGAGGTCCGGCTGCTGCATCGGGTAGATGAGCTTGAGCCGGATCTCCTCTTTGAGGTTCTCCATGCCGCCCACGTCCTCGAACGTCACGTCCGAGTGCTCGGGCTCAGGCGCCAGAGGCTCGTCGGGGTCGTGCGTGGTGCCGCGCATGCGGCCGCCCATGATGAACGCGGGCCCGTCGTCGTCCTCATCGTCGCCAGAGGCCTGAGATTGGAAGCCGAGGCGATCGGCGAAGGCGTCGTCGGCGAGGTCAGGGTCCTCGCTGACGGCGGCGCGGTAGCGGCGGGCGGCCTCGGCGTCTTCGCCCTCAGCGTGGAGGGCCTTGGCCCAGACGAGGAGCGCGCGCGCGGGTCGCCCTGGCTGCGCGGCGAGGGATTCGAGCGCAACGACGGCCTCGCCGGTCTTGCCCTGGGCGAGAAACGCCTCGGAAAGGCCGAGCTGGAGCGACGCGTCGCGCGGAGACAGCGCGAGGGCGCGGCGGTACTCGGCCTCGGCCTCTGGCGCGCGCCGCGCGCGGAGAAGTTCGGCGGCGAGGTGGGCGCGGAGCGGGACGTTGTCGGGCGAGACGCGGAGGGCGTCGCGGAGCCCATCGAAGGGGTCAGGCATAGGCGGAGACTACGTCCGGGAGCGGCGCGGGATTCGAGACCGGCGCGCGGGTTTGATGCGGCCGCACTCAGGCAAGGGCGTATGCGATACGCCCCTACGGGCAACCGGTGGGGCAGGCGGTTCACGTCGGTAGGTTTCGGCCGTGTCTACCCCTGCCTCTGGCGCCGCCGCGCCGCGCCCGCCTGCTATCGCGCCAGAGGCCTCTGGCGTGCCGCCGGTGTGGCACCGAGCGCTGTTTTTCGCGCTGGCCGCCGGGGCGCTGATTCCGGGCGTCTCGCCCGCTCTCGCGCTGGGAGCGGGCGCCGTGCTGGGGCTCACGCTGGGCTCGCCGTTCCCCGCCAGAGGCGCGAAGGTGTCCAAGTGGTTGCTCAAGGCGTGCGTGGTCGGGCTGGGGTTCGGCATGTCGTTGGGCGCGGTTCTGGACGTGGGGCGAGCGGGCGTGCTCGTGACGGCGGCGGGCATCGCGTTCGCATTGGGGCTCGGGCTGCTCCTCGCGCGCCTGCTCGGCGTGGACCGCGAGACGGGCACGTTGATCTCGGGCGGCACGGCGATCTGCGGCGGCAGCGCGATCGCGGCGCTGGGGCCTGCGATCGGCGCGCGCGCCGAGGCGATGGGCGTGGCGTTGGCGACCGTTTTCGTGCTCAACGGCGTGGCGCTGTACCTCTTTCCGGCCATCGGGCACGCGCTGGAGCTGAGCCAGCACCAGTTCGCGCTGTGGGCCGCCATCGCCATCCACGACACGTCCTCGGTCGTCGGCGCGGCGTCGTCCTACGGCGCCGAGGCGCTGGCCGAGGCGACCGTCCTCAAGCTCACGCGCGCGCTCTGGATTGTGCCTCTGGCGACCGGCGCGGCGTGGCTGCGCCAGAGGCGGGGCGCGGGCTCGGGGGGCGCGACGGTGAGCGTGCCGTGGTTTATCGCGCTGTTCGCGCTGGCCTCTAGCGTTGTCGCGCTGTTTCCGGCGGGCGCGCCGGCGTACGCCGTGATCGTGGCGGTCGCGCGCCAGGGGCTCGTGCTCACGCTGTTCCTGATCGGCGCGGGGCTCAGCCGGGCGACGCTTCGGGCGGTCGGCGTGCGGCCGCTGGTGCAAGGCGTGCTCTTGTGGCTGGCCGTGGCGGGTGCGTCGCTCGCGGCGATCCTGGCGTGGACTTGAGGGGCTCGTACTGCGTACTGCGAAGGGCGTAAGGGAAGCCAGGCGGGCTTCTGGCGCCGGACCGGGTCGGGCGTGGTTGAGGGACATCGAGCAAAGCCGCTCTCCACGCGCCTCTGGCGCCAGAGGCGAGCTGGGATGCTGCATCCGCGCGCCCCTTACGCACTACGCACTGCACCAACGCGCCAGAGGCCCGGCCACCTGCAATCTTCCCGTCCCCCGTTTACCCGGTAGCGGCACAGCCCGTGAACGTCTCGCCGTCGACCTCGACAAGCGCCTCAGTGGTGCCTTTCGTCCAGACGACCACGCCGTCGCCCTCGTACTTCGCGCCGCTGGCGGCGCGGGCCTGGCCCAGTACGAGGTAGCGCGAGCCGAACCGCTCGGGGAGCCACACGGCGAGCTCGCCCGGGCCAGTCCGCGTGGTGATGCTGAACGTCTCGCCAGAGGCGCCTTCGCAGGCGTAAACCGTGGTACTCCCGGTCTGCTGCGGAGCCATCGTGCCGAGGTCCGAGCGGACGTTGGCGGGCTCGAAGGCGAGCGCGCGGCCGTCGCCGGCTGAGATCCAGAGGTCCTCCGACGTCGCGCGGTACGTCGCCGCGTCCATCAGCGTGCCGAGGAAGAGGTCCGCCGACGACGGCGGAAGGCACGCCGCGAGCGTTGTCGCGCCCTGGCGTAGCGCAAGCGCGCCAGAGGCCTCGGCGGTGTAGCCGCCGCCGTAGCTGTTGCAGTCCGCGCGGCCGCTGAACCGGCCATCGGCACCGAACTGCAGCGTGTACGCCTTGCCGGCCTCTGGCGACACGCTCCCGCCGTCGGGCGTGTGGATGCGCAGGAGCCGCCACGCGGTGCCTTCCACGTCGCCTCCCATCTGGACTTGGCCGCTGGCGCCAGAGGCCTGCACGAGCACGATCTCGACGCCGTCGGTGGGCGCGCCGCGCGTGATAACAGGAATCGTGGTGTCGGTGGTCCAGAGCAGGGCGCCGGCCGCGTCGCGAATGTCGGCGCGCACGGCGTAGGTGTGCCGCGCGTCCAGCACGCCGGGGTCGTAGGTGAGCGCGAACGAGATGGGCACCTGCCGTCCGCCGGGGCGGATGGTGTGGGTCGCGAGGGTCTTGGCGGGCGCGTCGGCCAGGCTCACGTCGTCCAGGCGGACCGTGACCACGGCGTCGCGCGGGAGGGCGATGCGCGGCCGGTAGGTGACCTCTCCAGTCAGCGTGACGCGCTCCCCAGCGGACTCGACCGAGGCCGCGTTGCGGAACTCGAGCGTCTCGCCAGAGGCGGTCGTGAGCGTCAGGCGGCCGTCCTGAAGAGTCCACCGGTCGGCGCGTGGCAGGGCGTCCATAAACCGGCTCTCCTGGTCCATGAGGGGTGGTGCGCACGCGCGCTTGGTGGAGCCCAGCGGTGAGACGGCGAGCGCGGTGCCCTCGCGCGAGTACGTGCCGAAGTAGCCGTTGCACCCGGTGGTCCCGTTGATGTCGCCAGAGGCGGTGAAGCGCACGCTCGGCGCGCTCTCCCCAACGGGCGCCGTTCCGTCGGGGAAGCGGACGAGGGACCACGTGGAGCCGTCGAAGGGCGGGCCGAGCGGCTGGCTGGGCATCGGGGCGCTGCAGGCGGTGAGAACAAGCGCCGCGAGGAGCGCGAAGGGTTTGGCGGGAGACATAGAGAGGCAGGCAGATGAGACCACGCGAACGGGGGACCCGCCCGTTTCATCATGCGGAGCCAGCGAAGAGCCGCCGAAACGGGCGCAATGGCCTCTGGCGCCAGAGGCGCGGCGCCTCCGCTAGCGGTCGCCGCGCGGCACGCGCATCGGATCGGCGGGGAGCGCGACGAGGGCGCGGCGTGGGCCGTCGGGGCCGTCCACAAAGCGCAGCGGCGTGCCGGCGGGCTCGCTTCCTTGCACGATCACCGTCGTGCCCGCGCGGGAGCGGGCGGCGGCGTCGGACCAGTCCCAGAGCCAGCGCGCGTCGGCTTCCACCATGCGGACGCAGCCGTGGCCCTCGGGTGGGCCGCTCGGCACCACGTCATACTGGTGGAGGTGGATGCCGCGGCGCGCGTGGATGTTCATGACGTAGCGCATGAGCCACGTCTCGCCGGGCGGCGCCTCGGTGCTCTCGCGCTCCATCTCGCGCCAGTTCATCGTGAAGCGGCCCGTAGGCGTCGGCGTCCGCGCCGCGCCCGTGCTCGCGGGTCCCCACCGGACGAGGTGGCCGCTGGCGTAGGCCGCCCACGTCTGCGACGTTTTGTCCACGAGCACGACCTTCTCGACGCCAGAGGCGCCGGTCCAGATCGGCGGGTAGGGCGCGAAGGCGAGCGCGCCGAGGTCGAAGTCGCGCGGCCGGGCGGGGAGGACCAGCTCGTCGCCGAGGCGGAGCTCGCCGGCGGGCGGGTAGCCGAAAAGCTGCGCGATGGCGAGCCTCTGGCGCCCGCGCTCCACGTCGCCCTCGCCGACGACGTGGTAGAGCTCGTGGCGCGCGCGGATGGAGTTACCGCTCTCGTGCTGCACGCGGTAGACGGCGTACGGAATGGGTGCTTCCGGCACCCAGCCCGGACGGTCCAGCAGGGCCCCGAGCACGTCTTGATCGTACGTCTGCGCCGCAGCGCCAGAGGCGACGAGGAGGAGGGCGAGGGCAAGCGAGCGGATCACGGGGTGGGCAGCGGGGCGGGAGAGTCCAAACGGGTCAAGGGGTGTTCCGATTCCCCAATCCGCGCGGCTTCTGGCGAGCGCGGCACGGAAAGCAGACGGCGCGAGAGGCCAAAGGCGGGCGGGGCGCCACGCCAGAGGCCTCTGGCGAGAACCGGTCTGGCGCTACGCCATGCGCGAGAGGTCTGGCGTGAGCGAAGCGGTCCCGAAGGACGTGCCCACGTCGAGCGCGGCGCGCACGAGCGGATCGTCGGCCCCGACGAGCTTGGTCTTGTCCGCGACCTCGGCAAAGGGGACGGCCGTCATGCGGCCGTCGCGGCGGGCCACCATCACGCCAGAAGCCCCGTCGGCGACGAGCTCGGCGGCGTAGGTCCCGAAGCGCGTGGAGAGCACGCGGTCGAACGGGGTGGGAGAGCCCCCACGCTGGACGTGGCCGAGGATCGTGGTCCGCACCTCGCTCTCGATCTGCGCCTCTAGGCCGGCGCCGAGCACCTGGCAGGCGCCGCCAAGCCGGACGGGGTCGGGCGATCCGGGGATCGTTTTGGCCACGCTCTGCACGCCGCCCTCGGGGTGCGCGCCCTCGGCGATGGCGATGATGGTGAAGCGCTGGCCGCCGCGCTCGCGCGCCTGGCAGATGCGGATCACCTCTTCCAACTCGTACGGAAACTCCGGGAGCAGGATCACGTCGGCGCCAGAGGCCACGCCGGCGTAGAGCGCGATCCAGCCCGCGTAGCGGCCCATCGTCTCGCAGATCATCACGCGGTGGTGGCTCGCGGCGGTCGTGTGGAGCCGGTCCATCGCTTCGGCCGCGATCATCGAGGCCGTGTCGAAGCCGAACGTCCGGTCGGTCCCCATCAGGTCGTTGTCGATGGTTTTGGGCACGCCGACGAGGTTGAGCCCTTTTTGCTGCATCCGGTGCGCGATGGACATCGTGCCGTCGCCGCCGATGACGACGAGCGCGTCCAGGCCGTGCTCGTGGTAGACCGAAGCCGCGCGGTCGCTGACGTCGGCGCCGTCCTCGCGCCAGTATTGGAAGGGGTTGGCCTTGTTGCTCGTGCCGAGGACCGTGCCGCCGAGTGTGAGCAGGCCGCTGGCATCGCGCCACGCCAGAGGCCGCGTGTCGTTGCGGATCAGCCCTTCGAAGCCGTCCACAAAGCCGACGACCTCGGCGCCGCAGCGGTGGATCAGGGACTTGGTAACGGCGCGGATCACCGCGTTGAGGCCGGGGCAGTCGCCCCCGCCAGTGAGAATGCCGACGCGCATGGGAGATCGGGGTGGAACGGAAGGGCGCCAGAGGCGCAGGACGGGCCGTACGCGCCAGGGGCCTCTGGCGTTCGCGCCGTATCCTGGGCGCGGTTCCTCCTGCCCGCCGCTATGCGCACGCTTCGCCCTCTGCTGTTGATCTGCTTCGCGGTAGTCCTCTCGGGCTGCTTCCAGACCAAGGCTCTCATCCGCCTCAACGCCGACGGCAGCGGGACCGTGGAGGAGACCGTGCTCATGAACTCCATGATGTCGATGAGCATCGGAATGGGGAGCGGCGGGTTCCTGGAGGACTCCGACGACGCGCCCGATATGGCCGAGGACGGGCCGTATTCCATGGAGCAACTCCAGACCCGCGCCGCCGAGATGGGCACGACGCTCGTGGGCGTCGAGCCCATCGACATCCTGTTCGGGGCGGGCTACACGGCCACCTACGCGTTTACCGATATCAACAGCCTCCGCTTTGGCAGCAACCCGCTCGAAGGCATGGGCGGCATGATGAGCGAGATGGGCCGCGCAGGAGACGCCTCTGGCGACGAGCCCATCACGTTCGCGTACTCGCGCGGGCGCCTCACCGTCCGCATGCCTGAGCCGGCGTTCGACGACGAGGAGGACCTGTTCGGGGACGACGAAATAGTCGACGAGCCGGCCGAGATCGACTTCGACGCTCCCGCTCGCGACCCCAAGAAAAACCCGGCGTACGGCGAGGAGTACGCCTTCGAGGACGACCTCTTCTCGGATGACTCGTCGCAAGAGGACGAGATGCGGCAGATGGCGGCCATGTTCAAGGACATGAAGTTCTCCATCGCCGTGGAGCTGCCGAGCGACGTGCGCGAGACGAACGCCTCCCACGCCAGCGGCCGCATCCTCACGCTGTTCGACATGGACTTCGGCCTGCTCGCGGAGACGCCGGGCGTCTTCGATGACCTGGAGGCACTGGGCATGAGCGGCCCCCCTTCGTCGATGAGCGCGATGGAGGTGTTCCAGAACATCCCCGGCTTCACCTACGAGCCGGAGCGCGAGGTCACGGTCTCGTTCTAGCCTCTGGCGGAACGCCCGCGCCAGAGGCCTCTGGCGAACCCGGCCGATAGAGAAAACCGGGGCTCCGCATCGCGCGGAGCCCCGGTTCCAGTTTGTAGCGGCGCGGGAGCGGCTACATCGGCGAGTGGTCGCGGGTGCGCGTCTTGGAGACGCCCATGAGGATGCCGAGGCCGAGCAGGATCACGCCCGTCACGGCGATCCAGGCGGCGGGCAAGCCCGCAAGGTGCATTCCCATGGCGACGCCGCCGGTGAGAATCATGAAGCCGATGAGGTAAACGCCGAGAGAAGACATAGCCGGAGCCAGAAGTGAAGGGGTCTAACCCTCATCATCGGCCGTTTGGCTCCCGCACCCACGTTTGGCCTCGTGTGTTGTCTCGCGGGCGCGTCCCCGGCGCCGCCTATAGACCGGCTTCAGGCGCCAGAGGCTAGAAGCGGGCCTCCACGCGCACGAAGAGGCGGCCGTCCAGCGTGGCGCCGAGCGGGTGCGTCTGCTCCGGCGCGCCGAGCACGTTGCGGCCGGTGAGCGCGATGTGGAAGCGCTCGCCCGCGAATGAGCGCGAGAGGCCGAGGTCGAGGAGGAGGGCGGCGGGCACGTCGGGCTCGGGCCAGCCGTCCCAACGGGTGGCGGCGCGCCACTCCAGGCGTGCGTTGAGGTTCAGGTTGCCATCCGGAGAGTGCTGGCCAAAGAGACCAGCGCGAACCGTCGGTTCACGGTCACGCGCGGCGCGAAACTCGCGGTCAGCACTTGCGGAGGCTTGCACATCCACCCAACCGACGAGAGTGATGGCTCCAACGGGAGACGGGCCATGCATGCCTCTAGACGCCCTTCTCCACACGATCCGGGCCTGCGCATTTGCGACGGCTCCCGAAACCGCCGTCGCCCGCACGGGACCCGATACGGAGGTGGCCTCTGGCGCGAGAACGAACTGGGGAGACAGCACGGTTTCGCCTCTGCGCGCTTCGGCCGTCAAAGTCACAGTCCCTGAGAGACTGTGGCGCAAATCGACGAAGATGGGGCCATCCGCGGCTTCATCCCCACTACGATACCCGTTTAGCTTTAACTGAAATCCGGCATGTTCTGAGGCCGTCGGCACACCCTCTAGCGCCAGAGGTGTTTGCGCAGACGCGAGGCCCGAGTACCCTCTGGCGACCCAGAAGTACAGATCGGGCTGCTCTTCAGGAAGCGTACGGCGGAGGTACGCATGTGCGTCCGCGCTTCCGCTTCTGGCGTAGTCGTCTCTGACGTAATCGCCTGTATAGAGCTTCAGCAAGGCCTCGCCTCCCACGCCGCTCGGCCCAGCCGACAGTCGCGCTGAGACCTCTGGCACATCCTCTCTGATCAGTCTGATCAGGCTCGCACCTACTTCGGCCCACGTTACAGAGCCATCGGTAAGGCCTGCCCCAGTAGCTTGCCTCTGGCGGAAGGTTCCACCTACCGTAAGACGACGCGCGGGTGAAGGTTCGGAAAGCGCGATGCTTCGCTGTACATGGGCTTCGGCGATGAACTCCTGCCAGTCTGGCCCAATGCCAGAGGCCAGCGTACTCCACTCGGGGCGGTCCAGGCGCTCGCCACGCAGCGACAGGTTGCCGGACCAATCGGCACGGTTAGAGCCGGCACCCCACTCTGCGCGTCCACCAAGCCTCTGGCGCCGGACCGGGACCTCGCGGCCGAGTGTCGGTTCGAACGGGAGGTCTTCCGCACCGAGAGCATCAGCAGCAACCCCGAGGCCCAAACCTGGGAGCAGATATAGACTGTTCCCAGTTGCTAACGCCAGTCCTTTGCGCTTGGGGAAGCGTCCGCCCACCGCCTCGAAGATGCGCGGGGCGATGACAGGGTCGGTCGGGAGAAAGTCGCGCCAGCGACCCGAGAACTCGATTCCATCCTTGAATCGGACGAGCGCTTCGTAGTCCGGACCAATCTTGTCAACGTTCGGCAGCGAGGGGTCTAGATAGCGCAGCGGACCGGGGTCGCCGGTCTCATTCCCCACCTCGGCATATACATGGATCAGAGACCGGGTTCCGCCGCTTACCATTTGCTGCAACGGGGAGCACTGGGCTCCATCGTTGACCGCCAGTGTGGGTCGCCATGCGAGAACGGCGTCATCCAGTATGGAGGCTGTGCGGAGGTCCGCCATCGCGCCAGAAGCCTCGGGAACGCGCACGCCAAACCCGTCCGTCGAGATCGCATCATATCCCTGAGCCCACGCGACGCCTCTGGCGAGCAGCCGAGCACCTCCTGGGTACACGCAGTCAGGCTCCCCAAATGCGACCGGCACTTGGCCTCTGGCGCCAGAGGCCACACACGAAAGCAGTAGAAGGAGAAATGCTCTTACCACAGCCGGAGGGTGAGGCCGCCCGCGGCGCCCGCGGTGGTCTGCGGCGTGGAGAAAAAGGTGCGCCGCACGCCGGTCTCGGCCCACGCTTCCACGCGCCCCGCCAGAGGCACGCCCGCGCGGACGTACGCGCCCGCCAGAAGCTCGGACTCGCTGGACAGGTTGCCGCCGAACTCGCCGTCATCGTCGAAGGCGAAGCGTCCCGCGCCGACCTCCGCGCCGGGCGAAAGGCGGACGGGTCCGAGATCCAATACTGGCCCCCATCCCAGCGTGGCGTTGACGGCGAGAAAGTCCGGGGCAGCCTCTGGCGTCGCCTCGCCCTCGGCAGCGTCGTGCATCGCGAGGTCGAGCGCGAGGCGGACCTCGCCGCCGTAGGCGGAGAACGTGATGGTACCCCGTGCGCCAGGCTGCTCCTCCCAAACGGGCCCGAGGCTTCCCGCCAGAGGCAGAGTGGCGCCCGCGCTCAAGCGCACCTGAGCGCTCGCGCCGGTAGCGAGCAAGACGAGCAGGGCGGCAGCGGGAAGTCGCATCGCGCGAAGGTGGGGCCGTCTGGCGCACTCTGCAATGAGGCGGACCCGGAACGGCGGGGGATTCACGCCAGAGGCCTCTGGCGGCTCCTGCGTGGAGATGCGCGGATCGGGCCCCTCGGGGTACGCCCAGGTCGTCTGGGTGCGACTGCGCGGAGTACCGGAGCCCGGCCGGGATCGTTGGGGCGCGGCGGGGGTTCGCTCGGCTCTATTGGCCAAGCTGTCCTCCTCTGTGACGTATCTCGGCTTCCACCTCACGTTTACGCTCCCCGCGATCGCCGCGCTCTGGGTGTTCCGCCCGCGGGCGGGCCAGGCGTGGTGGCCGCTCGGCGTGCTCGTCGCCATCGCGTTCGTGTACACGACGCCGTGGGACAACTACCTCGTCGCGCAGGGCGTGTGGACGTACCCGCCAGACCGCGTCCTCGCGACGGTCGGCTACGTGCCGGTAGAGGAGTACGCGTTTTTCGTGCTCCAGACCGTCCTCTCGGGACTGGCGTTCATGTGGGTCCGGGCGCGCTACTTCGCGCGCGTCCCGGAGCCGGCGGACCGCCGCGTGCGCCTCCCGGGTGTCGTCGGTTCCGCCGCGCTGAGCCTCGTCGGGCTGGCGCTGACGCTGCGGGGCGGCCACGGGCTGTACCTCGGCCTGCTGCTCGTCTGGGCCGGGCCTGTCCTCACGCTGATGTGGGCGGTAGGCGGCGAGATGCTGTGGGCGCGGCGCCGCTTGCTCGTTTGGGCTGCCATGCTGCCAACGCTCTACCTCTGCGTGGCAGACCGCATCGCGATCGAGCTCGGCATCTGGTCCCTGACCGACGCGACGCGGACGGGCGTCGAGATCGCCGGGCTTCCCTTGGAGGAAGCGGTGTTTTTCCTGCTCACCAACCTGATGGTGGTGCAGGGCCTGGCGTTGTGCGAGCCCTCGCGCGCGTCCACCCTTCCCGCGATGCGGCGCGAGGCCGCCCGGCTGGCAGAGGAGCGCGCGGCCCACGCCGAGCCTCTGGCGCGCCAGAGGCCACGGGAGTTCGTGCGTCCCCTTCTCGGAGCGTGAGCGGTCGGCCTCAGATGGCGTGGCCGCGGCTCGGCCTGGGGCTGGCCTGGGGGAGCGTCGCGCTCTCATTGGCGGCGTCGCCGTGGATCGCCGAGGCGCCGGCGATCGTGTGGCTCGTGCCGTGGGCGGCGAGCGTCGTCGTGCTGGGCCTGCCGCACGGCGCGCTGGACCCGTTCGTGCCGTTCCGGATGCGGGGCGAGCCGCTGGGCGCCCGCCGGGTCGCGGTGTTCTGCGCGCTCTACCTCGGGACCGCCGGGGCGGTGATCGCGCTGTGGGCGCTGGCGCCGGTCGCGGCCGCCGTAGGCTTTGTCGCGCTGACGTGGGCGCACTGGGGCCAGGGCGACGTGTTCGCGCTGCGGGCGTTGGGCTGGGACGCGCACCTCACGAGCCGTCCGCACCTCGCGTTGGCCGGCGCCGTGCGCGGGGCGCTCCCGATGCTGGTGCCTCTGGCGGCGCAGCCGTCGGCATACGCGGCCGTTCTAGGCGACCTCGCCGCGCTATTCGATCCCGACGGCGCGGCAGGCGTCGGCGCGATGGTGGCGCCAGCGGCGGGAATCGTGCTGTGGGCGTTGATCGGCGGGTACGCGCTCTGGGGCGCGGCCTCGGCATGGCGGCGGAATGCGTGGCGGCCTCTGGCGCTGGATCTGGGCGAGGTCGCGGGGCTCGGGGTGTTTTTTGCCGTGTTGCCGCCGTTGTGGAGCGTGGGCGTGTACTTCTGCGCGTGGCACGCGCTGCGGCACCTCGCGCGACTGGAGCCCATTGTGGCGCCGCGGCGGCCTCTCCGCCTCGCGCTACTCGCCGCGCCTGCAACGCTTGGAGCGCTGGCGCTGTTCGCCGGGCTGGGCTGGCTTCTCGTGGAGCGGCCCGCAGCCGGCGCCCTCCTGTCGGTCTACCTCGTCGGGATCGCGGCGGTGACGGTCCCGCACGTGCTTGTGGTCTCGTGGATGGACGCGCGGCAGGGCGTCTGGCGGCCAAGACCGTCTACCCAAGCGGGTGTCCTCGCGAGCAAAGCGCGGCGGTCTAATACCGGTGGGCGCTGAATCGCCGCGCTCCTCGCAAAGACAACGTCCTGGGGTTCGGCGGTCTAACCGTGGCCTCTGGAGCCAGAGGCCTTACCGAGACGCGCCGGGCGTCGGCGCCTGCGCGGCGAACGGGTCCGACCACCTCGGGTCGGTGGCGAGCGTGGTGTCGGTCAGCGTGTGCAAGAACGCCACGAGCGCGGCCCGCTCGTCGGCGCTGAAGTTGAACCGGATGGCCCCGCCGTCGAGGCCGAACATGCGCGCGTCCAGGTGCGGGCCGAGGCGGATGCCGGTGCTGTAGTGCTCGACGACGTCCTCCAGCGTTTGAAACCGACCGTCATGCATGTAGGGAGCGGTCAGGCCGATGTTGCGTAGGGACACCACCTTGAAGCGCCCGCCGGACCTGCCGGGATCGGTCACGGTGGAGTCCAGTCCATTGTTGAGGGCGTTGGTGCCCGCGAACAGGTCGCTCGAGTGGCACAGGTTGCACTGGCCGCGTCCGAAGAACAACTGGAGGCCCTCGTTCTCCTGCGGAGTCAGCCCCGCCAGAGGCCGCGCGATGCGCGCGCCCTCGGCCTGGCGCGCGGCATCGTAGCGGGTGTTGGACGGCACGATGGAGCGGATAAACTGGGACAGCGCCCGCGCGACGCGGTCGCTCGTGACCTCTGGCGTGCCGAAGGCGTCGGCGAACAGGGCCGGGTAGAACTCCGTGTCGCTTAGCAGAGCCGTGAGCCCTTCCAGCGTCATGCCCATCTCGACCGGGTTTTGGATGGGCTCCAGGGCGAGCGCTTCCAGTGTCCTGGCGCGCTCGTCCCAGAAAAACTCCTCGTTGCGATCGTAGCGCGCGAAGGCGAGCGCCATCGAGTTGCGGTCGGTGTGCTCTCCGCCGAACCCGACGCTGCGCGGCCGGGGGTCTGCGAACCCGTTGGCCTGGCGGTGGCAGGACGCGCACGAGACGGACCCGTTCTGAGACAGCCGTACGTCGTAAAACAGCACGCGCCCGAGTGTTGCTCCCGCGTTGGTGATCGGGTTGTCCGCGGGCGTGTTGTCCGCGTGCCGGATCACGTACGTATCGAGGTAGGCCGGCAGCCCCACGCCTTCGTAGTCGTACGGCGTCTCCGGCAGAGTGGGAGTCCCACCAATGCGGGCGGCGAAGGTGCCTCCAACGGCGACCAGGGAGAACAGGAGCAGCGATGCGAGCCGGAGCATCTGAGACAGTGGGAAAGCAGACAGCAACCTACGGAGCGCGAACGGGAGCCAAGCCCCCAACCGTGCCCGCTGGCGACGCGCCGAGGCCGATCCAGCGCCAGAGGCCTCTGGCGCCGCCGGCGCAAGGTCTCATGCGCTACGCCTGAACTCCAAACGGGTTACGCCTCTAGCGCCTTGTCCTTGATGCGCTGGAGGTGGGCCAGCGCGTCGGCCTCCGCCAGAGGCAGGTCGTCCCAGAAGACGGCTTCTTTGATGGCGCCGAGCGCGCGTTTTTCGGGGCCGGAGACCAGGCGGACCATCTGCATGAAGAGGTCGCCGCGGCGGACGGCGTCGGGCCTCTGGCGCTCGACCCACGCCCACGCCGCGTCGTGCTCGTTGGGGACCTCGCCGTCGAGGACGGCCTCGCGCAGGCGCTCCTTGAGGATGCCGACCGCGACGCCCTCGGGGAGCTCCAGGCGCTCCATGATCTCCTCGCCGGAGACCGGCGGCTCCCAGGCGCGCATCTTGTCCTTTTCCTCCACCTCGATCATCTTCGCCTCCACGCGGTCGAAGCCGCGGAGGTAGCGGCGGCGGCGCTTCTCGTTTTTGCTCGTCACGTCGGCGCGGACGAGCAGCATGAGGTCGTCCACGTCCTCGCCGGCGTCGAAGAGGAGGCGGCGCACGGCGGAGTCCGTCACGTTCTCATCGACAAGCGCGATGGGGCGGTGGTGGAGCGCGACCATCTTGCGGACGTACGCCAGAGGCTCGCCGAGCGGGAGCTTCAGGCGGCGGAAGGACGCCGGCACGTGCTTGCGCGCGCCCAGGTCCTCGTGGCCGTGGAAGGTCCAGCCGGTTCGGTGCGTGAACCGCTTGGTGTCGGGCTTGGCGACGTCGTGGAAGAGGGCGGCCCAGCGGAGCCAGAGCGCGAAGCCCCCCGCGCGCAGGCCCGTGAGGCCTTCCTCGGCCTGGAGCAGCGCGAGGTTGTCCACGACTTCGAGCGTGTGGTAGAGGTTGTCCTTGTGCGTGTGGCCGCCCACGGCCTCAGTCCCGGCGAGCGCCGAGATCTCGGGCAGCACGCGCTCCAAAAGCCCGGTCTCGTGCAGAATGACGAAGCCCAGCGACGGCAGCGGCGCCGCGAGTGTTTTGCCCAGTTCGTCCGTGATCCGCTCCTGGCTCACGATCTCGATGCGGCCGGCCGCCTCGCGCATGGCCTCCAGGGCCTCTGGCGCGACGCGGAACCCCAGCTGCGCCGCGAACCGCGCCGCGCGGAGCATCCGCAGCGGGTCGTCCTCGAACGTCACCTGCGGGTCCAGCGGCGTGCGCAAGAGGCCGGCACTGAGGTCGTCCAGGCCGCCGTAGAGGTCCACGATCTGGCCGAAGGCGTTCGGGGGGGGGGGAGGGACAAGGGATGCGGGATGCGGAGCGTCGCCTCCCGCGCCAGAGGTGAGGTCTGCCGCTGGCGACTGACCGCTCCCCACGTCCTCGTTGTTGAGCCGGACGGCGAGGGCGTTGACCGTGAAGTCCCGTCGCGCCAAGTCGTCGGCGAGCGTGCCGTCTTCGACGATGGGCTTGCGGCTCTCGCGGCGGTAACTCTCCTTGCGCGCGCCCACGAACTCGACGACGAGCCTCTGGCGCTCGGCTTCGCCCGCGGCGTCGTCCACGGCGTCGTACAGCGTGACGGCGGCGGTCCCGAAGGCGGGGTAGACGTTGGGCGGCTTGGCGCCAGAGGCCTTTGCGACGGCCTCGGCCAGCCGGATGCCCACGCGCGGCGCGCCCGCCGGATCCACGGCCACGATGTCGATGTCGGTCGTCTCGCGCCCGAGCAGCGCGTCGCGCACGGCCCCGCCGACGGCGTAGGCCTCCACGCCGAGCGCGTCGGCGGCCTCGCCGATGCGGCGCAGCAGGGGCTCAAAGGGAAGCGTCACGGTCTCGTCGGGTCTCGGCATCCCGCAAGATGCGGCGCCAGCGGCGGGCCGGCTGCGAGGTTCATGCGGAGCCTCTGGCGGGTTCAGAGGCGCAGGCGCCGGCGGCCTCTGGCGCCAGAGGCTAGCCGCGGCCCAGGCTCGGCCCGCGCATGGCTGCTTGCACGCGCTCGGCGAGCCGCATCAGCGCGACGGCGTCCGAGAGCGCGAGCGCGCCGGGGCCGCTGGCGGGCACGTGCCCGTGGGCGAGCGAGGCCACAAACGCGGCCAGCCCGGTGGCGTCGGGCTCGGGGACCGACGCGGCGCCTTCGATGCAGATCGGGCCGCGCAGCGAGCGCGCGCTTAGGCGCACGCCGCCGCCAGAGGCCGCCAGGCGCACGGATTGTGGCCAGCCTTCGGCCTCGTCGCGGATGCCGATATGGGCGTAGGCGCCGGTTTTGAAGCGCAGGCTGGCGAGAAACGAGCGGACGCGGGCGTCCTCGCGGTCGGCCTGCACGTCCAAGTGCGCGATGGCACCGGAGCGGACGAGCGCCATCACGGCGTCGAGCGCGCCCGCCAGGCGGCGCGGCCACGGGAGGTCCAAGCCCTCGGTCGGGTCGGCGCCTGCGAGGTCGAGCGCGACGAGGCGCGCGGCCCAGCCCTCCGGCCTCGCGGCCACGACGGCCGCCAGAGGCAGCGGGCGCTCCACGGCCACTTCCGCGCCGGCCTCTTCGGCGCGAGCGGCGAGCCCCTCGGCCTCCTCGACCGACGCCGCTGGCGGCCACGCCGCGAACACGTGCGCGCCTTGCCCGAGCGCCGCGCGCGCGTCTGCCGCCCGCTGCGCCGGGTCGCTCGCGACCGCGACCACGTCGCACGAGCCCGCCAGGTCCGCCGCGTTCGCGAACGGCTGCGCGCCCGCCTCCCGCGCCCAGTCCGCCGTCTGCGCCGTCGTCTCGCCGACGACGCCCACGAGCGCGGCCTCTGGCGGGACAACGCGCCCCGGGGAGCCGACAAAGCCCAGCGAGAGAGGTGAGGTCATGGCAGCAGGAGAAGAGGCCTCAAAGTACCCGCGCGGCGCTTGCCCTCGCGCCAGAGGCCGCACGGCCCGCAGTGGGCAGGCCTACCGCGACAGCGCAGAGGGTTCGTTTGACGCCAGAGGCTTCGCGCGGCACCTTTCTCTCTCGCACCCCGCCGCCATGATCCAGCGACAGCCCCTAATCGTCCCGTTCACCAAAATGAACGGGGCGGGCAACGACTTCGTGGTCCTCGACAACCGCTTCCTGCGCTTTTCCGAGGCCGAACTCGAAGCCCTCGCGCGGCGCGTCTGCCCCCGCTGGACCGGCGTCGGCGCCGACGGGCTGCTCGCGCTCGATCCGCCAGAGGCCGCCTCTGGCGACGGCGCCGCAGAAGGGGATGCCTCTGGCGGGACCGACTTCCGCATGCGCTACCGCAACGCCGACGGCTCCCTCGCCACGATGTGCGGCAACGGCGCGCGCTGCCTCGCGCGGTTCGCCGCGCGCGCCGGGCTCGGCCGCGATACGCCAGAGGGCACGCGCCTCGCGTTCATGACCGACGGAGGCCGCTACACCGCACGCGTCACGCCAGAGGCGGACGCCCCCGCAAGCGTCATGCTCGACGTGCCGTCGCCGCGAGGTTTCGGAGCCTCTGGCGCCACGAGCGACCTCGGAGACGTGCACCAGATCTGGACCGGGACCGAGCACGCCGTCGTGTTCGTGGAGGACGTGGACGCTGCGCCGGTCGCAACCGAGGGCGAGCGGCTGCGCCACGACCCCGCCTTCGCCCCGGCCGGCACCAACGTCAACTTCGTGCAGCGCGCGGCGGCCTCTGGCGCCAGAGGCGAGCGGATCCGCGTCCGCACGTTCGAGAAAGGCGTCGAGGCCGAGACGCTGGCGTGCGGAACCGGCGCGATGGCGGCGGCTCTTGTCGCGCGGCTCGCGGGCGGCGTGGACGCGGACAGCATCGCGGTGGAGATGCCCGGCGGCACGCTCGGCGTCGGCTTTCAGGTCGTTGACGGCGAGGTGCGTGGCCTCACGCTAAGCGGCCCGGCCGAGTTCGTTTATGAAGGCACGCTGGAGTGGTGGGGAGGGGAGGAGTAGAGGCCCGCATCCCTCTCCCGCCTCCAGCCCTTATCCCTCTTTCAGCACCGCCAGCACCTCGATCTCCACGAGCGCGCCGACCGGCAGGCCCGCCACGGCGACCGTCGAGCGCGCCGGCTTGTGGTCGCCGAAGTGCTCGGCGTAGATGCCGTTCATCGTGCCGAAGTCGTCCATGGTCTGGAGGTAGACCGTCGTTTTGGCCACGTCGGAGAGCGTGAGGCCCGCCTCGCCCAGCACGGCGCGGATGTTGGCAAACACCTGATGCGTCTGCGTCGCCACGTCCTCGCCCACGAGGACGCCCTTCTCGGGGTCCAGCGCGACCTGCCCGGAGCAGAACAGGAGCCCGTTCGCGCGGACGGCGTGGCTGTACGGACCGACGGCGGCGGGAGCGCCAGAGGCGGAGAGGATCTGCATGGAGGGATGGGAGATACGGGATAGGGAGGAATGCGGGATGGCCTCTGGCGCCAGAGGCAACCAGCGTGGGCTACTCGTCCAGCGAGGCCGAAACGGCGATGTGCCAGCGGCCGTCGTTCTGGACCAGGTGGTACAGGCTCCGGAAGCGCAGCGGCGTCTGCTCCGCGCGCTCGATGATCCAGTGGACGAGGACCGCCGTTTGCGCGCCGCCATCGGCGAGGGTTTGCACGCGCGTGGGCACGGCGGAGCCGATGCTTTGCTCGCGGCGCATCTCGGCCACGAAACCGAGGTGGCGCAGGAGTGCTTGCGGCGTATCGAAGGACGCCGTTTGACCGCTGCCTACGAAGAAGCACGGCATGGTGTACATCGTGGCGAGCGTCTCGGCGTCGAGGGCGGCGTACGCGTCGGCGTAGCGGTCGAGAAAGGAGCGGAGGGTTTCGGCCACGGGGGGAACGGTCTGGGGGGGCACCGGGAGCGCCATGCCCATCGGGGGGCGGCGGGGCGGTCGGTCGCGCGAGCGGCGCGAGGCGAGGTCCGGCGTCTCGCGCGAATCAGGAAGCATGGGGCCTCTGGCGGCTCAGAGCTTGGCAGGGCGGCAACCTAGCGCCAGAGGCTCACAAAACGACACCCGAGCGCGCCTCTGGCGCGACCTTGCGCGATTCCTCTCGCGCGTACTCCGTGGAAGCCCTCAGCGTTTTCGACATGCTCAAAATCGGCGTCGGGCCGTCCAGCTCGCACACGCTGGGGCCGTGGCGCGCCGTGCAGCGCTGGCTGGGCGAGCTGGACGCGGCGGGGATCGCGCCAGAGGCCGTGCGGGTGCACCTCTACGGTTCGCTCGCGCTGACCGGCCGCGGCCACTGCACGGACCAAGCCGTGTGCCTCGCGCTGCTCGGCTACGACCCGGTCACGATCCCCGTCGACGCCATCCCCGGCCTCGTCGCCGACCTCGCGCTGTCCAAAACGCTGCCTCTGGCGGGCGGGCCGATCCCGTTCGATCCGGCGACGGACATCGTCTTCCACCCGTCCGAGCGCCTGCCGGGGCACGCCAACGCGATGCGCTGCGTCGCGCTCGCGGGCGGGGAGGAGCACGCGTCCACGTACTTCTCCATCGGCGGCGGCTTCGTGCTGGGCGAGGGGGAGACCTCGGGCGCCAGCGGCCCGCCGGTCCGGCTCCCGTACCCGGCGCAGGTGCCCGCCGAACTCCTGGCGCACTGCCGCCGCGACGGGCTCCGCATCGCCGACATGGTGCGCGCGAACGAGCGCGCGTGGAACCGGAACCGCGCCGTCCGCCAGAGGCTGATGGCGATCTGGGACGTGATGCGCGAGGGCGTCTACCGCGGCTGCCACACCGACGGCACGCTGCCCGGTGGGCTCGGCGTCACGCGCCGCGCCGCCGCACTCACGCGCCGCCTGCTCTACGCCTCGGAGGCCGGCGCCTCTGCCGCGGCGGGTGACGGCGCGAGCGCGATGGGAACGGGTGAGGCGCCGTTCGCCACGCCAGAGGCCGACCCGCGCCCGGCGATCGCGCCCGACAGCGACGCCTTCCTGCGCACCATCCGCGAGCGGACGTGGCGCTTCCCCGAGGTGCTCAAATGGGTCAGCGCCTTCGCCCTGGCGGTCAACGAGGAGAACGCGAACCTCGGCCGCGTGGTCACGGCGCCGACAAACGGCGCCGCGGGCGTGATCCCGGCCGTCTTGCTCTACCACGTCTGCTTTTCCGGTGAGGAGGTCGGCGAGGCCGAGATCGCGGACTTCCTGCTCGTCGCGGGGGAGGTGGGGACGTTCTTTAAAAAGGGCGCGACGATCTCGGCCGCGATGGGCGGCTGTCAGGCCGAGGTGGGCGTGAGCAGCGCGATGGCCGCCGCGGCGCTCTGCGAGGCGCAGGGCGGGACCGTGGAGCAAAGCCTGATGGCGGCCGAGATCGCGATGGAGCACCACCTCGGGATGACCTGCGACCCCATCGGCGGGCTCGTCCAGGTGCCGTGCATCGAGCGCAACACGATGGGTGCCGTCAAAGCCATCAACGCCGCCGAGCTGGCCCTCGCGGGCGACGCCTCTGGCGCGCTCGTCTCGCTCGACGAGGTGATCGTCACGCTGCGCCAGACGGCGGAGGACATGAGCGACAAGTACAAAGAGACCTCGCAGGGCGGCCTCGCGGCGAACGTTTCCGTCCGCGTGCCGGAGTGCTGAGGCCTCTGGCGCCAGGGGCGCGCGATCATTCCCGCCGCCCGGTCGTCTGATGCGCTCCACCGCCCCGATCCCGATGCTTCGCCTCCTCGTTCCCGCCCTTTTGCTGCCACTAGCGGCCTGCACCGAGCCCGACGCGCCCGCGCCAGAGACGGCCGACGTGGCGCAGGCGGACACCGTTGCGGTCACGGCCGAGATGGCGGCCAACACCGCGCTCAACGTGGGGGACCGGGCGCCCGATTTCGCGCTGCCGGGCGTGGACGGGAGCACGACGCAGCTCTCGGACCTCCTCGCCAGAGGCCCCGTCGTGCTCACGTTCTACCGCGGGGCGTGGTGCCCCTACTGCAACACGCAGCTCCGCGACTACCAGGAGAGCCTCGCGGAGATCGAGGCCGCCGGCGCCACGCTTGCCGCGATCTCGCCGCAGGCGCCGGACTCGTCCATCGCCATGCAGCAGAAGAACGAGCTGGCGTTCCCCGTCCTCAGCGACGCCGGCGGCGCGGTCTCGGATGCGTACGGCCTCACGTTCCAGGTGGATGCCGCCACGCGCGAGCGCTACCGGGCCGTCGGCATCGATCTGGAGCCGTACAACGGGACCGATCTCTGGGAGCTCCCCGTGCCGGCGACCTACGTGATCGATGCCTCGGGCGTGATCCGAGCGGCCTTCGTGGAGGCGGACTACACGCAGCGCGCGTCCGTCCGCCAGATCCTGGACGCGCTCGCGACGGTCTAGCCTCTGGCGCCAGAGGGCGCGGCTTTGGGCGCCAGAGGCCTCGCGTCTAGAACAGCCGCGCGAGGCCAAAGCCCACCACCGTATCCGGCGCGTCCAGCCGTTGGGTGAGGTCCACGCGCAAGAGGCCGAGGATGCCGCTGACCGAGACGCCGACCTCGTGGTGCCAGCCATCGGAGGGGGAGAGGGCATAGCCGAACGCGCCGAGATCGGCCTCGCGCTCGGCGTCCAGCCACGTGCGCGCGTGGGCGCCGTGGAGGATCACGCTGTAGCCGCGCTTTGCGAGACCGCCGAGCCCGAGGATCTCGAACGGGATGGAGCGGAACGAGTGCTCCCAGAACGCAGCGGCGTAGCGGTCGCCTTCGTACGGCACGCCGGTCCGCGTGCGGAGCACGCCGAAGCGGCTGAACGCGATGGCGTCCTCGCCCAGCACGCCGTCCACGGAGAGCAGGCGCGTAAGCGGCACGCTCCCGCCAGAGGCTCCGGCGGCGAGGCGCACGTCGAGCGCGGGCGCGAGGGCGCGGCGTCGCGCGAACGTCGCGAAGCGGGTGTCGAGCGCGGCTTCGGCGGTCCAGAAGGTGCCGTTGAGCACCCACTCGCCCGCCTCGGCGCTGACCTGGATCGCCTGGCGCGGCAGCAGCCCCAACGGCGCCTCCAGCGTGCCGACGCCCGCCTGCATCTGGACCGAGCGCGTGGTGAGCCGCTGGAAGTCCAGGCCCAGACCGAGTAGGTCGCTATCCAGCGGGCCGTCATCGGCGGAGCCGGGGTTGAACGTCTGCGCGCTCTCGGCGACGAACCGCACGCGCGCCTCGCCAGAGGCCGTGACCTGAATAAAGTTGCCGGTCCGCACCGTCCCGAGATCGCCGTGCGAAGCGCCGAGCCCGACGGCGAGCCTCTGGCGGTCGTAATACCCGCCGCGGCCGTTGACGCCGGCGTAGATCTCGGGCGTGAGCGGCGACGCCCGCCTCGCGACGCCCTTGGAGGCGTCCGCGAGGAGCCCAATCCTCACGTCCTCGCCTCGCCAGAGGCGCAGCCGCGCGTCGGCGCCGAGGTTGATCCCGCCATCGGCGGTGCGGTAGGTCGCCTCTGGCGCGACCGCGAGCGGCCCGGCGCGGAGTCCCAGGCGGAGCCCGCCGCGGAAGCCCTCGCCCGGATTCGCGCCGACAACGGGCGCGAACGAGAACGAAAAGGGCGCGCGCGCCGAGTCCGCCGCCGCCTGCTCGCCCTCGCGGATGGAGCGGCGCAGGAGCCCCGCCAGAGGCCCCTTGAAGTCCCACGCCTCGTTGATGGAGCCCAGGCTGTCGCCCGCGGCGTAGGCCTCGGCCTCGGCGTCCGTCAGCGGCGCGGCCTCTTGCGCCAGGCGCGTGCTGTCTGCTTGGGGAGCGCGCTGCGCCAGAGGCCCGGCGAGAAGCGAGTCCGGCGCGGCAACGCCGAGGCGGTAGCCGGAAAGCTGGACCGCACTCTGGATCGTGATCGGGTCGGCGGAGACGAGGAGGTCCAGCGCGAAGCCGATGCCGATCTCGGAGCGGAGGTCGGCCGGGAGCCACAGCGAGGAGTCCGCGGCGACGGGGACGTACTGCTGGCGGTAGCGCGCGCCCGAGACCTGGATGGGCGGCGGGAAGAGAAAGGCCGGGCCGGGGCGCAGGTCGGCTTCGAGCACGTCGGCGGTCGCCTCCAGGATCAGCAGCGTGCCTACAAACGCGCTGGCGGTGCGCCGCCGAGGCTCCAACGTGACCTCTGTCACGCGGCGGCCGTCGATCTGCGTGCTCCCGGTGATGGTGAAGCGGTACACCGAGAGCGCGTCGCGGTGCGTCGGCCCCATGAGGCGGTGGCCCGAGAGGCGGATGTCGGAGGTGAGGAGGTCCACCAAGCCTCTGGCGACCGCCGGGACGCTGCCCGATCCCAGGTTCGACGTCGCCCGTTGCGCGACGACGGCCTCGCGCCATCCCGCCTCTGGCGACCAGTACGCGTCCGAGGCCGCCTCGGAGACGCCCGCGACGTCGCCGTCCGAGCCCAGGATCGTCGTGCGGCCGTAGGCCGTGACCGCGTACGGCCCGATGGCCTCGCGCTGCTGGCGCGTCCTAGCAATCACGCGCCGCATCAGCGCCACCGCAGGGTCCTCGCCCGGCGTCACCGTGATCGCGCCCAGCGTTGCCGCCGAGGGCACGAGCGCCACCGCCAGGGGCGCCTCTGGCGTCTCGGTCACGGTAAGCCGCGCCGTTTCGTAGCCGATAAACCGCACCGCCAGAGGCGCCGGCAGCGCGTCCACGCGCAGCGCGAAGTCGCCATCGAGGTTGGTGGCCGCGCCGCCGATCACGGCGCCGTCCCGGTCCAGGAGTGCCACGTTCGCGCCGGGCAGGCTCTCGCCCGTCTCGGCGTCGGTCACGCGGCCCTTCAAAAGCGTCTGGGCGCCAGAGGCGCTGCCAAGACTCGCGAGCAAGACGAGAACGGCGAGGCGGCTCGCGAGAGAGAACGGCGGCATCGAATCGGGGTGGAGTGTGAGCAGGACGCGCCGACAGGCCGGTCAGTTACATCCGTGGCCTCTGGCGCGTACCGCAGTCCTCAACCTTGCGCCGCCCGGCGCGCTCGCGCAAGGCCGAAGCGGGCGCCTCTGGCCCCAGAGGCCCGCACCCGAATCCCGAGGCTCAGGCGCGGGGGACGATGGAGATGGCTCCGGTGCGCTCCACGATCGCGTACGCCACCTGGTCCATCCGCTCCAGACCGTGGAGCTCGCGCGCGGCCAGGAGAACGTCGTCTTGCCCGACGCCGACGCTCGCGGCGCGCGTTTCCAGGAGGTACCCGTTTTCCACCACGATCAGCGGCGGACCGCCGCCCAGCCAGCGCTGCGCCCGCGGCAGCCGGGACTTGATCGCCGCCAGCCCGAGGTGCGCGCCGAGAAGCGTCACGATGAGCAAAAACGCGTTCGTGACCGAGTAGTCGTCGCCCAGCAGCGCGAGCTGCGTGCTCTGCCCGATGATGATGACCAGCACTAGGTCGAAGTTGGTCGTCTGCACCAACGTGCGGCGCCCGAGCGCGCTGAAGACGAGGACGAGAAAGGCGTAAACCGCGACGCCTCGGAGGACAGCATCCATATCAGGGGTAGACGAACGTGCGGACGGCCACGCGGTCCCCGCTGTCCAGCACGATCTCGCCGCCCACGCCGCCGAACCGAACGGGGCGGAGCACGAGGGCGACCTGGGTCGGCGCCTCGCCAGAGGCGAACACGTACCGCACGCCGCCCCCGACGGAGGCCTCGGCCTCTGGCGCAGGCGAGATGCTTTCCGCGTTCAGGTCGCGCGAGAAACCGCCGACGATTGCGAAGGCGGAGTCCCCGCGAGGGAGCGTAACGCGCAGCCGCATCGGCGCGTCCAGCCGCGCAAAGCGGTCATACCGGACGCCGAGGCCTCTGGCGCCAGAGGCCTCGGTGGAGACGAGCGGCCCCACGCCGCCGAAGAGGCCCAGCAGCGCCAGCCCGATCACGACGGCCAGGCCCCACCGCGCCGCCGTGCCCACAACGGCGGCACGGCGGTGGAAGGTCGAGTCGTCTTCGGATTGCAGGCTGGCGCGTTCCGGGTCCACTAGGCCCGCGCGCGAACGCCAGAGGCCACAACGGCCGGAGCGCCGGGCTCGAACGCGGCGGCCTCGCCGTTCTGCTCGATCTGCCGTAGCGAGTTCGCCGCTAGGAAGCCGAAGCCGACCTTGGCCGCGATGTCGAGGATCGTAAACATCAGCGCCTCTGGCCCGTCGCCCACGAGGTCGAGGCCTTCGGGCGAGAGCATCCACACGACCGGGTAGGCCGTCCAGAGGATGAGGTGGACGAGCACGATGCGGTCGAACACGGCGCCAGAGGCCGGGAGGGCCGCCTTGGCCTCGCGCTTGTAGCGGCCCAGGAAGGCCCACGCGATCGCGACGTACGCGCCGGTGGAAATCGCCCACCACGTGAGGCTCAGCGCGTCCTCGGGGAGGATCGTCGCCACGAAGCCCGTCGCGATCATGAACGCGTTGGCGCCCAGCAGCGAGGCCACGAGCGGCATCGAGCTCCGCCCGAGGTACGTCAGCGCGAGAAGCAGCAACGGCGTGGAGGTAAACCACGTCACGTAGCGCACCCACGTCGTTTTCGTCCCGTCGGCGGAGACGTAGGAGCCGAAGCCCGTCGCCATCACGAGGTAGAGGACGGCTGCGATAAGGCAGATAAAGAAGTAGAGCGTCCAGAGAATCTGCCAGCGGCGTTCGGGCGCTCGCGCGGCGGCGACGCCAAAGACGCCGGAGCCAACGGCCATCGCAACTAGGCCGATCCAATACCAGGTCTGAGCCATGTTCAGAGAAGGGAGGGTGAGAAGGGAGCGCACGAGGCGCCTCCAACGAACCCTACGTGTAACGGCAGGGATTCCAGGCGGCTTGCGCTTCCGGCTTTCCCCCTAGCCTCGGCTCTGGAAACGCGCGCGCGTGGCCTCTGGCGCCGTTCGGGAACGCTCTGGGGGGAGGTCGGGGTATGAGGTGCGCACGCCGCCACCCCTCATGCCCGCCCCCGACCATTACGCGACGCTTGGCGTCAGCGAGACCGCCTCTCAGAAGGAGATCAAAAAGGCGTACCGCACGCTGGCTCAGAAGTACCACCCGGACCGCAACGCGGGCGATAGCGCCGCAGAGAACCGGTTCAAGGAGGTGCAGTCCGCCTACGACGTGGTCGGGGACGAGGCGAAGCGGAAGGAGTACGACCAGATGCGCCGCAACCCGTTCGCCGGCCGCGGCGGCTCCCCGTTCGGCGGCGGCTCGCCGTTCTCGGGCGGCGCGGGCGACGGGAGCCGTTGGCGGCCCGCGCCAGAGGCCGAGGTCTTCGGCGCCGACGGCCTCGGCGACATCTTCAGCCAGATGTTCGGCGGAGGCGGGAGCCCGTTCGGGGGCGCCGCTGGCGGCCCGCGGCCCGGCGCGGCCTCTGGCGCCCGAGGTCCGGGTACTGGTGGACGCGACATCGACGCGTCGATGACGCTCTCGTTCGGGGAAGCACTCGAAGGCGGGCCGTCCAAGATCACGGTCCCTGGCGGGGAGACGCTCCGCATCACGATCCCCGAAGGCGTCCGCAACGGCACCAAGATCCGGCTCAAGGGCCGCGGCGACGCCGGACCCTCTGGCGCCAGAGGCGACCTCTACATCACGTTCGAGGTGGAGGAGAGCCCCCGGTTCGCGCGCGAACGGGACGACCTCCGCGTGACCGAGTCGGTGAGCGCCGTGGATGCCATGCTGGGTACGGCGAGGCAGATCGAGACGCCGTACGGGCAGAAGGTGAACGTCAAAATCCCCGCCGGCACGCAGCCGGGCGCCTCGTTCCGCGTGCGCGGTCAGGGCGTAAAGACCAAAAAAGGCCGCGGAGACCTCTTCGTCGAGATCGCCGTCTCGGTCCCGGACCTCGCGGAAGACGCCCGCGACGGCCTCCGCGAGTGGGCCGCAGCGCACGGCCTCGCGTGAGAGCAGCCCGTAAGAGGCCTCTGGCGCTCGTCCTCGCGTCGCTCCTCCTCGGTGGGTGCGGCGCCACGACGCACACCGTTCTGCCGCCCGCTCCTCCCGGCGCCGGACGCGTCGCGGCCACTTTCGGGCTGCAGTGGTCTCCGGGGAAAATGAGCTTCCCGTCGGTTCAAACGGGGGTGTACGTCGGCGTGGGCGCCAGAGGCGTCGTCGGCGGGACGATCACGGACTTTGTGCTGCCGTCTTCGGCCTCTGGCGCCATCTACGCGCCCTCGGGCGAGGGGTGGGTCTCGGCACGGGCGCACGTTCAGAACCTGCTAGGTGAGCAGATCGGTCCGACGTACGAAATCGAGGGTGCGTACGCGCCGGCCTCTGGCGAGGCGACAATCCGGGCCGGCCTGGGCGTGCTCGCCGAGTCGCCTGTGATCCGCGCGATCCGCCGAGGCGTAGAGGACGCGCACCCGGCACCGCCGCCGCGCCTCGTGCTCACACTCGGCGCCGACGCGGTGCCGGGGCGCGGCCTGGCCAGCGCGGAGGCGCACCTCGGCCTCGGCCGCGCGCTCGCGCGCAACGAGATCGCTCGCCAGAGGCTGGACATGCGCGACGTGGAAGCGCAACTCGGCGACCTGGACTCCACATCGGTCCGCTCAGTGGCGCGCGACGAGGAGAGCCTGTTCAACATCCTCACGGTCACGTTGCGCGATGGACGCACGCTCTCGCTCAACACGCGCGATCCCTTCCCGGACTGCTTCTCCTGCGCCCTCGCGCTCCGCCGCGCAGGCGCCTACCCGCCCTCGCCAGAGGCCCGCGGCGTGTGGCTCTCGCTCTCGCGCGAGGGCACTTTCCCGCTCATGTTTCCCGTCGCGCTGGACCCCGAAGCGATTCTCGCCACGTGGCGCGAACGGGGCGTTATAGACCTGAGCCTGCCGCCCGACGCCGCCGACCGCGCGGCCTCTGGCGCGCCGCTCTGGCGCGACGTCTCGCTGCTCATCGGTGTATCCGGAGGGGAGTGGGCCTCCGACTAACCTCTGGCGCCAGAGGCCCACTCCCTACTGGCCCCACCCTACTGGCCCCTTACGCCGTCGCGCCGCCGCACGAGGAGCCTGAGCCCGCGGTGCAGCCGTAGCAGTGGCGCTCGGTCTTGACCGTCCGCGCCTGCCACGCGCCGAGGTCGAAATCCCCGACGTGCGCGAACGGGACGGCAGCGTCCATCTCCAACTGCTGGTTGAAATCGCAGTCGTAGATCTTGCCGTCCCAGCCGACCGAGACCGTGTTGCGGCACATCAGCCCGTCGATCGTGCCTGGGTTGAAGGCGGCGAGCAGCTTCTCCATGTAGCCCTCCAACTGGCCTTTCTCGATGAGCCATTCCAGGTAGCGGCTCATCGGCATGTTGTTGAGCGCGAAGAGGCGGTCGAACTGCACGCCGTGGTTGCGCTGCAGCGCCTCTTTCCACTCGCCCTCCAGCGATTCCTGGTTGCCCGCCAGGAAGCTCCCGACCGGGTTGGTGACGAGCGTGAGCACACGCTTGGGGTCGCCCTGGCCGTAGCCGGCCTCGTTGAGCATTTTCAACGCCTCGATGCTTTTGCCGTACGTGCCGTCGCCGCGCTGCGCGTCCGTCCCCATCTTGCGGTAGTGCGGCAGCGAGCACGCCACCTCCACGCCGCGCTCGGCGAACCACTCGGGGAGGTGCCGGTAGCGCTTGACGCGCAGGATGGTGAGGTTGCAGCGGTCGATGACGTGCAGGCCTCTGGCGACGCATTCATCGACGAGGTACTCGAAATGCGGGTTGAGCTCCGGCGCGCCGCCGGTGAGGTCTACGGTGTGGAGGCCTCCGCCGAGGGGGTGCGCCTGGATGTGGTCGATGGCGCGGAGGCAGGCGTCCACGGCCTCGCGGTCCATGTTCTCCTGCACGCGGTCCGGCCCGGAGTCCACGTGGCAATGCATGCACGTCATGTTGCACAGCTTGCCGATGTTGATCTGGAAGATCTCCAGCGGCGCCGGCTGGATGCCCGCCTCCCATCCGCTCGCCATGAGGTCGCGGTGGAACGACCCGCTCTGGCTCGGCCCCGACGCCAGAGGCACGGCGTCGAGCGCCTCGATCTGCGCCTCTGGCGCGGCAAGTGCCGTGCGCCGGCCGTAGAGGCTCGACGTCCGCTTCGGCCCGTCCTCCACGGACGCGATCAGCTCGGCAGAGAGCACGTGGAGCGGGATCACGGAGCCGTCGCCAGAGGCTTCTGGCGTGGAAGGGGCGGTCGGGATCGGGCGGTCGCCGGGAAGCGTGGACATGCGGAAAAGCGTCGGTCGGGCGCCAGAGGCGGCGCAAAAGGTCTTACGGGGAAGTCGGGGCTTGTCCGACGCGCTACATCGTCTGCGCTTTGACGCCGTCCAGCATCTGGAGGCCGTGGACCAAGCTCGCGCCGCCGCGGATGGCCGTCGCCACGTGGATGGCCTCGGTCATCTGCTCCAGGTCCGAGCCCTTCGCGAGGGAGTCCTGCGTGTACGCGTCGATGCAGTAGGGGCATTGCACGGTGTGCGCCACGGCGAGCGCGATCAGCGCCTTCTCGCGCGCGGTGAGGGCGCCGTCTTCGAAGACCTTGCCGTAGTACGAGAAAAAGGCGTCCGCCAGAGGCTTGGAGCCCTCGGCGATCTCGCCGAAGCGAGGCAGGTGCTCGGGCTTGTAGTAGGTGTCCATCGGGTGTGGTGGGGAGAGGATTGGCGAAGCTAGCGTGAGCGAGCCCGGCGGAGCGGGTGAGCCGAACGGCTGTCACTAGATTGGCGCCGTCCGACAGACGCCCTGCCGGCCGGCCCGATTGCGCTCCTTCTCGCTCGCATTTGCCATGGAGGTCTTCCTCTGGCTTTTTCTATTCATGCTCGTCGTCGGCGCCGCGGTGCTGCTGGCGACGTGGCTGCGTGCGCGGCGCCGGGATGCCGAGCTCTGGGGCGGGCAGGAGCCCGACCAGATCGCGAAGTGGAACGAGCAGACGCTCGGCATCTCCGAGGTGCGCGTCCACACCGAACGCAAAGAGCCGGAGTCCCCGCGTTTCCAGACCGCCGCCGTGCCCAGCGCGGCCTCGCCAGAGGCCCCAGCGCAGCCGACGGCCCCCTCCCCCCGCGCCGAGGCCGCCGCGCCCCAGGCCTCGGACCGCCGTGCCTCTGGCGAGAGCGCGGCGTCCCCCGCTCCCGACTCCGCCCCCTCCGTGCCGACGACCCCTTCCAGCAGAGAACCCGCGCGCCCTGCGCGCTCCCGCCCCGAGTGGTGGGAACAGGACGCCTCTGGCGCCGGAGCGCTACTCCGCTCGCTCGTGGACGTGACCGGCGGCTCCGCCGCGATCGTGCGCCCGAGCCCGGACGGCTACACCGTTCTCGCGGCCTCCGGCGCGGCGAGCGCGGCGATCCACGCGCACGCCGACGCCCGCACCCTCGACGCTCGCAGCGCGCGGCCTCTGGCGGACCTGCCCGCCGGCCTCGCGACGTTCGTGCTGGGCGGCAACGAGGCGGGCCTTCTGCCGGGCATGGACGCCGACGCCGTGGGCGAAACGGCCGTCCGCTCGCTCCGCACCGCACCTGGCTCGCCGTGCCTCGTCCTGGACGTGCTGGACGACCAGCCGCTGACGCCCCGCGCCGAGGGCCTGATCTCGGCCTACGCGGACCTCGCCGCGCGCGTCCTGGACCTGCCCGAAGACGCGCCTACGCAAGAGGCCTCGTCGGGCTCGTCTCTGGAAGGCGCGATGGAACGCGTCGAGAAGGAGATCAACGCGGCCCGCGAGCAAGGGCGCGACCTCTCGCTCGCTCTCGTGGTCCCGCACGATGCCGAGGACATCCTGGAAGGCGAGCCCGAGGAAATCGACGCGCACGCGGCGGCGCTGCGCCAGAGGCTCATGGCGGTCCCGGGCACGCGCGAGGTCCTCGCGATGGGCGACCTCGTGCTGGGCGCGCTGTGCGAGATGAAGGGGCCGGGCGCCGAGCGCTGGGCCCGCAACCTGACCCGCGACGGCGACCCCGTCCGCATCGGCATCGCGGTCTACGGGCCGCGGCACGTCACGCCCAACCTGCTCCGGCAGGACGCCGTGACGGCGCTGCACCAGACGTACACCACCGAGGAGTCCTGCGTGATCGTGGATTGAGGGCGTGAGGGCGTGAGGGCGTGAGGGCGTGAGGGCGTGAGGAGGGGCGCGGCTCGATTTGTTCCGCCAGAGGCCGCGTTCGTTGCCCGCCTCTGGCGCGTGCCCCGCTGCGGGGGCGTCAGTAGTTCCCCCGCCCGCGAGCCACACGCGCTCCAAACACCGGAGGCCTCTGGCGGGCGCGATCTTCCGGCCCACCTTTCCCGGCTCTCCCATGCTCTTCGTCACCATCATCCTCGACGGCGCCGGCGTCGGCGACGGCCCAGACGCCGAGGCTTACGGCGACTCTGGCTCCGACACACTCGGTCACGTCTGCGAAGCCGAGCACCCGCACCTGCCCAACCTGGAGCGCCTCGGGCTGGGCCGCATTGCGCCTCTGGCGGGCGTCGAGCCCGCCGACGCGCCAGAGGCCTCGTGGGGGCGCCTGACCGAGCGCGCGGCGGGCAAGGACTCCACCACGGGGCACTGGGCATTGGCGGGCCTCGTGCTGGAGACGCCGTTTCCGACGTATCCGGATGGCTTCCCGCCAGAGGTGGTCGCGGACTTCTGCCAGCGCGCCGGTGTAGACGGCATCCTGGGCAACGTGCCCGCCAGCGGCACCCAGATCATCGCCGAGTTGGGCGAGGAGCACCAGCGGACCGGCCAACCCATCGTCTACACGTCCGGCGACAGCGTTTTCCAGATCGCCGCGCACGTGGAGACGACGCCTCTGGCGGAGCTGTACGCGATGTGCGAGACGGCGCGGAACGAGGTCTGCGTGGGCGAGCACGCCGTCGGGCGCGTGATCGCGCGTCCGTTTACGGGCGAGCCCGGCGCTTACACGCGCATCTCGGAGAAGCGCAAGGACTACTCGCTGCTCCCGCCAGAGGCGACGGTTCTGGACGCGCTCCAGGACGCGGGCGTGCGGACGGTCGCGATCGGCAAGATCAGCGCGCTGTTCGGCGGCAAAGGCGTCGACGTGGAGACCAAGACGGCCGGCAACGCTGACGGGGTCGCGAAAACGCTCGACGCCATCCGCGAAGCCGCGGCCTCTGGCGAGCCGACGTTTGTCTGGACCAACCTCGTGGACTTCGACGAGCTCTACGGCCACCGCCGAGACCCCGAGGGCTACGCCCGCGCCCTCGAAGCTTTTGACCGCGCCCTTCCGGACTTGGAAGCCGCGCTGCCGCCCGGCGCCCGCCTCCTCCTCACCGCCGACCACGGCAACGACCCCACCTACCGCGGCAGCGACCACACGCGCGAGCGCGTGCCAGTCCTGATGCTGGAGAAACCCGCCTCTGGCGAGACCACTCCCGCCAGAGGCGAGGACGTGGGCACGCGCGAGACGTTCGCGGACCACGCGGCGACCGTCGCGGCCTTTTTCGACGCGCGGTGGGACGGGCCTGGCGCACCGTTCGCGTAGCTCCTGCCACATCACACTTCACTTCCTATGCTCCGCTCTTTTCTTCTCCTCGCTCTCGCCGCGCTGGCCTCTGGCGCATCCGCCCAGACGCCGTGGCGCGCCTCCGCCGACGGGCCGTCCGTCTCCCTCGACATCGCTTACGGCAGCGTCACCGACATCCTCTTCACCAACGACAGGGGGGAGGCCTTGGGAGAAGGCCGCGCCGACTCGTACGTCGGGATCCTCTCGGCGCGCGTTCCGGTCGGCGCACGTGGCGCCATCGTGGGCTCGCTGCCGGTCGCGCTATATGCCGTTCGGTTTAACGACACCGTGGGGAGCATCGGTGCCACGCAAACCTCGTTCGACATCGGTAACCCGTACGTCGGCTTTGCGACGCGGCCTCTGGCGGGAGCGGAGGTAGAGGCAGGCGTGTGGCTTCCCGCCGCGACCGGCGGAGGTGTGGGGTTCACGCCGGATGTCGCCGCTGCCGGGTTCTCGGCAGACCGGGAAAACTTCGAGGCGTACAAAACCGATGTCGTCTCGGCCCGACTCGCGCTCCGCGGCGAAGCCGACCTGAGCGCCGCCGCCAGCGTCCGCGGCGAGATCGCGCCCGTGCTTTCGTACTACACAGGAGATCTGCCAACCGATGGGTTCGGTCAGGAATTAGACCTTCCGAGGACGAACGCGGCCGTCACGGGGGCTGTGTTCACCGATCTCCGCTTCAGCGCACTCGCTCTCACAGTCGGCGCCCTCGGCCGGTACGAGCCCAAAGGAGGAACGGACCGGTACTTCGATGAGCTCTTTGCCAGCGGCCTCGCCATGGTGACGTACGAAGGCGCCAGCGTGCAGCCGAGCCTGGGGGTACGCGTGCCTCTGGCGGCGATTTCCGCCTCAGACTTCGTGCTCACAGCCGGCGTGAGCGTCCCCCTGCGCTAAAGCCCCGCGCCTCTGGCGCCAGAGGCGCGGGACCCAACCCCGCCAGAGGCGTACACGGCTTCTCACGACGCCCACCCTTATGCGCCTCTCTCTGCTGCTCGCCCTCGTCTTCTCCGCCGCCGCCAGCGCTCAGCCGGGCAGCTGGCTGCCGTTCTCCCAGGGCACGGACGCCGTCTCCATCACGTCCAGCCACATCACGTTCGATAGCGACACGGTCGATGGCTTCTCGCCGCTCTCCAACGCGACGTTTTTGGAGGGCCGGTTCGGGGACCGCGTGCAGGTGATCCTGGACCTCCCCGCCGCGTACACGGCCTTCGACGAAAGCTTCGGCCCGTTCGAGGGAACGGAAAGCGCCTTCGTCCTCGGCAACCCGTATCTGGGCGTGGAGACCCGCCTCGGATCGGGCATGATCCTCGGCATCGGCGCGCGGGCGCCGATCGTGGAAACCGTGATCGACGTGGACCGGAACGACTTCACGGCGCTCTCCTACGGCGCCTCGGCCACGAGCGACCGCATCGGCGCGTTCACGCCGGAGACGGCGACGCTGGCGGGCACGCTGGGCTACGAGTACCTCGCGAGCTCGGACGTGAGCATCGAAGCGCGCGTGATCCCGCAGGTGCTGATCCCGGTCACGGAGGGCCGCGATACGGAGCTCTTCGGCAGCTACACGCTCCAACTCCGCGCCCTCGTCGGCCCCGCCGAGCTCTCGCTCGGCGCCAGAGGCACCGGCATCCTGACCGAGGACACCGGCAGCGCGTCGCGCTTCGATCACTTCGTGGGCATCGCGGGCGAGCTCCCCGTCGGCGGCCTGCGGCCCGGCATCTACGCCGAGATCCCCGTCTCGGGTGACTTCGGCAACGCCGTCAACGCCATCGTCGGCATCGGCGTCAGCGTGGACCTGGACTAGCGCCTCTGGCGCCGCGCGTGGTCAGGCCTCTGGCGGGAGCGTTCCGCCAGAGGCGTCGGGCGGAGCGGGGGTGCCCTCTGGCGCGGTCGCGTCGGCGATCTGCGCGCGCACCTTGCGGACCGCGCTCCACGCACCCCCGGCCACGAGCAGCACGACGAACACGTAGACCCACGCGGGCACGTTCTCGCCCGCGATGATGAGGTAGAGGTACGCCGAGACGAAGAAGAAGCCCGCCGCGAGCGCCGGCGCCACGATGCTCCGCCTCTGGCGCGCGTTGCGCACCAGCCACGCGACCGAGAGCGAGAAAAGGGGGATGGCGCCGACGTAGATGCCGCCGAAGATCCACGGGTTGACGCCGTACTCCGTCCCGAGGGAGAGGAACCAGTCGCGGAGGGCTTCGAGCATGGGGCGGGCCTCTGGCGCCAGAGGCGGGATCGGGGGGCGAGCGCCCAGAGTACGACCGCGCCCCACCCCCGACTGCACGCCCCATGGCCGACGACCCCACGCCCGACTCCCCGTTCCCCCTCGCCAGCGGCACCTCGTTGGACCAGACGCTCGGCATCCAGTACGTCGAGGTGTCCGGTGACCGCGTGGTCGCGACGATGCCCGTCGGCCCGCGCGTGCACCAGCCGATGGGCGTCCTCCACGGTGGCGCGAGCGTGGTCCTGGCCGAGAGCGTCGCGAGCGTGGGCGCCACGAGCGCGGCGCTGCCCGAGAAGGTGGCCATGGGCATGGAGATCAACGCCAACCACCTCCGGTCCGTCCGCGAGGGCCTCTTGCGCGCGACCGCCACGCCGCTCCACAACGGCCGCACGACCGCCGTCTGGGAGGTCCGCATCGAGGACGAGCGCGAGCGACTCGTCTGCGTCAGCCGCGTCACGCTCGCGCTCGTGGCCGCCGACAAGCGGTAGGCGCCAGAGGCCGGCCCGCGCCTCTGGCGAGTGCGCCCCCGCCAGAGGCTACCTTGCGGCGCACCGCTCGCCCCCGCACGTTCATGCTTCTCGGCCAGGTCATCGGCACCGTTTGGGCCACCCGGAAAGACCCGCAACTCGTGGGCATGAAGTTCCTCCTCGTGCGCGAGGTGGACCTCGACGGCTCGCCTCTGGCGACGACCGTCGTGGCCGTGGACGCCGTCGGCGCGGGTGAAGGCGAGACCGTTCTCGTCGCCCAGGGATCGTCCGGGCGGCAGACCGAGCTGACGGACAAGAAGCCGGTCGACGCCGTCATCATGGCCATCGTGGACCGCTTGGACGTGGTCGAGGTGGACCCGCCGGTTTTGCAGGAGACGGCGTGACCATCGGCCACGTCATCGGCAGCATCTGGGCGACGCGGAAGGACGCCTCGGTCGAGGGGAAGCGGATGCTGCTCGTGCAGCCGCTCCGCGCCGACGGCTCGCCAAAGGGGCGCCCCACCGCCGCGCTCGATACCTGCGACGCCGGCCCCGGCGACCGCGTCCTGTTCGTGACCAGCGCCGAGGCCTCGCTGCCGTTTGTCGCCACGCAGCCGCTCACCGCCGCTGACGCCACCATCGTGGCCGTCGTCGACCGCGTCGACACCGGCGAGTAGCCTCTGGCGGCCGAGCAAGGCGGCTCGGCCTCTGGCGAGGTCTCAACGCGCCACGTGAGAGGCGAGGCGCCAGAGGTGGAGCGCCAGAGGCCGGGCGCGGCTACAGGATGTCCATCTCCCCGAAGTCGTCGAACTCCATCTCCACGCCGCCCACGCGGTCGGCGAGGAAGTTGTAGACGATCCCGCCGATGAAGCCCCCGACGAACCCGAAGACTGCGCCCATGACGGGGTACAGGATCACGGCCAGAAGCCCGAGGCTCGCCCCGCCGTTGCCGAACTGGGAGCCGACGGTCGCGGCCACGCAGCCGCCGACGAGGCCACCGAACAGGCCGTAGAGCGCCCCGAGGGCGCCATAAATCTTGGCGAGGGACACGGGTTCGATTCGACGGAGAACGGTGCGCATAGCGGGGCAGGGCAGGAGGGAGCCGCCGGCACGGCGCCAGCGGCAAAAGCGGCACGCCACGTGAGAAGAGCGGCGGCCCGATACCTCTCCCTACCGGAACGCGGCCCAAACCCCGTCGCCAGAGGCCTCTGGCGGGCCGACTATCTTCGCGCGACTTCCCCGCCACACCATGCAAGACCCCGCTGCCCTCGAAGGCCCCGCCGCGCTTATCACCGACCCCGTGCAGACGGCGGCGCTCTTGGCCGCGGTCCTCGCGGCCGTGTTCGCGCTCTCGCGCGTGGAAGCGCTCAAAAAGCTGTTCGACGTGATCCCGCCAGTGATCTGGGCCTACTTCGTGCCCATGCTGCTGAGCACGTTTGGCGTGTTGCAGCCGTACCGGCCCGGGAACGAGGCCCTCGGGATCACGGAGTACGTGAACCCGGCCTATGACCTGTTCAGCTACATCCTCCTGCCAATGGCGCTGTTCCTGCTCATGCTCACGATCGACTTGAAGGCAATCGCGAGCCTGGGCAAGATGGCGCTCATCATGCTGCTGGTCGGCACGCTCGGCATCGTGATCGGCGGGCCGATCGCGCTGCTCGTGGTGTCGCTGTTTGCCGACACCACGGGCCTCTGGCAGGGCATGTCGGCGTTGAGCGGAAGCTGGATCGGCGGCACGGCCAACATGGTCGCGATGGCCGAAAGCGTGGGGCTTCGCGATCTCGGCCCCGTGATCGTCGTGGATGTCGTCGTGGGCTACGGGTGGATGGGCATCCTGCTCTTCCTCGCGGGCTACCAGGAGCGGTTCAACGCGTGGGTCGGCGCGGATACGAGCGCGATGGACCGCGTGGACGAAACGCTCAAGCAACTCGATACGCAGCGGCGTCCGCTCACCATCGAGACGGGCGCCATCATCATCGGCCTGGGCATCGCGGCGGCGGTCCTCTCCCGCGTGCTCGGCAGCAGCATCGAGCCGGTCCAGATCGACGGGCAGACCATCATCTCTGGCGGGACGTGGGCGGTGCTGATCGCCGTCACCGTGGGACTGATCCTCTCGTTTACACCGCTGCGTAAGCTGGAGATCGACGGCGCGAGCCGCCTGGGCTACGTCGCGCTCTACATGCTCCTGACCAGCATCGGCGCGCAGGGCAACCTCTTCGCCATCGCGGAGGCGCCGCTGTTCCTCCTCATCGGCGTGGTTTGGCTCGCGGTCCACATCGGGCTCTTGTTCCTGGCCGCGAAGCTGCTCAGGGCCCCGCTGTTCTTCGTGGCGACCGGCAGCATGGCCAACGTGGGCGGCGCGGCCAGCGCGCCCATCGTAGCGGGCGTGTACCACCCGGCGATGGCGCCGGTGGGGCTGTTGATGGCCGTCGCGGGCTACGTGCTGGGCATCTACGCCGCCGTGGGCTGCGTCGCGATGCTCTCGGCCATCGGGGGCGGCTAGCCTCTGGCGCCAGAGGCGAGAATGGGAGCGCGCATGCTCGCGCCTGTGGCCGGGCTCCCTACTTTCGAGCGTAGGCCGAAGCGGCGGGCGCCCGGCCTGCCCGCTTTCGCCCAGTCCCTCCATGCGCCAGATGCTCCGAGCCGTTCTCACCGTTGCACTCGTAATGGCGGCGAGCATCTCCGTAGGCGCCCAGCCCCCGGTCGTGTGGGGGCCGCTCCCCTCCACCGCGCAGACGGTGAACGAGAACGCCATGGTGACCGCCCTCGCCCTCGCGGAGGCGCCCGGGGGGGGCACCGCCGTCTACGTCCACGCGGGGCGGACCTACAGGCTCGACGACGACGAGCGGGACTGGACCCTGCTCTGCCGCGGGGCGGGGTGCTACGCCGACGCCCTGCTCGCCCGCGACTCCGTCATCGTCGGCGGCGCCTCCAACCGCGCCTCCCGCTCCGCCGACTACGGGGCGACCTGGGACTTCGACGGCATCGCTGGCCTCGAGGCGATGATCTGGGGCGCGAACCCCGGGACCGACGGCGCCCTCCTCGCCACGCGCGTCTTCACGCTCTGGCGCTCCGACGACCGCGGCCGCACCTTCACCGAGCTCGGCGCCTTCGGCGGCGACACCGTCGACATCGCCGAGGTCCCCGCCTCTGGCGCCTTGCCCCGCGGCCGGATCCTCGCCGCCGCTTACAACGGCGTGACGTACTCCGACGACGACGGGCGCTCCTTCCGCCCCTCCTCGCTCTACGAAGCCGGCGCGCTCATCGCCTACTCCGTGACGTTCGCGCCCGAGCCCGGCCACCCCTTCGGCGGCGCCGCCTACGCCGCCGTAGCGGAGAACGACCCCGCGCAGCACCGCCGCGCGAGCGTGGTCCACCGCAGCGACGACGGCGGCGCGACGTGGGCGGAGGTGCACCGGGTGCGGGAGGGGGACTACGGCCTGGAGGAGACCGACCGCGTCCGCGTCCGCGGCGGCGCCGACGGGTCCGTCTGGGCGAGCGTGGGGTACACGCTGAACCGTCCGACGAACCGGAGCACGATGTTGGTCTCCCGCGACGGCGGGGCGTCGTTCGAGGAGGTCTCGGCGGGGTGGGGCGGCCACGACGTGAACCACATCCGGATCTCGGAGGAGGGGCGGGTGTACGCGGCGACGGACTCGGCGGTGTGGCGGACGACGGCGCCGGTGATCGTCTCGAACGGGGCGGCGCCGCGGGAGGCGGCGCCAGAGGCCTCTGGCGCGGCGTTGGAGGTCAGCCCGAACCCGGCCTCGGGCGCCGTGCGGATCGCGCTGGACCTCGGCGCGCCAGAGGACGAGACCGTTACCGTCTACGACGCGCGGGGCCGGGCGGTGTGGGCCTCTGGCGCCGGCCCCGCCAGAGGCGGGCACGCGTGGGAGGTGGACACGTCGGGGTGGGCGACGGGCGTTTACGTCGTCCGCGCCGAGACCGAGGACGGGGCGGTGAGCGTGCGGCTGACGGTCGCGCGGTAGCGCCAGAGGCCTCTGGCGGTGGGGAGAGGTGGGGAACGGGCGCACCGACATCTCGCCCGAGGCGTATGCGGGACTCGTTCCGCCAGAGGCGCGGTGGGGAAGAGGTGCCGCATCTCTCTGGCGTTACAGCTTCCGCATCACCGCGAGGACCGGGCCGATCACGAGGTAGGCCGGCGAGCCGACGATAAACGACTTCGGCTTGTAGCGCGTCGCCGCGGGCACCAGCTTGATGCGCTCGCCGGCGTACGCCACGCGCCGCACGGCCAGCAGATCCATGAGCAGCACGGCCACGAGCGTGCCCTCTGGGATGGGCCGCGAGCCGGCCTCCTCGATCACGAGGAAGTCGCCTTTGAGGATGCCTTCGTCGGCCATGCCGTCGTCGCCGGCCCGGCCCGCGAGGCAGTCGTCGGGATCGATGCGCGGCATGAACCGGAGGTCCACCTGGAGGTGCTGCTTGCCGCGGCGCAAGAGGCCCGGCTGGCCCGAGCTCATCTTGGGAATCAGCGGCAGGCTGGGCGTGCCCTCGTCGAACGAGAACGCGTCGGCGTCCTTCGCCAGAAGCCGGAGCCCCCGCGAGACGTTGGGGGTCCGCACGAGGACGCCTTTCTTCTCCAGCGCGCCCAAGTGTTTGTGCACACCGTTGGTGCTCTTGAGCCCGAGGTGGTCTCGGATCTCGATCACGGTGGGTGGAATTCCTTCGGTCTGGATATGGGACCGGATGAATTCATAGATCTGATTCTGGCGTTCCGTAAGTTGAGCGGACATGGTGGCCGAGGCCCGGGTGGCGGGAAAAAGGGATAGGTGATAATCTATTCACTGGGCCGGCAGAATGGTGAACGGATTGTCACCCCTTGTGTATCGGCCTGTTTCGGCCGTTCTGAGGAGCTGTTATCCACAGCTGAGGTTTGTTATCCCCCAAATTTGGCCGTTTTGGGCGATTCGGGTACGTTGCAGGCGGTGGGGAGAAGTGGGGAAAGCATCTGGCGCCCCGTTCCCACCACTCACCAACCACCCTGGAGGGGACACCGGTCATGGCCGGCTTCAAGGGCAGAGCAGAGAACACCATCGACAGCAAGGGCCGCGTGCCCGTGCCGGCGAAGATGCGCCGTTACCTCCGGCCGGAGGCGCGGGAGACCTTTGTCGTCACGCAGGGCGTGGACCAGTGCATCGTGCTCTACCCGCTCGACGTGTGGGAAGGTGAGATCGAGCCCAAGCTGGAAAAGCTGGACGGGTTCAACGCCGAACAGGCGATGCTCTCGCGCCGCATCCTGATGTGGACCGACGAGGTCTCGCTGGACAGCCAGGGGCGCGTGAGCCTCCCGCGCGACCTGATGGAACTCGTCGGGCTGGAGCCCGGCGACAAGGCCAAGATGATCGGTGTGCTCAACCGCATCGAGGTGTGGTCGCTCGGCGCCTACGCCGCCTACCTCAACGGCAGCGCGCACTCGGTCGCCGACCTCGCCGACCGCCACATGGGAGCCTCCCGCTCCCGCCTCGCCGGGCGCCGCGCGATCGGCACCCGCACGCTCTAGATGACCGCCCCTCTCCCCATGTCCTCTTCGCGACGCTCCCGCCGTCCCCGCGCTGGCGGTGCTCGGTCGGCAGACCAGTTCGGGTCCACCACACCGGATTTGTCTGCCGACCCGCGCCGCTCCGCTGAGGCGGCTGGCGCGTCGCGCCCGGACGGGGCCTCTGGCGAGACGCGCGCCTCTGGCGCCAGCGCCTACGCGACCGGCTACCACGACCCGGTGCTTCTCGCCGAGACGCTGGACCTCCTCATCACCGACCCGGCCGGCGTCTACATCGACGGCACGCTGGGCGGCGGCGGTCACAGCGCCGCGCTGCTCGACGCGCTCGCGCCAGAGGCCACGGTCATTGGTATCGACCGCGACCCGGAGGCGCTGAGCGTCGCGCGCCAGCGGCTCGCCGAGGCCGAGGCCTCGGGGCGCTTCGTGCCGGTCCACGCCACGTTCGCCGAGATGAGCCGCGCCGTCCGCGAGGCGGGCGTCGATCCGGGGACGGTCTCCGGCGTGCTGCTCGACCTCGGCGTGTCCTCGCGCCAGTTGGACTCCGCCGCCAGAGGCTTCGCCTTTTCCGCCAGCGGCCCGCTGGACATGCGCATGAACGCTGCCTCTGGCGAGAGCGCCGCCGAGATGATCGCGCGGCTCAGCGCCGAGCGCCTGGCGGACGTGATCTACCAGTACGGCGAGGAGCGCCGCTCGCGTGGGATCGCGCGCGCGATCAAGAACGCCGAGCGCATGGAGACCACCGGCGACCTCGCCGACGCCGTCCGCGCGAGCGTGCCAACGCGCGACGAGGTGAAGACGCTCGCCCGCGTGTTCCAGGGGCTCCGCATCGCGGTCAACGACGAGATGGGCCAGATCGAGGACGCGCTGCCGGCGGCGCTCAAGGTGCTCCGCCCCGGCGGCCGCCTCGCGGTCATCGCCTACCACTCCCTGGAGGACCGGCCCGCCAAGCGCTTTCTGCGCCACGGCAGCTTCGACGCGCAGCCCGAGAAGGACCACTACGGCAACGTGGTCTCGCCTCTGGCGCCCGTCACGCGCCGCGCCGTCGTCGCGAGCGCCGAGGAGATCGCCGCCAACCCCCGCGCGCGGAGCGCCCGCCTCCGCGTCGCCGAGAAGACCGCCTAGTGACCATGGCTACCACGACCGCTCCCCGCTCCAAAAAGACGACGGCCCGTAAGCCGTCCTCGCGCAAGACGAGCTCGCCCCGTAAGGCGGCGCCGTCGCGCGCGAAGCAGACCCAAGGCGCCCGCAGGCCGCAGGCCGAGCGCGCCATCCTGCAGCAGAAGTCGCGCAGCGGCAACCTGCCCGGCTGGGACGCGCTCGGCGGCCGCAGCGCCAGAGGCAAAAAGACGAAGGCCTCCCGCCGCGTCCGCGCACTCGACGCCACGCCGAGCCTCAAGCTGGGACTCCTGCTCTTGTTCGCGTGCGTGCTGGTGACCGCCTTTGTCGGCCACACCTTCGCCACGCAGGCCACGCTCGCCGACGTGCAGCAGGCCCGCGCCGAGAACCAGCGCCTGCGCCTGACCAACCAGCGCCTGCGCGGCGCCTTTGACCGCATGACCGGCCCCGAGGCTGTCATGCCCCGCGCCGCCGCGCTCGGCCTGGACGAAGGCATCGCCTACGGCCCCTCTATCACGCTCGACTAGCGCCTCTGGCGCTCCACCCCCACCGATGCCTCTCGCGCCAGAGGCCTCCCGCTTTTCCGCTCCCCGCTTTTCGTGAACGCTCGCCGCACCATCCTCAACCGCCTCTACGTCGTCCTCGGCGTGGTGCTCCTCCTGCCTCTGGCGGTGGTGGCGCAGATCGTGCGCTTGCACGTGGTGGACGGGGGCGAGCTACGGGCCGAGGGTACAAAGCAGGCGGAGAGCTTTGTGGAGCTCCCCGCGCAGCGCGGCGCCATCCTGGACCGCGCCGGCCGCGTGCTGGTCCAGAACACGGCGACCTTCGAAGTCAACGCCGACCCGACTGTTGCCGGCTTCGCCGAGCGCGAGGCCGAACTGACCGACCTCCTGGGCCGCCTGACGGGCAAGAGCGGCGAGCACTACCGCCGCAAGATCCGCGACCGTGCCAGCCGCCAGTACGTGCGGCTCGTGCCGCGCCTGGGCGAGGCTGAGAAAGACGAGCTGGACCGCGCCGACATCCCCGGGCTCCTGATCACCGGCTCCTTTGCGCGCCGCTACACCTACGGCCGGACCGGCGCGCACGTGCTCGGCCACGTGGACCGCGACCTCCGCGGCATCGCAGGCGTGGAGGCGCAGCACAACGGACCTCTGGCGGGACGCCCCGGGCGGCAGGCCGTGCAGCGCGACATGCGCGGGCGCGTCAAAGCCATCGTGGGCGGCAACGTCGTCGAGCCCGAGAACGGGGAGACGGTCGTGCTGACGCTGGACCTGGTGCGACAGTCGATCCTCGAGGAGGAACTCGCCAGAGGCGTCGCCAACGCGGGCGCGCGCTGGGGCACCGCCATCGCGATGGACCCCCGGACGGGCGCCATCCTCGCGCTCGCCAACGCGCCCACGTTCGACCCCAACAACGCCGGCTCGTTCTCGCAAGCGGCCCGCCGCAACCACGCCGTCGCGGACAAGATCGAGCCCGGCTCCACCTTCAAGCTCGTCACCGCCATCGCCGCGCTGGAGTCCCGCGCGATGGACCTCGACGACACCATCGAGACGGGCGAGGGCTGGGCCTACATCAAGGGCCGCACGATCCGCGACACCAAGGCGCACGGGACCATCACGCTTTCGGACGCCATCAAGGTCTCCTCCAACGTGGCCATGGCGCGCACGGCGGAAAAGACCGGCGCCTCCGCGTTTTATCGCACCGCCCGCGCCCTCGGCTTCGGGCAGTCCACGCTTTCCGACCTCCCGGGCGAGGTCCCCGGCACACTGCGCCGCCCCGAGGACTGGGGCTCGCAGACGCTGACCTCGATGGCCTATGGCTACTCGGTCGAGACCACGCCGATGCAGATGCTCACGGCCTACGCCGCGCTCGCCAACGGCGGCCTGCTCGTGCGGCCGCACGTCGTCTCCGAGCGGCGCGACGTGCGCGGCGACGTGACGTGGAGCGCCCCCGTGGACTCGGTCCGCCGCGCCTTTTCCGAGCGCACCGCGCGCCTCTTGCGCCCCGCCTTCGAGCGCGTGGTGAAGGAGGAGGGCGGCACGGCCAAGGCCGCGCGCGTGGACGGCCTGAGCATCGCGGGCAAAACCGGGACGGCGCGTAGCGCTGTTGGCGGGAGCTACACCGCGGGCGTATACCGCGCCTCGTTTGCCGGGATGTTCCCCGCTGACAACCCCGAGGTGGTGATGTACATCCTGCTGGACCGGCCCACCAACGGCTACGGCGGCGGGGCCGTGGCGGCGCCCATCTTCGGCGCCGTCGCCGCGCGCTGGATCGGCACGTTCCCGAGCGTGGCGCAGCGCGTGGCGCCCGCAGCCGACCTGCCCTCGCGGCCCACGGCCCAACTCCCCCGCATCGGCGGGATGCCTGCGCCTCTGGCGCTTGCGCGCCTCCGCGCCGAGGGCTTCGGCGTCAAGCTCCCACGCCGCGCCGGCTGGGCCACGCCGGTCGTCTACCACGAGGCCGCCTACGGCGACGAGGCCCGCGTGGACCGGACCGTCAAGCTGGACGCCTCGCCAGAGGCTCAGGCCGCGGAGGCGCCGGGCGCGATGCCCGACGTGCGCGGCATGTCCACCCGCCGCGCCCTCGCGTGGCTGCGCGCCTCTGGCGTGCGCGTGCGCCTAAAGGGCTCAGGCGTCATCCGCCGCCAGTCCGTCGCGCCCGGCGCGCCGCTGCCCGCCTCCGTCTCCCTTACTGCCAACCGCTAGAGAGGGCCTAACCCACGCCCCTACGACTCCCGCTCCGTTGACCTCGCCGCTCCACCCGACTCCACCCACCCCCGAGACCTCCCCGAGGCCTCTGGCGGACCTGATCGCGCCCATCCGCGCGGCCGGGCTGCTCGTCGCCTCGCCAGAGGCCGACGACGTGGAGATCCGTGGCATGACCGACGACAGCCGCCGCGTCACGCGCGGCGACCTCTTCGGCGCGATGTCCGCCGACACCGCCGTGGGCCGCGACGGCCACGACTTCGTGCCGACGGCGCTCGCCTCTGGCGCCGCTGCGGCCATCGTCGGCCCCGATTACAAGCTTCCGGCTTCTGGCGACGCGCCAGAGGCCGACCCGAAACCCTTGGGGAAGGGTGAGCGCCTCCCCGGCGCCGTTCTCGTCCGCACGACGGATTCGAGAGCGGCGCTGGCGGAGGCTGCGGCGGCGTTCTACAAGCGCCCCGGAGACTCGCTCGCGCTCCTCGGGATCACCGGCACCAACGGCAAGACGACGACCGCCGTTTTGCTCCACGGCCTGCTGACGCGCCTCGGCGAGACCGCCGGGCTGATCGGCACCATCGAGAACCGCATCGGCACGGATCGCTACGCGACGGCCTTTACCACGCCAGAGGCCATCGGCCTGCAGAGCCTGCTCGCCGCCATGCGCGACCGGCAGACGACGCACGTCGCGATGGAGGTTTCGTCCCACGGCCTCGCGCTGGACCGCGTGCGCACGCTCGCCTTCCGCGCCGCCGTCTTTACCAACCTCACGCACGACCACCTCGATTTCCACGGCTCCGCCGCCGAGTACGCCGCCGCCAAGCGCAAGCTTTTCGACGGCCTCCGCCGCGATGCCGTCGCCGTCGTCAACGCCGACGACGCGGCCTCTGGCGAGATGACCTCGCGCACCCAGGCGCGCGTCGTGACCTACGGGACCGCGCCAGAGGCGCACGTCCGCGTGCACGTGCTGGAGAACGCCGTCGCGGGACTGCTGCTGCGGCTCGACGGCCACGAGCGGCGTTTCCGGATTGCGGGGCGCTTCAACGCGCTCAACCTCTGCGCCGCCTACGCCGTCGCGCGAGACCTCGGCTACGAGGCCGGCGAGACGCTGGACGCGATGGAAAACCTCGAAGGCGTCCCCGGCCGCTTTCAAACGATCCGCTCCGACGACGGCGTGCTCGGCGTCGTGGACTACGCGCACACACCCGACGCGCTCGACAACGTGCTCGCAACGGCCCGCGAGATCGTGCCCGAGGGCAACCGGCTCTGGGCCGTCTTCGGCGCCGGCGGCGACCGCGACCGCACCAAGCGCCCCGAGATGGCCGAGGTCGCGAGCCGTCGCGCGGACCGCGTCGTGGTCACCAGTGACAACCCGCGGACCGAGGACCCCGAAGCCATCCTCGCCGACATCCGCGCGGGCCTCGCGCCAGAGGCGAGCGCCACCGAGATCGTGGACCGCGCCGAGGCCATCGCCTTCGCCGCCGAGAACGCGGCCTCTGGCGACGTGATCGTCGTGGCCGGCAAGGGGCACGAGGACTACCAGATCGTGGGCACGGAGAAGCGCGACTTCGACGACCGCGTTCACCTCACGGCCACGCTCGCGCGCCGCACCTCGCCAGAGGCCTCTGGCGTCACCCCCGATTCCGCCAGAGGCTGATGCTCTACCACCTCCTTACCTGGCTCGAAGCCACCTACCAGCCGCCCGGCTTCCAGGTCTTCCAGTTCGTGACCGTCCGCGCCGGGCTCTCCGCCGGCACGGCGCTGCTCGTGGCGCTGTTCGCGGGCAAGAAGATCATCGCGTACCTGCGGCGCAAGCAGCTCGGCGAGACCATCCGCGAGGGCGAGGACGCCGGCGCCGTGAGCCACGCGCACAAAGCGGGCACGCCCACCATGGGCGGCGTCATCCTGCTGCTCGCCATGTTCTCGGCGGTTCTCCTCTGGGCGGACCTCACCAACCCCTACATCTGGATCGTCCTCGTGGCCACAGGCTGGATGGGCGCGGTCGGCTTTGCCGACGACTACATCAAGGTGGTCAAAAAGGACAAGGGCGGGCTCTCGGAGAAGACCAAGCTGATCGGCCAGTTCGTGCTCGGCATCAGTGTGAGCATCCTGCTCTACTCGCTCCCCGCCCTGGACGGCATCCACACCGCGACAAGTCTCCCGTTCGTGCCCAACGGCACGATCGACTACGACTTCCTCGCGCCGTTTATCGGCGAAGGCTGGGGCTGGATCATCTACGTCCCCGTCGTCACGTTCATCCTCGCCGGCGTCAGCAACGCCGTCAACATCACCGACGGCCTGGACGGGCTCACGGCGGGCACGGCCGCGTTTGTGAGCCTCGCGCTGATCGCGATGACGTACATCACGGGCCGCGTGGACCTCGCGGAGTTCGTCAACGACGTGTTCGTGCCCGGCACGGGCGAGCTGACGATCTACGCCGCCGCGCTCGGCGCCGCGTGCTTCGGCTTCCTGTGGTACAACGGCTACCCGGCGCAGGTCTTCATGGGCGACACGGGCAGCCTCGCGCTCGGCGCCGGCATCGGCACGCTCGCCATCCTGATCAAGAAGGAGCTCTACCTCCCCATCCTCTGCGCCATCTTTTTCGCGGAGACGGTCTCGGTCATCATCCAGACCGGCTACTTCAAGTACACGCGCAAGAAGTACGGCGAGGGGCGCCGCGTCTTCCGCATGGCGCCGCTGCACCACCACTACGAAGCGCAGGGCGTCCACGAGTCCAAGATCGTGATCCGCTTCTGGATCGTGACCGCCATGCTCGCCATCCTGACCATCTTCCTCTTCCGGGTCCGATGACCGCCGCCGAAACCACCGCCTCCATCGAGTCCGTCCGCGAGCGCATCGCGGGGCTCCCCGTCACCGTGATCGGCGGTGCCCGCAGCGGTCTGGCCGTCGCCAAGCTGCTCGCGCGGCGCGGCGCGCACGTGTTCCTGACCGAGTACGGGCCTCTGAGTGCGGATGCCCAGGCAGACCTCGAAGCCTCTGGCGTCGCGTTCGAGATGGGCGGCCACACCGACCGCGCGCTGGAGGCCGAGTTGATCGTCGTGAGCCCCGGCGTGCCCAGCACGATCGGGCCGGTGCAGACAGCCCAGGCCCGCGGCATCCCCGTCGCGAGCGAGATCGAGGTGGCGAGCTGGTTCTGCCGCGGGCCGATCGTGGCCGTGACCGGCAGCAACGGCAAGACCACCACGACGAGCCTCATCGCGCACATCTTCGAAACTGCCGGGCGCAAGCACGTCGTGGCGGGCAACATCGGGACGGCGTTCTCAGACTACGTGGATGAGATCGACGAGGACACGGCGGTGATCCTCGAGGTCTCCAGCTTCCAGTTGGACCACGTCGCCACGTTCCGCCCGCACGTCGCCGTGCTCCTCAACGTCACGCCGGACCACCTCGACCGCTACGACGGCTCGATGGAGAAGTACGCCGCGGCGAAGTACCGCCTCTTCGAGGCCGCGCAGCAGCCCGGCGACTGGCTGATCTACAACAAGGACGACGAGGCCGTGGCCGACCACGTGGAGCGCTGGGCCTCTGGCGCCGGGCTCACGCCCGTCCCGTTCTCCATCGACGAGCCGCTGGCGCTCGGCGGCTTCGTGCGCCACCGCGGCGACGGCGCCGCGCATATCTCGGGCGACGTGATCACGCTCTCGCTGCCCAGCCGCGGCAACGCGCCCCGCCGCGCCATCCCGGTTACGCCGCCTGCCGAGGCGCCAGCGCCTACTCCGGACGCCGATCCGGGGTCGCCAGAGGCCGACTCGCACCCTGTAGAGGCGAGGCTTGCTTCGCCCGCCGACAGCGCTCCGAGCGAGGGCGAGGCAAGCCTCGCCCCTGCGGCAGCCCCGCCAGAGGCCTCTGGCGCACCCATCGAAGACCGGGGCACCCTGACCCCGGCCGACTTCCTTCTTCGCTACGAAGAGCTCATGCCCACCTCCGACCTCGCCCTCCGCGGGCGCCACAACCTCTACAACTCCCTCGCGAGCGCCATCGTCGCCCGCGCGATGGAGATCCGGAGCGACGTGGTGCGCCAGAGCCTGACAAGCTTCGAGGGGGTGCCGCACCGCCTGGAGCGCGTCCGCTCCGTGCGCGGCGCCACCTACATCAACGACTCCAAGGCCACCAACGTCAACGCCGTCTGGTACGCGCTGGAGTCCTTCGCCGCGCACGACGACGGCAGCCCCAGCGTGGTCCTCATCGCCGGAGGGCGCGACAAAGGCAACGACTACGGCCCGCTCCGCCGCCTCGTCTCGGACAAGGTGAAAGGCATCGTCGCGATCGGCGAGGGCGCCGACAAGATCCTGGAGGAGCTCGGGCCTCTGGCGCCGCACACGGCCCACGCCGCCAGCATGGAGGAGGCCGTGCAGTTCGCGAGCCTCATGGCCGAGGAGGGCGACACCGTCCTGCTCAGCCCCGCCTGCGCCTCCTTCGACCAGTTCGACAACTACGAGCACCGCGGCGACGCCTTCAAGCAGGCCGTCCAGACGCTCTAACAGGCGACCTCTCATGATGCGAGAGCCGTGATGCGCGGGTCTCGCCCATCGCTCCCTCACGCATCGCGCAGTTCACAATGCCCAAGGCCCTCACCGTTTCCCGCCGCCCGGACCCCGCCATCATCGGCGCTGTCCTGCTGCTCGCCGCAGCGGGCGTGGTGGCGGTGTACTCGGCCGTCTCGTTCCTCGCGGAGACGAAGGCAGGCGGCGATACAGAGAGGTTCCTGCTCAAGCACGTCCTCCACGTCGGCCTCGGGCTTCTGGCGATGGGCGCGGCGTCCCTCGTGGACTACCGGAAGCTGGCGCGCTTCTCGAAGGCGTTCATGATCGTCGCCATCGGGCTCTTGGTCGCGGTGCAGGTGATGGGCGTGGTGACCAACGGCGCGCAGCGCTGGATCGACCTCGGGTTCGTGACCTTCCAGCCGTCAGACCTGGCGAAGGTGGCGATCCTGCTCCATACGGCCGTCCTGCTCACCAAAAAGCAGCCGTACATCGAGAGCTTCGCCAGAGGCTACCTGCCACTGCTGTTCTGGATCGGGCCGACGCTGCTCCTGATCGGCATGGAGGACCTCTCGACGGCGGCGATCCTGCTCATCACGCTCGCGGCGATGATGTTCGTGGGCCGCGTGCGTGTGGGCCACCTGCTCGGGACAGCGCTCGTGGCGCTGGTCCTCGCGTCGGCGTTCCTCGCGGCCAACCCGCAGCGCGCCGCGCGCGTGGACGCGTGGCTGAACACGAGCATCTTCACCTCGGAAGCCGAGGCCGAGGCCACCTTCTCGGACCAGGCCGAAGGCTACCAGGCCCGCCAGGCCCGCATCGCCTTCGCGATGGGGGGCGTGACCGGCCGCGGCCCCGGCAAGAGCGTCCAGCGCGACTTCCTCCCGGCGCCCTACAACGACTTCATCTTCGCCATCGTGGCTGAGGAGTACGGCCTCGTGGGCGCGCTCTCGCTCCTGCTCGTGTTCGTCTACGTCCTCGCCAGAGGCCTCTTGCGCATCGCGCGCGGGGCGGCGGACCCGTTGGGGCTGTTCCTGGCGGTGGGGATCACGTGCGCCGTCGTGCTCTACGGCTTCGTCAACGCGGCGGTGGCCTGTGGCCTCGCGCCCGTGACCGGGCTGGCCATGCCGTTCGTCAGCTTTGGCGGCACGTCGCTGCTCATGACCGGCATCATGGTCGGCATCCTGCTCAACATCTCGCGCCACGCGGACCCAGCATGATGCCCGAAGCCCTCCACCAAGCCCCCGCCGCTGGCGCGCTCAAGCGCGCGCCCGGCACGCCGCGCGTCCTTTTCGCGTGCGGCGGCACGGGCGGGCACGTCTACCCGGCCATCGCCATCGCGGACGCCATCCGCGCGCGCATCCCGCAGGCGGCTATCGCGTTTGCCGGCACCAAGGACCGCATGGAGTGGGAAGCCGTGCCCAAGGCGGGCTACGCCATCCACCCCATCACGGTCAGCGGCTTCCAGCGCGGCCTCTCGCCAGAGGCCCTCGCGCGCAACGCGGCGTTCCCGTTCAAGCTGGCCAAGGGGCTGTGGGAGAGCCTGCGCCTGATCGGCAACTTCGACCCGGACGTCGTTGTGGGGACGGGCGGCTACGCCAGCGGCCCCGTCGGGCTCGCGGCCTCGCTGCGCGGCAAAAAGATGGTCATCCAGGAGCAGAACGCCTACGCCGGCGCGACGAACAAACTCTTGGCGCCGCGCGCCGATCACGTCTTCCTCGCCTTCGACGCCGCGCGCGCCTTCTTCCCCGAGGACACGCCCGCGACGGTTGCCGGCAACCCCGTCCGGCAGGACCTCACCGAGGCTTCCGCTACCGAGGCGCGCGAGCACTTCGGCATCCCCGAGGGCGCGCGCGTCCTCCTCGCGATGGGCGGCTCGCTCGGCGCCGGGCCCATCAACGGCGCGCTCAAGGTGCACCTCAAAGAGGTGCTGGCCTCTGGCGAGACGTTCGTGATCTGGGCCGCGGGCAAGCGCTACTACCAAACGCTGAACGCCGCCGTGCCCGCGCACGAGCGGCTCAAGCTGGTCCCGTACCTCGACCGGATGGACCTCGCCTACGAGGCCGCCGACTTGGTGCTCTGCCGCTCGGGCGCCATCACGTGCTCCGAACTGGCTGTTACCGGCACGCCGTCGGTCCTCGTCCCGAGCCCGAACGTGACCGCGGACCACCAGACCAAGAACGCGCGCGCCCTCGCCGACGCCGGCGCCGCCATCCTCCTCCCCGAGGCCGACCTCGACGCGCGCTTCGACGACGACGTGATCGCGCTGCTGGACGCGCCGGACCTCCTGGACCAGATGCGCCGCAAGGCCCTCGCCATCGCGCGGCCCGACGCCGCCGACGAGATCGCCCGCGCCGTGATCGCGCTCGCGCCCCCGCCAGGGGCCTCTGGCGCCTAGCCGTTCCGGGCGCAGTGCACTGCGCCCCCACACCACCCGAATCCCAACGCCACCTGTGACCGACTCCCGCCCCGCTTCCGACGCCAGAGGCCGCTCCCGCGACCAGATGGGACGCGTGCGCCGCATCCACATGGTGGGGATCGGCGGGATCGGCATGTCCTCCATCGCCGAGGTGCTCATCGCCAGAGGCTTTGAGATCACGGGCTCGGACCTCAAGAAGAGCGACACGACGGCGCGGCTCGAAACGCTCGGCGCGACGATCTACGAGGGGCACCAGGCGGAAAACGTGCAGGACGTGGACGTCGTCGTGTACTCGTCAGCGGTCAAGGCGGACCTCAACCCGGAAACGGTGGAGGCGAAGCGGCGCCTCATCCCGCGCATCAAGCGCGCCGAGATGCTCGGCGAGCTCATGCGGATGCGCCAGGGCGTCGGCATCGCGGGCACGCACGGCAAGACGACCACGACGACGATGGTCGGCATGATGGCCAAGCACGCAGGCTTGGAGCCGACGATCATCGTCGGCGGAAAGGTGGCCTCCTTTGGCGCCAACGCCGTCAGCGGCGACGGCGACGTGATCGTCGTCGAGGCCGACGAGTACGACCGCACGTTCCTCCGGCTCACGCCCGTCATCGCGGTCATTACGAACATCGAGGAAGACCACCTCGACACGTACAAGGACCTCGCGGACATCAAGGAGACGTTCGTGGAGTACGCCAACCGCGTCCCGTTCTTCGGCGCCGCCATTCTGTGCCTGGACGACGAGAACGTGCGCTCGGTCGTGGGCGACATCCACCGCCGCGTGATCACCTACGGCACGAGCCGGCAGGCCACGCTCCGCGCCGAGAACATCGAGCAGATCGGCGCCGCGACGCAGTTCGACGTCATGTTCAACTCCGAGCGCATGGGCCGCATCACGCTCCACGCGCCCGGGCTGCACAACGTGCGCAACGCGCTCGCGTGCATCGGTGTCGGCCTGGAACTGGACGTGCCGTTCTCCACCATCGCCGAAGGGCTCGCGGCCTACGAGGGCGTCGAGCGCCGTTTCCAGATCAAGGGCGAGGGCTACACCCGCGACGCCGAGGCCTCTGGCGAGAGCAGCGTGCTCGTCGTGGACGACTACGCGCACCACCCCACCGAAGTGGAGGCCACGCTAGAGGCCGCCGCGAAGGGCTGGCCCGAGCGCCGCGTCGTGGCCGTCTTCCAGCCGCACCTGTACAGCCGCACCCGGGACCTCCAGGAGGAGTTCGCGCGGGCGTTCTACGACGCCGACGTGCTGGTCCTGACCGACGTGTTCCCCGCCCGCGAGGAGCCCATCGAGGGCATCACCGGCGAGTTGATCGCCGGCTTGGCGCGCCAGTACGGCCACCGCGACGTGCACTACGTGCAGGACAAGAACGACCTCCCGCTCTCGCTCAAGATGCTCACCCGCCCCGGCGACCTCGTGGTCACGATGGGCGCGGGCGACGTGTGGCGCTACGGCCAGGCCTTTCTCGACGCGCTGCCGTCGTCGCCAGAGGCCTCTGGCGCAGCCGCATCCTCTGGCGAGACGCCAGAGGCCCCGAACGACCCCAGCCACGATCCCGCCTCCGGCGCCGAGACCGATGGCTAAGCGCACCTCGAAAACGCTCACCGCACAGCAGCAGGACCGCCGCCGCAAGCTGCGCAAGATCGGCCGCGCCCTCGGCCTGGTCGCGCTCTGCGTCGGCCTCGTGGCCGCGTGGGTGTGGCACCGCACGCTCCCGCTGGAAGAGGTCCGGGTGGTCGGCACGCACCGCGCGGCGCCAGAGGACGTGTCCACGCTTGCGGGCGTCGCGCCGGATGAGGCCGTCCCGGTCGCGCTCTACGGCATCGACCTCGCGCTCGTCGCCGACCGCGTGCGCCGCCACCCGTGGGTACGCGAGGCGCGCCTGCGCCGCCTGCCCACCGGCTCGCTCCGCATCGCCGTGGAGGAGCGCACCCCCGTCGCGCTCGTGCTCGACGCCGACGGCCGCCCGCACCACTACCTCGACGCAGTGGGCTTTGCGATGCCCGTGCCCGCCTCTGGCGCTGAGACCGAGGACGTGCCGCTGCTGCGCGGCCGCCTTCCCGCCTACCACCCGACGCAGCCCATCCGCAACGCGGGCATCCGCGAACTCCTCGGCGCGCTCGCCAGCGCGGACGATGGCGTGGACGCGCTCATCAGCGAAGTCGTCTGGTCCGAATCGGGCGCGACGCTCTACACCGAGCCCGTCGCCGGCCGGGGGACGATCCCTGTCCGGCTCGGCCGCACCGGCCACGCCGACGCGCTCACGCGCCTCGGCGCCTTCTGGGAGCAGGCCGTCCTCACCCGCCCCGACGTGCCGCTGCGGCTCGTCGACCTCCGCTTTGCCGGGCAAGTCGTCGCGCAGGAGATCCTGCCGCCGACGCGCTCCGCGGGCGGCACCTCGCCAGAGGCCTCTGGCGACACCCCAACTCCCGCTCCCGCCAGAGGCTCTGGCGATGCGGGCACCACTCCCTCGGAGGCTTTGGAGCCTGCCGCCGAGGGACCTGGCTCAGGCTCCACACCCGTCGCATCCCCTACCCCCACACCCCCAAACTCATGATCGAGAACGAGCGCATCGTTGTCGGAGTCGACATCGGGACCAGTAAAATCTGTGCGGTCGTCGCCAGTTCGGACGACCAAGACCAAATCCGCATCCGCGGCGTCGGCGTCGCCGAGAGCAACGGCGTCAACCGCGGCGTCGTCGTCAACATCGACAAGACCGTCCACGCCATCAAGACGGCCGTCTCCGAAGCCGAGCGCGCCGCCGGCGTGAGCGTCGAGAGCGCCGTCGTCGGCATCGCTGGCGACCACATCCAGAGCTTCCAGAGCCGCGGCGTCATCACCGTCACCGGCGGCGAGATCGACCGCGAGGACGTGCAGCGCCTCCTGGAGGACACGCGCCACGTGGCCATGCCCGCCGACCGCGAGATCCTCCACGTGCTCCCGCAGGAGTTCATCGTGGACGGCCAGGACGGCGTCGCCGACCCCATCGGCATGAGCGGCGTCCGCCTGGAGGCCAACGTCCACATCATCACCGGACTCGTCTCGGCCGCGAAGAACATCTACCGCTGCATCGAGAAGGCCGGCAACCGCGTGGACGACATCGTGTTGGAGCCTCTGGCGTCCTCGTACGCCGTGCTCCACGAGGACGAGAAAGAGGTCGGCGTCGTCCTGATCGACATCGGCGGCGGCACGACCGACGTGGCCGTGTTCGAGGACAACACGATCCGCCACACCGCCGTGATCGCCGTCGCCGGCGACATGGTGACGCACGACATCCGCAAGGGCCTCGGCGTGCTGGAAGATCAGGCTGAGCGCCTGAAGCACCAGTTCGGCTCCGCCCTCGTGGGGCTCGTGGACACCGACCAAGAGATCACGATTCCCGGCATCGGTGGGCGCCCGGACAAGTCGATCTCGCAGTCGGCGCTCGCGCAGATCATCCAGCCGCGCATCGAGGAGATCCTGGAGATCGCCGCGATCGAGATCAAGCGCTCCGGCTACGGCCGCCACCTCTCGGCAGGCGTGGTCCTGACCGGCGGCGGCGCGCTCATCCCGGGCACCGCCGAACTGGCCTCCGAAATCCTCGGGCTCGAAGCCCGCATCGGTCGCCCCATCGGGCTGACCGGCGGCCTCGCCGAGGAAGTCGCGAGCCCGAAGTACGCAACCGGCGTCGGCCTCGTGCTGCACGCCCTCCGAGCGGGGTCCGCCTCTGGCGCGTCGCTCCTCGCTCAGAATCCGCAACCGCGAGAGGCGCCTGCGGCTATCTCCGGCAGCGGCGACGGCAGCATCGGGAACGGAGACGGACAGGGCGGCACGCCCGTCCTCAGCGATCCCGAGCCGAGCCTCGTCACCGATGACGTCGGCCACGCCGACGACAGCCGGGGCCTCATGGACCGCATCGCGGCTCGCATGAAGGACTGGTTCGACGAGCTCTAGACTTCACCACGATTCACTACAGGACGGGCAACCCTTAGCATTCATTCCGGAGGGACACACCATGGAAGATTTCAGCACACGATTCGCATTCGACGACGACGCTCCCACAGACGCCAACATCCGCGTCATCGGCTGCGGCGGCGGCGGCGGTAACGCCGTCAACAACATGCTCGCCAAGGGCATCCACGGCGTGGAGTTCACGGCCGTGAACACCGACGCGCAGGCGCTCCAGGTCAACCTGGCGCCGCTCAAGATTCAGATCGGCCGCGAGCGCACGTCCGGGCTCGGCGCAGGCGCCCGGCCCAGCGTAGGCGCCGAGGCCGCGCAGGAAAGCCACAAGGAGATCGAAGCCGCCCTCCAGGGCTGCGACATGGTCTTCGTGACCGCGGGCATGGGCGGCGGGACCGGCACGGGCGCCGCGCCCGTCATCGCGGCCATCGCCAAGGAGATGGGCATCCTCACGGTGGCCGTCGTCACCAAGCCGTTCGTCTGCGAGGGCAAAAAGCGCCTCCGCATGGCCGAGCAGGGGATTCAGAACCTGCGCGACACCGTCGACACCCTCGTCATCGTGCCCAACGAGCGCCTGCTCGACATCGCCGAGGACGACACGACGCTCGTGGACGCCTTCGTAATGGCCGATGACGTGCTCTACAACGCCGTCCGCGGCATCTCGGAGCTTATCACCGTCCACGGCCTCATCAACCTCGACTTCGCCGACGTCCGCACGACGATGCTCGACGGTGGTACGGCGCTGATGGGCTCCGCTATCGCCTCTGGCGACAAGCGCGCCGAGCGCGCCGCCCGCGAGGCGCTGGAGAGCCCGCTCCTCGATGGCATCTCCATCGACGGCGCGCGCAACGTGCTCGTCAACATCACCGCCGGGCCGAGCCTCTCCATCCGCGAGGCCACGCACGGCATGAGCGTGATCCAGCAGCAGGCCGGCGACGAGGCCGAGGTCATCTTCGGAACGGTCATCGACCCCGAGATGGGCGACCACCTCCGCGTGACCGTCATGGCGACGGGCTTCGATGCCAACCAGGGCGCGCCCGAGGAGGCGCCAGAGGTCATCCAGCGCTCCATCCCGCTCAACCTCGACCACCACGTCTCGCCACACTACAAGGGCGAGACGAACCTCCGCGACCTCGACAAGCCAGCGTACGAGCGCCGCTCGCGCGTGGCACCCCCGTCGGAGAAGTCCCGCGAGGTGGAGGAGAGCCCGAGCGCCGTCCCGCTCAAGAACGTCAAGCGCCTCCGCATCAGCGAGCTGCCCGCCGAGCCCGGCGAGCGGATCAAGAAGGGAGGCGACCCCGACGTGCCGGCGTTCCTGCGCCGCATGATGGACTGAGCAGGCAGCGCCAGAGGCCTCTGGCGTCCGGCAGGCGATGCGCTCGCGCTTCCGGACGGCCCGCGACGGGGTGGGTGACGCACCCGTGTCACTCCCAGGCCGTACTCTCGCGCTGTCCCCCCGGACGGCTTCGCCAGGGCTGTCCACGAGGCCCCGCCACTTCTCTGCGGCGGGGCCTCATTCTGTCTGGGCGCGACGGTCTGCCTCTGGCGCCAGAGGCTCTTACCGAAACAAACCAGAGCGTTTACATCGCGAACACGACCTCACAGAGGAGGACGCCCGCGGCCCACGCCAGCGGCGACATCAACGCGAGCACCACGGCCGTCCACGCCGTTCGGGAGCGCGACGGCGGCGTTCTGCGTCGGTAGCTCCCGAGCGCTGCCAGACCAACGGGCACGGAGATGACGGAGCCGAGGAGAGCGACGAGCGCGATGGACCCGACGAGGCCTCCCAGCACCGCAGGGAGTTCAACCCCGATCGCGCTAAACGCCAAATCACTTACCGCGAGCGCAGCAAGCGCAGTGGGGAGGAGGCCTACTGCTCCGAGCGCGAGGTACAAGCTGTGGCGGGCGGGATGAGGCGTCGTGCTCATGGATGAACCGCGCTGATTGGGCAGCAAGGGATGGAGGTCTCCAGTGCGCGCCTCTGGCGCCAGAGGCGAACCTCGGGGCGGGCAAACGGTTGGACCGGTCCTTTCTCAACACCCTTCCACCCCCATGTCCGACACCCCCAATCAGTACGCGATGCAGGACCCGCGCTCGCAGTACCCGAGCCCGCCGTTCCCCCGCCAGCCGCAAGAGGCCCCCGGCCTCACCACGAAGATGGAGCCCGAGCCGGACCACGGCGAGACCTCCTACCGCGGCTTCGGCCGCATGGAGGGCCGCAAGGCGCTCATCACCGGCGGCGACTCCGGCATCGGCCGCGCGACGGCGATTGCGTACGCCCGCGAAGGCGCGGCCGTCGCGATCAACTACCTGCCGAGCGAGGAGAAGGACGCACAGTCGCTCGCGGACCTCATCGAAGGCGAGGGCGGCACGCTCGTGCGGCTCCCCGGTGATCTGCAGGACGAATCGTTCTGCGTGCAACTCGTCGAGGACGCGCGCGAGAAGCTGGGCGGGCTGGACGTGCTCGTCATCAACGCGGGCAACCAGACCGCGCAGGAGTCCATCCAGGACATCACGACGGAGCAGTTCGACCGGACGTACAAGACGAACGTCTACGCCATGTTCTGGCTCTCCAAGGCGGCGCTGCCGCACATCCCGGCGGGCGGGACGATCATCAACGTGACCTCGGTTCAGGGCTACAAGCCGTCTGCCAACTTGCTGGACTACGCCTCCACCAAGTGGGCCATCATCGGGTTCACGAAGGCGCTCGCGAAGCAGGCCATCGAGAGCGGCGTGCGCGTCAACGCCGTCGCGCCCGGCCCGTTCTGGACGCCGCTGCAGCCCTCTGGCGGCCAGCCGCAGGACTCCATCGAGACGTTTGGCGAGCAGGTGCCGATGGGCCGCCCCGGCCAGCCGGCGGAGATCGCGCCGACGTTCGTGTTCCTCGCCACGCAGGAGTCCGGCTACATCAGCGGCGAGGTCTTCGGCGTGACGGGCGGCGACCCGACCTGAGCGCGGGCCTCTGGCGCCAGAGTCTATCTACGAGGCCTCGCCGTTCTCCGCGGCGAGGCCTTCTTTTGCGTAAGCGACACTGTGCGGCCTCTGGCGCCAGAGGCTACGTCCGGATCAATCCGTCGTCCTGTGGCGCGACCGGCACTACGGCGTCCGTCATCCAGCAGCCGTCGCGCTCCCCGCCGACCTGCTTCGAGAGCGCGAACACGTACGTGCTGCGGCGCCCGTTGGCCTGGACGAGCGTGACGCGCTGCGCCGCCTCGTCGCCCTGGAACACCATGCGGCCGTAGGTGGCGCGCTCGAAGTCCAGCATGTCGCTGTAGCCGCCGCGGATCATGGCCGTAAACCGCGCCAAAGGCCCCGTCGCGGCCTGGTTGCCCGGCGAGGCGAAGCGGAAAGCCGTCGCGATGCCCGCGTCGTCCGCCGGCTCGTCGTTCTGTTGCAGCGCCCCCACGACGATCTTGACCACGGCCTCTGGCGCGAGGTCCGGCGAGGGCACGGGATCAGGAGAGGCCGGCGCGCCAGAGGCGCAGGCGAGGAGCAAAACAGCGAGGACGGCGGGGAGCGCAGGCATCGGAGGTCCGCCAGAGGCGGAAGCGGTGGGCTAGGGCGATTCTAGCCGCCAGAAGCGGCAGGGATCCGCGCTAAACGCCCGCGCACGTGGGGTGGTATCGGACCGTGCTGACGCGGTGGACAGCAGCGCGGCCGCCAGAAGTGGGTTCCCGCGTGACCAGCGCGGCGGCTCGCGCGCTACTCCGTTCGGCCCCGAGCCTCTGGCGCCAGAGGCCGGAGGAGGATCCGCGCGACGAGGGCGGCCAGAACGAGGAGCAGCAGCACGTACCCCGCGCTGATCAGGAGGTCGTCGGGCAGGCCACGCCGCATCATCCGGGCGGTGTCCCCTACGAAGACCCACGCCGCGGCGGCGAGGACCGGCAGGAAGAGAGCGGCCGCCGAAGCCTTCTGCACGCGGCTCGGCTCAACCAACAGGAACGCGGAGGCGGCGACGGTGGCGACGAGCAAACCCGGGATGCCGAACACGATGGTCACGACGCCGGAGAAGTCCGACGCGTGCGCCGCGGATGGGAGAAGCGCGAGCGCGCTGAACAGGAGCCACCGCCGGGGTCGCATCATGCGCGCTCCGACCTCGCGCGCGTCCGGACGTTCCCGCCTCTCGCGCCAGCGGCCCGAACCGCGCCCGCCTCTGGCGGTCTGAGGCTTTCCGCGCCCTCGCCAGAGGCCCCCGCCGACATTCCCGCCCGCTCGTATGCCCCGTCCCGATACCGCCGAACACCAGCGGCTCGCCACCTCCGAAGCCCGCGAGGCCGACTGGAAAAACTGGGGGCCGTACGTCGCCGACCGTGCGTGGGGGACCGTCCGCGAGGACTACAGCGCCTCTGGCGACGCGTGGGACTACTTCCCGCACGAGCACGCGCACAGCCGCGCCTACCGCTGGAACGAGGACGCCATCGCGGGCTTCTGCAACCGGATGCAGAACGTCTGCCTCGGCGTCGCGATGTGGAACGAGCAGGACGCCATCCTCAAGGAGCGGTTCTTCGGCGTCAGCGGGCCGCAGGGCAACCACGGCGAGGACGTCAAGGAGCACTACTTCTACGTAGACGGCACGCCGACGCACAGCTACATGCGGATGCACTACGCCTACCCGCAGGTGGCCTACCCGTATGAGCAGCTGGTCCGGGAAAACCTGGCGCGAGGCTACCACGACCCGGAGTACGAACTGACGGACGCCATCGGAGACGCGCTCGCCGAGGGCCGCTACTTCGATGTAGGCATCGAGTACGCGAAAGCGGGGGAGAACGACATCCTGTGCCGCATCACCGCCACCAACCGCGCACCCCAGGCGGCTCCCCTCCACCTCCTGCCGCACGTCTGGTACCGCAACACGTGGTCCTGGGGCTACGACGACCGCCCCAAGCCGACCCTCCGCGATGCCTCTGGCGCCAGAGGTCTTTTGCGCGTGCACGGCGAGCACCGCCACCTCGGCGACCGGTGGTGGTCCGTCCGGGCCTCTGGCGCCGAGTCGGCGGCGCTGATGTTTACCGAGAACGAGACGAACCGGGAGCGGCTGTTCGGCTCGCCCAGCCTCTCGCCCTACGTCAAGGACGCGTTCCACCGTGCGATCGTGGACGGCGAGGCGGACGCGGTCAACCCGGAGCGGCGCGGCACCAAAGCGGCCGCCCACATCCACGCGACGGTCGCGCCCGGCGAGTCGCTCGTCGTCGAGGTGCGCTACGCGCCAGAGGACCACGCCGACCCGTTCGCGGACTTCGACGCCACGTTCCGCACCCGCATCCACGAGGCCGACGCCTTTTACGACGCGCTCCAGGCGCCCGGCCTGAGCGACGACGAGCGCAACGTGCAGCGCCAGGCGTTTGCCGGGCTGCTCTGGAGCAAGCAGTTCTACCACTACAGCCCCAAGCTCTGGCTCGACGGGGACCCCGCGTTCCCGCCCCCGCCAGAGGCCCGCCGGCACGGCCGCAACCACGACTGGACGCACCTCTACAACCTGGACGTGCTCTCCATGCCGGACAAGTGGGAGTACCCGTGGTACGCCGCCTGGGACCTCGCCTTTCACATGATCCCGATGGCGCTCTTGGACCCGGAGTGGTCCAAGCGGCAGCTCACGCTGCTCATGCGCGAGTGGTACCAGCACCCCAACGGGCAGCTTCCGGCCTACGAGTGGGACTTCGGGGACGTGAACCCGCCCGTCCACGCCTGGGCCGTGTGGCGCGTCTACCAGATCGACCGCGACCACAACGGCGGGCCGGACACGGACTTCCTCGCGAGCGCCTTCCACAAGCTGCTGCTCAACTTTACGTGGTGGGTCAACCAGAAGGACGACGAGGGCAACAACGTCTTCCAGGGCGGCTTTCTCGGGCTGGACAACATCGGCGTGTTCGATCGGAGCGCGCCGCTGCCCACCGGCGGCCACCTGGACCAGGCCGACGGCACGGCGTGGATGGCGATGTACTGCCTCAACATGCTCGCCATCTCGATCGAACTCGCCCGCACGCGCCCGGCCTATGAGGACGTGGCCACCAAGTTCTTCGAGCACTTCGTCTACATCGCCAAGGCCATCAACGACGAGGGCGGCCCCGGCCTCTGGGACGAGGACGACGGCTTCTACTACGACGCGATCGAGACGCCGGACGGGCGGCAGACGCCGCTCAAGATCCGCTCGTTCGTGGGGCTCATCCCGCTCTTCGCGATCGAGACGCTGGAGCCGGACGTGTTCGAGGCGCTGCCGCGGTTCGCGCGGCGGATGCGCTGGTTTATCGAGAACCGCCCGGAGCTGATGGAGAACCTCACGTTCCTGCGCGAGCACGGCCGCGGCGACCGGTGCCTGCTCTCCATCGTGGACGAGACGCGCCTGCGCCGCATCCTGGCGCGCCTGCTGGACTCGGACCAGTTCCTGAGCGAGTTCGGACTGCGCAGCCTCTCCAAGGAGCACGAGGCCAACCCGTACAGCTTTAGCGCGAACGGGGAGACGCACACCGTGGCCTACGAGCCCGCCGAGTCCACCTCCGGCCTGTTCGGCGGCAACTCGAATTGGCGCGGCCCGATCTGGTTTCCGCTCAACTACCTCATGATCGAGTCGTTGCAGAAGTACGACTACTACTACGGCGACGCCCTGCAGGTGGAGATGCCGACGGCCTCTGGCGAGACACAGAACCTCTGGGACGTAGCCGGCGACCTCTCGCGGCGCCTCACCGCGCTGTTCCTGCAGGACGCCAGCGGCCAGCGCCCCGTCCACGGCGGCGTGGACATGCTTCAGGGAGAGGACCGCGTGCTCTTCTACGAGTACTTCAACGGCGACACCGGCGCCGGGCTGGGCGCGAGCCACCAGACGGGCTGGACGGCGCTCGTCGCCAAGCTGATCCAGCAGAGCGGCGGCACGCGTAAAAAGAGGCGGTAGCCTCTGGCGCTACAGCTCGTCGAACGCCGGGTGGTAGTGCGCCGTCGCCGCCACGCCCTCCAGCGCGCCCGGCGTGAGCGCGAGCGCCATAAACGCTTCTGGCGGCACGTCGTAGGCGCACGCGAGCGCGCCAGAGGCGAACCCGAGGCGCGGGTAGTAGGCGGGGTGGCCGAGCACGACGACGGCGTCGGCGCCAGAGGCTTGGCAGGCTGCCAGCCCGGCGCGGACGAGCGCGGAGCCGACGCCCTGCCTCTGGCGCCCCGGCGCGACGGCCATGGGTGCGAGGCCGCGCACGTCGAGGTGCGGGTGCGCGGGCGCGAGGGTGACGGGCGAGAACGCGATGTGTCCGACGATCTCGCCGCTCGCCTCCGCGATGAGACCGACGTACCCCTCGGCCTGCTCGCGGAGGCGGTCTACCAGGTCGGCTTCGGCGCGCGTCTCGAACGCGTCGGCGTTGAGCGCGTGGACGGCGGCGCGGTCGCCAGAGGCCTCGGGGCGGATGGTGGTGACGGCGTCTGTCATGTGGCCCATTCCCAGATCAAGTAGAGCCCATAGGCCACTGCCGCGACGCGAATACCGACGCTAAATGCGGAGTACCGCATCGTCTCCCGCCTCTCCTCTACAGGGATTGGGAAGTGCCGCTCGGGATGCGCCCAGGGATTGAACCCAAACTGGTAGGTGGTCTCCCCGTCGCTGAGTTCCAGAACGCTGGCATCCACAAACGGCAAGTAGGGAATCCGGTAGAGCACGGCGTGACTCACCTCCTCGAACGGGATCACCCAGTCGCCGACGCGGATGCGGTCGGGGAACACTACAAAGCGTCCCCGGCGCGAGACTACCCAGTTTGCCGACGCACGCGGCACGCCCGACTCGCGATTGCTGGCTTTGGTGAGGCAGGAGTAAAGCGGTGCGTCCATCGAAGCGGATTGGGAGCCAGAGGCGAGAGCGCCTCTGGCGAATCTGAACCTACTCCGTGTGCGGCGCCTCTGGCGCCAGCGGCTACTCGACGCGCGCGCCGGGCTGGTTGCGGCCGTTCTGGTGCAGCGTGAGCGTGGTGGCGGGGCCCGCGCCCTCCAGCGTGAACGAGACCTGCGCGTCCACGCCCACGACCTCGAACCGGGTCGCGGTCAGCGGTGTGAGCGCGACGCGCGGCTGGCCGGTGGGCTGGCCGTAGAGCTGGGTGCCCTCGCGCGTGATCTCGATCACGAACGTCGGCGCGAGCGCGTAGCGGCCGACGAGGGGCTCCAGCGCCTCTGGCGTGAGCGCGACCGCCTCGGCCTCTGGCGGCTCCACGCCGATGCGGCGCAGCATCTCGCGCGCGTTGTCGTTGCTCGGGTCGAGTTCGAGCGAGCGGAGGTAGTTGGCGCTCGCGTTCTCGGGGTCGCGCGCGGCGACGTACGCCTCGCCGAGGCTGTCGTAGGGGTTCGCGGCGTCGGGGAACAGCTCGACGTTGAGCGCGAAGACGCGGATCGCGTCTTGTACCTCGCCCTCGCCGAGAAGCGCGTAGCCGACCTGGTTGAGCTGGTTCTCGTCGAAGCGCTCGCCAGAGGCCCGCGCCTCGCGAGCCCGCGCCAGCGCGGCGTCCACGCCGTCGGTCCCGATGATCTCGGAGAGCGTGAGCGCCAGAGGCCGCATGGGGAGCGGCACGTCGCCGCCGTGGAGGATCTGGCCGACGGAGCGCGCCAGAGCCCCGGCCTCGTCGCTGGTGTTGCTGACGAGCGCGACGGTCTCCTCGCTCTCGGGGAAGTAGATGAGCATGGAGCGGAAGCCCGGGATGCCGCCGCTGTGGCCGATGGCCCGCACCATTTCCCCGCCCATGGGCATCATGCTGTTGTCGATGCCGTAGGCGTAGCTGTTCATCACGGGCGTCGTCATGCGCGTAAGCGTTTCGGCGCTCCCGAACGGCCGGGCGGCGTGGAGCGCACGCGTCCACGTGTGGAGGTCGCGGACGGTGGAGACCATCATGCCCGCCGCGTACGGGATGCCCGTGTCGATGTACGCCGTGTGGCGGACGTCGGCGCCCACGCGGTCGTAGCCGCTCGCCATCCGGTCCAGGACCGTCGTGTTGTCCTGGTACACGGTGTCCGAGAGGCCGAGCGGTTCGAGGAGCCTCTGGCGGAGCGCCTCGGCGTACGGCTGCCCTGTAACGCGCTCGATGATGACGCCGAGCAGGAAGTAGCCCGAGTTGGAATAGCGGTAGTCGCTGCCCGGCTCGAAGTCGAGCGGCTCGCCGGAAAAGACCTCCAGAAAGGCCTCTGGCGCGACCGGGTCGCGCATGATGTCCACAAAGTCGGGCCGGTTGGTGTGCTCCGGGATCCCGCCGGTGTGCGAGAGAAGCTGGTGGACCGTCACGGCGCCCTGCGCCGCCGGGTAGTCCGGGAGGTAGCGCGTGATGGGCGCGTCCAACTCGATCTCGCCCGCCTCGACGAGCTGCAAGACGAGCGCGGCCGTGAACTGCTTGGTGACGGAGCCGATGCGGTGCCGCGTGTCCGGCGCGTTGGGTATGCCCCACGACCGCTCGGCCTGGCCGAAGCCCCGCTCGTACGCGATCTCGTCGCCTCTGGCGACGAGTGCGGAGCCGTCGAACTGGCCCGCCTCGTGAGCGGCGGTGAGGAACGCGTCGACGCGCTCGAGGACGTCTTGGGCGAGCGCCGCGGGGGCGAGGAGAAGCGCGAGCGCGACGGGGAGGAACCGGGTCATAAAGCGGGAAGGCGGAGCGGGCAGTGCACGAGGGGTCTCGTCCGAGACGGAGCCCTGCTACGATAGTTGCTCCGCACCGCTCAGCCTAGCCCGAATGCTCTGCCTCTGGCGCCAGAGGCCCGGCGATCTCCGCCGGACGCTCAGGGCGCCGGACGCTCAGGGCGCGAGGCGGTCGACGCGCCAGAGGCCGCCGTCGCCAGAGGCGGCGTCGCGCGTGTAGCGGAAGCGGTCGTGGAGGCGGCTCGGGCGGCCCTGCCAGAACTCCACGCGCTCGGGGACGACGCGCCAGCCGCCCCAAAAATCCGGGCGCGGGATGCTCTCGCCCTCAAAGCGCGCCTCGGCCTCGGCCTGGCGCGTTTCCAGCACGTCGCGCGAGGGGATCACCTCGCTCTGCGGACTGGCCCACGCGCCCAGCCGGCTGCCTCGCGGGCGGCTCGCGTAGTACGCGTCGGCCTCTGGCGCCGGCACAGGCTCGACGGGTCCCTCGACGCGGACCTGGCGCTGCAGCGGCTCCCACCAGAACACGAGCGCGGCGCGGCCCGTCGCCTTCACCTCGCGCGATTTCCGGCTTTCCAGGTTGGTGTAGAACGCGAAGCCTCTGGCGTCGGCGCCCTTGAGGAGCACGACGCGGGCCGACGGTTCGCCAGAGGCGCTGACGGTCGCGAGCGTCATCGCGTTGGGCTCGGCGACGCCGCCCTCGCGGGCGTCCTCGAACCACGCGAGGAACAGCGCCATCGGGTCGTCGGGCAGGTCGGCGCGGTCCAGCGCGCCTTTCTCGTAGGACTGCCGGAGGTCGGCGATGGCGCCGGAGGCGAGCGGGTCGGGCACGGAACGGGGGAGCAGGTGGGCGGTTGGGAACGCCTGCTCAACGCCCCACCTCCGATGCCGCTCCCCGACGCGCCCTACGATCCCACCTTTGCCATCCAGGAAGCTCGCCGCCAGCGGCACCGCGAGAAGTGGATCCGCCTCGCGCCCGCAGGGCTCGTGGGCGTCGGGCTGGGCGTCTCGCTCGTGGGCGAGGCGACGCTGCGCAAGGGCCGCGGCGAGTCGTACGTGGCCTACGGCACGCTCGCGCTGTGCGTGCTCAACGCGGGGCTGTGCCTTTTCGGCGAGGGCGTGAAGCACTCGGTTCTGGCGGACCGGCGGGCGCGCAACGCGGACGAGGAGTAGCGAGCGCTGGGCCTCTGGCGCCAGAGGCTAGAGGCGCTCGCGGATGCGGTCGGCGGCCGCGATCCCGGACTCCAGCGCGAGGTGCACGCGGCCTTTGCCTGCGATGGCGTCACCGGCGAAAAACAGGCCTTCGTCCTCGCCGGTCTCCAGCGTAGCCGCGTCGGCGCCCTCGTTGGGGAGCGCGTACTTCCAGCGCTGCGTATCGGCCCAGTCGGGCGCGGGGAGCGAGGCGTCCATCAGCGATTCGATCTCGCGCGTGGCCGCGGCGATCACGAGGTCTTTCGCGTCGTCGTAGTGCGCCTGGGTCCACGCCGGGCTCATCTGCGCGAGGAGCAGCGTCCCGCCCTCTGGCGCGCGGCCCGGCTTGTCGCTCTCGACGGCCAGCCACGCCACGGCGTGCCCGCCGCCCGCTTCCCCGTGCTCGGCGGCGTTGACGAGCGCGTACGGCTCCGGGCGTGCGACGGGCTCCAGGAACGCGAGGACAGCCGTGAACTGGCTCCGGTACTCGGCCTCGCCCAGCGCGCCCACGAGCCTCTGGCGCAAGCCGTCGGCCATCGTGCTCGCGCCGAGGATTTCGACCGCCTGCGGCGCCGGCGGCGTAAGCAACACGGCGTCGAACGCGCCCAGGTCGGCGCCGTTATCGGCGTGCACGCGCCAGAGGCCGCCCTCGACGTGGAGCGCGCCGACGCGGGTGTTGCCGCGCAGCGTCACCCCTGGTGCGGCGTCCAGCAAGCGGCGACCGAGCGAGGAGATACCGTCCTCGTAGGTGAGGCGCGGGCCGGGGTCCTGGCGGGCGCGGTCGGGCCGGAGCGTGCCGTCGTCGTCGAACGGCCAGACGGTCCCGCTGAGGTCGGTCAGGCCGCTGGCGTCGAGCGTTTCGGTGAGCAGCGTGTGGACGCGCGAGCCGGCCTCTGGCGAAGCGTACTGCGCGCCGTGGTCATAGCGCCACCGGAACGGGGCGCCAGAGGCATCGGTCGCGTCGCGCCAGCGCGTGGCGGCGCGGCCGCTGACGCCGCGGCTCTTCTCGAAAACGGTGACGGCGAGGTCGGAATCGCGCAGGGCGTGAGCGGCCGCAAGGCCCGCAGCCCCAGCGCCGACGATGGCGAGGGTGGTCATGCCCGCATGATCCTCCCGGCCCGCGCCGGGTTCCGCCAGAGGCCTCTGGCGCCCGTCAGTCCTCGAAGCGCAGCGCCTCGCCAGAGGCGGTCACGGCCTGCTCCGGGGCGAAGTCGCGGTTGCGCACGATAAAGCGCGGCATCGGCGGCTCCGGCTCGGGGGCGTGGCCGCTGGCGTCGCCGAGGGTGGCGAGCAGCGTCTCTCGCGTGAACGGCTTGGAGAAGTACCCGTCGAAGCCGGTGGCGAGAAAGCGCTCGCGGTCGCCTGGGAGCGCGTAGGCGGTAAACGCGATGATGGGGCGGTCGTCGTAGGGCGGCCTCTGGCGGAGGCGGCGCATGAGGTCCTCGCCGGTGTCCAGCGTGCCGAGATTGATGTCGAGCAGGAGGACGTCGTAAGGGTCGTAGGCTTCGGACGCGTTCTGCGCCAGGGACTCGGCGTCCGCTGCCGACGAGGCGGTGTCGACGCGGTAGGAGGACTCCACCATGCGCTCGGCCATGCGCAGCGTTTGGGTGTTGTCGTCCACGATCAGCACGCGTGGCCGGCGCGCGGTCACCGGCGCCGCGTCGCTGCGGAGCCGCGTCGGGAACGTCACGGAAAAGGTGGTGCCGACGCCCAGCACGCTCTGAACGGTCAGGCTGCCGTCCAGCCGCTCGGTGAGCTGGCGCGTGATCGCGAGGCCCAGGCCGGACCCCTCGTGGCTCCGCTGCGCGCCAGAGGACTCCTGCTGGAACTCCTCGAACAGCCGCGGCAGAAAGTCTTCGCTGATGCCGACGCCGGTATCGACCACATCGAGCGCCACCTCGTCCTCGGACGCGCGCACGATGACCTGCACGCCGCCGCTCTCGGTGAACTTGATCGCGTTGCCGACGAGGTTCGTCAGGATGCGGTCCAGCGCGCTCCGGTCCAGGTCGGCTTTGGCGTCCTCGTCTTGGATGATGGCCTCCAGCGTGAGGCCTTTTTTGTGCGCCAGAGGCGCGAGCAACTGCGCGGCCTGGCGCGCGGCCTCGGAGAGGAGCACCGGCTCGGTCGTGAAGTCCATGTGCCCGGCGTCCAGCCGCGCGAGGTCCAGGACGGAGTTGAGCGTGTCCAACAGACGCTTGCCGCTCTGCTCGATAAGCTGCACGAACTCCCGCTGCTGCGGGTCAGTCACCTCGTCGGCCAGGATGTCCGCGAAGCCCAGGATGCCCGTCAGCGGCGTCCGGATCTCGTGGCTCATGTTGGCGAGGAACGTGCTCTTGAGGTGCGCGACTTCCTCGGCTTGTTCCTTGGCGTGCACCAACACGGCTTCGGCGCGCTTGCGGTCCGTGATGTCGCGGAAGTTGATCACGAGGCCCTGAATCGCCGGGTCCTCGAACAGGGGCGTCCCGACGCCCTCGGCGAAGAGGTAGTGCCCGTCGGCGTGGCGCAGGCGGAACTCCGTGGGCGGCACCATCGCCGCGTGCTGGCGCACAGAGCTGAAGAGCGCCGTGGCGCCGGGTACGTCGTCCGGGTGGAGAAACGAGAAGATGGGGCGGCCGAGAGTCTGCCCGACCGTGTAGCCCAGCACCTGCTCGATCGACGGGCTTACGTAGCTGATGTGGCTCTCTGCGTTGGCGACCACCACGACGTCGGACGAGCGCTGCACGAGGGCCCGGAAGCGCGCCTCGCTCGTGCGCAGCTTTTCTCGCACCTCGTGCTCGGCGGAGACGTCCTCCACGATGCCCTCGATACCGAGCAGGGAGCCCCCGCTGCCGAACTTGCCCTGCGCGTCGATGCGGACGTGGATGGTTTTGCCGTGGCGGTCCTTCCACTCCGTCTGAAAGCGCCGGACGGAGCCGTCGCGGTGGAGCGCCTCGACAAAGTGCTCACGGGCCTCTGGCGCCGCGTAGAAGTCCGCGGCACCGCGGCCAGAGGCGGAGAGCTCCTCCACGGACTCGTAGCCGAGGAGGTCCGCCATCGCGCGGTTGGCGAGCAAGAACCGGCCGTCTGGCGTGGTCTGCACCACGCCGACCGGCACGTTTTCCAGGGCAAGCCGGTACCGGGTCTCGCTCATGCGCAGCGCATCCGCGAGGTCGCGCAGGGAGCGGCCCTGCTCTTCCAACGCCGCGCCCACGGAGCGCTCGTAGATCTGCCCGATAATGGCGCCGGTCACGGCAACCCCCGCGAGGCTCATCATCGCGACGATGGTGGTAACGAGGGCGGGGGCCGTTTGCGGGAACGGGCTCAGCGTGCCCCACACGGCCATCACGACCGCGCCAGAGGCGATCAGGATGGCCGAAACCGTCGCCAGGAGCTTGCCTCTGGCGAGGGCCGCGATGATGGGGACCGTCGCGAGCCACATCAGGATCGGGGCGCCGAGGCCCAGGTCCTCCCACGCGACGCCGAACACGGTGAGGATGAGCATCGGGAACACGACCCAGGCCGCCGCGCCGAGGGACCAGGTCTGTTTGCGCAGGCCGCCGAGCGCGAGGAGGTTGACCAGCGCCGCGATCCCGACGCCGGCGAAGCTCCGGCTCCATCCGAGCCAGCCCAGCGCGAGCATCGCCGCGGCGTAGCCGACGATGGCGAGCATCGCGAAGCTCACCACCAGCCGCCCGCGCCGGACCTCTGCAGCGGAGAGGCCCTCAGGAAGAAACCCGTCGAGGTGGCTCGGTGGGGTCGCCGGGGTAGGGGGGGGAGGGGGCGTCACGAATTGTAGCGGTAGCGGCAGAAATCGTCCTGGGATGGTGGTGTAAATCCCCGTAGAGCCATTTTCAAAAGGAAGCGCACATATCGTTCCATCGGGCGCGGACCTCTTCTCTCGTCGCTCGCGTAGCTTTCCGCGCGCCGCCTCTGGCGCCCCGGATCCGCACCCATGAAGCTCCCTTTCGCGCTGGCCCGACGCTTCGTCGCGGGCGAGTCCCTTGACGCCGCGCTCCCCGCGCTCGACCCCATCCTGGGCTCCGGCCGGTTTATCACGCTGGACCTCCTCGGAGAGCACGTCCCGGAGCGCTCGCGCGCCGAGGGCTTCGCGACCGAGTACGGGGACCTCGTGGAAACCCTCGCGGACTACCGCGACCGGCGGGGCGCGCCGCCAGAGGCCGTCGGCATCTCGATCAAGCTGTCCATGATCGGGCAGGTGATCGACACCGAGTTCTGCGAGGCCAACCTCCGCGACCTCCTGGACCGCGCCAAGGCGACGGACCTGTTCGTGCGGCTGGACATGGAGGGCTCGGACATCACGCAGTCCACGCTCGACATCTTTGAGCGCGTGTACCCGGAGTACCCGGACCACGTGGGGACCGTCCTGCAGGCGTACCTCAAGCGGACCTACGGCGACGTGGCCCGCATGGCCGAACTCAACGCTCGCGTGCGGATCTGCAAGGGCGCCTACGCGGAGCCGGCCACGCTGGCGTACCCCGGCATGCCCGCCATCCGCGAGGCCTACATGGACCACGCGCGCACGCTGCTCACCTCGGCCCGCTACCCCGGCATCGCCACGCATGACGACCAGCTCATCGAGGCCGTCAAGGCGTACACGACGCAGGAAGGCATCACCGCCGACCGCTTCGAGTTCCAGATGCTCTACGGCCTTCGTGAGGAGACGCAGACCGACCTCGTGCGGCAGGGCTACAACATGCGCACCTACGTCCCCTACGGGACGGAGTGGGGCCCGTACTTCACGCGCCGCTTGCGCGAGCGGAAGGAGAACGTCTTCTTCGTGCTCAAGGCGCTCGTCAAGGGCTAGCCCTGCCTCTGGCGCCGCCGCTCGGCTTCTGGCGCGAATCGCCTCTGGCGCCAGAGGCTACGCGCCGCGCAACGCGGCGTGGACCGCGGCCGCGATCTCGGCGCCGAGCGCGGCGGCGCGACCGTGATCGTCGATGCCTTCGGTCAGGATCACGAGCACGTACGGGGCGGCCTCTGGCGGGTAGACGATGGCGGCGTCGTGGTGGACGTGCGTGATCCAGCCGGTTTTGTGCGCGGCGCGGACGCCGGCTGGCAACCCTGCCGGGATCATCTCTCCGAACTCCTGCGCCAGCAGGATCTCCACCATGTCGCCAGAGGCCTCGGGCGAGACGGCGCGGCCGTCTTGGATGGCGAGCATCAGCGCGGCCAGGCCTCTGGCGGTGGCGAGGTTGCTGAGCCCGGCGTCGAAGGCTTTGAGATCCTCCACGCCGCGGAGCACGAGGACGCCCTCGCCGCCGAGCGCGCGCGTGGTGGCTTGCACGGAGTCCGCCGTCAGGACCTCCATCATGAGGTTCGTCGCGAGGTTGGACGAGGTCGTGATGGCCCGGCGCGTGAGGTCCGCCAGAGGCATCCGGGTACCCAGCCGTTCGTAGAGCCCGTCGTCGGAGTCGTCGCCGATGGAGAACGGGGAGCCGTCCACGATGGACGTGAAGCGGTTGACGACATCGATGGAATCGTCCCAGGCGAGGCGCCCGGCTTCTACCTGACGAAACGCCTCGATCATGACCGGCACCTTCATCGTGCTCGCGGCATGGAACGGCCGGTCGGCGGCGATGTCCAGCCGGGTCTCTCCATCGCGCACGGCCACGGCAACCGTCGCCTCGGGATATCGCGCCGCGATGGCTTCGATCCTCTGGCGAAGCGCGTCCGTTTCGGCGGGCTCGGTAGCGGGCATCGTGCTGCGGCAGCCCGCGAGCGCTAGCGGCAGGACCGCCAGGGAGAGGAGGAGGGCGCGGGTCATGCGCCGAGACTACGACGCGCCTCCGGCGTCTCGCCAGAGGCGCGCGGCGGCTACAGGTCGGCCATGACGGCCACGCGGAGGTCGTCCGGAATCGGCCGCTGGCGTGGGAGCGTCTGCACGCGCGAGGAGAACACGGCGTCGGGGTCCGTGAAGGGCTGGATCAGCACCTCGGTAAAGTCCGCGGAGCCGCCGGCAAGGGAGACCGTGAGCGCCACCTCGCCCGCATCTGTGCGGCCGACGCGCTCCACCTGGTAGCCGGTGCGGTTCAGCGCGCGCTCCATCGCGCTCGCGATGGCCTCGGTGTCGGCCTGGAAGTAGGTCCACCGCGTCGCGTCTGGCACGCCGTAGGCGCTGTCGATGGTGCCGGAGCAGCCGCTGGCGAGGAGGGCGGCAACGGCGACGAGGGGAAGAGCGAGAAAGCGGCGCATGCGTGCGGGGGAAGAGAGGTCAGGGCGTACGAACGTCAGGACGCCGGGTGCCCGTGCCCCGTCACGCGGGTCACTCCGGTTCGCCCTTCGCCGTGGGCAACTCGCGTCCCAGACACACGGCGCTCGCGCAGCACCCGCCGGTGAACTCGCTCGACTGTTGCACCGCCAGAGGCAGCGCCTCTCGCGCGATCGGGGCCCAGCCTCTCCTCTGGAAAAAGTCCTCGGCCGTCGTGGTCAGAAGCACCAGGCGTCGGATGCCGCGCTCGGCCGCCCGCCCCAGCGCGGCGTCCACGAGCGCGCCACCGAGCCCCTGTCCGCGCGCCTCTGGCGAGACAGCGAGCGACCGCAAGAGGCCGTGGTCCCCATGCGTCTCGATGGCCACGCACCCGGCGACCTCGCCCGAGGCGCCTCTGGCGACCCAGAACGCGCCGACGTGCTCGGGCCTGAGATCTGCGGTAGGCAGGCCGCTGGCGCCGACGAGCGCGAGGACGGCGGGCCACTCGCCAGGGGCCGCGGGCCGGATCATCCGAAGGTGGCGTCCAGCCAGTCGGCGATCTCCTCGCGGACCTCGGCAAAGGCGCGCCGCCGGTCATCGTCGGTGCCCTCCACCGCCGAGGGGTCGCGGAAGGCGTGGTGGAGGTTGCGCTCCGCCGGGATGTACGGGCACGCCTCGCGCGCGTTGTCGCAAACCGTCACGACAACGTCGGGCGTGAGGTCTCCCAGACTCTCAATCGTTTTCGACGTGTGCGCGCTCGCGTCGATGCCGACGGCCTGGAGCGCTTCGGCCGCGAGCGGGTGGACGCCTCTGGCGACGGTCCCGGCGCTCTCGGCGCGGTAGCGGGCGCCGTACTTCTGGCGCAAGAGGCCCTCGGCGAGCTGGGAGCGCGCGGAGTTGTGCGTGCACACGAACAGGACGAGCGGGCGCGCATCGGAAAACACGTCGTGGTGGTCGGAGCCTTCTAGCGCGGACATCGCGCCAGAGGCGACCGGCGAGGCGCCAGGGTTAGCAGCAGGCATGGCCGTGGAGGTCGTCGAACAGGGAGGTGAAGGCGTCTTTCGCGTGCGCGATGCCGGCGGGGGAGAGGCAGTAGCAGGTGCGCGGGCCGTCTACGGTCCCGGTCACGAGCCCGGCCTCGCGAAGCACTTTCAGGTGCTGCGAGACCGTGGATTGCGCGAGGCCGACGACCTCGACGATCTCGCCGCACAGGCACTCGCCTCTGGCGCCGAGCGCCGCGAGCACGCGGAGCCGGGCGGGATGGGCGAGGGCCTTCGCCAGAGGCGCGAGCGTTTCGGGGGGTGTCGTCATGGAAACCAGGGCCGGCGGGCCGGAACAGGTCCGGCCCACCGGCGGGGCGTTAGCAGCAGTCGCCTCCGCACGTGCAGAGATCGGTGCCGCAGCAGCCGCAACAGGAGGTCTTCATAGGAGTGGGGGTGTTGGTGAAACAGGAACGTGATCGATCATCGTCGATGAACGATAAGACATCTTGTCCTGGCCTGCAACTGCTCGCGCCAGAGGCTCCGGGCGTGCCTGTATTTTTAGGCGCCCCCCCTGCCGCCCCATGCTCCGCACCCTCACGCTTCTGCTCCTCGTCGCCTCTGGCGCTCCGGCCGTTGCCCAGAGCCTGCCGGCGCGTTCGCTGCAGGCCGGCATGGCCGATCTCCGCCTCGCGACGGCCGTCCGCCTCGCGCTCGTGGCCGATCTCCGCACGCGCACGCTCGACGTGGAGGTGGCCGCCCGCGATGGCGTCGTAACCGTCACGGGCATCAACGACGAGGCGTACCAGTCCGTGGCGGCACAGGTCGCGCGGGCGAACCCGCGCGTTCGGGGCCTCCAGGGGCTCGGCGCCGCAGGCCTCAACGCCGCCCCGCCAGAGGCCCGGTCTGCGGGGGCGACGGCCGAGGGGGCCGCTGGCGACGTGGCCGCTCCCGCGCCGGTGCAGATCTCCGAGCAGCCGCGTACCCACACGGTCCGCCGCGGCGACACGCTCTACGGCATCGCGCGGGAGTACAACACGACGCTGGACGAACTGGTGCGGATCAACGGCCTGCGCTCGACCGACATCCGCATCGGGCAGCGCGTGCGCGTGCGCTGAGCCGCTGGCGAGAACCCACGCGCCAGAGGCCCGTAGAGAACGGCCCTGGCAGACGTTATCCTTCGCTCTCACCCCCCACGCATCCATGTTCGACAAGCTCAAAGACCAGGCCGGCGACCTCGCCAAAAACCTCGCCGCTAACTCCGATGGCCTCACCGATAAGGCCGGCGAGATGATCGACGCCGCCGCCGACAAGGCCGCTGACCTCGCCCCAGACGCGCTGAAAGACGCCGCCTCTGGCGCCGCTGACAAGGCGGCCGATCTGGCCAAGAGCGCCCTCGACAGCGCGAAGGACAAGCTGGGCAGCTAGAGCGCCCGCTCCCTCTCTACGCCCCGGTCCGCTCTGCGCAGGCTGGGGCGTTTTGCGTCCCGGGGTGCCGCCGGACCGTGGCTGAGGCGTAACCTCCGGCCCCACGTCTCCCCTCCGTTCTATGTTCGACAAGCTCAAAGACCAGGCTGGCGACTTCGCCAAGGATCTCGCCGACAAAGCCGGCCACCTCGCAGGCGACCTCGCGGACAAAGCGGGCGACCTCGCCGAGGCCGCTGGCGACAAGATTTCCGACATCGTCCCCGACGATATCGAGGACAAGGTCAAAGACGCCGCGGGCAAGGCCGTGGACAGCGCCAAGGGCGCCTTCGACAGCGTCAAGGACAAGCTCGACTGAGCCCGCGCAGGGCTCCGCCTCTGGCGCCCCGGTCCACACGCATGGGCCGGGGCGCCTTGTTTCTCGCCAGAGGCCAGCGGCGCCTCGCTTCTCGACGGGTCGTGCGTGGCATGCTGAGCGGGTATCCTCGTGCCTTCTGGGTGCTCTTTGCCGGGACGTTCGTCAACCGGCTGGGGCTGGTGGTGCTGCCGTTCCTGACGCTGTACCTCACGGGCGAGCGCGGCGCGAGCATTGAACAGGCGACGCTAGTGGTAAGCCTGTACGGCGCCGGAGCGTTCGCGGCAGGACCCATCGGCGGGGCGCTCTCGGACCGGTTTGGGCGACGCGCGGTGTTGATCGGGAGCTTGGTGGGCGGCGCGGCGCTGATGGCGGGGATGCCGCTGGTGCAAGGTTATTGGCCTCTGGCGGGGCTGGTGCTCGCGTTCGGGCTCGTGGGCGAGATGTACCGCCCGGCGGTCTCGGCGGCGGTCTCGGACCTGGTGCCGCCGGAGCGGTTCGCGCGGGCGTTCTCGCTCCTCTACTGGGCCATCAACCTGGGGGTGGCGTTCGGCCCGGCGCTGGGCGGGGTCCTGGCCGAGCGCGTGGGCTACACGGCGCTGTTCGCCGTCGATGCGGCCTCGATGGTGATCTACGCCGTCGCCATCTTTTTCGGCGTGCCGGAGACGAAGCCTCTGGCGGAGGAAGCGGGAGGCGCCGAGGACGAGGCTACGCTGGAAGCCGCGCCGCGCGCCAGAGGCCTGGCGGACGCGTTGCGGGACCCGGCGCTTCTCGGCCTCGCCATCGCTACGCTCGGCGTCGGCATCGCGTTTATGCAGGCCTTTGCAACGCTGCCTCTGGCGATGGAGGCCGACGGGTTGAGCGAGAGGCTGTACGGGTTCGCCGTGATGGTGAACGGCCTCGTCGTGGTGGCCTTCAGCCTTCCCGTTGCGCGGTGGGCGGAGACGCGGCTCGGCCCGGGGCTTCTGGCGTCGGCCGTAGCCACCATCGGCGTGGGCGTGGGGATGCACGCGCTCGCGGATTCGTTCTGGGGCCACGCGGCGGCGGTCGCGGTCTGGTCGCTGGGGGAGATCGCGTTTATCCCACTCGTGCCCGCGATTGTGGCTCGGCTGGCGCCAGAGGCGCTCCGGGGCACGTACCAGGGCGTGCAGCAGTCGGGGTGGGGGCTGTCCAAAATGCTTGGCCCAGCGCTCGGCGGGCTCATCCTCGCGCAGTTGGGCGACGCGGCGCTGTGGGGGAGCGGCCTCGCGCTGGCGCTGGTGGTGGCGGCGGTGATCCTCGCCCTGCGCCTGGGAGCGCCGAACCCTGACCGAGTGGGTGCAGGCTAAGAAGAGACAGCAAGATGGCCCCCTGCAAGCGCCCTCCGGGTGGCCTCTGGCGCGTGGCGGATCCTCAGGCGGGGCCGGGCGGTTGAGAGCCCATGACCGGAACCACTCGCCAGATCGCCGTCGTCGCCGCGGCCCTCTTCAACGTCGGTATGAACGCGCTCGCGGGCGCGGGCATCCTGTTCGATACGCAGACGGGCGCGGTCTCCGATTCCATCCAGACCGGCATCACGCCTGCCGGGTGGGCCTTCGGGATCTGGAGCCTCATCTTTGTCGGCGTGCTCGTGTTCGCGGGCTACCAGGCGCGTCCCAACGCCAGAGGCCCCCGGTACGACGCCATCGCGCTACCGTTTATCGCGGCGAACGTGCTCAACGGGCTGTGGCAGCTCCCGTGGCTCTCGCGGCTGTTCGGCGTCGCGGCGGTCGTGATCTGTGGCATTCTCGCGAGCCTGGTGTGGCTGTACATCCGCCTGGATTGGATGGGCATGAGCAAAAGCGAGCGGCTCGCGCTCGGCGTGCCGACCTCGCTGTTTTTCGCGTGGCTCTGCGTGGCGACGCCGCTCAACATCACCGTCGCGCTCGTCGCGATTGGGTGGACGGGAGCGGCGTTCTGGCCCGCGCTGCTCGTGCTGATCGTGGCGGGCATCGGCGCGGTCATCCTCTGGCGCACCGGGGACGTGGCCTTCGCGGCGGTTCTGCTGTGGGCCTTTGCCGCCATCCTGGCCAAGAATGCGCTCCCGCTGGGCTCGGCACCGCTGCTGACGGGCGCGCTCGGGCTCGGCGCGCTCCTGTTCCTCGCCGCCACCGCCAGAGGCCTCTCGCGCGGCGGCACGTTGCTCCCCGCCTCGCCATGACGGATTACACCCCCATCGCCTGCGATTTCCACGACCGGCTGGAAAGCTGGGCCGTCCGCCGCGAGGCCGTCGAGGTCCTCTGGCGGGCGCCAGAGGCCGAGCACGCGGCACGCACGACGATCGAGGACGTGTTCGCGAAAGACGGCGCGGACTGGGTGCGACTCGGGACCGGTGAGACTGTCCGCGCCGATGCGCTGGTCTCGGTCGGCGGCGTGCCTCTGGCGAAAGCCTGTTGAGCCTTCGGCGCCCGCCAGAGGCCTAGGCGGGGAGGCGGCGCACCACCCTCCTACAACAACGCCCCACCGGCCGAACCGATGGGGCTGAACGCCTCTGGCGCCAGAGGCAGAAGCTGCGCGGTGAGCGCTACATGATCGCGACGACCCGGCGGCGGATGTCGGCGCGCTTCTCGTCCGTCTTGGACTGGATCAGCGACACCATTTGTTTGAGGCTGCCCCGCACGCGCTTCATGTTCTTGTCGTCGAACTCCACGTCGCTCCAGGTTGCTTTGACGCGGTCGCGAACTTGTCTCCAGTCGCGGTTCATCTTCGGGGTAGCCATTTTCAATCGCGCTCTTCAGCGCCGGGTTATAGTACGTCGGTGTTGTATATACACGACCTACATAAAGTGGTTCCCGCAAGACCGTTAGGCTCTCCGGGCCTCTGGCGCGTGAGGCCGCCTAGTACAGCGAGCGGTTGAACACCGGGCGGTGCTGCCTCACGACCGGATCGCTTTCGCCGAGCGTCTGAAAGACGGCCACGATGAGCTTCCGCGCGCCGTCGTCGTCGTAGGCGCGGTCGCTCTGGACGATGTGGATAAGCGTGCCGAGCGCGGCGTCCACGTCGCCTCTGGCGAGCGCCGTGTGGGCGTTGGCGTAGGATTCCTGCCACGTGCCCTCGGGGTACGACTCGCGCAACAGGCTTTCGGCCAACGTGAGGATGGCCTCGGCCTCGGTGGAGAGCAGGCCGCTGGCGAGATCGCGCGCCCGCGCGGGGTCGTCGAAGACGGACAACTGGGCCAGGAGCAGGCGCGCCGCCTCCGCGTCTGAGCCGCTGGCGCCAGAGGCCTCCGCAGCGGTGACGGAGGCTTCGAGCGCTTCGAGCGCGCCGCCCCGGTCGCCGTCGTCCAGGCTCTGGCGGGCTTCGGCGAACAGGCGCCCGGCCTCGGTGGGAAGCACGCCGTCCAGCCACTGCTTGAGCATGTACTCCGGCAGCGCGCCGCTTTGCTCGGCGATCACCTCGCCGTCCACGAACAGCTTCATCGCGGGAATCCCGCGGATGCCGTAGCGCTCCATCAACTCCGGGTGCTGGTCCGTGTTGACCTTGCGAAGCAGCCAGCGCGGTTCGCCAGAGGCGGATTCCTCGTCGGCCATGCGCTCCAAGACGGGGCCGAGCACGCGGCAGGGGCCGCACCACGGCGCCCAGAAGTCGACGAGGACTGGCGTCTCGCGAGAGGCCGAGAGCACGTCGCGGCCGAAGTCATCGGTGTCGTACGTCGGGGCCTCTGGCGGTGTGCTAGACATGTCTCTGGAAGATGGGGCGAAAGTGGGTAAAATGGGGTACGGCTGCGCGCCAGAAGCGGTAGGGTTCAACGCGCCGTGCGCCTTCGCACCGCTTCTCTCGATCCTAGTTCCAGCCATGCTCCGCTCCCTCTCGCTTGTCGCCCTCGCGCTCACCCTCGCCGCGTGCAGCGGCCAGGCCCGCCGCACCGTCCAGGGCGCCGTCCAGGTGGCATCCGCCGACCAGCAGCCCGAGCCGGCCTCTGGCGCCCGTACCGCGTACGATCCCGCGACGGACAGCCTGCGGTTCACCGGCGAGGTGCACCTCCGCAACATCCGGCAACTCACCTTCGGCGGCAACAACGCCGAGGCGTACTGGAGCTACGACGGCACTCAGCTCGTTTTTCAGAGCGACTGGAAGCAGATCAACGACCAGGGCTGTGACCAGCAGTTTGTGATGAACGCCGACGGCTCGGACCTGTCCTCTGGCGAGAAGTACCAGCTCGTCTCCACCGGCCAGGGCCGGACGACGTGCGGCTACTTCCTGCCCGACGGCCGCGTGATCTATTCCTCCACGCACGCCGCCAGCCCCGCCTGCCCCACGACCGCGGCTGAGCGTACGCGCTCCTACGTCTGGGACGTGTTCGCCACGTTCGACATCTACGTCGCTAACGCGGACGGGACGGGCCAGGAGCTCCTCATCGGTGGCGAGGGTTACGACGCCGAGCCAACGGTCAGCCCCGACGGCAAGTACGTCATCTTCACCTCGACGCGCAGCGGCGACCTAGAGCTGTACCGCTACGAGCTGGCCTCTGGCGAGACGATCCAGCTCACCGACGAGCTGGGCTACGACGGCGGCGCGTTCTTCTCGCCCGACAGCAAGCAGATCGTGTGGCGCGCGAGCCGCCCAACGGGCGAGGACGCCGAGACGTACCGGAGCCTCTTGCGCCAGAACGCCGTGCAGCCCGGCGCGCTCGACCTCTACGTCGCCAACATCGACGGGACGAACAAGCGCCGCGTGACGCAGCTCCCGGGTGCCAACTGGGCGCCGTTTTTCCACCCGAGCGGCGAGAAGATCCTCTTCGCAAGCAACCACCACACGATGGCCGAGGGCGGGCGCGAGTTCGACCTCTTCCTCATCGATATCGCCTCTGGCGACCTGGAGCGCGTGACCTACTCCGGCACGTTCGACGCCTTCCCAATGTTCTCGCCCGACGGCACGAAGCTGGTCTTCGCCAGCAACCGCCGCGGCGACCGCGCCGACTCCCGCGACACCAACGTCTTCGTCGCGGACTGGGTGGAAACGCCCACACCGGCGGACCGGGCGTTCACGACGCGGTAGCCGCTGGCGCCAGCGGCGCGTGAACGTTTCGCGACCTCGCCTCTGGCGGCAACCGGCTGAAAGCCGCGAGGTACTGCGCGCCTCCACACCGTCCGCTCCGCGGACACGCCGGTGACTCCTGTTGCCCCCCGCCAGCCCCGTCGCGTTTCATCCGACGACCTGGCACTGTTTGGATTCCTGGGACTGATCGTCCTCAGCATCGTGTTCATCCTCGTGCTCGGCATGTCCGGGCACCTGATGTAGCACGGCCTCTGGCGGGGGGCCACCACACCCCCGCCAGTTGTGGATTAGCGCACGACGGTAAAGGTGCGCATCAGCGCCTGACCGCCTACGAGGAGGCGGCAGACGTAAGTGCCGGGCGCGAGCCCGCGCACGTCGAACCGAACGGTGTGCTCGCCTGCGTCTCGCGCGCCCTCCGTTGCGACGGCGAGGGAGCGGCCGAGCAGGTCGGTCACGTCCAGCCGCACGTCGTCTTGGGGCGCGTCCAGGGTGAACGCGAACGCGATGTCGCCAGAGGCGGGGTTGGGCGCGGGCGTGCGAAGCGCGAAGGGCTCTGGCGCCTCGGCGCGGACCAGAACGCGGACCTCGGCCTGAGCCAATCCGCCCCGCCCGTCGGCGAGGGTGTAGCCGAAGGTGTCCTCGCCGGTGAAGCCCGGCGCGGGCGTGTAGCGCGCCGCCAGAGGCCCGGCTGCCTGGACGCTGCCGTGCTCAGGCGCGAGAAGCGCCGCCACCGTTAGCGCGTCGCCGTCGTCGTCCCGGTCGTTGGCGACCAGCGCGATCTCAACGGATTGCCCCATCGCGGTTTCTGCGCGGTCTGCCACCGCCAGAGGCGCCGCGTTGTCAGTCGGTGTGAGGAGGAAGGCGCGAGGCTGGCCGTTGAAAAGCCCCGTCCCGGCGATCTGGCCCGCGTCGTTGATGCCGCGCGCTTCCAGCAGCGTCCAGCCCGGCACGTCGATGATCGTCCCGAGGTCGAGGGTTTGGCCGTCCACCCACAACACCGCGCGCGTCTCGATCGCGCCAGAGGCTCCCGCCTTCTGCACCTCCGCGCCTCTGGCGGAGCGCTTGATGCTGGATGTTTCGGCAGGCGCACCGCCGCCCAGCGTCTGGGCCTCTGGCGCCAGGCGCCCGCCCAGCGGGAGCGGCCCGCGCGCGGGCGCACCGCCGCTCTTCGCAGCAGGGCCTGCTTCCGCGCCAGAGGCGCCTACCACCCAGCCCGCGCTGTTGATGGCGTACGCCTCGGCAAAGCCGCCGCCGAGGCCGTCCAGCACCTCTGGCGCGCCTCCCCCGGTCCAACGGACCGCGCTGACGTCGCCCGTGCCGTTGCCGATACTGCCCACGACGACGCCCGAGACGTTCGCGGCGTAGGCGCGCCCGTCAGCGCCGGAGAGCAGGTCTGCGCCGGCAAAGGCGCGGGCGTCCACGTCAGACTGCGCATAGCCGACGACGAGGCCAAGCGGGGAGACGCCGAACGCCTCGCTGCGCGCGAGCCCGAACGTGCCGAGCGGCGTGGCCGCGCCGGCTTCGTCCCACGCCAGCGCCTCGATCCCGCCAGAGGCCGGAGCGGACGAGCCCACCGTCGCGCCGCCCTCGCGCACGCCGTAGGCGTTGGTAAGCGTGCCGCCCAGCCCGGGAAGCGTGCCCGTCCCCGTGCGGAACGCCTCGGCCTCGCCGCCCGCGCCGTACTGCACGCCCACTACGGTTTGCCCGTCGATGGCCGTCGCGAAGCCCGAGGGCGCGCCTGGCAGGCCGAGGGCCTCTGGCGTGGCGGCGCCCGTTCCGGTGCGCCAGAGCGTGGGGCGGAGCGCGCCCCCGGCGTCCTCCGCCGTGCCGACCACGCGGCCGTCGGCGGCGACCGCCATCGCGGCGGATCGCGCGCCACCAAGCGTCCCCAGGTCCGTCAGCGCGAAGCGGTAGGCCTGCGCCGTGATGGTGACGGTGGCCGTCGCGGTCGCGCCCTGCGGATCGGAGACGGTGTAGGTGAACGTGTCCGTGTCGCTAAAGCCCGAGGGCGCGGTGTAGCGGATCTGCCCGGCCTCTGGCGCAGCCGTGCCGCCAGAGGCGGGCGTGCCGACAGACGCGATGGTGAGCGCGCCGCCTTCGGGGTCCTCGTCGTTGGCGAGCACGTCGATCAGGACCGAGTCGCCGGGGCGGACGGGCGCCGCGTCGTCGCGCGCGATGGGCGGGAGGTTGGCGCCGCTGACCGTTACGGTGACCTCGGCGGTATCGGTGAGATCGCCGTCCGTGACGGTGTAGGTAAACGCGACCGTGCCGTTAAACCCGGACGCGGGCGTGAACGTGACCGTGGTGCCGTCGGTCGTGGCCGTGCCGCCAGAGGCGGGCGGCGTGACGCTCGCGACGCTCAGCGCGTCGCCGTCCGGGTCCGAATCGTTGGCCAGCACGGCGATCTCGACGGCCGTGGCCTCTGGCGTGACGGCGCTGTCATCGCTCGCCAGAGGCGCGTCGTTGACGGGCGTGACGGTAATGGTGACCGTGGCCGTCGCGCTCCCGCCGGCGCCGTCGGCGAGCGTGTAGGTAAATCGGTCCGTGCCGTTGAAGTCCGGCGCGGGCGTGTAGGTAACGGTCACGCCGTCGGTCTCGGCGGCGCCAGAGGCGGGCTGCGTCACGCTGGAGACCGTCAGGGCGTCACCGTCCGGGTCGCTGTCGTTCGCGAGGACCGCGACCGTTACGGCCTGGTCCTCTGGCGTCGTTGCGTCGTCGTCGGCCGCCAGAGGCGGAGCGTTGCCGCCGACGGTGACGGTGACGGTCGCCGTCGCGGTCAGCGCGCCGTCCGAGACCGTGTATGCAAAGCTGTCGGTCCCGCGGAAGCCGGGGGCGGGCGTGTAGGTCACCGTCTCGCCGTTGGTCGCGAGCGTGCCGTTGGCCGCGCCGGTCGCCTCCGTGACGGTCAGGGCGTCGCCGTCCACGTCGGAGTCGTTGGCGAGGACCGCGATCTCGACCGCCTCGTTCGGGCTCGTCGACGCCGCGTCGTCCTGCGCCAGAGGCGCGTCGTTGACGGGCGTGACCGTGACCGTGACCGTCGCCGTGTCCGTTCCGCCGTTGCCATCGCTCGCGGTGTAGGCAAACGTGTCGGTGCCGAAGAAGTCGGCCTCTGGCGTGTACACGACCGTCGCGCCGTCCGTGGTGGCGGTCCCGTTGCTGGGTTGGGTAAGGCTGGAGACCGCTAGTGCGTCGCCGTCGGCGTCGGCGTCGTTCGCGAGGACGGCGATCGTGATCGCGGCGTCCTCGGCCGTTGTCGCGGCGTCCGCCTCCGCCAGAGGCGCGTCGTTGACGGGCGTCACCGTGACCGTGACCGCCGCCGAGGCCGTGAGCACGCCGTCGGTGATGGTGTAGGTAAAGAGGTCCGTCCCGTTGAAGTCCGGAGCGGGCGTGTACGTGACCGTCGTTCCGTTGGTCGTGACCGAGCCGCTGGCGGGAGTGCCGAGCGCGGAGACCGTGAGGGCGTCGCCATCCGGGTCGGAGTCGTTGGCGAGGACCGCGATCTCGACGGCCTGATCCTCTGGCGTGCTCGCCGCGTCGTCGGCAGCCACCGGCGCGTCGTTCGTGCCGCCGACCTGCACCGTCACGGTCGCCGTATCGGTCCCGCCATTGCCGTCGGCGACGGTGTAGGTGAAGCTGTCCGTCCCCACAAAGTCTAGCGCGGGCGTGTAGCGGACCGCCGCGCCGCCCTCGATGATCACCGCGGCGCCAGAGGCCGGCGCGGTCACGCTCGCGACGTTCAGCGCGTCGCCGTCGGCGTCCGCGTCGTTGGCCAGCACGTCGACGCGGACCGCGGTGTCCTCTTGCGTTGCGACGGCGTCGTTCTGCGCCACCGGCGCGTCGTTGACGGGCGCGACGGTCACGGTCACGGTGGCCGTATCGGTCCCGCCCGCGCCGTCGGCGACGGTGTACGTGAAGGCGTCCGTCCCGAAGAAGTCGGCCTCTGGCGTGTAGCGCACGCGCGTCCCGCCGCTCACGATCACGGCCGCGCCAGAGGCCGGTTGGGTGACGCTCGCGACCGTGAGCGTCTCGCTGTCGATGTCGGAATCGTTCGCGAGCACCTGAACGGTGACCGGCGTGTCCTCGTCGGTCGCGGCCTCGTCGTCGGTCGCCAGCGGCGCGTCGTTGACGGGCGCGACGGTGACGGTGACCGTTGCCGTATCGCTGCCGCCGGAGTCGGTGATGGTGTAGGTGAAGCTGTCGGTCCCGAAGAAGTTGGATGCGGGCGTGTAGAGAATCGCTGCGCCGTCCACCTCCACGGCGCCGTTGCCGGGCGCGGTCGTGGCCGTGATCGCCAGAGGCTCGCTGACCCGGCTCTCGTCGTTGGCGAGCACGCTGATGCGGACGGCGGTGTCCTCGGGCGTTGCCGCGGCGTCGTTTCGCGCGATGGGCGGCAGGACAACAGCGGTGACCGTCACCGTTACGGTGGCGGTGTCTGTCCCGCCCTCGCCGTCGCTGACGGTGTAGGCGAACGAGTCCGTGCCGGAGAAGCCCGCCACTGGCGTGTACCGCACGGCGGAGCCGCCGGCGATGATCTCGACCGAGCCGTTGTCGGGCGTCGTCGTCTCGGCCACGCTCAGCGTGCCGCTGTCCACGTCGGCGTCGTTGGCGAGCACGGCGATGGTGACGGGCGTGTCCTGATTGGTCGTGGCCTCGTCGTCCTGCGCAACGGGCGCGTCGTTCACGGGCGAGACCGTGACGGTCACCGTTGCCGTATCGCTGCCACCGGAGTCGGTGATGGTGTAGGTGAAGTTGTCCGTCCCGAAGAAGTCCGCCTCTGGCGTGTAACGGATGCGCGTGCCGCCGTTGGTGAGCGCGAGGGCGCCGTTGGCGGGGGCGGTCGTCGCCGTGATCGCCAGCGGCTCGCTGACGGTGCTCGTGTCGTTGTTCAGCACCTGCACGGTGACCGGCGTGTCCTCGGGCGTGGTCGCCTCGTCGTCGCGCGCCAGAGGCGGCGTGGCGCTCTCGATGCCCGTTCCGGTGACCTGGACGGTTACAAAGCTGCTCTCCTCGGAGTCGGACTCGACGAATATCTGCCCCTCGAAGGCGCCGGCCTCTGGCGGCGTGAACGTGATCGCTACGTCCACGCTCGCGCCGGGCGCGATCAGGACGGCGTCGTCGAAGGCGGCGGCAAAGGCGGGCTGGGCGCCGCCCTCGTACACGTCGAACACGGTCAGCGGCGAGCCACCGGTGTTGCTCAGCTGAAGCGTGCGCGTCTCCGTCGTGCCCGCCGCGACCTCGCCAAAGCCGAGGGCCTCTGGCGAGACGCTGAGGACCGGACCGCCCGCGGCGGTAAACGCCAGGAGCCCGTCGTACGTCGGCACGATCACGCGGCCCTGGTCGTCCAGGATCGGCGCCCGCTCCAGCCGGGCGTCGATGGGCGTGGTGGAGAGGACGGCGCCAGAGGCGGCGTCGAGGACGAGGAGCGCGCCCGTCTCGCCGGGAAACCGGCGGAGCACGTAGGCCTTGCCCAGCGCGTCAAGCGTGACGGCGGACGGGAACGTGTTCTCACCGAGGTCCACCTCCCACACGGTCTCGCCAGAGGCCACGCTCAGCGCGACCAGGCTGTTTCCGCTCTGAGCGAACGTGAGCGGCGTTGCCCCCGCGAGGTAGCCGGGCGTCTCACCCTGCGTCACGCCGACGCGCTCCCAGATCTGAGAGCCCGTCTCCAGCCCGAGCGCGACGAAGCGCTCGTCCAGCCCCACCAGCACGCGCCCATCGGGCGTGAGGGTGGGGGAGCGGGTGACGCCCTCGAATGCCGCGTTCCACCGGAACGAGCCGTCGGCCGCGAAGGCGACGACGTTGCCGGCGGAGCTTCCCGTCACCACCGTTCCGTCCTCCGCCACGGCGGGCGAGGACAGCGCGAAGCCGCCCAGGTTGCGCTCCCACTTGAGCGTTCCATCCGGGTTGACCGCGAAAAGCTTCTGCGCGTTGGAGGCGATGTAGACCGTGCCATCGGGCGCGATGGCGGGCGAGGTGTTGACGCGATCCCCAGCGTTGAAGCGCCACTTCTGGCTGCCGTCCGGATTGATGGCATACAGGCCGCCGTCGCTAGAGCCGGAGTAGATCGTGCCGTCCTCGGCGACGGCAGCGCTGTTGCGCACGCCGCCGGTTTCGGCCCGCCACCGCTCGGTCCCGTCCGGGTTGACCGCGAACAGGAAGTCCCCGATGTCGGACGTGTAAAGCGTGCCGTCCTCGCCCAGGACGGGCTGGTTGACGAGCGCGAAGCTGACGCCCGCGTCGTACTCCCAGTCCAGCGCGAGGCCGGTCGGGCCCTCCACCGGCGCCTGGTTCGTGTGGGCGAGGTCGCCCCCCTGCATCGGCCACGGCGAGTCCGCGAGGCCGGGGCCGCCCGCGCCAGAGGCCCGCAGCAGCACGCGCGTGGGCTCGTAGACGACCTCGAAGCCCGCCGGCAGATCGGTCTCGTCGAACGAGCCCGCGAGCGCGTTGGCCGTCACGATGGCGTACTCCGCCCCGGCCTCTGGCGCGTACCCGTCGGCGAGGCGCACGCGGAGCGTGCCGGAGAGCGTGGCCGTGCGCGTGACCGTGAGTTGGTCGTGCCCCGTCCCCGGCTCCGTCCCGCCGATCCCGATGTCCAGCGTGCCCGGTCCGGCCGCCCAGTTGCCGCGGACGGGGAGGATGGCCGTGCCGCCGTCCGAGTCCTCTGGCGCCACGACGCCGCGGTTTACGAGGGCGCCGGTGCCGTTGTCCAGGTCGATCTGGCCCTCACCTTGGAGCCGCCCGTCCGGCGTGTTGTCCCACGTGCCCGTGATGCGGGTGCCTGCGCCCAAGACGCTCGCCGTGCCGGTGTTCTCCACATCCCAGGCCATCGACCAAGAGAAGTCGCCCGTAAACACGAGGTCTCCCTGGAGGTCCAGCGTTCCCCCGGTGCCTTCGGTGCGCCAGTCCGGGCCGTCTGCCGAGAGGTCCAGCGCCGCGCCGGGCTCGATCACGAGGCGCCCGCCGTCGCTCACGGTCGTCCGGGCCGAGCCGGGCCACGCGGCGGTCTCGCCAGAGGCGACGGTCAGGGTGCGGCCTTCGATGCGCTTGTACCAGCTCGCCGAGCCACCATTCTGGAGCGCTGTCAGGCCACCCTCGAACCGCGTTTCGCCCTCGCCCGCGTGGACCCCGCCCGTCCACGTCGTGAGCCCCCGAACGGTCAGCGTGCGGGGGCCTTGCACGCGGGCACTGGAGTTGGCGTGCTCGAACGCGCCCGTTACCGTCAGGTCCGATCTCAGGTCGAGCGTGCCTCCAAAGCCGATAGCGAGGCTGGGAACCGTCGAGGCCAGCCCCGGCTCCAGGATCAACGTTCCCCGGTTGCCGCCCACGATGAGGCCGTCGCCCGCGAGGCGCTCCAGCCCGATGCCCTCGCGCAGGGTGAGGGAGCCGCCCGCCCCCCCGAGGCCGCTGGCGTCCTTGATCGCGAGCGTTCCGCCGACGTCGAACGCGCCAGAGGCCGTGACGTCACCGCGCGCCACGCCCAGAGTCGCGCCGGGGCTGACGAGGATCTGGCTCGACGGGGTCAGAAGGACCGAGGTGCCGTCGGGCGTGCCGAACACCAGGCTTCCGGCCGTGACCCTGTAGGTGCCGCCTTCGTCCGTGAGCGCCCCGCGGATCTGGATCTCTTCGTCCGCTGTCTCTAGCTGCAGCGTGCCGCTGATCTCGCTGTCCCAATCCAGCCGGAAGGACGGGAACGAGGACGCGCTGCGGACCAGCGTGCCATCGACGTCGAGGACCGGCGGGGCGGTGCTGCCCGCCTCCACCCAGAAGCCGCGGTACATCTGCCCGACCGAGAGGTCCAGCGTGGCGCCCTCCTGAATCTCCAGCTCGGCGCCGTTGGCGCCGAAGAAGTACCACGCCTCGTAGGTGTTGCTCGTGCCGCCGGGGAGCACCAGCTTCGTGCCGTCCAGCGCCTTCGTGTACGACGCCGACGCGCCCTCGCCGATAAACGAGACGCCGCCGTTGGCCTCTACCGTTCCGCCGCCCTCGATGCGCCCGCCGCGCCACGTCAGGCGCCCGCCCACCGTGACGGCCTCTGGCGCCGAGAGCCGCGAGGACTGGTCCCAGAGCGTGAGGTCCCCGCTTACCGCCAGAGGCCCGTTGAGGTTGAGCACGCCCTGGAAGTCGATGTAGAGCGAGGCGACGGAAAGCGGCGCGGTGCGCGCGAGCGTGACCGTCGCGCGTTGCCCGATGCGGAGCGCGTCGCCGCCGAGCCGCTCCACCGAGAGCGATGCCGGAAGCGTCACGGCCACGCCATTGCCGCCGACGTTGGCGTCCGTGCCGAGCGCGAGCGTGCCGCCGTTGTCCAGCAGGCCACGGAGTTCGAGGTCGCCTCTGGCGAGGCCGAGCGTGGCGCCAGAGGCCACGAGGAACTGGCTCCCCTCGCCGAAGACGACCGGCACGTCGTCCGACGGCCCGAGCACGAGCGTGCCCGCCCCGGCGCGGTAGGTGGCGTTCTGGTCCTCGAAGGCGCCCTCGAACACCAGCTTGGCCTCTGGCGCCGTCACCGCGACCTCGCCGGCGACCCGCGCCCCCCATTGGATCTCCAAAGGCGAGCCCGCCGCCGAGCGCGTGAGCGTGCCGTCCACGACAAGCTGAGGAGCGAGCGTGGAGCCGGCGCCCACGCGGAACACGTTGACAGTCCCGCTCTCTGAGAACTCCAGCGTGGCGCCTTCCTGCACCTCCAGGGTGCCGCCGTTGAGCCCATAAAAGTACCAGGCCGCGAAGTCGCTTTCGGTCCCGGAGGCGAGCACGAGCCGCGAGCCGTCCAGGTTTTTGACGTTGCCGGATGATGCCGAGGCTCCTGTAAACGTCGCGCCGCCTCTGGCGAGAACGGTGGCGGGCGCAGCGGCGTCGCTCTGGAAGGTGCCGCTCTTCCAGCGCAGGCGCCCGTCGATGGTGAGGTCTTCGGGCCCGGTGATGCGTGCGTTCGCGTGGTCGAAGCGCACGTCGCCGCTTACCGCCAGAGGCGCACTCAGCGCGATGGACGCGTTGATGGCCGTCAGCGAGAGCGAGCCGATGGTCAGCGGCTCGTCCACGACGGTCGCGGCGTCCCGAAGGTCGACCACCGCGTCGGCGCTGGGGCCGGGCGTTGTGCCCGTGCTCCAGTTCGCGCCGTCGCTCCACGAGGTGCCGTCGCCACCGCCGGTCCACGTCACGGTCTGCGCCAGCGGCGCGCCCGCGAGGAGCACGAAGAAGAGCGAGGAAACGAGAAAACGAAGCACGGAGTCGGGGGGCGAAGGCGCGCCAGCGGCGGCATCGGGGAGGCTCGGTCACTTCCCACTACATGGATTTGGCGCCCACCTCGTCACCTGACCGAAAAAAAATGAGCGCCGCGTGACGAGGTGCCGCGGAAAACCATGTAGAGGGGGGTGAGCCGCCCGCGCCCCCACGTGCTTTTTCGCTTCCCTCTCCTGATCCTAACCCTCGCGGTCCTCGCGCCAGAGGCCCTCGTGACGGGCGCCCGCGCGCAGACCTCGCTGGGCCCGCTGGAGCTCAGCGGCTCGGTCACGGCCTCTGGCGAGGCCTACGGCGCCAGCGGCATCGAGGCGCGGCGGCCGGGGCTGCTGGGGCGCGTGGGCGCGAACGCGCGGTTCTCGCTTTTCGGCATCGGCACGCGGCTCTCGCTCTCGCTGTCCAGCGACGAGGGGACCGAGTTTCGCCAAGACCTCGACCGCATCCGGCTCGCGACGCGGTGGTCCTGGGGCGGGGCCGAACTGGGCGACGTGTCCCCGACCCTTTCGCCGTACGTGCTCTCCGGCCTCACGCCGCGCGGCGGGTTGCTTCAGCTCCGCCGCTCCGGCATCGAGGTCCTCGCTGGAGGCGGGCGCACGCGTCAGGCCGAGAGCGGCATCACCGCCGAGGGCAACGCGGCCTCTGGCGCCGGGCTCCAGGCCTACGAGCAGTACCTGTGGGCGGGCCGCGTGCGCGTCGGCAACCCGAGCGGCACGTTCGGGGGGCTCTCTCTCGCCGTCGCGCGCGATGTCGCAGGATCGCTCGACGAGTTTGGCCTCGACGCCGAGGACTTCCTCCTGCGCCCCCGCGCCAGCGCGACGCTCGCGCCAGAGGCCGGCGTCTCCTTGCTGGACGGCGCGATCCGCCTGCGCGGCCTGGCAGCTACGAGCGCGTTCACGCCCGATCTGGACGCGGCCTCTGGCGACGGCGAGATCCCCGGCTACCTCCGCCCGCTGGCGGTCTCGCGCGCCGGGGCCTTCGCGCAGAACGCCTACGAGGCCGACCTCTTCGCCGACCTCGCCGCGCTCGGCCTTGCGAGCGACCTGGGCCTGGCGCTCGACGCCTCCTACAGCCGCGTCGCCCCCGGCTACCGGACCCTTGGCGCGCCGCGCCTGCGCGACGACGAGGCGACGTTCCGCCTCCGCCCCCGCGCGACGATGCTCGAAGGCCGCCTGGCGCTCACCGGCGACTTCTCGCGCACGGCCACCAACCTCTCGGACCAGGAGATCGCCTCTGGCGAGCGGCTGGGCTTCGGCGGGACGGTCCTCGCGCGGCCGACCGAATGGCTGAGCCTGACCGCCGCCTACAACGGGCTCCGCAACGAGCGCGAGGCGGGCGTCTTCGGCTCGGGGCCACAGGCCACGCCCGATCCCGGCCTGCTCCAGACCACCCAGACCGTTACGCTCGCGCCGACGCTGAGCCTCCGCCGCGAGTCCGGCCTCACCCACACCGCCACGCTCGCCACCACGCTTGTCCGCTCGCGCGACCGCTCCGCCGACGTGCTGGACGGCACGCGCCCCGGCGCCGAGGCCGACAACGCCTCTGGCGCGGCCAGCTACGCGTTCGCCGCGCCCTCCGGCCTCACGCTCACCGCCACCGCCGACGCCGCCCGGTCCGCGCTGGGCGAGAACAGCTCGCTCCGCACCGGCCTCACGCTCGGCGCCGGGCAGGCCTTTCTCGAGCGCGCCCTCAACCTCGCCGCGAGCGCGGGCGTCGCGCGCACGACGGCCGACTACGCCGTCGGCAGCTTTACCCAGACCCATTTCACCGGCACCCTGACCGGCACCTACCGCCTCGCCTCTGGCGACGCGCTGCGCCTCCAGGTCACCGGCTTCACGTCCGCTGCCGACGCCGGCGCGCCGTCCTTCCAGGAGGTCCGCGCCCGCGTCGCCTACAGCCGCCGCTTCTAGCCCATGCGACGACTGCTCGCTCTTTTCGCTCTCCTCTCCCTCGCCGCGCCAGAGGCCGCCGCCCAGGGGACGGTCCAGACGCAAATCCTCGGCGTGCCGCCGTCGCTCTCGTCGCCGTACCTCAGCGAGCTCGTGCGCGACGTCGAGATCGGGCGCTACCCGCTCCAGATCCTCTACTCCGCGCCCACCGCCGAGCCGCTGGAGGTGCGTCTGCGCCTCGCGATCACCGTCGACGGCCGGCCTCTGGCGGACGCCGAGAGCGCGCCCTTCGAGGTCCGCCCCGGCGCGACGACGCTGCCCCTGGCGGGGCCCGACGTGCGGTTCGATACGCCACTCGAAACCCTCCTCGCGACGGCCTCTGGCGCCGACGGCGAGACGATCCGCCAGACCGGCGCGCTGCCCGAAGGGCTCTACCAGCTCACCGCCGAGGCCGTCCCGACCGACCCGGCGCAGTTCGTGACCTCGGTCCCGGGCACGGCCATTTTTACGGTCCGCTACGCCGAGCCGCCCGTCCCCATCACGCCGCCCGAGCAGACGACCGTGCTGCAAGACGCGCCCGTTTTCGCGTGGACCGCCGTGAGCGCGGCCCCGGGAGCGGACGTGACCTACGAGTTCCGCCTCGTCGAAGTGCGCCGCCTGCAGACCCCGCTGGACGCGCTGCTCGCCAACCGCCCGTGGGCGCAGGTCACGCTGGGTGGCTCGTCGCTGACGTACCTCGCGAACACGCCGCCGCCCACGTCCTTCCCCGCCGCGGGCGACGTGCTGCCGCAGGCGCTCCGGCCGGGCCAACTCTACGCGTGGCAGGTCGTCGCGCGCGATGAGAACCGGCTCACCGCCTTTACCGAGGGCGGCGCGAGTGAGGTCCGCACTTTCCTCTACGACCCGTCGGCCTCTGGCGGGCAGGTCGCCGATCTCGACTTTCTGGATCTGGAGCCTGGCTTCGCGCGCCTTACCGGCCTGCGCGACGCCATCCTGCGCCAGAGGCTCACGCTCGACGTTGACGAGTTCGGCGCGCGGCTGGACGGCGCGGTCACGCTCGAACTGCAACTGCCCAGCGGGGCGGTCACGCAAACCGTGCAGGTCAACGATCTGGAGATCCAGCGCGTCGGCAATGAGCTGCCGGTTCTCGTCTCGGGCGGGCTCAGCGCGCGCGTCTCCCAGGGGCTCCTGGCGGGACTGGGCGACGGGTTGGACGAGGTGCTCCGCCTCCGCGCCGTGGAGTGGACCGTCGGCGGCGGGTTCACGCTGACGGACCCGCAGCTCGTCATCGCGGGCCAGACGATCCGTTCAGCGGGCACCGTCCGGCTCACGCGCAACGGCGTGGCGGGAACGCTCGTCGCCGAGGACGCCAGCGGCCTCGTCAAACTGGGCGAGGACCCCGTCTCGCTTGTCGTCACGCGCGTCCAGGCCGCGTTCCCCTCTGGCGAGACGCTTGCGGACGGCCGCCTCCAACTCTTCAACGGCCCCGAGTGCGACCTGGGCCGGCTCGCGCTTGCCGGCCCGGAGCTGACCGCCCAGGTCTCGTGCGAGGTCAACGAAACGCTCGCGCTTACTGGGGAGGCCTCTGGCGGGCTCGCCTCGCTCGCGCTCACGGTGGGCGGCGTGCGCGGCACGCTGACCGGCAACCTCGCCTCGGGTGACATTTCGCCCGCCCTCCGCGCCGACCTGACCGCCGCGCTCGACGCCCCGCAGGCCGCCTGCTCCGCCCTCGCCACGGTCGATATCAGCGCCTCTGGCGCGACCGCCCGCGAGCTCCGCCCGAGCTGCAACGCGGGCACGCTCGACCTCGGCATCGCGCGGCTGGACCTCGCGGGCCTCGACCTGAGCGGCCTGGCCTACACCGCGGCCTCGGCCGCCGCCACGCCAGAGGACGCGGGCTGGAAACTGGCCTCGCTCGACCTCGACGGCGCTCTCTCGTTCCCGGCTCTCGGCGTCTCGCTGCCACAGATGAACCTCGGCATCAGCGCCAGAGGCCTGGAGGTCCCCGCCATCACGGCCTCTGGCGTGAGCTTGGGCGCGCGGCCGGTCCGCCTGGGCGGCTTCGGGCTGGACCTGACCGAACTGACGCTGCCGGACCTCACGATCCCTCTCCCGTCGCTCGGCGGGATCCGCGCGAGCGCCGACAGCCTCGCGCAAGAGGCCGACAGCACCGCCCGCGCGTGGCGCTTCGCGCTGCGCAGCAAACTGAAAATGCCCGACACGCCCGCGATGCCAGCCTGCCTCCGAGGCCGCGAGGTGGACCTGGGCTCGGCGGGCTACGCCGACGGCGTGCTTACGCTGCCTCTGGCGGGAACGGCGTTCAATGGTTGTCGCCTGGAGATCGCGCCCGGCACGGCCGTCGTCATCGAGAGTCTGGGCGGCGAGCTGACCGCCGGCGTCTCGCTCCAGAGCCTGGACGTGCGCGATGGCGCGCTGGACCTCGCGGCGCAGCTCGAGCTCGGCGCGCCCTTTAGCTGCGCTGGCCCGGCCACTGCTGGCGCCGACCTGGATCTCTCCATCCTGCAAGACGGCAGCATCGCGGGCGTGGCTGAACTCCCCGCGCTCGCCTGCCCGTTCCCACTCGGCCCGATGGACGGGCGGGTGACACGCGCCACGCTGACCTTCGACCGGGCCTCTGGCGGCGGCACGCAGGCGTACCTCGCGAGCGACATCGAGATCGCCCTCAGCGACACGGACAACGCCGTCGGCTTCGCGGGCTTCGACCTGGACGCGGCGCGCATCGACACGCTCAGCGCTACCATCGCCGGGCCGTTCCAGTGGGCCGTCCCTTCGCCAGAGGCCGCGGCGCTGACCTTCGAGATTCAGGGCGCCACGCTGGGTCTGGGCGGCATCGCGATGGACGAGCGCCAGAAGCTGCTCTTCTCCGACGGCTCCGAGATCGGCGCCACGTTCGACGCCGTCCGCGTGCCGTTCGACCGGCTGGGCCTGGACGGCCGCATCCTCTTCGACGCGCCCTTCGCGCTCCAGGCTGGGCTGGATTCGTTCTCCGAGCCCGCCTTCCGCGCCGTGCCGGATACGGCCCGCCTGGACCTCGCGCCGGGCGCGCTGCTCTCGCTCGGCCAGGGCGTCGAGATCTCCGCCGGGCAGATCCGCACCAGCGGGCAGGCCCGCGCCGCCGTCCAGGCCGGCCCCATCGACGCCGAGGCCATCGTGGACTTCCAGGACTTCGGGCTCGACCTGTTCCCCTTCGGCGTCGCCAGAGGCGAGGCGGGCTTCTCCACAGCCTCTGGCGTCCGCGTCGCGGTCCTCGACGCCAGCGGCTTCCGCCTGGACCCCGCCTTTGCCGAAGGCCTCTTGCCCGACACGCTGGGTCTGCCGACCCAGGACGTGGCGTACGTCGTCTTGCGCGATCCGCAGGGCAACGCGCTCGTGGACGTGCAGGAGCTCGGCTCGGGCGGGATCGCAGTTTCCACGCGCGGGCCTCTGGCGCTCGCCGTACCGGCGCTAAGCGCGGCCACAGGCCAGGCGCCGAGCGTGGCGGTTCAGTTCACCGACCTCGCGCTGGACGCCAGCGGCCAGGTCTCGGCCGGCGAGGTCCGCGCCGCGCTCTCGCCCACGCTCTCGCTGGAGCCGTACGGCGTGCCCTTCGAGGTCCGCGAGCTCGTCTACGGCGAGCAGGACGTAGCGGGCGTGCCGACGTGGGGGCTCCACCTCGCGGGCGATCCCATCGCGTTTGAGCAAACGCTGGGCGACGCGGGCACGGCCTCGCTGTTGCTCTCCTCCAACCGCATCCGCGGCGGCCTCGCGCTCCGCGACCTCGGCGCCGACGTGACGCTCGCGGGCGACGCCTCTGGCGCGAGCGCGACGCTGACCGTGGACCGTCTGGACGCCCTGATCGACGTGCCGCTGGCGCTCGGTCCCAAGCCGGGCCTCGCCCTCACGCTCGGCGCCGACTTCGCGCTGCGCGACGTCAACGCCGACGAGCTCGCGGGCGTTGGCCTCGAAGCCGTCGCCAGAGGCGCCTCTTTCCAGGTCACGAGCCTCACGCCGCGCGCCAGCATCGACGGCCGCCGTCTGGACGCCGGGCCTCTGGCGCTGCGCGTGGACAGCCTCAAAACGCTCAGCCTCACGCCGCGGCAGGGCCAGGCGCCCGCCTTCGAGGTCGCGCTCGACCTTACGCTTCTCCTCGACGTGGAAGGCCCGGACGGCGCCACGCAGAAGGTCTCGGTCCCGCTCCAGTCCGCGACGGTCACCAACAGCGGCTTCCGTCTGCCCCGGCAGATGCTCTCCGCCAGCGGCCAGCCCGCGCTCAGCGTCCCGCCGGTCGCGTTCGGCCCGCTCTCGCTGGAGATCGTCACGCTGGACATCACGCGCGACCTCACGCTCCCGTGGGCGCTCAGCGTCCCCGACCTCACCGCGCTCCGCGCCGACCTGCTCCTCCGCCTGGACGAACTCGCCGACGCGGCGCCCGCGCTCGGCGACGATACCATCTTGCTCAACGGCGTCGGATACGATGGCGGCGTGTGGGTGGGCGCGATGGAGCCGTACACCTTCGACGACGCCGCAAGCGTCACGCTCAACCCGACCTCTGGCGCCGCGTTCGCGTTCCAGACCGCCAGCGGCCGCCTCTACCGCGATGGCAACGCGCAGGGCATCGAACTCACGCTGACGGGCGAACTCGACCCGCCGGACCTCTTCGCGCCAGAGGCCGCCTGCGTCCCTGCCGACGTGACGCTCACGCTGAACGCCGCGGGTGACTTCAACGGCGTTGCGAGCCCGTTCGTGCCGTGCGGCTCGCTCGCCTTCGGCCCCGCGACCGTCGCCTTTGCCGCGACCGATGCGGCGGCTCCCGCCGTCACCTCGTCCCTCGCGATCACCGTTTCGCCAGCGGCGTCGAGCGCGGTCTACGATGGCATCCTCGTCGGCACCTGGGCGCGCGAAAACGACCCGGACCTCCGCGCAGTTGGGCGCGGAACCGTCAACCTCCTCACCGGCGAGCTGGACAACGGCTTTATCGACTTCGCCGGGCCTCTGGCGCTCGGCGTGCCGTTCGGCTCGCCCGATCCGCTGTTCGCCTTTACCGTGGACGGCCTGCGGCTCACGCAAGACCGCGTGCAGGTCACCGGCGGCGGCACCATCGATCTGCCCGGCGATGCGTCATCGGCCTCGGTCAGCTTCACTGACTTCGCCATCGGCTTCTCCGGCGACGTCGTCGGCGGCAGCGCCACCATCCAGGCCGCCGCCGCGCTGGACCTCCAACTCGACGCCACCCTCGACTGGACGGTCGTCTCGCCTCTGGCGCCCGTGCCCGTCGGCGCCGCGGCGCGCCTCGCCGCCAGCGGCCAGGTCACCATTACGCCGCAGGGCGTCGGCTTCAATGCGGGCGGGACGGGCTTTATCGCGTACAACGGCGAGACGTACGGCAACCTCGACCTCGACTTCCGCCAGTTCCAGATCGGCCTGGACCCCGTCCGCGTGGCCTCTGGCGTGGTGGACTTCGAGGACGGCGGCAACCGCATCGCCTACCTCGACGCCAGCGGCTTCCACGCCGACTTTATCGGCGCCGCGCTCGCGCTCATCCCCGAGCGCATCGCGCTACCGACCGAGGACGTCGGCTACCTCGACATCGGCCCCGACGCCGAGGGGCAGTCGCGGCTCGTCGTCACCCGCGACGGCAACGGCACGACCGTCGCCACGGCGCCCAACCAGACCGTCGACCTCGTCTTGCCCGCGCTGGGCGCGACGGTCGTGCAGGCCGCCTTTAGCGTCACGCTGGACGACCTCGGCAACGTCGGCAACGCCTCGCTCTCGCTGACGGGCGCGACGGACCTCTCCGGTCCCACCGGCCTGCCCGTCACGCTCACGGCGCTCTCCTTCGCCAACGGCCAGCTCTCCGCCTCGCTCACGGCGGACCTCCCCGACGCGCTCACCGGCGCCGACTTCGCGCTCTCCGCGAGCGTCAGCGCCAGCGGCCTCGACAACATCGCGGGCGCGCTGGGGCAGTTCGCCGCCGCCTACGACGCCTCGCAAGAGGCCGTCACGCCCATCTACGAGGAGTCCTTCGGCCCCGTCCGCGTCGCCCTCCGCGGCGCCGAGGTGGCCTCTGGCGCCAGCGGCCGCGTGCTCCGCCTGTCGGGCCAGGTCTACTCCTCGCTCTACGCCGACGAGAACGGCGATGAACAGCCCATTCACGTCGTCCTCGCCTACGAGAGCGGCGCGTGGGGCGGCGAGATCGATGCGGGCAACCTCCCTGCCGAAGGTCTGGACATGGACTTCGCGACGTTCGAGCCCATCCCAGACGCGAACGACCCGCAGAAGGTCTGGGACTTCACGCTCAACGACCAGGAGCTGTCGCTTTCCGTCGCGGGCCTGTTCAAAACCGACCTGCTGGGCGACGGCTTCGCGCTTACCGTGCGCGATCTCACGCTCACCACGCGGGCGCCCTACGTCACCGTTGCCGCCCAGGGCGACCTCCCACCGCAGGCGCTCGACCTCTTCGGCGGCGTTCTCGCCCTTACCGCGACCGACATCGGCGCGAGCGTAGACGTCAACGGCGCGAGCGTGCTCATGGCCGTCGAACTCGACGGCTCCGCCGTCCTCCTCGACAAGACGCTCACGGTCGACGGCCTCCGCGTCCGCTCCGACGGAGACGTGTCGCTAGCCTCTGGCGAGGCGGTCCTGTTCCGCGACATCGCCGTCATCCCGGACGCCTTCGTCGTGGACGAGGTCAGCATCGTCGCCGGGCAGAACGTCGCCAGCGGCCTCGCGCTCAAGCTGGCCGCGACGGCGACGCTCCCCGCGCCCGTCGCGAGCAGCGCGTCCATGACCGCCCGCATCGACCGCACCGGCCGCCCGACGATTACCGGCCCTACGTTCGACTTCGCGAACAACCCCAACACGGAGTTCGCCATCCCAGGCGACTTCGGCACGCTCAAGCTCACCGCCGCCGCGCTCGACCTCAACATCGCGCAGCCCGCCCAGTCCGCGCTGCTGGCCACAGGCGTCCTCTACGTCGAGAACGACCGGAGCGACCCCACCAAGCACATCTACTTCGGCCAGGCCGCCGACATTCTGACCGACTACGGCGTGCGGCTCACGGCCTCTGGCGAGACCGCGTGGCGCGTGTCGTCGTCCAGCGTGTCCACGAGCAACCCGCTGGAGTTCGAGTACGACTTCTTCCGCTTTGCCCTTACGGCTCTCCAGATCGAGACCAACGTGCAGCGGCCGAATGGGGGCAACCTCCCGTTCCGCCTCACGCTCGGAGGCCGCGCCGGCTTCGCGCTGGACGCCGTGGAGGGCTCGGCGGGCTTCGAGGACTTCATCGTCTCCACCGAAGGCGTCGAGAACATCGGCCGTTTCGCCGGCGGCGCCACGTTCACGCTCTCGGAGATCTTCTCGCTCACCGTCGGCGAGTTCACCTACGCCGAGAACGAGACGCTGCAGATGGAGCGCCGGGCCTCTGGCGCCAGAGGCTCCGCGGAGACCGAGATGGTGGACGTGGCCGTGCGGCAGTACCTCCGCTTCGGGGACGGCGCCGCCAACCCCGCGCTGCGGATCTCGTTTACGGACGCCTTCGTGGGCGGCATCGCCGAGGTGCTGTTCTACGAGGAGACCAACGGCGCCTTCGAGATCGCGCTGACCGACGTGGAGATGGCGATGAGCGACGCCGCGAGCCTCAAGGCGTCCATGCGCTACCGCCAGGTCCCGAACGAGGGCTTCCTCTTCGAGGTCGCCGGTGGCGGCACCTTCGGTCAGACGGGCTTCGGCGCCGCAGGCAAAATCTCGACGCTCAACGACGAACTCCGCTTCGGCATCTTCGCCGCCGCGACGGTCCCGATCCCCATCATCCCCGTCATCATCGAGTTGGACGGCATCGGCGGCGGCTTCTTCTACCGGCCTGAGATCGACGACTTCAGGCTCGTCGAGACCGCGCTTGCCGGCGCCACCGCCAACGGGCGCCCGTTCCGGCTCGTCGGGCCCACGCCAGAGGTCAGCGATTTGAAGTTCGCGGCATTCCTCTACGCGGGCGCCTCGGTCATCAAAGAGCCCTCGATGGGCACCGCGATGCTGAAGGGGCACGTGCTCCTCACCGTCACCGACCAGTTCACCAAGCTAGACGTGAACACGACGATGTACGGGCAGAGCAACCCCGGCACCAACCTCCTCGCAGCCGACATGTACCTCACGGTCCTCTATGGATCGGGCGCCTCTGGCGTCGAGGGCGGCGTGGCTTTCTACGCCGAGTTCGGCCCCGCGCTGGACGCCGAGGCCGGGCTGGACTTCTTCGCGCTCAAGCAGGGCAGCGGCCCCGCTGTCTGGGGCATCGACGGCTACCTGGAGGCGGACGTGCTCTCCTTCCTCGAAGCCGACGGCGACTTCATGGCCGGCCCGGACGGGATGCTGCTGGACCTGACCGTCGAGGTCAGCGGCGACCTCGCCATCGTCTCGGCAGAAGCAGGCATGGACCTCCTTGTCTGGAACCTGCCGAACGGCACCAACCCGTTCGGCGCCTACGCCGGGCTCTACATCGGCTTCGACGTGCTCGGCGGCCTCGCCGCGCTCCGCGCCGACGCGAAGGGTCTTTTCCTGAAACGGAGCGACGCGCTCTACGAGGTCTACCTCGCGGGCAGCGCCACAGTCACCGTCGCCTTCGTCTTCGATGGCACCATCGCGGGGTGGGTCAAGGGCGACTCCCGCGGCGATGTGGACTGGGGCACCGGTCGTAACGCCGACCTGGACGCCGCCATCCAGCAGGCTCGCGCCGACGCCTCTGGCGCGCAGACCAAGGCGCAAGAGGCCCAGAGCGAGATGGCCGCAGCCAAGGACGCGCTCGCAGCCGCGCAGGCGGCCCTCGCGGCCGAGCTGGCGAACCCCGCCAACTACCGCGTGTCCGCCTCGGATATCCGCCTCGCGGGCACGCACATGCTCCTCGCCAACAAGGGACCGTGGGATGTCCCGGCCTCCGCCGCCAGAGGCCCGGTCCTGGACGCGGTGATCGCCGACGAGCGCGCACTGTTCGGCACCGCCGCGTTCTCGGACCCGGGCACGTATGAGGGCTGGCTCTATACCAACGTGATGCGCGGCTCGACCGCCGACCAGCAGTCCGGCTACTACGGCCAGCGCTCTGCGTCCACGCCGTTTGCGGGCAACGCGCACTCGGAGTCTCAGCCCGCCGTGCGCGCCTCCCAGGCCGACGCCGACGCCGTCGCGCAGAAGATCCAGGCTGTGAGCGCCGAGGCCGATCAGGTGGCGCAACGCTTGGCGGCCGCCCGGACCGTGCTGGGCTCCCTCGCCACCCAACTCCGAGACGCGACGACCTCTGGCGACCCGGCGGCCTTCAACGTCCCGAACCCCGTCTCCGCGATCCGCCCTGCCGTTGTTGGCGCGGGCGGGCAGGTGCTCCAAAGCCCCGGCTTCACCTACGACGTGGCCGCGTACGACGCAGGCGCGGACGCGCTCGACGGCTTCGACGCGGACCTCGCCGCTCTCGACCAGGCGTACCGCGACGCTTTGGGAGCGGCGGCAGCGAGCGCCAAGCTCGTGGACCTCGTGCTGGACGGCGCGAGCGCGGTCAACTGGGGCGCCGGCCTCCCCGACATCAGCGCCGTGGAGACGACCGGCACCGCGGTCAACGCCGTCGGCTACGGCTTTGTGAACGCATCGCTGGACCTGGACGGGTACTACGCCTACGCCGTGCAGCGCCTGTGGGACCTCCGCGAGTGGGCCTCCACGCGCGAGGCGCTCCTGCCCTCACTCCCGCTGGCCTCTGGCGGCGCGATGCGGACAGCCGTCCGCAACGCCGCGCACTGGAGGGACGCCTGGATGAACAACGGACTCTCTGCGACCGAAGCCCAGGAAATTGGAGAGGCCGGTGCGGAGAGGCTCCGCGCGATCTGGAAGTTCAACGGCAACGTGAGCGAGGGCACCTCGCGCGCCAACGACTTCATCGCGAGCGTCAACAATCTGCGCCAGAGTCCGAACAACACGACGCTCCGCAACAGCGTCCGCGCCACGTTCAACCAGGCCGCCGACCAGTTCTGGCTGGAGATGCCCAAGCGCGGGCTGGCCGAGGTCGTCACCGCGTCGGAGTCGGCCGTGCAACGCCTCGTGACCGCGTACGACGCGCAGCGGCCAGCGCTGACAACGGCGCACGCCACGTTTACGTCCACCATCGACGAGATGTACGGCCTCAAGGCCGGGATGCTGGTGTCCACATACGGCATGATTGAGCAGTACGAGGCGTGGCGGACAGACGCCGGCCTACCCGCGGCCTCTGGCGTGCGCAACGCTCGTGCGGACGTGGTGGACGCGCTCGCGCCGCCGGACATCGCCTACCTCCGCCTGGAAGGCGATACCGACGACGCCGGCCTGCGCATGGCCAGCGTGATCTGGGGCGTGGGGCACCCGGTTGGCGTGCCGGAATTGAGCTACGCCTTCCGCGTCAACGGCCCGTCGTTGGCGTCGGTCTACGATGATGTGCCGTACCTCACCTCAGGCACCGCGTCTCCGGGAGACGGCTGGTTCCCCGACGCGAACATCGCGATCCAGGAGTTCCCCATGCTGCGCCGCTCGCGCACGCAGACCGCCGCCCGCACCACGCTCTACGTCCGCGCCAGAAGCGCCGGCGGCGTGACGGCCACCCGCTACGTGCAGGCAACCGTGCCTCTGGCGGAGGGCGGCACGTCTACCCAGGGGCAAGGCGGATCGGTGGACGGCACGGACGCGACGCCGCCAGCGGTCCCGACGGCCGTCCTACCCAACACGCGCCGCGCAGGCACGACGTGGGCGCCGGATTCCTCACGCCTGGACCTCGTGCTGTCCTCCCGCGATCCCGAGAGCGGCATCGCGCAATGGGAGGTGGCGCTGGGCACCACACGAGGCGGAACAGACGTGCGGAACTGGGAGGTTTTCCAGGGCGACCGCAGCACCAGCACGCAGGCGACGGGCTGGGGCGGCTGGGGCGCGGGCGACGCCATCGCGGGAACCTTGTACGGCCTCAACCTCGGCTCCACGCCGGTCTACCTCTCCGTCCGCGCGACCAACGGCGCAGGCGCCGTGTCTTCGGTCTACACCCGCTACGAGGGGATCACGCACGACGCGACGCCGCCCGAGGTGACGCTGAGCGTGGCGCCAGAGGCCCCGGTTGTGATCCCGCCCGCCGGGCCGGCGGTGCAGCGCCCGGCGGTCCGCGCCCGCGCAGAGTGGGACGCGCAGCGCATCGAGTTCGACACGAGCGACATCGACGCGGAAACCGTTGACGTGACGTGGGACGGGAGCGATCCGGAAAGCGGGATCAGCCACTACGACCTGGGGTGGGTCGCGGCCTCTGGCGTCGCCCGGTTCGACTCCACGAACCAGGGGTGGGGTTGGAACCAGCAGAGCCGCTTCAACTCGCGGACGGCGGCCTTCCCGTTCCCCTTTACGGGCTCGTTCCGCATTATCGCGCGGGCGCAGAACCAGGCGGGTGGCCTGAGCGCGCCCGTCGTCACCGAGCCCATCCGCCGCGCGGACCCCACGCGGCCCACGACGCCGACCGTCCGCGTGTGGCCGGCTCTCGGCGGGCCCGTTCTAACCCTCTCGCGCGTTTCGCGGGACAACGAGAGCGGCATCCTGGGCTACCAGGTGGCCGTCGGGAGCGCCCCGGGCTTGGACGACCTCCGCGCGTGGCCGCGGGACTCGCTCCGTGTGGACTGGACCGTTCCGGAGGACGTCGCCCTGCGCCCGGCCGCGCAGCACCTCACATGGCGGTACGCCCGCGATGGCGAGCAGTGGGTCAGCGTCCGCGCCATCAACGGCCAGGGCGTCGCGAGCCGCGCCACCACGTCGCTCGTCGTCCACGACCCGACGGCGCCCGTCGTGAGTGAGGCCTCGGTCTCGTTCGAGAGAGACCGCGCGGGCCGCATCACCGCCCAGGTCCGCGCGACGCCGCCCCAGGACCCGGAAACCGGCGTCGTGTCTGCAACCGTCAAGGTGCGCGTGCCGCGCTTTGGAGGCCGCTCGCTCGTGGGCGCCACGACCGTTATCGAGGTGCCTCTGGCGCCGAACGGACAGGCCTCGGCTGGACTGACCGCGACAGAGGCCGCACGGCTGCCCGCTCCCGGCTCCGACATCGCGATCACCATTGAGGCTCGCAACGGGGTCGGCCGCACGTCCTCGCGCACGGCGTGGGTGGCGTACCAACCGCCAGAGGCCCTGCTGGACGCGTACGGCGCGTGCGTGATCGACGCTGAGGCCTCTGGCGTGAGCGCCCGCGAGGCCGTTCAGCAGTGCGTAGAGCGGGCAGGGATGCCCAGGCCGGACGCGGACGGACTCCGCCGCATGATCCAGGAGGAAGAAGAGCGCCGCCGCGGCGGAGGCGCCAGCGCCGCCCTGACGCGGTGCTTGGACAATTCGCTGGAGCTCGACCCCGCCGACGCCGTCCGGTCCTGCCGCGAAAACCTGGGCCTGCCTCGCCTGAGCGACCCCGACCTCAAGGCCGCCGTCGCCGCCGAGGAGCAGCGCCGCGCGGCCCGGTGACGCGCCGCGCCGGCTTTCTCGGTGTATAGAATGACGACCGATCCACTCCCACCCGATGACGCTCTCCCGTTTCCTGTCTCTGGCCTTCGCCCTCGTGCTTCTCGCGCCAGAGGCTTCGGCGCAATCCGCCTCGGGCGGCCTCGCCAGCGCAGGCCTCCGCGTGCTGACCGACGAGGCGGGCCGGACGCACGTCTACCACACGCTGCCGCTCCGCCCCGATGGCGGCGTGGTGGTCACGCGTGAGAGCGGCGGGATCCTCGACACGCTCACCGCCGAGCCTCTGGCGGCGCCGGTCTCGCCAAGCGCGTTCGTGCGCGTGGCCGGCGTAGAAGCGCTGGAAGCACTCGTTCAGGACGACGAGACGCCCGCCGAGGCGTTTTTCCGCGTCCGCACCGGGCCCGTCTCCAACCGCCTCGCGGCATTTCTCTCGCCCGACGTAGCGCGTGGCTTGGGCCGCCTGGTCATCGACGAGACCGCGCCCGACGGCGCGACGGTGACGTACCGCGCGACCCGCGTCGACGCTGACCTCCGGCCGGATGGTGAAGCCGCCGAGGCCACCGTCACCATCCGGCGCCAGAGGCCTCTGGCGCCCGACTCCCTCGCGCTGGATCATGTGGGCCGGCGCGTGACCGTGGCCTGGGAGTACCCGGCGAACCCCCTGGTGAGCGGGGGAGAGGACGACGGCGTGGTGCACTTCCGGCTCTACCGCGAGGCCGGCGGAGAGATGGTGCCGGTGGACGGGGGCCCGGCGATCCTTCGCGTGGACAACCAGACGGCGTACTCCACCGTCATCACGCTTGCCTCGCCAGAGGAAACCGCCGCGGTGGCGGTCGCGGCGGTGGACGCGATGGCGCAAGAGGCCCGGACCGAGACGGCGCGCTACCAGCCTCTGGCGGCAGAGCCGCCGCCGCCGCTGGACGGCATCGGCGCGAACGCGCGGCGCGAGGACGGGGCCGACGTGGTGGACGTGACGTGGCCGGTCAGCGTGGTCTCCGACGCGGCGGGCTACTGGGTGCTCCGTGCCGAGCGCATCAACGGCCCGTACGAGCGGCTCAACGCCGAGCCTCTGGCGGTCCTCGAAACCGTCTACATCGACCGGCCCGAGCCGGGCGCGTACTTCTACGCCGTCGTGGTGGTAGACGAGATGGGCAACGAGAGCCGCCAGAGCGGCGCCGTGGCCGCGACGGTGGAAGACACGACGCCGCCGTCCGCGGTCACGAACCTGAGCGCCGAGCCTCTGGCGGACGGCAGCGTGCGCATCGCGTGGACCGCACCTCAGGCCGCGGATTACGAGGGCGCGCTCGTGCTGCGCCGCCGCGTGGCCGCGGACGGCGGGCCCTACAACGGTGGCGAGGCCGACGTGCAGCTCAACGCGGAGCCCACGCCAGAGGCCTCCTGGCTCGACACGGGCGAGACCGGCGCGCTCGAAGAAGGCGCCTTCTACCGCTACGCCGTCGTGGCCCGCGATACGTCCTCGCTCTCGGCCGATACTGCCGCGGTGGTGCTCCAACTCCCGGACCGCACGCCACCCGCTCCGCCGACGGACCTCGCCGCACTCGTGGACGACGCCTCGCGCCAGACCGTTCTCCGCTGGCAGGCCTCGGCCTCGCGCGACGTGGGCCGCTACATCGTCTACCGTGATTCAGAGCCTCTGGCGGAGGTGTCCGACGTGGCGCTGAGCTTCCGTGACACGACGGCGCTCACCGCGGTGCGGTACACGTACGCCGTCGCCGCCGTGGACACGCTCGCGAACGAAGGCCCGCGCTCCGAGCCTCTGGCGTTCGCGCGGCCCGACCCCGACCCGCCGCGCCCGGTCTACAACCTCCGCGCGCGGCTGGACCGCGACGTGACGGTGCTCACCTGGCCCGCCGTGCCGGCCGAAGACCTCGCGCACTACGTCGTGGAATCCTCCAGCATCCCGACCGGCGTGTTCCAGGCCGTGGGCGAGCCTCTGACCCAAACGACGCTGCGCGTGCCGACGGACTTTGGGCCGTGGTTCCGCGTCCGCGCCGTGGACACGTCCGGCAACGAGGGCGCGCCGAGCGAGGCCGTCCGCGCGAGGCGCTAGCCGCCGCGCCGCGTGCGTAGGATGGGTCCCATGCGCTTCCTCGTCTTCCTCCTTCTCTCGCTCGCCTCTGGCGCGAGCGCTCAGACCTCGGACCCGATGGCCCGGGCGGACGAGGCCTACCGTGCCGGGCGCTACGCCGAGGCTGCGCGCCACGCCGAAACCGCCGTTCGCCAGAGGCCGGGCCTGGCGTCGGCGCACGTCGCGCTGTCCTCCGCGCGCCTCCGCTCCGGCGACGCCTCTGGCGCCGAGCAAGCCGCCCGCTCCGCGCTCCAGCGCTTCCCCGGCGATGCGCTCCTGACGGCGCTCCGCGCCGACGCCCTTCTCACGCTCGAACGCTTCGAGGACGCGATTCCGCTGCTGGACGCCCTGCGTCGGAGTCCGCCGCCCGGCATGACGCCAGAGGTCGCCCGCGAGCGCGCCGCACAGGTGCGGCTCGTCGCCGCGGTGCGCTCGTCGGATCCCCAGCAGCAACTCGCCTGGGCGCGCGAGGCGCGCGAGATCGCGCCGGAGATGCTGAACGCGCGGACCCTCGAAGCTGGGGCGCTGCTCGCGTTGGACCGCGCGCCAGAGGCCCGCGAGGTCGCCGAAGCCGCGCTCCGCCTCGCGCCCGAAGATCCAGTCCTGCTCCGCCTCGTCGCCCAGGCCGATGCGGCCTCTGGCGATGCCGCGGCGCTTTCGGTTTCCGCCGCTCGCCTGGCCGAGGCCGCGCCCGAAGACCTCAGCGCCGCTTTGCTCGCCGGGCGCGCCTATCTGGCCTCTGGCGAGACGGAGCGTGCGGCCGAGACCTTCGGGGACGTGCTGGAGCGCTTTGCAGACAGGCCCGCCGCGTACGACGGCGTCGCGGCGGCGTACGAGCAGGTCGGCTTCGCGCCCGCAGCTGTCGGCGTGCTGGAGGCATGGCGGGAGATCGCGCCAGAGGACACGGCCGTCGTCTCCCGCCTGGGCGACGCCCTCGCGGCGAGCGCGCGGCCCGTGGAGGCCGAGGCCGTTCTGGACACGCTCCGCGCGATGGGCGGCAACGCCGCCTGGTCGCTCCGCCGCTCCGCCCGCGCCCACGCGCTTCTCGACCGCTGGACTGATGCGGCTCGCCTCTACGAAGCCGCCTTTGGAGCCTCTGGCGACGCAGCAGACGCTCGCGCAGCCGTTCGAGCCGCCCACCGCGTAGACGATCTGGACGCGGTGCGCCGCGTCGCTGCCCTCTGGCGCGCGCGCGCGCCCTCGCCGGAGGCTGCCGCAGCGTACGCGCTCTCGCTGCCGCTTCCCGAGGCCCGCGTGCCAACGCGCGATCTGGCCTCTGGCGACGATCCGCGGGTCGCGCTACGCCTCGCGCAATGGAACCGTGATCCCACGCAGGCGATCCGCGCCGCGCGACTCGCGCTCGCCCTGGTCGCCAGAGGCCGCGCGGACGCGCAGGCGGCCCTCGCCGGCTCCGGCCTTCAGACCGACGCCACGCCCGCTCTCGAACGCCCGGGCCTGGACGCCCGGGCCGCTTCTCGCGTGGCTGAAGACGCCCTCGCTCTTGCGGTCGATCTCGACGCGCAGCGCGCGCTTGAGGTGCTAGAGGAACTCCAGGCATCGGATCCAGAAAGCGCGTGGATCGGCGCGTTTCAGGGCCGCGCCCTCGCGGCGCTCGGCCAAGTCGATAGGGCCCGCGACGCCTTTGCGCGCGCGGCTCGGCTCGCGCCAGAGGCGTTCGTCGTCCACGCAGAAGCGGGCCGGTGGTACGAGAGCGTGGGCGAGTGGGACGCTGCGGCACTGGCCTGGGAAAGGGCGGCTGCGCTGGACGGCCCCGCCGCCTACGCCAGCCTGATCCGGGTGCACCGCGCAAGAGGCTCGCTTGGCGCTCTCGCGGATCGCTGGCTTGCCCGCCTCCGCACGACCGCCCACGACGAGCCGCTGCGGCAGGCCACCATTGAGGCGTTGCACAAAGCCGGGCGCTCCGCCGAGGCGCGCGCCCTCGCAGGTCGGGGGTAGCCGCTGGCGCCAGAGGCGGGGCTATCAGCCCGCCATCTCCGAGACCCTCCGGTGTACCGTCTCCGCGAGCGCCTCTGGCGCTACGACAGCCGCCGCCCCCACTTCGCCCGCCTCCACCATCTTCGCGACGCGGGCACGTGTGTAATGGGTGGGCACCGCCAGAGGCTGGATCCCGGCCGCGAGGGCGGCGCGGAGTCCCGCGGGCGAGTCCTCGATCGCGAGCGTGCGATCGCCCCGTGCGCCTAGCCTCTCCATCGCGAGGTCGTACCCCGCGGGGTGCGGCTTTACGCTCGGCACGTCGTCCGCGGTGACCACGGCGTCGAAGTGGTCGTGCCAGTCCAGGGCGTTTAGGACCGCCGTCGCGGCCCAGCACTCGCTGGTGGTGACCAGCGCCACGCGCTCGGCGACCTCTCGCGCCTGTTCCAACAGCGCGGCCGCCTCCGGCCACGTGTTCGCGCGCACGAGGTCACGGTCCGCCAGCATCGCACGGTAGCGCTCCAGCCGGATGCCCACGTACGTCTGCCACGGCTCTCGGCTCGCGCCAGAGGCGTGCTCGCGGGCCTCTGGCGCGAGCGAGAACGTGTCGACGAGCGAGCGCGAGATCTCCTCGCGGGAGTGCCCCACGAGGTGCCCGTAGGCGCGTTCCACCTCGCCGCGGTCGATGCCCGGCCGAAGCTGCTCGGCGGCCCAGGCGTAGGATTGCGCCTTGAGTTCTTCGGAGCGGATAAGGGTGCCGTCGAGGTCGAAGGCGAGCAGGCGGATCACAGGCGGCGGAGAAGAGGTCTGCTCAGACGCCATTCGAGCGTGCGAAGATCTACGCGCCACCTATGGCGCCAGAGGCCTAAAACAGACCCGCCCGCAACCGGAGTCGCGGGCGGGCTGGCAAGCAGGGAGGACCCTGTTGTTAGAGTCACCGGCGGGGCCGGTGCTGGTGTGCTAACCGGCGCGATGCGGGATTGTTGCCAGGCACAGCGCAAAAGCTCGTATTCCGATCCCGCGCCAGAGGCCTCTGGCGCAAACAAAACGCCCCGCTCACCGAAGCGAGCGGGGCGCTAAACCTGTCTCAGACGCCAGGGGCTAGTAGCGCGTCGTGACGGACTTGCGCTTGAGCGCAGAGAGCCAGCGCGTGATGTCGATGCCCTTGGGGCATGCCTGCACGCAGTTGAAGATGGTGTAGCACTTCCACAGGCCGTCCTTGGAGTCGACGACTTTGAGGCGCTCCTCGGACTCCGTATCGCGGGAGTCGAAGACGTAGCGGTACGCCTTGAGCATGGCCGCGGGCCCGAGGTAGTCCGGGTCGGCCCAGGTGCTCGGGCACGAGTGCGTGCACGCTCCACACATGATGCACTTCGTCGCGTCCTCGATGACGGCGTGCTGCTCCGGGCTCTGGATGCGCTCCTTCTCCGGCGTCGGGCCATCGTGGATGAGCCAGGGCATGACCGCGCGGTACTTGTCGAAGAATCGGCTCTGATCGATGACGAGGTCTTTCACGATGGGCGCAGCCGGCAGCGCCTCGAACGTGATCGTGTCACCGTTCTTGAGGCCCATGTCCTGGACGAGGATCGAGCAGGCGAGCTTGTTCTCGCCGTTGATCTTCATCGCGTCGGACCCGCAGATGCCGTGTGCGCAGCTCTTGCGGAAGGACAACGAGCCGTCGAGGTGCCACTTGATGTAGTGGAGGAGGTCCAGTGCGCGGTCCATCGGGTCCGCAGGGACCTGGAACTCCTGCCAGCGGGGGCGGGCGTCCTTCTCGGGGTCGTAGCGCTTCACCTTGACGGTGAGCGTCATCTCGGCCTCTGGCGCCTTGTGGGTGCGCTCAGCTTTGGCGGCCTTATCGGCAGCGGTGGGAGCAGCAGCTTTGATTTCCATTGTGTGGGGGACTAGGGACTAGGGGTTGGGGACCGGGGGGCGTGTTCTGCCAGTCCCCAGTCGCCAGTCCCCATTCCCTGGGCTAGTACTTCCGCTCCTTGGGCTGGAACTGGGTGATGATGACGTCCTTGTAGCCGAGCTCGGTGCCGCCCTTCTGGTCGCTCCAGAACATGGTGTGCTTGAGCCACTGGTCGTCGTTGCGGTCCGAGTAGTCCTCGCGGAGGTGAGCGCCACGGCTCTCGGTCCGGTTGCGGGCGCTGACCGTGATGGCCTCGGCGTAGTCCACCATGAACTGGATCTCGACGGCGTCCATGAGGTCGGTGTTGAACCGCTTGCCCTTGTCGTCGCAGGTGACCGTCGCGGCGCGCTCGCGGAGCGTCTGGAGGTCGTCCAGCGCCTCGCCGAGCGTCTCGTCGGTGCGGTAGACCGAGACGTTCTTCATCATGGTCTCCTGCAGGTCCGTGCGGATGGACACCGCGCGCTCGCCGTTCGTGCGCGAGAGGATGCCGTCGAGCATCTCGCGCGTGCGGGCCTCTGGCGCATCGGTCATGGCGTTGTGGCCCTGGCCTTCCTTGATGGCCTTCGCCATCGCCATGCCCGTGCGTCGTCCGAAGACGACGAGGTCGAGCAGGGAGTTGGTGCCCAGACGGTTGGCGCCGTGGACGCTCACGCACGCGCACTCGCCGCAGGCGTACATCCCCTCCACAACGTCGGAGCGGTCGCCAGAGGCCATGACCTGCCCGTCCACGTTGGTCGGGATGCCGCCCATCGCGTAGTGGCACGTCGGCGCCACCGGAATGGGCTGCTTAACGGGGTCGATGCCCAGGTAGACGCGGCTAAAGGTGCTGATCTCGGGCAGCTTGTGCTCCAGGACTTCTTTGCCAACGTGCGTCATGTCGAGCACGACGTGGTCGCGGCCGTTGACGCCGCGGCCCTCGCGGATCTCCTTGTAAATGCACTGGCTCACCATGTCACGCGGCGCGAGGTCCTTGACCGTCGGCGCGTAGCGCTCCATGAACCGCTCCCCCTCCGAGTTGCGGAGGATGCCGCCCTCGCCTCTGGCGCCCTCGGTGATGAGGATGCCGAGGCGGTAGAGGCCCGTGGGGTGGAACTGGATGAACTCCATGTCCTCCAGCGGGAGGCCTGCGCGGAGCGCGATCGCGAAGCCGTCGCCGGTTCCGGCGTGGGCGTTGCTCGTCGTCTTGAACGCGCGGCCGTAGCCGCCCGTCGCGAAGCAGGTGATCTTGGCGTGGAAGGTGTGGACCTCGCCGGTCAGGATCTCATAGGCCACGCAGCCTGCCACGGGACCGTCGCCGTCGCGGATGAGATCGAGCACCTGGTACTCGTCGTAGAAGTTGACGTTTTTCTTGACGCACTGCTCGTAGAGCGTGTGCAGGATCATGTGGCCGGTGCGGTCGGCCGCGTAGCACGCGCGGCGGACGGGGGCCTCACCGAAGTTGCGCGTGTGCCCGCCAAAACGGCGCTGCGCGATCTTGCCTGCCTTGGTGCGGCTAAACGGCACGCCGTAGTGCTCCAACTCGATGATGGTGCGCGGCGCGTCCTGGCACATCTGCTCGATGGCGTCCTGGTCGCCCAGATAGTCCGAGCCCTTCGTGGTGTCGAAGGCGTGCCAGAGCCAGTTGTCCTCCTCCTCGTTGCCCAGCGCGGCGCCGATGCCGCCCTGCGCGGCGCCCGTGTGCGAGCGGAGCGGGTGGAGCTTGGAAACGACGGCGACGTCGGCGCCGCCTTCGGCGGCGTAGAGCGCGGCCATCAGTCCGGCGCCTCCGGCGCCGACGATGACGATGTCGTGGGAGAAGGTCATGGGTTTAGGGTCGCCAGAGGCGAGGGGAAAGCGCTCCGGGCGCCTCTGGCGCTAGAGGCCAGCGACGATGACGGAGTAGGCACCGATCAGGAAGAGCACAAGCGCGACCGTCCAGGACAGCGCGGCAAGGCCGACCCGCAGCATGTCGTTGCGGACGTAATCGGTGATGACGTTGTTGAGCCCGTAGAAGCCGTGGTGCAGAGCAAAGGCCAGGAAGAGCAGGTTGAAAGCCTTCCAGAGCCCAGCGTAGACGGGGTCCGCGAGTCGAAGCATCAGCACGTCGTAGGACGTGACGGAGGCGTTCTCGCCGGGCGGGTGCGTCGGGCCGGGGGCGTCGCCCTCACGCTCGCCGAAGCGCTCGCTCTGAGCCGGGACGGTGCGCGGGGCCTCTGGCGTCGCGGTGCCCTCGCGCTCCTTGAAGGCGCGGACGGCGGCCGCGGCCTCGTCGGTGTAAAGTGGGCCGATGCCGGCCTCTGCCTCCTCGGCCGTGACGACCGAGTGCGAGATGCTGGCCGTTGTGCGGTCGTAGTGCTGCACCCAGAAGTGGGTGATGAGCAGAAAGACGAGGAAGGTGCCCGTGATCCGGTGGAGGAACCACTGGAAGGCGCTGGATCGGGCGGTGGCGCCGTACTTGCTAGCCATCTCAGCCGGTGGTGAAGTGGTCGACGAGGGCGGCGATGGAGGGGTACCCACCGACGGCGAAAAGGACGGCGGCGATGGCGCCAAGCGACCAGAAAAGCTTTTTCTGGTTCGGGCTCCAGCCCACAAAGTCGATGAGCACAATCCGCATCCCGTTGAGGGCGTGGTAGATCACCGCGCCGAGGAGCAAGAACTCACCCACCTTGAATATGGGCGCGTGGTAGCTCGCGATCAGGGCGTTGTACGCCTCGGGGTTGGTGATCGCCTTGAGGCCCCAGATGTGGACTACGAGGTAGCCCACGAGCGCGAGCCCGGTGAGGCGGTGCAGGATCCAGGCAAACATGCCGACCCGCATCTTGTAGCTCTGTACGGGCTTGGGCGTGTAGGCGAGCGTGCCCGGAGCGTCTTGAACGGCGGTGGCCATACCGAAAAGGGGGGATTAACCGGCGGAATAGAGCAACCCGGACCGGTGTGCCAGGTTTCACTCCAGAGTGAAAGTTCGGCGGGGAGTGCCGCCGGACGTGCCCCGCGAAGGTACGACGGGGCCGCGCGGCGTGCGCCAGAGGCCTCTGGTGGAATCCTCGTAGCCGCGCACCGACGAGTCCCCGTTGCGCCTCTGGCGCCAGAGGCGCGAATAGAAACGGGGCGCGAAGCCGAAGCCCCGCGCCCCGCAGGCGCTGCCGTCGCTCGGCCTCTGGCGCCGGAGGCGCTCCAAAGGCTGGCGGCGTGCATTCTCTACCGCTCCGCCAGAGGCGTGACCGTCAGGCCCTTCGGCCCGTTGTAGCCCGCGCGGGGGCGGATGAGGCGGTTGTCCTCCCACTGCTCCAAGAGGTGCGCCGTCCAGCCGGTGATGCGGCTGAGGGCGAAGATCGGCGTGTAGAGGTCGGTCTCGATGCCGAGGAGGTAGTAGACGCTTGCCGAGTAGAAGTCGACGTTGGCGTTGAGGCCCTTGGCGTCGAGGACGTGCTGGCGGATGGTGTCGCTCATCTCCATCCACTTGCGGTCGCCCTTCTCGTCGGAGAGGTCCTCCAACATGTCGCGGAGGATCGTCGCACGAGGGTCGAGCGCGGTGTAGACGCGGTGGCCGATGCCCATGACCTTCTCCTTGCGGGAGAGCATGTCGTCGATGTAGTCCGTCGCGTTGGCGCCCTTCTCGTCGATGTCGAGCAGCATCTCCATCACCTTGATGTTGGCGCCGCCGTGGAGCGGCCCCTTCAGCGCGCCAATCGCGCCGGTGATGGCGGAGTACATGTCGCTCAGCGTCGCGCCGATCACGCGGGCGGCGAACGTGCTCGCGTTCAGGCCGTGCTCAGCGTGGAGCACGAGGGCGGCGTCCATGATGGCCTCCGCGCTCGGGCCCGGCTTCTCGCCGTTGAGCATGTAGAGGAAGTCGGCCGCGGCAGATCCCTCGCCGCTCGGGGCCACAGGCTCCTTGCCCTTGCGGATGCGGTCGAACGCGGCCACGATGGTCGGCATCTTGGCCGTAAGGCGGACAGCCTTGCGGACGTTGGCCTCGCGGCTCATGTCATCCGCCTCCTCGTCGTAGTGCGCGAGCATCGAGACGGCGGTGCGGAGCGCCGCCATCGGGTTCGTGTTCTCGGGCGTGTGGTGCCGGAGGTGGTCGAGGAGGTCCGGGTGCAGCGCGCGCTCGGCGCGGAGCTGGCTCTGGAGCTCGTTCAGCTCGCTCTGCGAGGGGAGGTCCCCGTTCCACAGCAAGTACGCGACCTCCTCGAAGTCCGTGTTCTTCGCGAGGTCACTGATCTCGTAGCCGCGGTAGAGCAGCTCGCCCTTGGCGCCGTCGATGAACGAGATACCGGAATCGAGGGCGACGACGCCTGCGAGGCCGGCGGCCTGCTTGGGCTTCGCGTCGGCAGCGCTTCCGGCGGGGGTCTGGGTGGGGGTCTGGGCCATCGTTGGGGAAAGGAGGCGGGCGGCCCACTCATCCCGACAAGGCGGGGCCGCAGATAACAAAACAGAGAGGCACCTGGAATCAGGCGCGTCGGATTCGAACGGAGTCCGACGGGCGAGGTTCGCGATACGGAGCCGCGAGAATGGGGAAGACGGCGCGGATACGACGCGTCTCACGGATCGCGGCCGTTCTCGGGCCTGCCGCCCCGTAGCTTCCCTTACCGAGCCCCGCGCGCTATGGTTTTGTGTTGAAGACGCGCCGGGCTCCCCACAGACTGTCAGGACGCCTCTGGCGCCGCCCCGCTCCTCTGGAGCCGCCCACCCTGGGCGATGCGGTCCCATCCCATGCGCTCCCCCCTTTCCCCCGACTTCGGCCTGTTCCTCGGCGCGCTCCTCCTGAGCGCGCTGACCGGCTGGATCGCGCGTGCCGCCGTGGGGCGCCGCGCCGTCCGCCCCAGGCCTTCCACTGCGTCCCCGGCCCCGACGGCCGCCTCCGCGACCGGACCGTTCTCCATGAACGGACCGCTCGCCGCGAGCACACTGCTCGCGCCAGAGGCCCCGCATTCCGCCTCTGGCGGAGCGCCCGTCCGCGTGCGCCGCAGACGCCACCCACACCTCCATGAAGAAGGAGATCGTCATCAACGCGAGCAAAGACCGCGCTCGCATCGCGATTGTAGAAGACGGCCAGTTGGCCGAGCTGTACGTCGAGCACCCCGATAACGTCCGCACGCTGGGCAACATCTACCTGGGCAAAGTCGCCAAGGTGATGGGCCAGATCCACGCCGCGTTTGTCGACATCGGGCAGAAGCAGGACGCGTTCCTGCACTTCTCGGACCTGACGGAGAACGCGCCGCAGCTGTTCGTCATGGCCGGCGAGGACGTGCCCGGCCTGGAAGCCCCCATCCTCGCGAAGGCGCCGCAGAAGCGTGTCGCCGACGACGAGAGCGAGCCCGACGTGGAGGAAACCCTCGAGGTCGAGGACGCCGCCGACGAGTCCAAAACCGCCCGCACGGGCCGCTCGCGGAGCCGCCGCCGCCGCCGTGGCGGACGGGGACGGCGCGGAGGCAGTGGCCGCGACGGCCGCAAGACCGAGGAAGAGGAGGAGCAGGAGGAACGCCGCCTGCCGCACGTGATCGACCTGACGCAGAAGTCCGGCTCGGTCCGCCCGAAGCCGGCCCCCAAGCCCGCTCCGGAGCCCGCCTCTGGCGACGAGAACAAGGACACCGACGAGGCGCCAGAGGCCGAGAAGCCGAAGCGCACGCGCACCCGCTCCAAGAAGAAAACCGACGACGCGCCCGCGGAGGACGACGCCCCGAAGACCGACGGCGACGCACCAGAGGCCGAGGAGGCGCCGAAGCCGAAGCGCAAGACGCGCTCGCGCAAGAAGAAGGAGGACGTAGACGGCGGCGCTGAAGAGGCTGCCTCCGACGAGCAGGCGGAGAAGCCCAAGCGCACCCGCTTGCGCAAGAAGAAGGCCGATGCGCCCGACGACGCCTCTGGCGCCGACGCGAACGATGCCGACGAGGCGCCAGAGGCTGAGAAGCCCAAGCGCACGCGTAGCCGCTCCAAGAAAAAGGCCGACGAGTCCAACGATGAGGTCGCCTCGGAGGAGAAGCCGAAGCGCACCCGCAGCCGGTCCAAGGCAAAGGAAGCGGACGACGCCTCCGGCGACGAAGCCGACGAGAAGCCCAAGGGCCGCGTCCGCACGCCGAAGCAGGAGAAGTCCGACCACGAGAAGCGTGAGGCCGACGAGGCCTCGGAGGACGAGAAGCCGAAGCGCACCCGCAGCCGCTCGCGCAAGAAGAAGGACGAGACGCCAGAGGCCTCTGGCGATGACTCTGGAGCCGAGGAGAAGGCCGAGAAGCCGAAGCGCACGCGCTCGCGGAAGAAGACCGAGGACGCCCCCGCGCCAGAGGCCGACGAGCCCGCCGCGGAAGCGAAGCCCGTCTCGCACGCCGCCAAGCACACCATCGACCTCTCGACGCCCAGCCGCTCTTCGCGGCGCTCTGCGCCGAAGGAGGAAGAGCAGGACGACGAGCCGCGCTCGCGCCGCTCTCGCTCGGACAGTGAGGACGACGCCTCTGGCGAGAACTCGGGCCGCTCACGCCGCAGCCGTTCCAAGAGCGACGACGACTCCAACGAGGACTCTGGCCGCTCGCGTCGGGGCCGCAGCCGGAAGGATGAGGATTCCGATTCCTCCTCCGAGGACGACAACGGCCGCTCGCGCCGCCGCTCCCGCTCGGACAGCAGCGACGACGACGCATCTGGCGACGACTCGCGCTCACGCCGCCGGTCCCGCTCCACGAGCGACGACGACTCGGATAGCGGCGACTCCCGCCGCAGCCGCTCCAAAAAGGACGACGACGCCGACAGCGACGACGCCAGAGGCTCCCGTAGCCGCCGGGGTGGCCGCGGATCGTCCAGCAAGGACGACGACTCGGACGACGACAGCCGCTCCTCGCGGGGCAGCCGTGGTGGACGCTCTTCCGAGCGCCGCAGCGACGACGGCGGGCGCAGCGAGGACACCCGCGACCGCGGCCGCAGCGGCGCCAGAGGCGGACGCAACGGCAACGGCCGCAGTGGCGGCCAGAAAGGTGCTCCGCAGTGGAACGGCAAAGCCGAGGACCTGCTGAAGCGCGGAAGCCGCGTGCTCGTCAAGATCACCAAGGAGCCCATCTCCTCGAAGGGCAGCCGCGTCTCGACCGACATCTCGCTCGCGGGCCGCTTCCTCGTCCTCGTGCCCGCTGCGGACTACGTGGCGGTCTCGAAGAAGATCGAGAGCTCTAAGGAGCGCCGCCGCTTGCGCGCGCTGGCCTCCAGCCTCAAGCCGGCCAACTGTGGCGTCATCGTGCGCACGGTCGCAGGTGGGCAGGACGCGAAGGCGCTGGACCAGGACCTCCGCTTGCTCATTAACAAGTGGAACAAGATCGAGGCGAAGCTGGACAACGGGAACGCCGAGCCGCCGATCCTCCTGCATGAGGATCTGGACATGGTCTCGTCCATCATGCGGGACCTGTTCACGTCGGACTTCGACCGCATCCTGATCGACGACCCGCACCTGCACCGCAAGCTGCAGAACTACGTCAAGGCCGTGGCGCCGGACATGGTGGACAAGGTGCAGATGCACCGCTCCAACCAGCCCGTCTTCCGCGCCTGCGGAATCGAGAAGCAGGTTGAAGAGGCGTTCTCCGAGCGCGTCAACATGAAGGGCGGAGGCTACCTCATCATCGAGCACACCGAGGCGATGCACGTCGTAGACGTGAACTCGGGCCGCGCCGGGCGTGGCAAGCGCCGCGCGGAGGAGAACCTGCTCGCGGTCAACATGGAGGCCGCCAAGGAGATCGGCCGCCAGCTCCGCCTGCGTGACCTCGGCGGCATCATCTGCGTGGACTTTATCGACCTCCGCCACGACCGCGACCGCCGCAAGGTGACCGACGCGATCAAGAAGGAGTTCGCCAAGGACCGCGCCGTCACCAAGGTGATCGGCATGAGCGACTTCGGCGTGATGCAGATCACGCGCCAGAGGCTCCGCCCGAGCATCACCGCGCAGGACGACAGCGAAGGCATGGACGCGATGGAGGCCGCTGGCGCGACCGAGATCGTGCAGCCCGAGCGCGACCACCCGGAGCCCGCGCCGGAGGCGCAGGAAGAGCCGCGCCAGAGCGGACGCCGTGAGGCCTCTGGCGGCGGCCGTTCGCGCCGCGGCGAGTCCCGCCGTGGGGAATCCCGCCGCGAGAGCTCGCGCCCGTCCGAAGACGTCAGCCCGGTCCAGTTGGCCGAGCGCGTCCGCGACTGGCTCGCGCACTACCGCGACAACGTGGACGCGAAGTTCGCTCGCAAGCCCATCGTGGTGAGCGTGCACCCTCTCATGGGCTCGTACCTGCGGCGCGGCTTCCCGAGCCCGCTCACGCGGCTCCGGTTCCGCCTCCGCAACGTCCCGTTCAGCGTCGTGGACGACCCGAAGGTGGACCCGCTCTCGTTCGAGGTTGTCGATGAGAAGTCCGGGCGCCCGCTGCGCTCGAAGTACCCCCTCGGCGACGACTAGAGCCCGAGCGCTCCGCACTCGGTAGACTCCGCGGTCGGCCTCTGGCGCCAGAGGCCGGCCGCTTTACGTTGGCGCGCGGTGGATCCGCCTCTCGCGCGCGTTCGTCTGTTCCACCCCGCCGCACCCCGCTGTGAAGCCCGCCACCGTCCTCCGCGAACTCGAAGACGCCCTGCGCACGCTCGACGTGCGCGTGCGGCGCGAGCGCGGCACGTTCCGCGGCGGCCTGTGCACCGTTGCTGGGCGCGAGGTGGTGGTGCTCAACAAGCTGCACCCGCCAGAGGCGCAACTGGTCGTGCTCGCGGAGTCGATGCGAGAGCTTCCGCACGATGAGCTGTACTTGCGACCCGCAGTTCGCGCGGTCGTAGACGACGTGTGGAGCGAGCTCGACGCGGGCGTAGACGCGCTCGCGGGCACCTCTGGCGAGGACGACGCGTGATGCGCGCGCGTCCAAACGCGTTCGCGCGCCACGTTCGCGCAGAGGGAACGCTCGCCATGCGCCAGCGGCCTCTGGCGCCGGAGGCATGAGGGTAGACGCGACCTTGCTCGGGACGGGGACATCCGTCGGTGTGCCCATCATTGGCTGCAGCTGCGCGGTCTGCACATCCGACGATCCGCGCGACACACGGCTCCGGACCTCGGCGCACGTGGTCGCGCACACCAGCGCGGGGCCGGTACACCTCCAGATCGACGCCGGGCCGGACTTCCGGCAACAGGCCTTCGCCGGGGGGGTGAGCACCGTGGACGCCGTGCTGGTAACGCACGAGCACTTCGACCACGTCGTCGGCCTGGACGACCTGCGGCCGTTCTTTTTCCGCGACCGCACGCCGATCCCGGTCCTCACGCTCCCGCGCACCGCCGCGGCGCTGGAGCAGATGTTCAGCTACATCTTCCGCGACGGCACCTATCCCGGCGTCTCGCGCCTGGAGCTCCAGCCCGTGGAGGACGCCTTCACGGTCGCGAGCCGTTCGGCGCCAGAGGCCACGGTGGAGGTGATCCCGGTCCCTGTTTTCCACGGCGATCTCCCCATCCTCGGCTGGCGCATCGGGCCTCTGGCGTACCTCACCGATGTGAGCCGCATACCGGACGAAAGCCTGGAGCTATTGGAAGGCGTGGACGTGCTCGTCCTCGACGGGCTCCGGCCGACGCCGCACCCGACGCACCTCTCGTTCGAGGAGGCCGCCGGCATCGCGGCGCAAATCGGCGCACGCCAGACGTGGCTGGTCCACATGACGCACGACGTGCTCCACGCAGAAGCCGACGCGATGCTGCCTGAGGGCGTGCGGCTGGGCTACGACGGCCTCCAAATCACGGCCGGCGCGTAGCCGCTGGTGCCAGAGGCCGCTGGCGCAGCGGCAGTCACCCAGGCAGCGGGTCCTTACGGCGTGTTGGCTACGCGCTCCGCGTCTTCCAGAACCCGAAGCGTGCTCAGGCCGAGCACCTTTCGCACGTCGGTCTCGGACATCCCGCCGCGCAAGAGGCCATAGGTGACCCACGGCAGCCGCGTCACGTCGCCCAGCCCATCGGGCAGGCGGGGCACGCCGTCGAAGTCCGAGCCCAGGCCGACGTGGTCAGCGCCGATGACTTGGACCGCGTGCTCGATGTGGGCCACCACGTCGTCCAGGGTCGGCTCGGGGATCTTGCGCGCCTGCTGCTCCTCGCGCACGGCGGTCCACAGCTTGGCGCCGTCGCCGCCGTAGGTGCGCTCCAGCCTCTGGCGCGCGGCTTCCATGACCTCGGGCGTGAGGCGGCGGTTGACGACCGGGTTGTAGTAGTTGATCATCACGACCCCGCCAGAGGCCGCGATGGCGCGCATCTGGTCGTCCGAGAGGTTGCGCGGGTTGTCCACGAGCGCGCGGGCCGACGAGTGGCTCGCGATGACGGGCGCGGTGCTGACGCGCAGCACGTCGTCCAGGGTGGCGTCGCTCACGTGCGACACGTCCACGAGCACGCCCATCCGGTTCATCTCGCGGACCATCTCCTCGCCCAGTTCGCTCAGGCCGTCGTGGATCGGGCGGTCCTGGGAGGAGTCGGCGAGCTTGTTCGAGTTGGTGTGTGTGAGCGTGACGTAGCGCACGCCTGCGGCTGCGAGGTCGCGCAGCACGTCCACGCTGCCCGCGAGCGCGTGGCCGCCTTCCAGGCCGAGCAGCACCACCTTGTCGCCTCTGGCGGTGACGCGGCGCACGTCGGCGGCCGTCCGTGCGATCTCGACGCCAGAGGCGGCCGTGATCTGGCGCTCGATCTCCGCGACCATGTCGGTCGCTCGCCGAGTGGCGTTCTCGCCCTCGCCGAGGTCGCGGCTGACCCAGATGGCGAAAAACGGGGCGTCGAGCCCGCCCTCGATCATGCGCGGCAGGTCGACGTGCGCGCTCCCGCCTCTGGCGCGGTGCCGGCTCGCAAAGCGGTAGCGCCGCAGCAGCATCTCCGTCGGCGTGTCGATGTGGCCGTCCATGATCAGCGCGTCGTAGTGGATGCGGAGCGCGTCCTCCCACAGCGGGTCCTCGGCGATAAGCCGCGCGACGGTCGCGGAGTCCATCTGGACCGTTCCGCCGGTCGAAAACAGCGTGTCAGCGCCAGAGGCGGCGGTGTCGCCGGAGGCGTCGGGCATAGGGGCGGGGGCGTCGGCGCCGCAGGCCGCGGTGGCGACGGCGAGCGCCAGAGGCACAGCGAGAAGGAGGCGGGACACGACGATGGGTCGGTGGCGCCAAAGGTAGAACGGCCTCTGGCGCGGTGTGGCCTCCAAACGCCGCCACGGCCGAGTCCAGCGTGCGGCCTGGGCGCGCCGCGAATCGCCGGCTCCTCGTGCGACGGCCCTACGCGCCGCGTCTAGAGCCGTGCGTACCAGGCCTCTGGCGCCAGAGGCCCGGCCGTCACAGGCTCAGGCCTCGATGGTCCATGTCTGGCCTGCGCGCAAGAGGTCGTCCAGGCTCACGTCGCCCTGGTCGGCGACGACGGCCTCGATCTGCGCGTTGAGAAGCGCGTCGTACGTCGGCCGGTCCTCCTGGTAGAGCACGCCGAAGGGGCGCGGCATCTCGGCATCCCAGAAGGTCTGCTGCGCGACGAGGAGGGCGAGCGCCTTGTCTGTGCTGTCGTACACCACGCAGTCGTCCGCGCTCCATTCGCCAGAGGCCAAGTCGGCCACCTTCAGGTGGATGCCATCGAGGCGGAGGCCTCTGGCGCCCCCGGCGAACAGGAGCGGCTTGCCGTCCTCCACGAACAGCGCGCGCTCGGGCTTGCTCTCCTTCTCGGTGAAGTCGAAAAAGGCGCCGTCGTTAAAGATGTTGCAGTTCTGGTAGATCTCGACGAGCGACGTGCCGGTGTGGCCATGCGCGGCCTTGAGGACCGTCTGCATGTGCTTCGGGTCGCGGTCCAGCGTGCGGGCCACGAACGAGGCGTCGGCGCCGAGCGCGAACTGCACCGGGTTCACCGGATGGTCCAGCGAGCCGTACGGCGTGGACTTCGTCACCTTACCGACCTCGCTCGTCGGCGAGTACTGGCCCTTGGTGAGGCCGTAGATCTGGTTGTTGAACAAGAGCACCTGGCAGTCCAGGTTGCGCCGCAAGAGGTGCAGGATGTGGTTGCCGCCGATGCTCAGCGCGTCGCCGTCGCCCGTCACGACCCACACGTCGAGTTCGGGGCGCGTCGCCTTGAGGCCTGTGGCCACGCTCGGCGCGCGGCCGTGGATGGTGTGGAAGCCGTACGTGTCCATGTAGTACGGGAAGCGGCTGGAGCAGCCGATGCCCGAGATGAACACCACGTTCTCTTTGTTCTCGGCCAGATCGGGCAGCACGCGCTGGACCGCCGCGAGAACCGCGTAGTCGCCGCAACCGGGGCACCAGCGCACGTCGGCGCCGCTGACGAAGTCCTTCCGCGTGAGGACCGGCAGGTCGCCGCCACCGTCGCCACCGGGGACGAGCCGGCCGCCGGGCGGAAGGCCCGGGCGCTTGGCGCCGGGCGGGCGTGCCGGAGGCCGCACCGGCTTGGGCGGCATCTTCGGGCCTCTGGCGGGAGGCCCGGCAGGCTTAGCGCCCGAAGGGCCCTTCGGCTTCGCGGGGCCGACCGCAGACGTGGCCGCGCCAGAGGCGGGCACGTCGCCGTCATCGGAGTGCGCCTCTGGCGCGTCGGACTGAATCGGCGGGAGCGCGGGCTGGTCGCCGACGCGCGGCGACTCCGGCGCCTGGACGGGCTTGCGCGTGCCCGCAGGCTCGGGCGTGTCGGGGCGCGCGCCTTCCATGCCGCGGGGCTCGGGGGCGTCGCCGCCGGGCTGGATGGAGTCGGGCTGACGGTCTTCGGTGTTCTCGCTCATGTCGGGGTGGGTGTGCATCTGCGCCAGAGGCCTCGGTAGGTGCCCCTCGCGCATCACGCAATACGCTTTACGCGACGGCCTCTGGCGTCTCGGACGTGGCAAGCTCCACGACGGCCGCGCCGATCTCGCGGGCGCTGAACGGGAGGCCCTGGATCTTGGCGAGGCTCACGGCATCGAGCAGGTAACGCTCGCGCAAGAGGCGGATGAGTTGGCCGTGGTTGAGCTCCGGCACGAGGACGCGGCGGTACTTCGCGAACGTCTCGGGGAGCGCGGGCGGCATCGGGTTGAGCCACCGGAGGTGGAGGTGGCCCGCCGTCACGCCCTGCTCGCGGGCACGCTCTACGCCGGCCTTCACGGCGCCATAGGTGGAGCCCCAGGCCACGACGAGCACGTCGCCCTCCTGGTCGCCTTCGACCTCGACGGGCGCGAGCTCGGCGGCGAGCCGCTCCAGCTTCTCGGCGCGCGTGTCGGTCATGTGCTGGTGGTTTTCCGGGTCGTAGCTCACGCCGCCGGTGAGGGCGTCTTTCTCCAGCCCGCCGATGCGGTGCTCCAGGCCCTTCGTGCCCGGCCGCGCCCACGGACGCGCAAGCGTCGCCTCGTCGCGCGCATAGGGGAGGAGGGCGCCATTTTCGTCCTTCGGTGCCGTATCGCCTTCTGCGAACGTCACGTCGAAGTCCGCGAGGCCGCTGGCCTCGGGGATGCGCCAGGGCTCCGACCCGTTGCCGAGGTAGCCATCGGAGAGCACGATGACGGGCGTCATAAAGCGCGCGGCGACGCGGCAGGCGTTGTAGGCCACCTCGAAGCAGTCGCCCGGGGTGCGGGCGGCCAGGACAGGCGTCGGCGCTTCGCCGTTGCGGCCGTAGACGGCCATCATGAGGTCGCTCTGCTCGGTCTTGGTTGGCATCCCGGTGCTCGGGCCGGCGCGCTGCACGTCGATGATGACGAGCGGCAACTCGGTCATCGTCGCGAGCCCCATGAACTCAGACTTGAGCGCCATACCGGGGCCGGATGTCGCCGTTACGCCCAGGTTGCCGCCAAACGCCGCGCCGATCGCGGCGCCGATCGCGGCGATCTCGTCCTCGGCCTGAAACGTCTTCACGCCAGAGGCCTTGTAGCGCGAAAGCGCGTGGAGCAGATCGCTCGCGGGCGTGATGGGGTAGGTGGCGTAGAAGATGCCGAGCCCGCTCTTCTGGCCTGCGGCCGTGAGGCCGAGTGCGAGGGCGTCGTTGCCCTTGATCGCGCGGTACGTCCCGGGCGCGAGCTCAGCGGGCGCGACCTCGTAGCGGTTGGCGAAGGCCTCGGTGATGTCGCCGTAGTGGACGCCTTTTTCGAGCGCCGTGAGGTTGGCGTCGCGGATCTCGGGGACCTTGGCAAACTTCTTCCGCACCCACTCGCGCGCGGGGTCGATGGGCCGCGTGTACATCCACAGCGCGAGGCCGAGGGCGAACATGTTTTTGCAGCGGTCGACCTCCTTGAGCGAGAGGTCCGTATCGGCCAGAGCCTCTCGCGTGAGCCTCGTCAGCTCCACCTCGAACAGCTGGTAGCCGTCGAGCGACCCGTTTTCGAGCGGGTTCTCGTCGAGCCCCGCCAGCTTGAGGTCGCGCGCCTCGAAGCTGCTCGTGTTGACGAGCACGGCCCCGCCCTCGCGCACGCGGTGCAGGTTGACGTGCAGCGCCGCCGGGTTCATCGCCACCAGCAGGTCCACTTCGTCGCCGGGCGTGTGGATGTCGCCGGAGCCGAAGTGGAGCTGGAAGCCACTCACGCCGTAGAGCGTGCCTGCGGGGGCGCGGATCTCGGCGGGGAAGTCGGGGAGCGTCGCGAGGTCGTTGCGGGCGAGCGCGGTGGCGAGCGTGAACTGGCTGCCGGTGAGCTGCATTCCATCGCCGGAGTCGCCGGCGAAGAGGATGGTGACCTCGGGGACCTGAACGGTGGTCGTCGTGCTAGACATGCGGAGTGCGGGATCTGCGCCGGGTACGCGGCGCCTCTGGCGCGGATTCGCAAGGTCGGCACCGCCAGAGGCCGGTTCGGGCCTTTCGCGGGGAATCCTCGCCTCTGGCGTCAGGGACGAGAGCCTTCTGGGGGTTAGTCTCGTCTTCTAGAGACACACCGAACTGTATGGACACCATCCGACTTGACGTAGAGAATGTCCGCTGGCTGGAAGGCATTGACTCAACTCACGACCTCTGCGCTCATGGAGATGTAGTGTTCGATCTTGATGGCCGCTCTGCGTGGGCGACCGGCTCGGACGACCTCTGCGTCAGCGCTGCAGCCATGAACCTGCTGAGGACGCTAGAGCAGGACCATCCGAAAGAGGATCCGGTCACGGATGATCTCTTTCCTCACTGCGGCCACATGTGGTGGCTATCGGAAGACCACGGCTTGGTGAACATCGCTGGCTGCTCGGCTGGGAAGGATGCGCTTGTATTCCACCGAGGCAAGAACGTTGTGATCCAAACACCTGCAGGCGGGACAGCCGAGATCTTGAGGACAGAATGGGTCGGTCATGTTTGCGCGTTCGCAGATAAGGTCGAGGCGCTCTATCAACGGTCCGATCCGAAGGAGCCCGACGCCGACGATGCGGCGTGGTACGAGTTGTTCTGGCCTGAATGGCGAGCTCGGCGCGCACGCGCTCAGGAGGAATAGCACGGCGCCCTCTGGCGTCAGAGGGCCACTGTCTCTCAACCTTGTCATCCCGACAGAGCGGAGCGACGAGGGTTTTAGCCTGTCACCAAAGGGCTGCGCAGCGTCCGACGCCACACTGCAAGTAGTGCGCTCTGGACGGTAACTGAAGCGGTCCTCGCCTCTGGCGCCAGAGGCCTCTGGCGGAACACCGCCCGCCGCCAGAGGCTAGGCAACGGCGTAAACATCCCCGCACCGCACATGGACCGCTACAGCACCCTCGCCCAACTCTACATCGGCGGCGAATGGCGCGCCGCCGCCTCTGGCGAGACGGCCCCGGCCACCGACCCGTTTACCGACGAGACGCTTCTCGACGTCGCCCAGGCGACCAAAGACGACGTGGACGCCGCCTACCGCGCCGCCGAGGCCGCGCAGGCCGAGTGGATGGAGATGCTGCCCACGAAGCGGCAGGCCATCCTCGCCAAGGCCGCCGAGGTCATTGAGCAGCGCCGCGAGGAGATCACCGACTGGCTCGTCAAGGAGTCCGGCAGCACGAAGCTCAAGGCAGGTTTCGAGATCAGCAACGCGATCGGCATCACGCAAGAGGCCGCGACCTTCCCGCTCCGCATGGAAGGCGAGCTGTACCCCTCCGTCACGCCCGGCAAGGAGAACCGCGTGTACCGCCAGCCGGTCGGCGTGGTGGGCGTGATCTCGCCGTGGAACTTCCCGTTTCACCTCTCGATGCGCAGCGTGGCGCCCGCGCTTGGAGCCGGCAACGCGGTCGTGCTCAAGCCGGCGTCCAACACGGCCGTGACGGGCGGGACGATCATCGGCGCCATCTTCGAGGAGGCCGGGTTGCCAGCCGGGATGCTCAACGTGCTGCCCGGCTCGGGCAGCGAGATCGGCGACGCCATCGTGACTCACCCGGTCCCGCGCGTGATCTCGTTTACGGGCTCCACCAAGGTGGGGAAGGGCATCGCGGAGCAGGCCGGCAAGCACCTCAAGCGCGTCGAGCTGGAGCTGGGCGGCAACAACATCATGCTCGTCCTGGACGACGCCGACGTGGAGCAGGCCGCTCGCGCCGCCGCGTTCGGCAAGTTTCTCCACCAGGGCCAGATCTGCATCGCGCTCAACCGCATCGCCGTGCACGCCTCCCTCGCGGACGCCTTTACCGAGGCGTTCCTGGGCACTGTCCGCGCCCTCCAGGCCGGCGACCCGTCCGACGGCCAGACGTTTGTCGGCCCCATCATCGACGACGACCAACTGGAGTCCATCCTTGACATCCTGAAGCGGACGAAAGAGGCCGGCGCGACGGTTGCGCTCGGCGGCGGCCATGAGGGCCGCGTGATCGAGCCTACAGTCCTCACGGGCGTGACGCAGGACATGTCCGCCGCGTCCGAGGAGATCTTCGGGCCTCTGGCGCCGATCCTGACGTTCGAGAGCGACGAGGAGGCGCTGGAGATCGCCAACGCGACCGACTACGGCCTCTCAGGGTCGGTCTTCACCGGCAACACCGAGCGCGGCCTGCGCCTCGCGCGGCGCGTCAAGACCGGCATGATCCACGTCAACGACATGTCCGTCAACGACGAGCCGCACGTCGCCTTTGGCGGCATGGGCGCCAGCGGCCTCGGGCGCTTTGGCGGGAAGTGGGCGCTGGACGCCTTCTCGACTGTGCAGTGGGTCTCCATCCAGCACCAGCCGCGCACGTACCGCTTCTCGGCGAAGTAGCGCCTCTGGCGCCAGAGGCCACCCCGCCTCTGGCGCCCACGGCTCATGGACCGTTCCCTCTCCGGCCGCTACCGTTTCGCCGACGTGGACTGGTCCGCCGTGCCCGATTCTCCGGGCGCGTATGTCATCTACGACGGCGACGAGGCGATCTACATCGGCATGGCAGGGCGAAACGGGAAGGGCAGCCTGCGGCGGCGCCTGAAAGACCACGCCAGCGGCCAGATCGTCAACATGTTCGCGCAGTACCTCTTTCTAGACCGCGCGCAGTTCGCGTACGAGGCCGAGCATGGCGAGCGCATCCGGCACCCGCGCGTGGCCAAGCGAGCGTGCCGGAGTTACATCGACGCGCGGTGCTCGTTCGCCTGGGTGGTCACGCGCGACGGGGCGGAGGCCCGCACTCTGGAAGCCGACCTGCGGCGCTCGCTCCTGCCTGCGCTCAACCCGCTCTAGCCTCTGGCGCCAGAGGCTCGGCCTCAGCGCGCGAGCACGAAAGGCGCGGTCGAGACGCCACTCGTTGACTCTACGCGGACGGTGTAGGCGCCCGGAGGTAGCGCGCGGAGGTCCAGCGTCGCCTCGCCCGCTGCCACGCGCTCGGTGAGCACGCGGCGGCCTCGCGCGTCGAGGACCGTCAGCGTCGCCGGGGCCGGGTCCGCGACCTGCACGCGGAGGTGACTGCGGGCTGGGTTGGGCCCGAGCGTGAGCGCCGGCCCGGCCTCTGGCGTCTCCTCTGCCGCATCCACGACCACGAACGAGAACGCGCGCGCCTCCAGGCTCGTCCGCTCGCTACGCCCGTCGTTCGCGACGACCGCCCACGAGAAAGGACCGGGAAACAAGTCGTTCTGGGGGACGGTGAACGATGTCTCGGTCGTCGAATAGGTCAGGGCCGTTCCCCCATCGTGCTCGATCAGGAGCGAGTACGTCACCGGCCCCTCGTCGGCGGAGGGCGCCCACGAAAAGGTGGCCGGCTCGGTGCTGGCGAGTTCGGCGCTAGAGGCGGGCGCGATCAGCGCGAAGGCCTCTGGCGCGTCGTTGCGCCCCTCGCCTTCGACGATGGTGATGCGCTGGTTGGCCGTCACGCCCGTCACCACGTCGACCTGCCCGCTGGGCCAGCGGACGGTCACGTTGGCCGTTGTCTCGGTCCCGAGCCCGACGTGCGCTTCGAGCGCGTGGCTCTGCGCCATGAACCCGTCGCCCCCGGTGATCTCGCGCACCTGCGTCCGCCCGCCAGAGGCCACCTCGACTCGCGCGCCGATCCCCTCGGTGTTGGAGGCGAGGCCGCGCAGGCGCACGCCGAGCCATGCGTTGGTGCCGCCACCGTTGCGGAGGAGAACGGGGAGGTTGGACTGCTCGCCCACGAGGTCGACCCACCCGTCCCCGTCGACGTCGCCCGCGCCGATAAAGATAGTCTCCACGCTCCCCAGGCCCGAGCCGGGCGTGACATCCTCGAACTGCCCTCCGGTGTTGCGCCAGAGCCGCCAGGGTTGAGCGGCGCCGGTGCCGCTGCGGCGGTTGGCCACGGCAAGGTCGGTCCAGCCGTCGTTGTCGAAGTCGGCTGCGACGGCACTCCAACTGTTCTCGCCCGTAGGGCCTGCCACGCCAGCGTCGCCCGCTACATCGGTAAAAGTGCCGTCCTGGTTGTTACGGAAGAGTCCGTTGGCGCCGTCGGAGGTTTGCCCGTCGACGTCGATGGGCATGTTGGCGACGAACAGGTCGAGCCAGCCATCGCCGTCGTAATCCAGCCACGCCATGCCCCAACTCGCACGCGGGTCGTCCGTCTGCGTGCTCGCTCCCACTTCGGTGTAGCGAGAGGCGCCTCGGAGGTAGAGCAGGTTATGAGCCGGGAGAGGCGCGCAAAGCCCCACGGCCACGTCGAGGTCTCCGTCCCGATCGAAGTCGGCCGCGGCCATGCCATAGGTGCCGCCTTCCGTCCCGGGAAGTACGCTTGCACTGAGGTCGTCAAACGTGCCGCCGATCCTCTGGCGCAGCAGCACGTCCGGCGGGCCGTCGTTGCCGATGAGAAGGTCGAGCCTGCCGTCGCGGTCGTCGTCGAGGAGGACGGAGCCCTGGATGAGGTTGAACCGGGGCGTCTCCAGACCTGTCCCCGCCAGAGGCTCCAGCGCGCCTCTGGCGCGGTTCCACCGCGCGGGGCGGACGCGGTAGGCGCCGAGCACAGCCACCTCGCGGGCGCCGTCGCCGCTCCAATCCGCGACGAGGACTCCGAGCGCCAACTGGTCATCGAGAACGGACACCTCCCATCCCCCATCGGTCTGACGCGCCACGGACTGGCCGGACAAGACGTCGGTGCGGCCATCGCCGTCGATGTCGACGATCGCGGGCGCGAGCCCGCCTACAAGATCGGGCGGCAGGGTGACGGCCGTGAACGTCTGCGCGCCAGAGGTCGCCGGCAGAAAGAGGAGGCCGAGGAGGACGCGGCGAAGCATGGGCGGTGGGGGCGAAGACTGCGAAGTAACGGATCCGTCCCTTTCACTATGGGGCAAAGCCAGACGCCCATGTCCTCCTCTGACGGTGCCAGATCCGCCAGATGTTTAGCCGCGGCGGCGCCAGTCCTCGTAATCCTCGTCGTCGTCCTCCTCTCCAAAGGATCCGAGGCCAGAGAGGACGGAGCCCATCATATCGGAATACCCGGTCCCGCCGTCGGCGAGGTCCTTGCCGAGGAGGGAGCGCTGGTGCAAGGAGTCCAGCGCGAGCTCCATCATGCTGGCCTTCTCGGCAGGCGTGGCCGAGGTCGTGTGCTTGCTGACAAGTGCCGCGAGGCCATCCACGGAATCGAGGACGCGCGCGTAGGCGTCGAACGGCATCTCGGGTCCGATCTCGATGCCGTTCCCCTTCGCGAACCACGCGAGTACGTCGGCATAGGCCTTCCGGCCCTCGGCTTTGTCGGCGGGGTCGGGGAGGTAGCGGGGGAGGGTCGCCGCCACGGCGCGGCCGATCAGGGCGCGCGCGACGCCTTGCGCGCCTTCCTGCTCGCCTTCATAGACGAGTTCGACCTTGCCGGTCACGGCGGGCTCGATGGACATCAGGTCCGTCGCACGGAGCGTGGTTTCGGTCTCGCCGTTGAGGATCGCGCGGCGCTCGGCCGCGCTCACCAAGTCCTCCAGAGCCGCGCGGGTCAGGCGAGCGCTCACGCCGGATTTCTGGTCCACGTACTCGCTCTCGCGCGCCTCGAAGGCGACCTGCTCCACGATCTCGCGGAAGATGTGGGGGACGCGAACGGTCACGCCGCCAGAGGCCGCGCGGTCCTGCCACGCTTCCTGGCGCGTGATCTCGATGCCGATCTCCAGATCGCGCGGGTAGTGCGTCAGGATCTGGCTGTCGATGCGGTCCTTGAGCGGCGTGATGATGCTGCCGCGGTTGGTGTAATCCTCGGGGTTGGCAGTGAACACCATCATGAGGTCCAGCGGGAGCCGCACGTTGAAGCCGCGGATCTGCACGTCCTGCTCCTCCATCACGTTGAGCAGTCCCACCTGGATGCGCGGCTGCAAATCCGGGAGCTCGTTGATGGCGAAGATGCCGCGGTGCGTGCGCGGGATGATGCCAAAGTGGATCACCTCCTCGTCCGCGTAGGTGAGCTGCTGCGTGGCCGCCTTGATGGGGTCGATGTCGCCGATGAGGTCGGCGATGGAGGTGTCCGGCGTGGCCAGCTTTTCGCCGTAGCGCTCGCTGCGGTGCAGCCACCCGACGGGCGCCTCGTCGCCTCTGGCGGCCACGAGGTCGCGGCCGAACTTGGAGACCGGCGCCAGAGGATCGTCGTGGATCTCGGAGCCTTCCAAGACCGGCACCCACTCGTCGAGAAGGGTGGGGAGCAGGCGCACCAAGCGGCTCTTGGCCTGGCCGCGGAGGCCGAGCAGGATGAAATCGTGCTTGCCAAGGATCGCGTTTTGCACCTGCGGGATGACCGTCCGGTCAAAGCCGAGGATGCCGGGGAAGACCTCCTCGCCGGACTGCAGCTTGGCGATAAGGTTGGCCCGCACTTCGTCCTTGACGGAACGGGGCGCGTAGCCGCTGGCGCGGAGCGCGCCGAGGGTGGAGATCTGAGGTGCGTCGGCCATGTCGTGCGTGTGCGGCGCCTGCCGCGGTCGTCGCCTCTAACGGGCGTCGTCAGAGGGGCGTGGTCCACGCGATGCGGGGGGCGCTGTTCCGCAGAGACATGATCTCCGCACGGCTTCCAAGGTGCCGCGCGGGCTCCAGCGGATGCCTCCAGGCGGAGAACGTTCTAGCGCCTGTGGCGGCACGAGAGATTCGGGCCTCTGGCGCCAGAGGCAGGGTTCGCCAGCGCGGTCGCCACCCGGTCAACCGAAGGCGTCGGCGCCACTCACGCTGGGGGTGCGGTCCATCCACAGCCAGCCCTCGCGGCCATCGGCGAGGCGGACGTGGGCCCACCACTGGTACTCGGCGGGGCGAAGCGTCCGGAGCGCGGGGCCTTCGCCGCCGGGGCCGTTCATGTCCACATCCACGCCGGAGAAGCCGAGGACGCCGTTTGCCCACACGCGGGAGCTGCCCTCGCCCTCGGGATCTAGCACGAGAAGCGTGTCGCCCGCGGCGACAGGCTGCTCTCCACCAGACGCGAGGTAAATCACGGCATCGCGCTCCACCAGAATCTGCCCGAGGCGGGTGACGAGCGCGAAGCCGCGGTCGGCTTCTATCTCCGTCCCGGCGGGGACCGTAAACGCGCGGCTCGTGGTGTCTCCGGCGGCGGTGTACACCGCCGTCTCGCCAGAGGCCGTCCACGTGCCGTACATGCAGCCCTCGAACGGGCAGGCGCCGTCCACGCGCACGGGCGCCGTGAGGCGGGCGGAAGTGCTGTCGTCCGCGGAGATCGTGCTCGCCTCCATCGCAGGCGCGGCCTCTGGCGTGACCTCGGCGGGAGCGGGGGAGGCCTCCGGCTCGGGTGCGTCGGGTGCGGGTTCGCAGGCGGCGAGTGCCAGAACGAGGGCGAGGGCGGAGAGTCGTGGCATGGCAGACGGGGAGCAGGTAGGCGCCAAGTCTAGCGCCGCTTTACCGAACTGCCGATACCTCGCTCGAATCTCGGTTCGTCACGCCAGAGGCCTCTAGCGGCTGGGGCGCCCACCGGTACAGGAGAACGCGCGCGTCGGCGCGCTGGAAGAGGCCGCGGTCGCGCTTCATCAGCAGCGCGATCTCGACCGCGCCAGAGGCGGTCTGCCGGACGGCGAGATCGGCGGGGTAGACGTCCAGCACCTGTTGCTTCCCTTCGGCGCTGAGGGGGACCGCGCCCTGGAGCACGCGCACGAGCTGGCCGCGGCGGTCGTACACGTCGATGCGGACGCGCTCACTCCGCACGTTGAGCACGTACAGCCTCTCGCCCAGCGCGGCGGCCGCGGGCGAGAGCAGCGGCGGCTCGTCGACCTCGCCGGTCATGAACTGGTAGCTGCGCACGAGCTGCGGCGAGTCGAAGCCGGCAAACGCGAGCGTGTCGAGCGCGCCGGCGCCAGAGGCCTCTGGCGTGAGCACGTCGGCGACTGGCCGGTAGCCGGACAGCGCGAGAACGGAGTCGCCCCAGGGGCGGACAAAGCCCCAGGCGCGCCATGGCTGAGCAAACGTGAAGCGCCCGGTCTCGTCGCCGCTTGCGCTGAGGGACACGAGCGCGGGAGATACTTCGCTCGGCCCACCGCCCACGCGCACGATGGTACGCGTGCGGTCCACGAACGCCGCCGTAGCGCCCTCGGGGACGGGCACGCTCCGCGCCACGCCAGAGGCCGTCACCCACTCCAGCGCCGGTACGCCGCGCGAGAGCACCACGACGGTATCGCCGACGACGCCCGCGAGGTAGGGGTACCGCTCCTCGCCCACGCTCCATACCGGCCCCCGCTCGCCGCTGGCGCTGACGGTGTGGACGGCACCGTTCTTCGTTTCCACCACTGCCAGGCGCGCGCCAGAGGCGGAGTCCGGCTGGATCCACGCGATGTTGGACGGCACCTCGGCCACCTCGCCCATCGGCAGCGACCACACTTCCACGAGTGAGTCTACGGGCACTGCCGAAGCGAGCCCAGCCGCGGCGGAATCGGCGGGCGCGAGCGCGCGCGTGTTCTGGCGTCCGCTGCCGGGCAGGCAGGCGGTCAGCGCGAGCAACGGGACGAGAGCGAGGGCCGCGAGAACGCGCCGGCTACGGCGCCAGAGGCGATTGGTCGGGCGGGAAGGCTGGGTCATCCGCTCGCGCCGAGGGTCAGGTTGACGTTTTGCTCGCGCCCATCGCGCACGATGCCGAGCGTGACGGTGTCGCCCGCGCGGTTGTCGATAAGGCGATCCTGGATATAGCCGCGTGGATTGCGTACCTCGCCGATGGTCTCGCCCGCGATGCGCACGATGATGTCGTACGGGCGGAGGCCGGCGCGGTCGGCCGGGCTGTCCGGGTCCACGCTCGCCACGATGAGGCCTCTGGCGTCGTTGAGCCCGAGCGCCTGCACGATGCGCGCGTTGATGGGCTGCACGTTGAGGCCGGAGTAGAACGAGCGGTTCACCACGCCAGAGGTCCGGAGCTCCTCCACCACGCGCTCGATGCGCCACGCCGGGACGGCGAAGCCGATGCCGACCGAGCCGCCCGTGCGCGAGAAGATGAAGGTGTTCATGCCCAGCACGCGGCCCGTCGCGTCCACGAGCGGCCCGCCGGAGTTGCCGGAGTTGATGGCCGCGTCGGTCTGGATCATGTCGCGGAACGTGCGGCCCTCCTGCATGGGGAAGTCGCGGCCCACGGCACTCACCACGCCAACGGTCACGCTGGGCTCGGCGGCCTCGAACAGACCGAACGGGTTGCCCAGCGCGATGGCCCACTCACCCACGATGGCGTCCTCGCGATTCTCGAAGTCGAGAAACGGCAGGTCCTCCTCTGGCGTGACTTTGATCAGCGCGATGTCGGTCTCCGGGTCACTGCCGATCAGTTGCGCGTCCATCGTCTTCCCGTCGGGGAAGGCGACCGTGATCTTGGTGGCGTTGCCCGCCACGTGATCGTTGGTCACGATGTAGCCGTCTGGCGAGATCACGAAGCCGGAGCCCAGTCCCTGCACCTGCTGCTGGTACACCTGGTCCGGCACGCGTCCGAAAAAGCCCGCAAACGGGTCGCGGACGCGCACCTGCCGCACCTCGATCACGTTGACCGAGACGACCGCCGGCGACGCCGCCTCCACGGCGCGCGTGATCGCGGTCCGCCGGCCGGAGTCGATCTCGACGTTGGTGCGTTCGAGCGCGTCGGCGACTTCGCCTAGGGGCGCGTCTACGCTTTGGGGCTGCTGGGACTGCGCGGAACGGTCGCAGCCGATCAGCACGAGGAGAAGGAAAAAGGCAGTCAGGCGCATGGGTGCGGGAAGAGAAGACCGGAGCCGGGACCTACGGAGCGTCGCCCGGGCTGTTTCCAACCGGCGCAACGGAGCAGGCCTCTCGCGGCGTGTGCAGTCTACCCGACCGGCGGGCTTTCGGCCGTGGCCTTCCGGGGAATGAGGGATGAGGGATGAGGGATGAGGGATGAGGAGGAGCGCCGGCTGATTTGTTCCGCCAGAGGCCCCGTTCGCCATCCGCCTCTGGCGCCGCCTCCGTTCGCCCGTAGGGGCGCGTCGCATACGCCCAGCGCTCAGGACGGCTTCGAGTCACGCCAGAGGCCTCTGGCGGTCGAACCGGTCCTCACCCTGTCTCTCTCCCGAGGGAAGGGGACCTCGCAGGTAAGCCTCAGGAATCCTCTGGCGCCAGAGGCGAGCGCGGGACAGCTTTACCCAGTACCCAGTACCCAGTACCCAGTACCCAGTACCCAGTACCCGCTCCGCGCCAGAGGCGGGTGCATCTTGCGCGTGCCACCGCCGTTCTCCGCCCATGCCGTCTCGCCGCTTTGCCCGCGCCTCGTTCGTGGGCGCCCTCGTCTGGTGTGTGTTGTTGTGGGTGCCTCTGGCGCCAGGGGCCGGCGTGTTCGACCTCGTGTCAAGGCTGGTGCTGCTGGCCGTGCTCGTCGCCGTGCCCATGCTGCTGGAGAGCACGTGCGACCTGTGGGACAATGATTCCCTCGCGATGCGGCTGGCCTCGCGCTCGGTTCTCGCGGCCTCGTTGCTCGGTGCGGCAGCGTTTCTCGCGCCGACCGGGATGCGCGCGGGCGTGCTCACGCTGGGCTGGGCCGCGTTTTCTCTTTTGGTTGCGGCCGAGGGCGCGCGCCGGCTTCTCGCGATGCGGCGCGAGGGCCTCTGGCGCGCCGAAGAGGTCGTGCTCGCGCTCGGTCTCGTGGCGTTGCCCGGCGGTGCGGCATGGCTCACGATGTCGCGGTGGGGGATCGATCCGGGACCGTACGGGCCGCTCGTGGTGCTTCTCACCGCCATCCACTTCCACTACGCCGCCGTGATCGCGCCCCTTTGGGCGGGGTTTTTAGGGCGCGAGATCCGCCAGAGGTGGACAGGCGCTCACCTCGCATATACGGTTCTCGCGAGCGCTGTTCTGGCAGGGACACCGCTCGTCGCGCTCGGCATCGCGCTGTCGCGGACGCCAGCAGGCGGCACGGCCGCGGAAACGCTGGGCGTGCTCCTGCTCACCGTCGGCGCCATCGGGCTTGGCGCGCTCGCCCTGGGCCTCGCGCCTCGCATGGACGACCGCTGGGGCGGCGTGTTCGTGGGCGTCTCCGGCGGCTCGCTTCTCCTCGCGATGGTTCTGGCCCTCTGGTTCCACCTCGGCGATGGGCTCGGCATCGGAGCGCCGGACGTGGAGTGGATGGTGCCGCGCCACGGCTGGCTCAACGGCATCGGGTTCGCACTGTGGGGCGCGTTGGGTTGGCGCCGGCTGAAGCCACGTGCTGTGCCGCCAGAAGCCTTAGCGCCAGAGGCCCGTCGGCCGGAGGTCAACGCGTGAACGGACGCGGTCTGCACAGCCTCGGGCTCTGGAAAACCCGAACGCCGCTCTATCTTGAAGGACACACGCCCGCACACATATGACCATGCGCCACCTCGTACTGGCCGCGTTCGCCCTCCTGTTCGCCTCTGGCGGCTCGCTCGGCCTCACCGGCGCCAGCGCTCAGCCGGACGCGTTTTTCCCACCGGTCCCGCAACTGCCGGCGAACGTGAACAACGTCGCCCCGGAGGGCTTCGGCGCGGGCGGAGGGCTTGAGCCTCTGGCGCGGTGGCCGTACGGCTACGCTCGCTCGGTCGCGTTTACGAGCAGCGGCGTTGGCGTGACGATGCAGGGGAGCGTGCTCCAGACCCTAGACCTCTCCACGTCGGGGCAGGTGTCCGTAGTCGGCGAGTTGGTGTTCCCGGGCGTTATCAGCGACATGGCGACGCAGGGCGACATGGTATACCTCATGCTGACGCACTTCTTGAACACCGAAACCGGGCTGTTCATCGTGGACCTCTCGGACCCCGCGGCCCCGGTGCGCCGCGGATCGGTGACGGGCCTCGCGGCCACATCTGTCCTGGTGCAGGATGACTACGCATACGTCGGGACGTACAACACGGCAGAGGGGCCCAGCCTCTCGCTCCGCGTGATCTCGGTCGCGGACGCGGACGCCCCCGTTCAGGTGGGAGCGGTGGAGACTCCTTCCTTCCCGGAGGATATCGCGATCCGCGGCGGCTACGCCTACCTCGCGCTCAACGACGCCGGACTCGGCATCGTGGACGTTTCGGCGCCAGAGGGCCCGGCTTTGGGCAACACGTCGGTTACGGCGTACGTGGGTGCCGTGGGGATCAGCGACGCGGGGACGCTCGCGGTTGGGCAGCGCAACTCCGCCGGGCGCGGGTTGGTGAAGCTGTACAGCCTGGACAACCCCGATGTCCCGGTAGAGCTCGGCACGGTGACGCTCAGCAGCCGGGCGGACCCGCTGGACCTTCTCTGGTCTGGCAACCAGATTCTCGTGGCAGGCCTTTTTGGTGGGGTCCAGTTCGTGAACGCGAGCGATCCCGCGGCCCCCGTATACGTCCGCCGAAGGGAGACGAGCACCGCGTTCAGCGCCAGCGGCGCCAACCGGGTCGCCGTGCAGGGCAACACATTTCTCGTCTCGGACTTCTATAGTGGCATCCATCAGGGGAGCGTGTCCGGGCAGAATCTGCGCGGCTTCCTGCAAGGCGGTGGCCTGGCGCAAGACCTCGTTGTAGATGACGAGACAGACATCATTTACTCCGCGCAAGCGGGCTCCGGGGTGATGGCGCTGGAGCGCGTGGTGCCGGTGGGCGGCGGTCCAGAGCGGCTAGAGCCGTTCATGAACCGGGCGCACACGTCGCAGTGGAACTACACGACCGACGTCGCGCTGCAACTCAACCACCTGTACGCCGCCGATGGCTTCGCAGGCATCTGGGCGATCGACAAGACGACGATGACGACCACGGCGAACGTGCTCCGCAACACGCCGATTCGGACCGTGTCTGTTACGGAAGACGGGAAGTTCCTTCTCGCGCTCGATGACGCGCAGACCGTGTACGTCCTGTCGCTTGACAATCCGGCATCGCCGGTCCAGATCGCGACCATCACGCCGCCGGCGGGCGCGGCAGACGTGGGCGGAACCGGCCCGGTGGTCTGGGTCTCCGACGTGAACGACACCCGGCTCCGCCTGTACGACATGAGCACGCCCTCGGCACCGCAGGCGCTCTCCAGCCTCGACCTCCGCGGCTCTCGCTTCCGCCTCGCGCGTGCCGGCGACCGCCTGTATACGAACGGCGCTGGCGGCTTCATCACCGTTGTCGACGTCTCGGACCCTGCCGCCGCATCCGTAAAGGGCGCGTTCGACGTAGCGGGCTCCAACCAGGTGCCTCTGGCGGGTCTGGGCGACGTGCTCGTCGTGGCGGGCAACGGCGTCTATTCGTACAACGTGGCCAACGTGCCGTCCACGCCCCCCTTCCCACGCTTCACGCCGACCTCCTCCTCCCAGCAGATCGGCGACGTGGTCACGGGCGTGGAGTTTGTCCAGCCGGGCGTGGTGGCGCTCTCGGTAGGCCACGCGGGCGTCTCCACGTTTTCCGCTCCCCTGCCGACCTCTGGCGAGTCGCCCGCGGCTCTGGCGGGGGAGCTGAGCTTGAGCGTCTCTCCGAACCCCTCGCGCGGGACGATGACCGTCGGCGTCACGCTCGCAGCGCCAGAGGCCGTGGAGGTGGCTGTTTTCGACGTGCTCGGCCGCCGCGTCCGCACGCTGGCGACGGGCCTCGCCGGGACCTCGCCAGAGGCGATCGCCTGGGACGGCCGCAGCGACGCTGGAGCGCCTCTGGCGTCGGGCGTGTACGTGGTCCGTGCGCAGTCGGCCTCGGGCGCTGTGGCGACGGCCCGCATCACCATCGTGCGCTGAGCCGCGGTGCTCGCCAGAGGCCTCGGGCGAGCTGTGCGTAGGGGCGGCGAGTCCGTTAGAGGCCGACGCGCCAGAGGCGAGATACAGCCTCTGGCGGTATCGTGCCGTTTCACAGAGCCCCACCCATGTCGCTGACCGTTCTCGCCCTGTTGATCGCCGCGGGCGCGCTGGGCGGGTTCGTGGCCGGGCTGGTAGGCGTTGGCGGGGGCATCATCTTCGGCCCCGTCCTGTTCTTCGTACTTCAGGGCATCGGCATTGAGGACCCTGTCTTGACGCCGCTGACGCTGGGCTCCAGCCTGTTCTGCACGCTCGCAGCGAGCGCCAGCGGCGCCGTCGCGCAGAACAAGGCAGGCGCTGTGGACTGGCGGACGGCGCTGACGACGGGCGCGATCGCCGCCGTTGCCGTTGTGCTGATGACGCTGCTGGTGACCACGCAGCCGTGGTACTCCAAGCGCGTGTTCCAGATCGTGCTCGGCGTGGTGCTCTTGGTGGTAGTGGCGCGGATGCTGACGAAGAAGAGCCACGGGGGCGGCGCGATCACGGCCTCTGGCGCGCGGCGGAGCTGGAGCGCGCTGATCGGGACGGGCGCCGCGGCGGGCGCGCTCTCCAGCGCGGCGGGCGTGGGCGGAGGCGTGGTCCTCGTGCCTGCGTTCAATGGGCCCTTGCGGCTTCCGCTCAAGGCCGCCGCAGGGACCTCGACCGCCGCCATCGTGCTGATCACCGCCGTGGGCGTGGCGATGTACGCGGTTCGGGGATTGGCCGCGCCCGTGCCCTCTGGCGCCGTCGGCTACGTCCACGTGCCGTACGCGCTCGCGCTCGCGCTGCCCGCGATGGTGACGGCCCGGTTTGGCGTTTCGACGGCGCACCGCGTCAACGTGAAGTGGGTGCGGTGGGCGTTCGGGCTGTTCGCAGGGATCGTGGCCGTGCGCCTGCTGTGGAATGCGTTCGTCTGAGGCCTCTGGCGGAGACGACGCAGCGACCCGCGCCAGAGGCGTGAAAGGTGCGCTGCAAGAGCTCAGGCGCCAGCCGCACCTCGCGGCGGTGGCGGCGCTCTCGGCGCTCTGGCTGCCCGTTATGCCGGTCTACCTCGCGGCGACGTTCTACCGCTTCGCGCTGGCCGAGCCGTGGCACTTCCTGGTGGACTACAGCTGGTTCCACGAGGCCGCGCTGCGCTTTTTCAGCGACCCGCTCACGCTCTACGCCGACGCGGAATACTTCTACCCGCCGCCCGCCGTGCTCGCCTTCTGGCCGACGACGTGGGTCTCGGGCGTGGCGGGCTACATCGCCAGTGGGCCGCTGATCTTCGGGGGGCTCGCCGCCGCGTTTGCGTGGGCGCTGCGGCTGTGGGAGCGCGAGACGGGCTCGCGCCTGGACCGGGCGACACGCATCGCGCTCCTCATCACCGGCCTCGCGTCCGCCCCCGTCTTTCAGAACCTGAAGTACGCGCAGGTCAACGTGCTCGTACTGCTCTCGGCGCTCGCGTTTCTGCACCTCTGCCAGCGCCAGAGGCCCGGTTGGGGCGCGCTCGCGCTTGCGGGCGGCTTCTGGCTCAAGGTGCTGCCTCTGGCGCTGCTCCCGCTCGGGCTCGGGCGGCTGCGCGCGAGGTCGCCAGAGGCGAGCGACTGGCGCCGCTGGCGCGGGCTCGTGGGGGGCGCGGCGGCGGGATGGCTGGCGCTGCCTCTGGCGCTGCTGCCGTGGGTGCCGTGGGCGCTCTACCGCGAGTACGCGCTGGAGCGCTTCCCCGCGTTCTCCGGCCTCACGGATCCCGGCGCACTCAGCACGTCGATCCAGGCGACGGTTACGCGTCTGGACCTTCCCATCGAGATCGTAACGGCGTCGGGGATGATGCCCGCGTCGCCAGAGGCTACGCTCGTGGCTGGCGCGGTCGGCGCGCTGGTCGTGGGCGCGGCGATCCTGAGCGTGTGGAGCGGAGGGGCAGGGATCGTGCGTGCGGGGCTTGTCGTGCTCGCGGTCCTACCGGCGGTGGTTCCGCTGGGCTGGGAGCACACGTTCGTGCTCGCGGTCCCGCTGCTGCTCGTCGCGCTCGCCGAGGCGCGCCAGAGGCCGCCTCTGGCGCGGTGGGTGGTGGCGCTGTGCGCGCTGGCGTTTTTCGCGCAGCGCCCGCCGCCGCCGATGATGGCGAGCCTGATCGAGACGCTCCCGCGCGCGTGCATCGACCTCTACCTCGCGAGGCTGTGGATGGCCGTGCTCGTGCTCGTCGGGCTCGGCCTCTGGCGCCGTACACTGAGGCCTTCTCTCGCCACCTCCTGATGATTCGTCTCGCCGCTCTCGCCCTCTTGCTGCCTCTGGCGGCGTGCGGGGCTGAGGAGGATCCCGATCTCGTGCTCGAAGGCGCCGACCCCGTGCAGGCCGACGGCGACCTCGCGCCCGACGCAACGCTCGCGCCAGAGGCCGAACAAGCGCCGAGCTCCGACCTCGCGCCCGAGGCGGAACTGGAGCCCGACGCCGTGATCGAATGAGCCCCGGCTGCGCACGGCAACCGGGGCTCACAGCGGCGTTCCAACGGGGACGCTGCAAAAAGCGGGGGGAACGCTTAGTCGTTCGCGTTCTCGACCATGAACGTCACCTTGCAGTGGACGCGGAAGCGACCGCCGGTCTCGTCGGCCTCTCCGGGCTCGTAGAGGAAGTCCTGTACGTAGACGCTCTTGACGTTGCGGACGGTCTGGGCGACCTCTGCGTATGCGTTCTTGACGGCGTCGTCGAAGCTGGTCTGGGACGAGGACGAGACCTCGATGATTTTGGCGAGTGCCATGTCGGATAGGGGAATGGAGATAGAGGGAAGCGAGCGTACGCCGCCAGAGGCGGGCGAGGTCCGACGCGGTCTGGGCAAAGCGTTTTTCGCGTGGCTCCTGGCACACGGAGGGGGGACGGACCGGCGCCTCTACGGCGCTCGCAAGAGGCTGCTTCTGGGCGGCCTCTCGGGGACGGTCGTCGAGATCGGCGCGGGCGCCGGGCCAAACGCGGAGTACCTCGGCGCAGAAGCCGGAGCCTCTGGCGTGCGCTGGATCGCCGTGGAGCCCAACGTGCACTTCCACCCACGCCTGCGGAGGGCCGCTGGCGCCAGAGGCCTGGACCTGGAGATCGTCGGCGGCGTGGCGGAGCGGCTGCCTCTGGCGGACGCGAGCGCAGACGCCGTGGTGAGCACGCTCGTGCTCTGCTCCGTGGACAGCGTGGCGGGCGTTCTCGCGGAGGTCCAGCGTGTGCTCAAGCCCGGCGGGCGGTTCGTGTTTATCGAGCACGTCGCGGCGCCAGAGGCCTCGGTACTCCGGCGCTGGCAAAGGCGCCTGCGGCGCCCGTGGGGCGCGCTCGCTGACGGCTGCCGCCCGGATCAGGACACCCTCGCGATGATCGATCGGGCCGGCTTCGCGCGCGTCGACGCCGAGCGGTTCCACCTCCGCGCCGGGCTCGTCGCGCCGCACGTCGCGGGCGTGGCGGTGCGGTAGAACGCCGCGGTAGCGCCTCTGGCGCCAGAGGCGGATTCGGTGTCCGGCCGACAGCGGGCCTCTGGCGAAACGGCTATCCTCCGCGCGATCACGACGCGGACCCGACCGTCTGCCCCCTACACCGCCACTCCCCACATGGAAGCCACCGCCACCGTCCACGCCCAGGTCCGCGAGTACTACGGCGAGACGCTGAAAACGTCCGACGACCTGCTCACCACCGCCTGCTGCTCTGACGAGGCCGTCCCCGAGCACCACAAGCCGATCCTCTCGCTCCTGCCCGATGAGGTGCTGAGCAAGTTCTACGGCTGCGGCTCGCCCATCCCGGGCGCGCTCACCGGCCAGACGATCCTCGACCTCGGCTGCGGGACCGGCCGTGACGCGTTCGTCGCCGCCGCGCTCGCCGGGCCCGAGGGCCGCGTGATCGGCATCGACATGACCGAGGCGCAGATCGACGTGGCGCGCCGCCACCAAGCCGCCGTCGCCGAGTCGCTCGGGTTCGACGCGCCCACGACTGACTTCCGCCTCGGCATCATCGAGGACCTCGCGGCCTCTGGCGTCGAGGACGAGAGCGTGGACGTGGTGATCTCCAACTGCGTGCTCAACCTCGCGAGCGAGAAGGAACAGGTCTTCCGCGAGATCACGCGCGTGCTCAAGCCTGGCGGCGAGCTCTACTTCTCGGACGTGTTCGTGGACCGGCGCCTCTCGCCAGAGGCCCAGGCCGACCCCATCCTCGTCGGCGAGTGCTTGGGCGGCGCGATGTACGGCGAGGACTTCCGCCGCATGATGGCCGCCCTCGGCTGGGCCGACGTGCGGACGGTCAGCGAGCGCCCGCTGGAGGTCGAGGACCCCGCGCTCCGCGACATGCTGGGCAACGCGGTGTTCACCTCGCGCACGGTCCGCGCCTTTAAGCTGCCCGACCTCATCGAGGACCAGTGCGAGGACTACGGCCAGGTCGCGATCTACAAGGGCGGCATCGAGGGCCAGCGCCACGCGTTCACGCTCGACGACCACCACGTCTTCGAGGCCGGCCGCCCGATGCTCGTCTGCGGCAACTCCGCCGCGATGGTGCAGAACACCCGCTTCGGCGCCTACTTCGACGTGCTCGGCGACCGCAGCACGCACTTCGGCCTCTTCGACTGCGCCCCGGCTCCGGCCTCTGGCGACGGCGCCCCGATGGGAAGCTGCTGCTGACGTGGCTCCGCCAGAGGCCTCTGGCGCGGGCTACCCGCGTTCGCCAGAGGCCTCGCCGGGGGTGGGGTGCTCGGCCGCATCGACCGTCACGCCCTCGTACAGGTCGTCCAGGCTGAGCGTCGCGCCGACGGAGACGAATTCGACGCTGTCGGCGTCCGGCTCCACGACGAGCCAGCCTCTGGCGTCGCGCCGGAACACGTCGACGGCGCGCTCCTTCTGCGAGATCAGCACGTACTCCACCAGCGACGGGATCTCGCGGTACAGCCGGAACTTGGCGCCCCGGTCGTAGGACTCGGTCGAGTCCGAGAGCACCTCGATGATGAGGACGGGGTTTGTCAGCGTGGTCTCGCGGTCGGTCTCAAACTCGGGCTCGCCGCAGATCGCTGAGAGGTCCGGGTACGTGTACAGGCCGTTGGCGCGGACGAGAACGCGCATGTCGCTGGAGAGCACCTGGCAACCCGATCCGCGCAGCGCGTTACGTAGCTCGCCGGTTGCGTTCGCCGTCAGCTGCGAGTGCCGGAACGAGCCGCCGGCCATCGCGAACACCTCGCCGCGGTAGAACTCGTGGCGCTCCAGTTGCGCCTCCTCCCAGTCGAGGTAGGCCTCTGGCGTCGTGGGGAGAAGGGAAGTCGCGGGGAGAGCCATCGGTCGGGGCGGATGCGTGCCTAAGTCTACGGCGCGCGCCAGAGGCATCGCGCCAGAGGCTCACCCGCCAGAGGCCTCTGGCGCGTCGCGGCCGTTCATCGCGAAGTAGGCCGGGACGGCGAGCGCGGCCCCGGCGCTCGTGGCGACGAGGTAGACCCACAGCCCGGACAGCGCGCCCTCCTGCCCGAAGACGAGGTTGACGAGCGCGGGTCCGAGCGCGACGGCCGGGTTAAAGGCGCCGCCCGAGATGGGCCCCGCCGCGTAGGCCCCGCCCATCACGATAAAGCCGATGGCGATGCCGTAGTGGCCGTTGCCCTCCAGCGTCGGCGCCGTCGCCACGTTGAGGATGACGAGCGCGAGCGCGAAGGTGAACAGGAACTCCAGGAGCGCAAACGAGCCCAGACCCGTGCCCACGCCCGGCGAGACGACCAGAAACTGATCCGTCACGCCGTGGACCGCCAGCGACGCCAGGACGGACGCCCCCACCTGCGCCGCGATGTACGGCGCGATGCCTCTGGCGGGAAACGTGCCGCGCAGCCAGAAGGCGAGCGTGATCGCCGGGTTGTAGTGCGCCTTCGAGACGTGCCCGCCCATGTAGATCATCGCGATCAGCGACGCCGCAATCGCGATGGGCGCGAAGTCGGTCCCGATCAGGACCGTGAGCCCGATCGTGAGCACGAGGAAAAACGTCCCGATGAACTCGGTGACCAGCTGGGCTTTCATGGGCGGCGCGAGGGCAAGCACCAAGCTAGACCCGGCCTCTTGCGCCAGAGGCGACGGCGCTGGTTACGCGCCAGGGGCGGGCGTCCCGGCGAGCACCTGCGCCACGTCCTCGCGGCCCATCCCGCGCGCGATGTCGAGCGCCGTCCGCCCCTGCGGATCGGTCAGCGCGGCATCGGCGCCGTGGTCGAGGAGGAGCTGCACAAAGGCGGGCGTGCCCATCATCGCGGCCGTCATGAGGACCGTCGCGCCCGAGCCGTTGCGCGCGTTGGGGTCGGCGCCAGAGGCAAGGAGCTGCCGCGCGCGGTCGGGGTAGCCTTTGAACGCCATGCCCATCAGCGGCGTGTTGCCTGCCGGGTCCGCCCCGTCGGGGTCGGCGCCTCTGGCGAGGAGCAGCGTCGTCGTCGGCTCCTGGTCGCTGTACGCCGCGATCATGAGCAGCGAGTAGCCTCTGGCGTCGCGGAGGTCGGGGTCGAGGCCGGCGTCGAGAAATACGCCGAGCACTTCGGCATCGCCGCGGCGGGCGATCTCGTGGTAGTCGACGGTGGCGGGGTCGATGGGAGCAGACATAGAGGGGATCGTAGCAAAGCGGAGCCTCTGGCGCGCTCGGCGGCGCTCGGAGCGGGCCGCCAGAGGCCGAACAAAACGGCGCCCCGGTGGACACGACCACCGGGGCGCCAGAGGCGAACCAGACGGGGCGCTAGTCGCGCTGCGCCTCGCCCTCGGGGACGGCGTCGCGGACGGCCATCGCGGCGTCGAGCGACTGCCCGTCGCCACCGGCGTTGCGGGCGGCGGTCACGGCCTCGCGGACGCGGCGGCCGTACTCCTCGTCCACGTTGTCGAAGTGGCCGAGCTGGCGGTCGATGATCTCCTGGCGCGTCACGCCCGCCATCGCGCCGGCGAGCGACTGCACCAGGCGCTCCTTGGCGTCCTCGTCCATGAGGTGGTAGAGCGCCGCGGCCTGCGAGAAGTCGTCGTGATCCTCGCGGGAGTTGTAGCGCTCCACGGTCACGTCACCCAGGTGCCACGCGGGCTCCGCGTAGCTCGGGTCCGGGCGCGGGGCGCCCTCCACCGAGTTGGGGTAGTAGTTCGGGTGGCCGGTGCCCTCGTCGAGCTGGCCGCCGAACTGGCCGTCGCGCATGTAGCTCCGCACCTCGGTTCTCGGGCGGTTGACGCGAAGGTCGCGGTAGTTGACGCCGATGCGGTAGAGGTGCGCGTCCTGGTAGCTCATCAGGCGGCCCTGGAGCATCTTGTCCGGGCTCGGCCCGATGCCGGGCACGAGCGAGCTCGGGTTGTACGCCGCCTGCTCCACCTCGTGGTGGTAGTTGTTGGGGTTCCGGTTGAGCTCCAGCTTGCCGACCTCGATCAGCGGGAAGTCGCCGTGCGGCCACACCTTGGTGAGGTCGAACGGGTTGTAGTCCACCTCGGCGGCCTGCTCCTGCGTCATCACCTGGATGTAGGCCGTCCACGTTGGGAAGTCGCCGTTGTCGATGGCCTCCCAGAGGTCGCGCTGGTGGCTCTCGCGGTCCTGTGCGATGAGGTCGGCGGCCTCCTCGTTGGTCAGGCACTCGATGCCCTGGTCCGTCTTGAAGTGGAACTTGACCCAGACGCGCTCGCCCTCGGCGTTGATGAGGGAGTAGGTGTGCGAGCCGTACCCGTTCATGTGGCGGTACGTCTTCGGAATCCCGCGGTCACCGAAGAGCCACGTCACCTGGTGGAGGCTTTCGGGGCAGAGGCTCCAGAAGTCCCACTGCATGTCGGCATCGCGCAGGTTGGTGTGCGGGTGCCGCTTCTGCGAGTGGATGAACATGGCGAACTTGTACGGGTCGCGCACAAAGAACACCGGCGTGTTGTTGCCGACGAGGTCCCAGTTGCCTTCCTCGGTGTAGAACTTGACCGCGAAGCCGCGCGGGTCGCGCTCGGCATCCGCCGCGCCGCGCTCACCGGCGACCGTCGAGAACCGGATCGAGAGCTCGGTCTCCTTGCCGACCTCGGAGAACATCGCGGCGCGCGTGTACTTCGAGATGTCGTTCGTGACGGTAAACGTGCCGTAGGCGCCGGAGCCCTTGGCGTGGACCACGCGCTCGGGCACGCGCTCGCGGTTGAACCGCTGCATCTGCTCCTGCAGAACCACGTCCTGCATCAGGAGCGGGCCGCGCGGGCCTGCCGTCAGGGAGTTCTCCTGATCGGCGATGGGCGCACCGTCCGCAGTGGTGAGGAGGGGGCCGTTTTTCTTGGTGGGCTCGGTCGCCATATAGAGAGGGTTCGGAATGGGGAGGGGATCTCAGGCCTACAGAGTAGGACGCGCAGACCCATAGATCAAATCGATTCTGCGTATCCTCTGATAGCTCATCCCTATCGATTTGACCCTCTCGCAACTCCGCTACGCCGTCGCCATCGACACCCACCGCCACTTCGGCCGGGCCGCCGAGGCGTGCTACGTCTCGCAGCCCACGCTCAGCGCCGGGCTCAAGCGACTGGAGGAAGAACTCGGGATCGTGCTCTTCGACCGGAGCCGGCAGCCCGTGGTGCCGACCGAGGCGGGCGCCGAGGCGCTCGTGCGCGCCCGGGCCGTGTTGCGCGAGGCCGAAGGGCTGGCCGCGCTTACGGATGAGCAGAGCAACGAGCCCGCAGGCGAACTCCGCATAGGCGTGATCCCGACCGTCGCGGCGTGCCTCCTCCCGCTCGTCACCGGACCGTTTGCGGAGCGCTACCCGCACGTCTCGCTCTCCATCCACGAGCTCACGACCGAGTCCATCCTGGACCACCTGGCGACCGAGCGGATCGACGCGGGGATTGTGGCGACGGACGAGCGGGCGGCGGGGCTCCACACAGAGCCGCTCTACACCGAGCAGTTCGTGGCGTACGTGGGCGCCGAGCATCCTCTGGCGTCGCACGAGGTCGTCGCGTGCGACCGGTTGGCGCCAGAGGAGGTCTGGCTGCTGAGTGAGGGGCACTGCTTCCGCGATCAGGTGCTCCACCTGTGCGGCGCGGCGCCGACCAAGGGCACCGGCCGGAACGTGCGGTTCGAGAGCGGCAACCTCGAAACGCTCCGCCGCATGGTGGACCGCGCCGGCGGCGTGACGCTTTTGCCCGAGCTCTCGACGCTCTACCTCACCGCCGACGAGGCGAGGCGCGTGCGGCCTCTGGCGGAGCCCATTCCCCAGCGCGAGGTGCGACTGGTGACGGGCCGGACGCACCTCCGGCGCACGCTCGTGGCGGCCTACGCAGATGCTGTTCGTGAAGCGGCGGGCGCAGCGCTGGCCCGTTGAGGTGTCTCGCCAGAGGCCTCTGGCGCCAGAGGCGGCATCCCTGTGTCCTCACGTGGAGCTTGTACGGCTGTGATCAGGGCAGGCTCCGCGCCCCGGCGACCTGGGTGGTCCGCACTCGGCGTCACGGGATCGCCGCGCTCCGCTCGCGATGACACCCGTTTGGGGAGGGCGCCGAGTTTCGCCAGAGGCGCTACTCTGCGAACGCGCTGGCGTCCAGGCCGGGGATGATGCGCCGGGCGTTGCCGGCGTAGACCTTCGCGAGCACGTCGGCGGGGAGGTCCAGGCCGTAGAGGCGCCAGTTGGCGTGGCGGCGGCGGTAGTACTCGATGTAGTCGTCGTCGGTCTCGAAGACGCGGAAGTAGACGTGGTACTCCTCTGGCGCGTAGGAGTCCTTGCCCATCAGGACGCGGTCCTGGTAGTCGATCAGGAACTGCCGTGCGGTGCGGGGCTGGCGGCCCAGTTCGGCGAGAACGGCGCCGAGTTCGGTGACCACGTTGGGATGCTCGTCCAGGAGCTCTCCCAGCCGCGCGAGGTCGTTGCCATACCAGCCGAGGTGCGCGTTGATAAACGTCGTTTGGGGGTGGCGCCGGAAGACAGCGTGCTGCTCCCCGATCACGTCCTCGAACGACGGCGGAGCGATCTGGCGCCGGTTGGGCCGCTCGGTCAGCTCGTAGTAGCGCTCGTTGTGCGCATTGTACGGCTCCCAGAACGGCGCGGGGTCGGCGGAGTGGATGAGGACCGGCACGCCCAGTTCGCCCGCGGCCTCCCACACGGGCGCGATGCGCGGATCGTCCACGGCCACGCGCTGCCCGTCGCTATCGGTGACCGAGAGCCCGAGGCTCTTAAAGATCTTCAGGCCTCTGGCGCCAGAGGCTACGTCCTCACGGAACTGCGCCTCGGCGCGCTCGCTCCATCCCGGCGTGCCGATGCTGTCGAAGTCGACGTTGGCGAAGTGGACGATCCGGCCCGGCGCGTGGCGCTCGGTGTTGGCGATGCTCTCGCGCAGGCGCTCGCCGCTGCCGCCGCTGAGGTTGACCATGACGGCCATGTTCATCGCGTCCATCTCGCCGATAAGCTCCGCCATGTCGTCGGCGCTCATCGTCCCGGCGCGCCAGAGGTGCGCGTGGGCGTCCACGAACGGGACGGAGGCGCGCGTGAGTCGCGTCTCGGGCACGACGAGCGTGGAGCGCGGCTCGTACTCCATCACGGTCACGCCCTCGCCAGAGGCCGGGTTTGCCGCTGGCGCGTCTTGGGCGCAGACGGCGACGGGGAAGAGGAGGAGAGCGAGCCAGGGACGAAGCATCGGAGCGGGGCAGAGGGGCCGCCAACGTACGGGCATTCCAGGCCAACCCTCCACGCTACGGCCCTGCAACACGGGCGCGATCCTCGGTGCGCCAGCGGCCTCTGGCGCGGTGTGGGCGGTCAGGTACCCGAGACCGCGGCGCGGTCGGCGCTACCTTGCGCCGCACGGTGCCACGAACCGGGAATCACGCCCGATCCTGGCACGTCCGTACCCGCTCCCCGACGCCCCGCGCCGGCCTTTGTTGTACCCATGTTGTACCAGGCCTCTGGCGTGACCCGCCCCCGATGGCCGCGCCGTCCGTCTCCCTCGTCCACCGCACCTCGAAGACCCGGCCCAACGGGGAGGCACCTGTGTGGATCCGCGTGACGCACGCCCGCCGCTCCCGCTTCTACACCGGCACCGGCGTCGAGGTGAAGCCCGCCGACTGGAACGACGTCAAGAAGAAGGTCCGCGGCGGGCACGCGCTCTCCACGGCGTTCAACGCCACGCTCTCCGACCTCCTCAACAGGGCGCAGACGGCCGCGCTCTCGGCCGACTCCGCCGAGGCCGTGATCGCCGCCATCGACGGGGCGGGCGCGGCCTCGCTCTCGGACTTCTTCGACCGCTACCTCGAACGCCTCGCCCGCGGCGCGCAGGTCTGGGAGGGGAAGAAGTACCGGACGCTGAGGCGGAAGCTCTCCGACGCGCTCGGCTGGCCGCTCACGTGGGGCGCGCTCACGCCGGACCGCCTCGACGCCTTCGCAGCCTACATGCGCACGGAAGAGGGGAACGGGACGAACACCGTTCGCAAGGAGCTGGAGCGGCTCCGGCGCCTCGCCCGCCTTGCGATCCGCGAGGGGGACCTGGAGCCCGGCGGCGACCCGTTCCTCCGCTTCAAGATGCCGAAGTCGGCGCCAGTCTCCCGCCGTCGCCTCTCGCCTGGCGACGTGCAGAGGCTCCTCGCGCTCGGGCCCGCCGACGGCGTCGCAGACGGCACCCGGCTCGCGGCCACGCGCGACCTCTTCGCGCTGCAGTACTACGGCGCCGGCGTCCGCATCTCGGACGCGCTGCGGCTGACTCCCGAGAACGTCGCCGGCGACCGCCTCACCTATACCATGATGAAGACCGAGCACGCGCAGTCGGTCCGGCTCCCGCCCGCCGCGCTCCGCGTCGCGCGTCGGCTTGCCTCTGGCGTGGAGGCCCGCGACGCCAGAGGCCGCGCCCGCTACGGCCGCTACCTCGTCCCGCTGCTGAAGCCCGGCGACGACGCGGACCCCGTAGGCGTCCGCCGCCGCATCGCCTCGGCGTCGACGCAAGTGAACAAGCTCCTCAAGGAGCTCGCGCGCCTAGCCGGCCTCGACCCGACCGGGCTCTCCTCCCACGTCGCGCGCCACAGCTTCGCCGACTTCGCCCGCCAGTCGGGCGACCTCTACGCCGTCTCGAAAGCGCTCGGGCACACCGACCTCAAGACGACGCAGGCCTACCTCTCCTCCTTCGACCGCGACGCGGTGGATTCCCTGACCGACTCCCTCTGGACCGATGAGTAAAGACGCCCCTGCACCGCTGGACCACCTGTCCTCTCGCCTGCGAAAGGAGCTGTTCGCCTTCACAGGGGCGTTCCTCTACAACGAGATCTCCCTCGGTCGCGTACCGCTTGAGCCCATCGCGGCGTTCATCCCTGTGGCAGTCGAGGAGGCGAGGGGCGCGATGGCGGAGGGGCACATTGACGGCTTCACCGCGTGGTGGAAGCAGAGCCACGAGGCCTCGCTCGCGGTGCACCGGGCGCTCTACAACAAATCCGGCGCCTACACGCTCGCAACGCCGAGTGGGGACCGTGAGATGAGAGAAGGATTCGAAGATGTCGGGCTGACGGAGGCCGACATCGCCCCCTCGCCTGAGCGTTGGCATCCGACCGTACGCGAGAACGCAGCGAGGTACGTCGCCGCCTACTTCATTGACCCTGAGAACCCCCTCCCGGCTCGCCACAGGAGGTTCAAGACCGGGGCCGATCTCTCGATCCTCGGCGGGCTACCCAAGCGGCTCCCGGCTCACGAGCTCGCGGCCCGGATCGCGACGCGCCTGACGGCCGAGGGCCAACCGAACCGCTTGGACTACCGGCTGAGGACGCGCCGCGGCAAGGGGCCGCACTACCCCACGGCTCTCGTGGAGGCCGTCGCGGAGGAGATGAGCGTCTCGGTCGCCACAGCGCGCCGGCGGATGGTGGAGGGAGAGTTCGAGCTGCCCCTCGATCTCACCTTCGTGCTCCGGTCACCGCGGAATCCGAAGGGCTGACGCGGTAGGTTCAGAAATGGTCGGGCTTGTTTCGGCCCTGCAGGGCTCTATTTCGGGCCTCTGTCCTCCTCGTCCGGGCCTCCGGCGCGGATCGGAGGAAACGCCAAACGGCGACAGAATGAGGCCGGGATGTTGTGAATGAGGGCGTATAATGGTGAACGAGAGCCACGCCCCTTCGCCATGCAGTTCCCCGATTCCATCGCGCTCATCCCCGCGTCCGTCGCCGAGATCGGCGCTGAGATCGGGAAGTCCACAGCGAGCGACCTCCTCGCTACGCTGCCAGAGATCCTCCGCCGCTCGAGGCTGGGGGAGTTCATGACCGACGCCGAGGTCACGCGCGAGACGGGCCTCTCGAAGCGGCAGCTCCGGCACCTCCGGAGCGAGAGGCGGCTCCCCTATGTCAAGCAGGGGCAGACCATTCGCTACCGGACGTCCGAGGTCTTCGCGTTCATGGACGCCGGGCACGTCCCGGCCCGTCCGCCAACCCCGTAAACATGAGAAGCCCCGCACTGGCCATCAGGCCGGGCGGGGCTTCTCGCTTTCATCAACAGGCACCCTGACCGCCAAGTCAAATCGGGTGCCGTATCCGACGACGCAGATGCAACATACAACACGCCCAGCCCTCACCAAGGTCCCCGAGGGCGGTCCTACGCTCCTCCGCTTCACGCCTACGGGAGCCCTCGCGTTCGCGACGACAGCCGTGGACGACATCCACGCGAGCCCCGCGGACCTCGCGCGCTATCTGGCGCCAGCGGCCTCGCGCGCTCGCCAGAGGCCTCGGCGTCCGGCCCGTCTCTTCACCCGCACGGCACCCGCCGCGCGCGTCCGGGTGGCCGCATGAGAGACGCCTCCACAACCGGAGCCGCGGCGTGCCGCTTGTTCGGACGCCCGCCTCTGGCGACGCGACCGCCAGAGGCTCCTAGCCCGCAACAGGTGCCCGCCATCTCCGCCGTCGCAACGGGCGCGTTCTCGCTCTCGCGGCGCGTCCGCGTCATCGAGGTCGACATCACTGTCGGCCCCATCGTCATCTCCGCCCTCGTCCGAGGTGGGCGCGTGGCCCTGCCGTTCCTTCGTGGGACGGCAGGCGTCCGCTTCGCCGACCCCGCGACGGAGGCCCACGCGCGCCGCGCGGCCATAGAGGCCGCGCGCGCCGACGACTCTCTCGGGTGGGTGGCATGAAAACACCCGAGATCCAAGCCCTCATTGAGGCCAAGACAGGGAAGCCAGGGCGCCGCTCCGGCTCCAACGTGCTGCTGCGGTGCCCGTCTCACGACGACACCAACCCGAGCCTCACGCTGCAGCAAGGCAACGACGGCCGCACGCTCGTCAAGTGCCAGCGCGGATGCGACTTCGGCGCCATCGCGGGCGCGCTCGGCCTGCAGCCCGCCGACTTCTACGACCGCGAAGATGAGGTACCCAAGTGGGACCCGAAGGGCGACGGCCACGAGGTCACGGCCCGGCACGTATACACCGACGCCTCTGGCGCGACGCTTTTCGAGAAGGTGCGCAAGGAGCCGAAGCGAGGGCATCCGGCCCGTGGCCACGCCAAGACGTTCACCGTCCGCCGTCGGGGCGCGGGCTCTCAGCGGTGGCTCTACAACCTCGACGGCACCGAACGTCCACTCTACCGCCTGCCCGAGGTCCTCCAAGCCGTCGCCGACGGCCGCCGCGTGTTCGTGGTCGAGGGCGAGAAGGACGCCGACCGTCTCGCGGACCTCGGCTTCGTCGCGACGTGCAACGACGGCGGGGCAGGGAAGTGGGGCGAGGAGCACACGGCGCCTCTGGCGTCGGCGCACGTGGTCCTGATCCCGGACAACGACGCGACGGGCCGCACGCACGCCCGAACCGTCGCGGCGTCGCTCTCCGGGACCGCGGCCTCGGTCGTCGTCCCGGACCTCTCCGCGCTCGCCACGGGCGCGCCGATGCCCGTCAAGGGAGACGTGTCCGACTGGCTGGCCTCTGGCGGCACGGCGGATGCGCTCAAGGCCCTCGTGCGAGACGCCCCCACGTTTGCGGACTCGCCTCTGGCGCGCGACGAGCCCTCAGAGGAGCCGAAGGAGAAGAAAGGCCGCCCGCCGTCCGCGTCGACGGGCCTGGTGGAGATCGCCCGCGCGCGGCTCGACCTCTGGCACGACGCCGAGGGGAAGCCCTACGCCACGCTGCCCAACCCCGCGGGAGGCCGGGAATCGCTGCCGCTGCGCTCGACCCGCGTGAAGTCCTACCTCCACCGGCTCTACTACGAGGAGGAGGGGCGCACGCCCGGCGGGCAGGCGACCGAGGACGCGCTCGGCGTGCTCACCGGCGTCGCGCTCTACGAGGGGTCCGAGCACCGGACGGCCGTCCGCGTGGCCGAGGCCGAAGACGAGGGCGGCGTGCTGAGGCTCTACCTCGACCTCGGCGACGAGTCCGGCCGCGTGGTCGAGACCCGCCCCGGAGGCTGGTCCATCATCGCGCCAGAGGCCTGCCCCGTCCGCTTCGTACGCCGCAGCGGGGCGCTCCCGTTGCCAGAGCCCGTCTCCGGTGGAGAAGTGAGCGAGTTGGGCGAGTTCGTCAACGCGACGCCGACGGCGTCTGTGCTCCTCACCGCTTGGCTGCTCATCGCGCTCCGCGGCCGAGGCCCGTACCCCATCCTCGGCCTCTCAGGAGAGCAGGGGACGGGCAAGAGCACGGCGGCGCGGATCATCCGCTCCGTCATCGACCCCAACGTCGCCGCGCTCCGCTCGCTCCCGCGCAACGAGCGAGAGGCGTTCATCTCGGCGCAGTCCTCGGCCGTGCTCGTCTACGACAACGTGAGCACGATCTCGCCCGCGCTTTCGGACGTGATGTGCAGGCTCGCCACCGGAGGCGGCTACGCGACGCGTATGCTCCACACCGACGACGAGGAGCAGATCTTCAACACGACGAGCCGCCAGATCCTGACGGCCATCGGCGACGCGGTGAGCCGACCCGACCTCGCCGAGCGGACGCTTGCCGTCACGCTGGAGCGCATCCCCGACGAGAACAGGCGCACCGAGTCGGCGCTGGACTCCGCGTTTCAGGAGGCGCATCCTCGCATCCTCGGCGCGCTCCTCGACGCCGCGGCACTCGGGCTGGAGCGCCTGCCCCACACGCATCCGGATCGTCTGCCACGCCTCGCCGACGCCGCCCGCTGGGTGATCGCGTGCGAAGACGCCGGGGGCCTCCCGTTCGGGCCTGGCACGTTCCTGTCCGCCTTCGACAGCGCGAAAGACGAGCTGGTCGAGGCCGCCCTCGACGCGGACCCTGTGGCCACGCTCATCCGCGCGCTCCGCGACGCCGCCGCGCCAGAGGCCGGGGCGGTCTTCTTCACCGGCACGTCCGGCGAACTGCTGGACCGGCTCACGCTGCTCCACCGCGAGGAGGACGAGAAGCGCCGGATGCCACACGGCTGGCCCCGCACGCCGCGCGCGCTCTCGTCGGCCGTGACCCGCTCCGCGCCTCCGCTCCGCGCCGTCGGCATCGACAGCGAGCGCGCCCGCGGCGGGAAGGACCGCTCGCGCCTCTGGGTGCTGAGGCAGGTCGAGGATGCCCATGCAGAACATGGGCGCACACAACCGTCCGCACCGTCCGCCTCCGTCCCGGACGCTTCCGAAATCGCCTCTGGCGACGGCGCGAGCGTTGATTTCGAGGCGGACGGTATAGGATTCGCCGACCGTCCGCAACCGTCCGCCGACGCTCCCAACCGTCCGCCTCCGACCGTCCGACCGTCCGCCCAACCGTCCGCCAATTATCGCCCCGTACGCGCAGGAAACGGACAAGCGGACGGTGCGGACGGTCGGGACGGTATCCGACGGTCTCCTTCCAAGGGGTCCGCTGTCGCGCCGCTCGCGCCAGGCGACGTCGTCAGCACGCCGCAAGGGAATGGGACCGTCTCCGCTGCGCCAGAGGCCGGGCGCGTCTCGGTCGACGTGGACGGGATGCCGACATCGTTCCCGCTCTCGGATGTCCGACTCTCCACCGATGCCCCCTTCTGAGATGCTGCCACCGAACCCGCCCCGCGTTCTGTACCTGGGCATAGACCCTGGTACCACAACAGGCCTCGCCCTCGCCGACGGTGCCGATGGCCGCCTCGTGTCCGTCGCGTCCGCTGGGCCTCTGGCGACGGTGCGGCACCTCGACGCCCTCGCGCGGGAGCACGCTGCAGGCGCCGTCTTGGTGCGCGGCGTCTGGATCGAGGACTCGCGCCCGCTCCCCATCTACGCGCGCAACCGGAACGCGAACCGAGGCGAGCGAGACCGCATCGCGCGTGCCGTGGGGCACACCGACCTCCTGACGGGCTTCTACGCCGACCTCTGCGCCTCGCACGGCTGGGCGGTCGCGCTCGTCGAGCCGAAGCGCGTGGCCAAGTGGGACGCCGACACGCTCCGCCGCCTGGCTGGGTGGGAGGCGCGCACGAACGAGCACGGCCGCGACGCCGCCCGCCTCGTCTTCGGTCGCACGTCGCCGCCGCCAGAGGCTCGCACGCCAACGCCCTCAAAGGTGTCCGCGGACACGTCCAGCCGCGCGCCATCCACACAGAGAGGGGGGGGATCCCCTCGACAGCCCCGTCAAAGATGCCCGTAGATCGCAACAACACCCATCTCGCCCGCCTCGCGAAGCGACAGCGGCGCACGAAAGGGACCCTTAGCGGGATGCGTGGCCGCCTCTGGCGCGCCGTCGAAGCCGCCGAGGCCGTGCTGATGGACTCCGCCGAGCGCGGCAACATCGACGGCGTGCTCCGAGCCGTCCACGCGCTCACACAGGCCTCCGGCGCGTACGCCCGCCTCATCGAGACCGGTGAGCTGGAGGCCCGTCTCGCCGCTCTGGAGGCGTCGTTAGAGGCCGCCGCCGAGACGCCTGCAACGGGTGCCGCCTCTCGCACCGCCGAGGCCTCTGGCGCCAGAGGCGGCACCGCCAGAGGCTTCACGTCTTCCCCCGCATCCGCCTGACCATGCCGTCCATCCGCTCCCGCCTCGCCCGCGCCGAACGCGCCGCCGCCGAGGTCTCCTCGCCCTCCGACCCTGTGCTCCACTTCTATACCGTGAACGCCGACGGCACCGAAGAGCCCGCCGTCGAGACCCGCCTCGCGATGGACGAGGCCGCGTCCCCGCGTCCTGTCGTCTGGGGCTGTGTCCGCATCTCGCCGCCGCTCACCGAGCGCCTCGCTGACCGCCGCGACCGCGAGCGCTGTGAGGCTGCATCCCCCTCTACCGATGCCTAGTACATCCACCCGACTCTCCCGCATCGAGGACGCCGCGCGCGACCGGCACCGATCCGCGTGGATGCTCTTCTTCGCCGACGCAACGCGCGCGACGGGCGACCCCGCCGCCGACGTCTGCGCCGACGAATTGGACGCTCAGGAGGCCATGACGGACACCGCGCGCGACGCCCGGACGGCCGCGATAGAGCAGGCGCTCCACGCCTATCGCGACGAGTGCCGGGTCTCTGGCGCCGACCCGTGGCCAGAGGCCGCCGATGCTGCGCTCTCTGCCTGGTCCGAGGCACTCGACGCGCTCCACCCGGAAGGGTACCAGCCCGAAGATCTCAGCGCGTGGCCCCACCTCGCGCCAGAGCCTCCAGAGCTACCGGCCGACGTGCCGCGGCTCCGGCGCGACTTCGCGCGAGCGCCAGAGGGGAGCCTTCTCCAGATCGCGCTCGCCCACGTGCTCCTCGCCGTGGGCTACGTCGAGGGCGCCCGCCTGGCGCGCGAGCGCCGCACCCCCCTCGCATGATGGCCGCCGACTCACCCCACGACGAGACCCGCGCCGCAACCGCGCCAGAGGCCGCCAAGCGTCCCGGCTTCCGCGAGCGCCGCCGTCTCCGCAAATGGGCACGCCGTCTCGCCGACCCCTCCGGACCGTTCGCGCTCGCGCCAGAAGCGCCGTCGCTCGGCCGCATCCGCCGTCTCGCCCACGCGCTCGGCTCCTACGGCTACGCCGAGGGCACCGTCCGCTGGCACCCGTTCGCGACCGACCCGCTCGCGATGGCGAGGCCAGAAAGCGGCCCCTCTGGCGACAGCCCCTCGGTCCTCGACTGCGCCACCCGCGACGAGCTCGCCCGCGCGCTCCCGGTCTGCTACGCAGGCGCCGACGGCGTGCTCTCAGCACTCGCGGAGTGCCCGGCCGAGACGGCGCGGGCGTGGGCCTCTGGCGCCGTCGAGGCGTGGCTCGCCCTCGCCGCCGCCGACGCGCAGGCCGCCTCTGGCGAGGCCGGGGACCTCATGTACCGCACGCTCACGCCCGCCTCGACCGGATCCGCACCGGGCCTCGACCTCGCGCTCGGCGGCCTCGACGCCCCGGCCTACCTCGACCTCATGCGCGCGCCGCTCATCGACGCGCTCGCGTGGCTCTACACCGGCGGCGTCGCGGCATCGGTCCGCGAGCGCCGCACCGCCAAACCCAGCACCCCCTACCCATGAAGAACCGCGTGGTCGTCATGCTCGACCTCGACGCCAGAGGCGTCCTCAAAGGCACCCAGGCCGCCCGAACAGGCGTGCTCTCCGTCGGGTCTGCCGCCGACACCTCACAGAAACGGATGGGCGGGCTGAAGAAGGCGCTCGTCGGACTCGCCGCGGGCTACGTCAGCGTGCAGGGCGCCGTAAACGCCCTCCGCGCGGGCTTTCGACTCCTCTCTGAGTCCGTCAAGCTCGCCGGCATCCAGCAGATCGCGGACCGCCGCCTGGAGCAGTCGCTGAAGAACCTCGAACCCGCCGCGCTGGAGGCCGCCGGAGGCCTGGAGGCCGCGCGGCGGTCGCTCTCCGACCTCGCGGCCGAGACGCAGGACAACAGCAACTTCGGCGACGAGCTCATCACCTCGGCGCAGTCCGTGCTCCTCTCGTTCAAGGAGGCCGCCGGACCCGAGGGCGCCGGGCTCCTCACGCAAGGGCTCGTGGACCTCGCGGCGTTCGCCGAGAAGGCGGGCAAGCCCATCGGCGACCTCAACCAGGTCGCCATGCTGATGGGCCGCGCGCTCGTCTCCGGCGCCGGCGCGCTCACCGAGGTCGGCGTCTCGCTGACCGAGACGCAGAAGGCGGCGTTTAACAGCGCCGAGGGGCTGGACAAGGTCCGCCTCTTGAGCGAGATCATCGCCGCCAACGCGGGCGGCCTCGCCGAGGCCACGGTCGACGAGTTCCGCCAGATGGAGAACGCCGTCGGCGACCTCAAGGAGGCGCTCGGCGACGGGCTCCGCGGCGTGCTCGGACGGCTCGCGAGCAAGCTCACCGCCATCGCGCGGGACGAGGGCTTCGTGCAGATGGTGCGGCGGACCGGCACGGCCATCGCCGACGCGGCGAAGCAGGCGTGGGTCTACGTCGACCAACTCCTGCAGGTGGCCAAGACCGCGCTCAGCCTCGGGCGCACGCTTGACCGCGTCGGAGGGGGCGAGGGGAGCTCGCTCGGCGTCTTCCGCATGGCGCTGGAGGCCGCGCTCTGGAGCCTGCTGAGCCTGGAGCGGTGGGCGCTCCGCGCGCAGTGGGCCATCGAGGGCCTGAGCAAGTCGTGGAACAAGTGGACCGGCGACAAGGCGGGGTTCAAGGAGGCACACGTCTCGCTGACGCGGATCAACGAGCGGCTCGACGAGCTCGGCGACATCCTCGGGCGCGGGCTCGTGCCGGAGCTGAACCTCCCGGAGGTGACGGGGCTGGACGAGGCCGAGGGCGAGATCGGCGAGCTCGAGGACTCGCTGAACGACCTCGGGGAGTCGGCAGACGCCGCGGGCGACTCGCTCGGGGACGCTGGGGGGAAGGCCTCTGGCGCCATGCGCGAGGCGTCGGACGCCGCGGCGGACTACGAGGAGAAGCTCGACGGCATCCTCGTCACGGCATCACGCCTCGCCGCCTCGCTCGACGCGCTGAAAGCGAAGCTGGGCCCGCTGGCGGCCGAGAAGGTCGGCGCCGCCGCCGACAAGCTCCGGCTCGACGCCGCGAAGGCATACGTCGAGGCCAAACGCGAGGCAAACGCGCTCGACCTCGTCAACCTCGGCGTGATCGAGGGGATCACTCTGGAGACCGAGCTGCTCGGCAGCGAGGCGGAGCGGAGGGCCGCCGCGGCCCGGAACCGGGTCCTGGTGGAGACCGACCTCGCCGAGCGGATCGCCCGTCAGCGCGTCGAGACCGAGCGGATGGCGGACGCCTCCGAGAGGATCCTCGACCTCGCGATGCGCCGCCAGAGGCGGCTCTCAGAAGGCGACCCCACCGGCGCACGGGACGCCCTCCGGAACGGAGAGGAGAACGGCGCGCTCGCCAGCGGCTTCGAGGCCGTCCGCGGCGCCGGCGTGGGCGGCGTGCGCCAGCTTCCCATCGAGGTCGACACGCGCGATGCCGACGCCTCCCTGCAGCGCGTGATCCTCGCCATCCAGAGCGACCTTGTCGCGTCGGTGGACCAGGCGGAGGCCGCGCTGCAGCGGCTCGGGGAGGCCTACGGGGCCGCGACCTCCGACGAGGAGCGCCGGAGGCTCGCGGGCCTCGCCGACGACGTCCGCGCGCTGGGAGACGAGTTCGACGCCGCCGCGGTAGCAGGTCACGACTGGGGGGCCTCGCTCGCGGCCGACATCCAGCTCGTCTCAGACCAGGCCCAGCAGGCCGTCGCGGTCGTCTCGGAGGTGACGGGGTTGCTGGCGCAGCACGCGGCGAACAAGGCACGCGAGGCCGACGCCGAAGCGAGGGAGAGCGCGCAGGCGGTCGGCGAGGCGAGGCGGGAGGCCGAGCGGGTGGGCACCGACGCGACGGAGGAGTCGATCCAGGCGTCGAGGAACGCCGTGAAGGAGGCCGAAGAGCGCGCTGCGGGCGACGCCGCGCGGGCCGAAAGGGCGTTCGAGGTCCAGAAGGCCGCCGCGCTGCGGACGGCGAAGATCGACACCGCCCTCGCGATCCTGAACGCGCTAGCGACCACGAAGCCCCTCGTCCCAGCCGGGCTCATCGCGGCGGGGCTCGCGGGCGCCGCGGGCGCGGTCCAGATCGCCGCCATCGGCGGGCAGTCCTACTCCGCGCCGAAGATCCCAAGCGCGTCCGAGGCCTCTGGCGCCAGCGGCTCCGAGGCCTCCGGCACCGCCGGGCTCTACGTCGCGGGTCAAGGCGCCCCGCCAGTAGGTCCCAACCCGAACGGGTACGCCGGCCGGGGCATCCAGCCGGGGGGCACGACGGTCAACGTCGCCGCGCCGAACGTGGCCTCTCCCGAGATCACCGTCGAGGTCAACGGCCACGGGTTGGACCGGCTGATCTCCGAGATCCGCGTCCGCGAGGACCAGCAGGCGCGGACGCGCGGCTCGGGCGCCGCCGGGCGGATGGGTTCCGGTGGCCGCCCCACGTCCTCCGCAGGACTGTGACAGTGCTCCCCCTCATCTCGGCGCCTCTGGCAGCGCTCTCCGTCGCCCTCTACCGCCGCGCACGCCGCGCCGAGGCCTCGCGCCGCCAGAGGCGCCGTTTGCACCGGCTGGGCCGCTACGCCGCGCTCTCGGCCGCGTACGTCGTCGAGCCCTCGGACGCGCTCGCCCCGTCGATGGCCGCGGCGCGTGTGCTCGGCCTCTCGCCCGACGAGGCGTGCGCCGAGGCCGAGGTGTTCCGCGCGCTGAACGCGGCGGAGCTGCCGACGCTGCGGGCCTCTGGCGCCGAGATCCCGCTCGTCTCCGGTGGCGACGGTCGGCCGTTCCTCGCGCCGCCAGAGGCGCTACCCGACCGCTTGGCCGTGGCGTGGCTCCGCTCTGCTCTGGCGGACACGATCCTCAGCGCGACGCTCCGCGACGTCGAGGGGGTCGTCGCGACGGCGCCCATCGGCGGCAGCGCGAGCGTGCGTGCGCGGGCGCGGGTCGTTGGCGAGCGGGGTACCGACGGGCGGACGGTAGGCGGACGGTAGGGGCCTTTGGCGGACGGTCGCGGACGGTAGGGGTTTGGGCGACCGTCCGCCTCAGAACCGGCGTTTGCAGCGCCAGAGGCTTCGTTTTGAGGGGGGCTGAGACGGGGCGGACGGTAGGGACGGTAGATCGCGCCCATGTTCTGCATGGGTGCCCTCCAGGGAACCCCCACCGGAATGGCACGAGGGTTGCCTTACGCCTGGCTCACACCCCTAGGTACCCGAATGGTCCCCGACCTCACCGCTTCCTCCTGCACCCACCATCCCCACGCCGAGCGAGCGCTCCGCCTCGCGGTCGCAGTCGTCGATAGGCTCGTCTCCGAGCCTATCGCGTCTGGAGTCGGTCCGCCTGTCAGCTATAGTGGGGGCCACGGCATCGAGCTCGGACCCGAGAGCTGCCTCGTCTGGTACCGCGCCCTCGTGCTCGGTCACGATCGCCACGCCTCCGACATCATTGAGGTGCGGCACGAGCCTCTGGAGAGGTACCGCCGCGAGAACACCGAGCACGTGGGGGCCGTCTTCGCGCGCGGCGCATTCGAGGAGCAAGAGGGCCCCGGCCTCTGGCGCGCCGTCGTCTTTAAGGACGGCGGGTGGCTCGGCGACCTCGGGACGTTCGCGTTGAGGTTTGGGGCTGCGTAGGCGGGCCGCTGGCGCACCCCATCGCCTAGCTTCCTCGTGTCGGCTCGCACTCCCACGGCAACGACGCCGGAGCCCACTCCCGCCCGCTCGGCTGGCACGGTCGCCAGCCGCAGCGGGCGCCTTCGCTCTACGACACAGCGTCAGCGGTTTCGGTGGCGCCCGAAGGCGCCCCTGTCGGCGCATGGAGCCCACGACGCCTCGTGCTCGCGTTCTACACGTTCTTGGATCCGGTTGGTCTCGCGCACCGTCCGGTTGAACGCTGACATGAACGAGCCGCCATCCTCAGCGGTGCGCGGCCCAAGGCCGACGACGCCGATAAACTCCGCGCTGATGTAGTACGCCTCCCATGCGATTTCGCGCACGGCCGGCTCTGTCGTGACCTCTGCTATCCTCACGAGCGGTTCCATTTCCGATAGGACGGCGAGCGCTTTCCCGACTTGGTCCGACAGCTCCTGTAGGCCTTTTCCCTGTTCCGAGTTGCGCGGCGTGAGCTCGGTCGCGACCTCAAGGGTCCTGTAGACGGATCGGTATTCCTCTAGCCACGCCGCGAGAGAATCCGCCGGCGGCGCGCAGGTGTCTTGGGCATGAGCGAGCGTGGGAAGCGCCAGCGCGGTGAGGCAGAGTGCGGAGAGCAGAAGCCGATTCATCAGAGAAGCCTCTTTCTGGTGGAGGAGTGGAGTCTACGGTCTGCCGCGCTCGCACAGGCCTCACGCCAGAGGCTCCGCACGTACCGCCTCTGGCGGCACCGCACAGCAGCGAGGAACGGGGGGCCAGATCTGCTGTTTGTCCCTGCCACGAACGCTAGAGCCTTGCCGTCCACTCACCCCTACGAAGACGCATTCCCTTCCCCCCTGGACACGCTCAACTTTGAGCGCGGAGAGCTTCAGGGCGCGCTGGAGACCGGGCTGCTCGTCCTGGACGCGAACGTCCTCCTCGCGCTATACGGCAAGACGGCCCAGACGCAGAACGCCATCGCGGGGCTGTTCGTCCAGGCGCACGAGGCCGGGCGGCTCGTGGTGCCTGAGCACTCCTTGAGGGAGTACCTCAGCAACAGGGCCGAGAAGCTCGCGGGCGAGTTGGAGGCGCTGCGCACGCTGAAGTCGAAAGCGGGAAGGGCGAAGGGGGATCAGGACTTGCACCTACCGGACACCTTCGCCCCTTTCGCCCTAGCCGGTCCCGCGAATGATGCGATTGAGCGCCTGAGAGACGCCGACGAGGCGCTCAAGCAAGCAGCGAAGCAAGCTCAGGAATCTCTGGACGAGCTCATCGAGGACGCCGAGGTCGTGATTCGCGAGAAGGACCCCGTGATGGCGATCGTTCAGTCCTTCGCGGATGAAAGCTCTGTAGAGAAGCTGAAGGACACGTACGACGAGGTCGAGAAGGAGGCTAAGACGAGGCTCACACGCCCGCCGCTCGGGGACAAGAAGGACCTGAACAAGCGCAACGGCAACGAGCTCGGGGATTACCTCGTCTGGAAGGCGCTCCTGCAAGCGGCAGAGTCCCGCTCAGCAGACGGCGCGGCGGACACGGTCTTCGTGACGAACGATACCAAGCCCAATTGGTGGGCAGACAAGGGCGATGACGGACCTGTCATGCCACGGGACGAGCTAACCGAGGAATACAGGACGACAACTGGTGGGGGCACGCTTCATCTACTCACGCTTGACGATTACGTCGAGATGATGGACGCAGAAGAGACGGTCGTCGTAGAGCTAAGACAAAGCTCTGAACCAGAGCCCAAGTCAGATCCGGAGTCGGAGGCCGCGATGGACGCTTGGTCGACAGTGATAGATCGAGCGTTTAGGAGTTCATCAACGGCGAGTTCCTCGCTTCTCACACTCGCCATTAGGCTAAAAAGGGCGAAAGAAGATCCTGATGTGTCACAGGAAGACATTGCAGGCCTGGAAGCGGAGTACAACAAAGCGTTTACGAACTATCTCTTGTTTAAGAACATGCAGAGGAGAGGGCATACGCCAGATTGATCAGGCACAGCAGCGCTTGCCTCTGCGAAAGGCACGGGATGGAGGTAGGCAGATACAGTAGCGCCCCGCCAGAACGTGTCCAGCGGGGCGCAGTGGCATCGGGGAACGTGGCGCCCTCTTTTGGCGCGGAGCGCTTCTCTCAGTCGGCGGAAGTAGCAGTCCGGGCAGCGGTCGCGGCCTCTGGCGGGGCGGCGGCAGTCCGGGCACGCGCGCACCCGGACCGCCCTCGCTGTTGCAGCGCTCACGCCGGGGCGTACCAGCCCGTCGGCGCGCCCGCCGTCGTCACGTAGGCCGACCCCGGCGGCTCGGTCCCGATGGAGTCGGGCTTGGCGAGCAGCCGCGCCATCGCGACGGTCTCGGCGGCGGCCGCGAGCTTCTCCCCGACCTCGTAGGCCAGCTCGTGCGCGTGCTGCCAGAACGCCCGCGCGACGGCCTCGGCACCGGCGGCGAAGACGGCGGGGTGGACGGTGTAGGCGCGGCGCCTGCGCAAGGGCGCCGACGGGTCCTCGCGGTTGTACGCCGTCTCGTCTTCGGTGTCGAAGAGCAGCGAGGGGACCGGCGACCCGAACGGGATGTGGAAGACGGTGTCGGTGAGCGCGCACCGGCGCTCCTCGGTCATCCCCGCTTTCTTCGCCGCGTCTCGCCTGCGCTCCCAATGCTTCGTCTCCCACTCGCTCGCGCCCTTGCCGGGGTGCGAGGCGCCGGGCACGAAGCCGAGCCGCGGGCGCGACGGCTGAGACGACGGGACGTAGGACTCGGCGTACACGTCGGCCGCAGGCGCGGTCTGCGCGAGCTCGGCGAGGGCGCAGAGGAGGGGGCCGACCGGGGCGTCGTCGTCGGTGCCGCCGGCGAGGCGCCACGCATCGACGGCGCCGCCGGTGGCGCCCGCAGCGTCGAACGGCTCGGCGAGCCACGCGGGCACCTCCGGCGTCTCGACGATCCAGGCGAGCGCGTGCGCGACGACCTCGGGGGGGCTCTCGCCCGCGAGGCGGATGCGGTCGGCCGCGGCCTCGCCGACGAACCGGTGCGGGTGCTCGCCCTTCTCGGCGGCGTCGGCCATGCGGCGGAAGACGACCTGAGCCGCGGGCGGGAGCGAGGCGAAGAGGCGCGCGGCTGTGGCGTCCGCGGCGGTGACGCCAGAGGCCTCTGGCGTGGCCCGTGTGGTCTTCTTCGGGGTGGTCTTGGTCTTGGGCATCGGTGTGGATGCTGCGCCGAGACCGGCGGCGCAACCTCGCAGCCCGAGGCTCCGTAGGTTTGCGCCGATCCGGCTTCGGCTGGTGGAACCGATGGCTCGCCCCTCTTGCTTGGTTGTTGGAGGGCGGGCCGTCGGCGTGTTTGGGCGGTATGCCCGGTGCCAGGCGTCAGAGGTGACGCCGAGCGATGAAGTTCAGCCTACGCGGTAGAGCGGGCCTTCGAGTGACGCGCCAGTCAGTGCTCGAATGATGTCGAGTTGAAGAGCGGCGACCTTCGATCCTGTCTCCCGCCGCGCGCCAGAGACGGCGGAGCGGGACGGAGGCTTATCCCGATCAGAGACCCGTTCAGCTATCAGCGCCGCGGTCTCGTCTAGGGTAAGACGGGCCTCGGCAATCGCTGACTCACAAGCCGCCCGTAGGCCCTCCGAGTCGAGAATGGTTCCACTCTTGGGAGGCTTCGAGGTTGGAGCTGGAGGCATGAAAGCAGGTGGATGGTCGGAGCTGTAGGCTACGGGAACGGGCGGCAGCATGTCAAGCCGACAGCCGAATAAAAATGCACCTATCAGCCGTAATTAGTTCGGCTGATAGCTTGACAAATGAAGCTGTGGGCTGTACCTTGGAATCACCAACCAAGCCGCCTGAAAGGGCACCAGACATGCCCCGCACCGCTCCGCTCTCCGCCTCCGACTTCGACGCGCTCCACACCTCGCACGACGCGCCAGAGGCCGCCCCTGAGTGCTCCTACTGCGGAGCCGAAGACGCCCCGCTCTTCCCCGTCCACGGCGAGACGCTCTGCCGCGCCTGCCTCCGCGAGTTGGAGGCCGAGCGCGCCGCGGACTACCTCGCGAGCGCCCCCTCTCACGCCACCTACAGCGTAGCCCGCCGCGCACAGTCCGAGCGCTTCGACCCGAAGACGGCGCACATCGTCGCGCGCTTCCTCACGCGCCCCGAGGCCGACCAGCTCTCGCGCATCCTCCGCGAGTCCGAGCCCGACGCGGTGTTCACGACCTTCGCCTCGCCTCTGGCGGATCAGATGGAGGCCGCGCTCGCGCCAGAGGCCATCACACCCGAGGCCCGCGCGGTCGCAGCCTCCGGCTCCGAGGCCCGCGAGGGACTGGAGGCGCCCGCTGTGGCCGGTGCGGTCGCGGACGGTGCCGTCTTCGCCCGGCTCACGCGCGAGGACGCCGTCGAGGCCGACGCCGCCGACGTGTACGCGCACTGGGTCGCCACGGGCGCCACCTTCCCGCTCGGCCTCAAGATGGAGCGGAGCGAGGCCTACAGCGTCCGCGCGGGCGCGTCCTCGCTCCGCATCCCGTCCAAGCTCTCCGGCGTCTCCGGCTTGCAGGGCCGCATCGCGACGGCCGCGGCCCATGTGGAGGCCTCTGGCGCCGCTCCGCTCCCCACGGTCCTGCACGTGACGCCAGAGGGCGATGGGCAGCCCTCGCGCATCGCGGTCCTCGCGGCGCCCCACGGAGACAACCGAGACGAGACGCGCGCCCGCCGCGGCGCGGTCCTCGTCGGCTACATCCAACAGAAGCACGCGGCGTGGCTCGGCCCGCTCCTCCGGGCCTCTGGCGCCGGGACGGTCACGCGCGAGGGCACCCCGGTTCGGGTCCGCATCACGGCCGTGACCGGCGGCACAGCGGAGCGCACGACGCGCGGGGTCAACGTCGAGATCCTCGGCGTGGCGAACGCCGTGCGCGGCCTCTGGCGCGAAGCCGAGCGCGAGATGATCGAAGAGGAGGCTTACGCGAGCGGGAGCCGGGCGGCCGTCGAGGCGGCGATGGTGTAACCGAAGCGGACGGGGCGCCGTAGCCTGGCGCCCCGCTCCTGGCCGTACCGATGGAAGAGAACACGCTCGCGATCCGCCTCGCCAGTCGCTACGAAGCGTCGACGCCCGTGCGCGCGCTCGTGCAACTCATCCCGTTCGGGATCGGATCGGCGGCCGACGTCGCCATCGTCGGCAAGCTAGAAGCCATCCGAGAGGACCGAGCCCGGACGTTTTTAGACGGCCTCGCGCTCGGCCAGGTGGAGCTCACATCGGAGGTCATCGAGTCGGAAGACTTCCTCCATGCCTTCTTCTCTACCTACGCTGCGGCGATGCGGGCGCGTCGCAGAGAGAAGACCAGGCTTTTGGCCGATCTCCTTCTAGGGGCGGTCCGAGAAGACGCCATCGCTGGCAGCGACGAATACGAGGAGTTGGTCTCGACGCTCGACTCGCTCTCTTACCGTGAGATCAGAGTCCTCGCGATCCTCGACGCGCACGAGTCAGAAAACGAGAGGGGGGACGAGGATGTGGACGTCTGGTTCGGGCGACACAAGGAGGCCGCCGAGGGGGAGATCTGCGCTGAGCTAGACGTGAGCGCCGATGCCATCCCTGGAGTCATGCGGCGGCTCGCTCGGTCGGCATTTGTGCTCGAGCCCGGGGTGCTCTACCGCGAGAGCGACCGTACCTATTCGGTGTTCTCGGATTGGGAGGTGTACTACCTGTCCGACCGCTATCACAGGCTAACAGGCCTGCTTCGAAGCGGGAGAAGCCACGCCGTGTAGAGCCTCTGGCGCCAGAGGCCTACGTGTCTGCAGACACGCTAGGAGACCGTTCATCGCCCAACACGACATCGTGACCGAGATCCTCACCGCTCTTCTGCTTTTCGTGACGGCGTGGTACGCGTGGACCACCAGGCGGATTTTGCTCGCGAACGAAGCGGCGGTAGAGGCCATGCGTGAGCAGAGCGAGGCCCTGACCAGGCCGCACGTCATCGTCGAGACCTTCAATGAGGGGGCGACGTACTACCTCCGTGTGCGGAACGGAGGCACGACAGTAGCTCACGATCTACGGCTCCAGATGGACCGCTCTTTCCACCAGTGGGGCAGAGACGGCCGGGACATCTCGGCCTCTCAGCTGTTTACTGTAGGTACAGCCTCGTTCTCACCAGGGTCTGAGATCGTTTACGGTCTCGGCGTCGGACACGACCTGTTCAGAGACGACTCGCTCCGCGACGCGATGCCGGTGCAATTTTCCGTCACAGCGACCTACCGCTTCGGCAGCCGCACCGTCGAGGAGAAGACCACGATCGACCTGGAGCAGTACCGCGGGATGATGCTCCACTGGTCTCCGTTGGAGAAGGAACTCAAAGGGATCCGGGAGGCGCTCGAAAAGCAGAACAGTGAGCTTCGGCAGCTGCAGGACCTAGCACGCGATCAGTCCTGCAAGTCGCCTGGATTGATCACGCAAAACAGCGAGGCGGGAGGGCGCGTCCGCGCTTCGTGGTCCTCGACCCTCTCGGCGGTTCGGTCTGCTATCTCGGCCGTCACCGCGCGCCGTTGAACGAGCCGCCCTGTGTTCAATCTCGCGTCACCCGAGACCGATCAGCTGCGCCGAGATGCTCCCCGCCAGTTGCTTCACGACTGCGAGCCCAGCGGAGCCACCGACCTTCGCGAGCCCCTTCTTCGTCTGCCGGTACACTTCAGGGCTGCGGACGGAGTCGAGGTAGTCCGCGCCGTCGTGCGTGAGACGCGCGACGTACCAATCGAGGTAGGCCGTCCCGTTGCTCCCAAAGGTCTGGCCGACGACGAACCCGGCATCGAGCATGAGGTCGACGTGGTAGCCGCTGGCGGCGATGGTGAGGTCGTCGTCTCGGTCGCGGTGGAAGCCGAGGGAGTCGAGTTGCACTCCCGGTCCGTTGGCTTCCACGGCAAAAAGGATCTCCCGGATCAGGTCGAGGTCTCGCCTCATCCGTCCACGCCCGCCGGTCCGACCGTCACGACCCCGCCGCCAGAGGCGAATGCGACCAGCTCGGCCCGGCGCAGCGCGTCGAGCGCCTCGCGCGTGGACTCAGCCGAGAGTCCGCACTTCTTTCCGGCATCGAGGACCTCCGCGTCACTGAACCCGCCGCCGGGTCCCGGCATCGGCAGCCGCCGCCAGAGGTCCGCCGCGCCAGAGGCCTCCGCCTCGGCCGCCTGCAGGAACGGCGGGACGCCCCCCGGGTCGGCCGCCCATCCGCCCGCGTCTCGCGCGCGCCTGCGCCGCTCCTGCCCGGTGCGGTAGTCCGCGAGCTCGCGCGAGGCCTCTGGCGTGAGCGAGGCCGCGAGGGCAGGGGGGAGGGATCGGAGGTGAGCAGGCGTCTTCGGCATCGGTCTGGCGGTCAGGAGCCAACGAACCTACGCAAGGCGCCTGCACTTTTACCCAGCGTGCCAGAGGACAGAGCCACTGGCCTTGAGCAGTTCGTCCGACTCGTCTTCCGCGCCGAGCATCCACACGATGCCCTGCTCCTCTTGCCAACGCTCGGCTTGGCGCTCCTTGCCGAAGGCGAGCGGATGCGGGTGCTCCACCCGGAAGACAGGGAGTTCGAGCCTGACGGTAGCTCGCTCCTTGAAACCGTACTCCGCCCACTCCCTCACGTCGACAGTCTCGCCGATGAGAGAGAGCGGCGCGCGACCGCGCATCTCCTCTTCGGGCAGCGTCATGATCACGCCGAGACCTGGAAAGGCGAACTCGCAACCAGCCCACGCCCACCCTTTACCGTTGGCCGAGAACATGGAGGCGAAAGACGCCGCACGATACGTGTTCGACTTGTTGAGGTAGAGCGACGGGCGAGGCGCGTCCGACGGCAGCGGCTCCTCTCCGTAGCGCACAAACTCTCGGATCGCATCATTCGACTCGGTGCGGCCGGGTCTACACAGCGAGAGGAACGTGAGGTAAAACTGCCGTGCGATACGCTGAGGGTAGACGTTCTCAGCCTCGACGTAGGCGCGGCTCCCCGCTGTGACCAGCTTCCCTGAGCGGCGCACCCGCTTCGCGAACTCGCTGAATTCGGTTCCGACTTGCACGCCGAGCCTGTTGTTGCACCTCTGACAGAGAGACCGGATGCTGAGCCCCCCGTAGACCGTGTGCGAGTTGTCGTACTGGCCGCTCTTGTGCCCGTAGGCCTGAGCCTTCATTCTCACCCTGTTGCCCGTGCTCTGAGGCGGCACGTGCTCCGGGCTGTCGGCCGGCCTCTTTAGGCATACTTGGCAGACGTGCCACGTAGTAGGAGGGGCCTCTGGCGTGAGCGCCTCGCGGTCTGGACCCTCCGAGGGTTGGCCGTCGAGCATCGCGATGATGGTAAATGATGGTGTGAGCGAGCGCGAGAGGCAGCACCATCATCGGCGCATGGTGCTCTACGGCTGCTCCTCCTGAGACTTCCTGACTTGGTCGAGCATCATCGCGCTCAGGGAGGCGACGAGGGCTTGGACTCCAGCCTGCGTTCCGTACTGAGCCGTGATCGCGACGACAACAAAGGCGAGCCACCCGAGATAGACCTCCATGAAGAGAGCCTTAGCTGCAGGCTCCGCTCTGACACCCTTGACGCCGAGATCCACTGCGCCATCGTGAGCCGGTTCGGACTCCCGGTCCGGTTTCAGAGCGGCCGAGATGGCTTCTGTCTCTCCTGTCTCGATCGCTTCGAGGACCCGCGTATTGGCCTCGTTCACCCACTCAAGGGGCGAGATCGCCTGAGCGAACTGGCCTCCGAAGGGTAGCTCACCGTTGGCCGCCCGAATTGCCTCGCTCGCGACCTGCATCTGCCGCGCCAGAGGCGCAAAAGCGGACTCAAGTGCCGTGCCCACTCCGGCGGAGACGCCTATAACATCTTCTGGACGGCCAGCGGTCTGGACGGCTGCGAGCGCCTTCGCGGCGTCGAGGGCAGAGAGGGAGAGCATTGGCACCGTTGCGATCCTGCCCACCTCGGCGAACGTCTCCGCCAGAGCCCGGTTGCTCGCGTTGATCCTCTGGAGCGACGAGCCGAGGGAGGAGAAGTCGGGCAGATCCGTGAGCGGGTGCGAGGCCGCGGCGAGCTGCTCTCGTACGAGCCGCATCGTCTCCGCTAGGCCGCCCGTTCCCATCAGGTCATGAAGGCTCATGTCGAGGCCCGTGTGCTCGGTGTGGACCCGGCCCCGGATCAGGCGTTTCGGGCGATTGTTGTACCCATGTTGTACCGCCGGAGGCATACCCCCTTGGCGCGCAAGACCTTACGGCCTGGTAGTGTGGGCGGTCAGGGACTCGAACCCCGGACCCCTTCGGTGTAAACGAAGTGCTCTAACCAACTGAGCTAACCGCCCGACAAAAAATCCGCCTCTGGCGCCAGAGGCGACCAGGGGGCGGGAAACGGGATTCGAACCCGCGACCTCCAGCTTGGGAAGCTGATGCTCTACCAACTGAGCTATTCCCGCGCTCGGCGCCTCCAGGTACGGGTCGGGACCCGTTTGGAGGGGCGCCCAAGGTACGCCTGCGGCGGCGCGCGGGGCAAGACGCCTGGTGTGCGAAGTCAAACCGGCTTCACGGAGCGCACGCGGCGGCCCTGTATCTTGCGCCCCGGCCGTCCCGCCCGCCGCTTGTCTAGCGGCAGCTCGCCTCCGCGCACTTCCGCGCGCCGTGAGCCCGAGGACGGCTTTTTTGTCGCAGGGCCGTGATCACGCCCCGCCCCGACCTCCCCGACCGATGAAGCGCACCTACCAGCCCAGCCGACGCAAGCGCGCCAACAAGCACGGCTTCCGTTCCAAGATGGCGACCAAGAATGGCCGCAGCCTCCTCGCGCGTCGCCGCGCGAAGGGCCGTCACAAGCTGACCATCAGCGACGCCAAGCCGGGCAAGTGAGTCCGGCGGGCCGCCCGCCAGAGGCCGACCCGCACGCCTCGGGCACGAGTGCCGACGGGGCCAGCGCCCACGAGGCCCGCGCCTCTGGCGCTGCGGAGACCTTCCCGCGTACGCGGCGGCTCAAGCGGCGGCGGCTTATCCGCCCGCTCTTCGACCGGCGCCGGACCGACGTGTCCAGCCTCGCCGTCGGCGTGGTGCGGCTCAAGTGGCGGCTCGTGCCGCAAGAGGCCACCGGTGAGCGCACGCCGTTCCAAGTCGGCTTCGCGCCCGGGCGCCGCGCCCGCACCAACGCCGGCCGCACGACGCTCCGGCGGCACCTCCGCGAGACCTTCCGGCGGCACCAGCACGGCCTCTTCGCCGCGATGGAGCTCCACCCCGGGCAGGCGCTCACGCTGATGCTGCTCTTCCGGGGCAACGAGGCCACCGCCTCCGCCGACCTCCGCCGCGACCTTCCTCTCGCGCTCGACCGCCTCGCGCGGCGCCTCGCCTCTGGCGGCCGGCGCGCGCCAGAGGCCGCCCGTCCCGCCTCTGGCGAGACCGAGCGCACCCCGGACGCCGCCGCGCCGTAGCGACGGCTCCCGCTCCCTACCCCCGCTTTCCGTGGAATCTCAGGGCCTCGACCGCAGTGCCGTATTCGGCATCCTGCTGATCTCGCTCCTCCTCCTCGTCTGGATGCTCACCCAGACGCCCCGCCCGGAGGACGAGGCGACCGTGGACCAAACCGCGGAGGCGGTCGAAGCCGCCGGCGAGCCGTCCATCGGGCCGGCGCCAGAGGCCGACGAGTCCATCGCGCTCCGCGCGCCGACGGACTCCCTCTTCGCAGGTGCCACCGGCGGCACCACGCGCGAGGTCGTCGTGCTCTCGGATCGCCAGAGGGCGACGTTCTCCACGCGCGGCGGCACGTTCCGCTCGCTCCAGCTCCTGCGGTACAGCAACGCCGTCACAGGCGAGCCGGTCGAGTTGATCGCGGACTCCGTGGGCGCGTTCGCCCTCGGCTTCAACCCGCCGCAGGGCGCGTACGTGGACACGCGGACGCTGAACTTCCAGCCCGTCGTGGACGGCGGCGTGTTCGAGGGCGACACGTTGCGCGTGACCGACGCGCCGCGCGAGATCGCGTTTGAGGCACCCATCGGGACAGGCGCGCTCCGCCTCGTCTACACCTTCTCGCCCGACGAGTACGAGGTCGGCTTCCGCGTCGAAACGCCCGGGACGGACATCCTCCAGCAGGGCAACGGCTACGACGTGACGTGGGACGGCGCGCTGCCTCTGGCGGAGGGCGACGCTCAGCAGGAGACCACGCAGGCCGGCGCTTACATGCGCTACGGCGGCGATACGAGCGTGCTGCGCCTGAGCGAAGAGGGCACGCTGGAGCCGCTCGACGCGACCGGCCAGATCCAGTGGGTGGCGGTCAAGACCAAGTTCTTCCTCGCCTCCATCCTCCCCGGCGAGGGGACGGAGACCTCTGGCGCCCGCCTCACGGCGGCACAGATCGGCGAGGCTGACGGCGGCGAGTTCGCGCAGGACTACACCGCCACGATGGAGATGCCCGCCCTCGGGGCGAACCAGAAGGCGGAGTTCACGCTCTACATGGGACCCGTCGAGCTCCGGCGGCTGGCGGCGCTGGACCTGTACGACGTCGTGGACTTCGGCTTCGGCGAGACCATCACGCGGCCCATCGCGCGCTACCTCATCGCGCCGACGATCAACTTCCTGACGGGGATCATCTCTAGCTTCGGGCTTGCGATCCTCGTCTTCGCGCTTCTGGTCAAGCTCCTCCTGTGGCCGCTGACGGCCGCGAGCTACAAGAACGCGGCGAAGATGCGCGAGCTGCAGCCCAAGATGGCCGCCATCAAGGAGAAGTACGGGGACGACCCGCAGAAGCAGCAGGAGGCGACGATGAAGATGTACAAGGAGGAGAAGGTGAACCCGCTCGGCGGGTGTCTCCCGATGCTCCTTCAGTACCCCATCCTCATCAGCCTCTGGCGCTACTTCCAGAGCACGCTCGTCCTCCGGCAACAGGGCTTCCTCTGGGCGGCCGACCTCTCGGCCCCAGACCCCATCCTGCACCTGCCGTTTACGATCCCGTTCTACGGCGACTTCGTGGCAGGCTTCACGCTGCTCATGGGGCTCTCCATGATCGTGCAGATGAAGGTGTCCATGAGCGGCAGCACCGCGATGGGCGGGCAGCAGAAGGTCATCATGTACATGATGCCGCTGATGTTCTTCGTCTTCTTCAACCGCTTCCCGTCCGGCCTGAGCCTGTACTACCTCGGGTTCAACTTCCTGTCCATCATCCAGCAGCGCCTGGTGAACAAGCAGGTTCACGACGCTGCGGTCAACGGCACGGCGGAGCCGAAGACGAACGGCAAGGCGTCCTCGAACGGGAAGGCCAAAGCCGGCAAGCCGTCCATGGCAGGCAAGAAGCGGAAAAAGAACAGCGGCTCGTTCACGTCGTCCGTCATCGCCGACGCCAAGCGCGCGCGCGACCGGAAGAACAAGAAGTAGCCGCCTCTGGCGCCAGAGGCCGCGTTCTTTCCGAAGAAGCAAGGCCGCTGACTTCCACTTCTCAAGCCCCAGACGTGTCCCCCGAACGAACGCGAGGGGTCTAGCCGCAAGCGACTCCGTGCTCGCTTCAGGCCACGGAGCCTCTGGCCCGTAGATCCCTCGTCGCTCCGCTTCCTTCGGGATGACTGCAGGAAGGGGCGTGCGTTCACCTGAAGCCGTGAGAGGGCAACGACACCGCATGCACCACCCCGACACCATCGCCGCGCTCGCGACCGCCAGAGGCGAGAGCGCTCTCGCGGTTGTCCGCGTTAGCGGGCCTCTGGCGCTGGAGGTGGCGTCCAGCCGGTTTACGAACGCGAAGCTGGCCGATGCGCCGAGCCACACCGCGCACGTCGGCTGGGTGACCAACGCCAGAGGCGAGCGCGTGGATCAGGCCGTCGCCACGGTCTTTCGGGGCCCGACAAGCGCGACGGGCGAGGACGTGGTGGAGCTGACCACGCACGGAGGGACCGCGGCGCCGCAGGCGGTTCTCCGGGCCCTTCTGGACGCGGGGGTGCGGCTAGCGGAGCCCGGCGAGTTCACCCAGCGCGCTTTTCTCGCGGGCAAGCTGGACCTCGCGCAGGCCGAGGCCATCGCCGACCTCATCCACGCCCGTAGTACCGCCGCGGCGCGCTCGGCCGCTAGAGGCATCGAGGGTCGCACGTCGGGCGCGCTGGCGACGATCAAGGACCGGCTCGTCGAAACCGCCGCGCTCGTCGAGCTAGAACTGGACTTTTCCGACGAGGACGTGGAGTTCGCGGACCGCGAGACGCTGGTGCGCCTGCTAGGGGAGGCCTCTGGCGAGATCGCAGCGCTGCTCTCGACGGCACGACTGGGAGCGTTCGTGCGCGACGGCGTGCGCGTCGTCCTGGGCGGACGCCCGAACGCCGGCAAGAGCACGCTGCTCAACGCGCTCGTGGAACGCGACCGCGCGATCGTGAGCGAGGTGGCGGGGACCACGCGCGATTCCGTGGAGGCCGAGCGCGAGATCGACGGGCTCCTGTTCCGCTTCGTGGATACGGCGGGGCTACGCGAGACCGAGGACGCGATCGAGGCCGAGGGCGTGCGCCGCTCGCGAGAAGCCGCCGGGGGCGCCGATGTGCTCGTCTACGTCGCAGACGCGCGAACGGGCCTGGACGCGCAAGAGGCCGCGTTCCTAGCAGATCTGACCGCGCGGCGCCCGGACCTGCCCATCGTGCACGTCGCCAACAAAGCGGACCTCTTGGCCTCTGGTGGGGCGCCGAACGGGCAGGCTGGCAGCGCGTCCCCACAGAACGTTGGTGCGCCAGAGGCCCTCGCTCTTTCGGCACATCGCGCTCTGACCGATCCCGCCGCGCTCGATGGCCTACGCCAGAGGCTTCTCAGCATCGTACGCGCGGGGGAGTCCGAGGCGGAGAGCAGCGTGATTGTGACGAACGAGCGGCACCGGCAACTGCTCGCGCAGGCGCACGAGGCCGTCGGGCGGGCGCAATCGCAACTCGAAGCGGGCGCCAGCGGCGACCTCCTCGCGCTGGACCTACGCGCGGCGCTGGACGCGCTGGGACGCATCACCGGCGCGGTCACAGCCGACGACGTGCTGGGCGCCGTGTTTGGGCGCTTCTGCATCGGGAAGTAGCGCGCAGGCGCCGACCCCGCCGGGCCGAGCAGCGCCGGAGGCCTCTGGCGCCAGAGGCTTTTGTCCTATCCTCAGGCGCACCTTCTACTTGTGACCATGAGACGGCTCCTTCTTCTCCTCTCGCTCGCCGCGCTCGCGCTGCCCGCCCGCGCCCAGGCGCCAGAGGCGGACCCGGCCGACGTCGGCACGATTAGCGCGATCCTCGATGCGGTCTACGACGTCATTTCCGGACCCGCGACGGAGGCGCGAGACTGGGATCGGTTTCGCTCCCTTCTGCACCCCGAGGCGCGGCTGATTCCGCTCGGCCAGCGTCCGGATTCCTCGTGGGCGCCGGCGGTGATCTGGAGCGTGGAGGACTACGTGGCCTATGGCTCCAACGCCTTCGCGAACGCGCCTCTCTTCCAGGGAAAGGGGTTTTACGAGGTGGAGTCCGCGCGCCGCATCGAGCGCTACGCGCACCTCGCGCACGCTTGGAGCACCTACGAAAGCCGTCTGGACCCAGATGAGGAGCCGTTTGCCCGAGGCATCAACAGCTTCCAACTCGTCCACGATGGTGCCCGCTGGTGGGTGCTGGCCATCACGTGGGAGCAAGAGTCGCCCGCGACGCCCATTCCCGCGCCGTACCTGCCGGAGTAGCCTCTGGCGCCAGGGGCTTCTCCCGGGCAGGGGCGGGACCCTCCGGGCGGGTGCGATGTTGGTGGCGTAACAGTCCCGTAACACGCCATGCTCGAAGATCCCCTCGCCCTGTTCGGCCGCCTCGGCGCCGCGCTCGCCATCGGCCTGCTCGTGGGCACGCAGCGCGAGTTCCAGCACCGCAACGAAGCCGACGACGGCTCCGAGGCCCCTGGCGCCAGAGGCGGGCCCATCGCGGGGATCCGGACGTTCCCGCTCGTGGCGCTGGCCGGGGGGCTCGCGGCGGTGCTCGGCGGCTTGTTCAACAGCCCGCTCTTGGTCGGCATCGTGGTCCTGATCGTTGGCGCGATGGCGGTCGTGGCGTACCGCGCGGGGAGCGCCAGAGGCGACCTGGGGCTGACGACCGAGGTCGCGCTCGTGGTGACGGCCCTGGCGGGCGCGTTGTGCGTGGCCGGGCCTCTGGCGGTGGCCGCCGGCGCGGGCGTCGCGATGGCGGTCTTGCTGGAGTTGAAGCCCGAGGCGCGCCGCTTTGTGCGCGCACTGGACGATGAGGACATCTCGGCCGCACTCAAGTTCGCCGCCGTCAGTGCCCTCATCCTCCCCATCCTACCCGACGAGACGTATGGGCCGGCACCGTTCAACGTCGTGAGTCCGTTCAAGGTGTGGCTCATGGTCGTGTTCATCTCCGGGATCTCGTTCCTGGGCTACGTCCTGGTCCAGGTGGTGGGGCCTAAGCGCGGCGTCGGGATCACGGGCATCGTAGGCGGGCTGGCGTCCAGCACGGCGGTGACGCTCTCGTTCGCAGAGAGGAGCCAGAACCAGGCAAAGCTGGCGGCGGCGCTGGCCCTCGGCATCGTGCTCGCGTGGACGGTGATGTTCGCGCGAGTCCTCGTAGAGGCCGGCGCAGTCAACCCGGCGCTTCTGGCGGTGGTCTGGCCCGCGATCGTGGCCGGCGGCGCGGCAGGCCTGCTGTACGCGGGCGTGCTCTGGTGGCGCTCCCGTGGCGATAGCGAGACGCCAGAGGAAGGCGAGCGGCAGTTCACCAACCCCTTCGAGCTCAAGAGCGCCCTCGCCTTTGGCGCCCTCTATGCGCTCATCCTCGTCGGCTCCAAGGCCGCCGAGATGTACCTCGGGACGGCGGGCATCTACGCCTCCGCCATCGCCAGCGGCCTAGCCGACGTGGACGCGGTCACGCTCACGATGGCGGAGCTGAGCAGGCCGGGCGGGAGCCTCTCCGTCGAGACGGCCTCTCGCGCCGTCGTCCTCGCCGCCGCGAGCAACACCGTCGTCAAGGGCGGCATCGTGCTCTCCATCGGCGCGGGCGCGATGAAAAAGGCCATCTTGCCCGGCGTCGCCGCCATCCTCGCCGCGATGCTCGTCGTCGGCTTCCTGTTCTAGACGCGCCTCTGGCGCCAGAGGCGCGCGATGATGCGGTTCATCCACCTCAACCACACGAACCCAGCGCTGTGGCCAGGGCTGTAGCCTCTGATGCTATATTTTCGGGATGAAGTTGCGTTTGTATATGCTCGCTCTCGTTGTCCTCGTAGGCTGTGATACAGCTTCGGATCCACCGACACCGAGTAGGCTGGAGCCGATTTCCAGCGACTACCAGTCCCTAATCGTCGAGACTCTGAGGCAGACGTCGCTGACCGCTCGCGTTGTGTCAGAGTTAGGTGCGGGAGTCGAGGGCGTGGCGGTCTCGTTCCAAGTGACGAGCGGCGACGCCGAGATGCTGCAAGAGACTGTGATGACAGATCTAGACGGCCATGCGGTCGCGTTGCTACGCGCTGGGTCAGACGTTGGCGAGATCACGGTGCGTGCCACGACGAGTGTGCTGCCAGGCGCAGATGTCACGTTTTTGCTCACCGCTCGCGTTCCCTCAGACATCCTCGTCAAGTTGAGAGCCGAGATTGGAAGTCTCGAACTCGACCGGGAGCGCGGTTTGCTCTACGCGACTCTGACGCACGTGAATGAGCTCGTAGTGATCTCGGCCGAAGACGGCACGGTTGTGCGGCGGATCTCGCTACCCAATCCTGCGGGCAGGGTGCACCTCAACGCTACTGGCGAGCGCCTGTACGTAGGAGTCCGTGACGGCACGGTGCGCGTTTTCGATGCCGAGACGCTTGTTCAACTCCATAGCGTCTCCGTGCAGTCGTGGACGGGCGATGAGCGTACTTACGACGTGGTAGAGGTGGCGCAGGACCGTATCGCGGTCACCGCCAATCCGAGAAGCGAAGGGTCATCGTATGTCGGGCTGGTGGATTTCTCCACGACGCCTGTGACAGGCGTACGGCTCGCGCCCTTGGAGATGATCCGATTCAACCCCAAGCTCCAGCTTTCGCCCGACCGCACTCGATTCTACGTGAGTGATTATCTGACAGCGATGTTCGTATTTACGCTCGGAGATACTCCTGCGTTCAGCCGGAAGATTCGACATCCGGGCCTCTGGATTAGGGACTATAGCCTGAGCACGGACGGCTCGCGCCTGCACTATTGGGGCGGTCAAGTTTTAGACTCGAAGACTCTTGAGGTCGTCGGTATGATAGACGAAGGCATCCCTGCGGTGGATCCAGCCAGCGATCTCGTCTATGTCGCGGGGTCCAGCGGTGTCAGTAGCTACCGAGGGCTGGAGAAGCAGGGCCGCACGGAGATTTCGCTGCCAACACCACAAGACCATCAAGTGTGGGTCGAGCGAGGAGCAGCCTACGTTCTTGCGTGCCCGCTCCGGTCCTGCACCACGATTTTTTCGGTCAGCATTAAATAGCGACGCCTCTGGCGCCAGAGGCTACCGGTGCACGTCTAGAAAGCCGCTGGCACCGATCTCGCCGTTCTCGACGGTGATCCAACTGACGGAGTAACGGTCGTCGTCCCTGCGGACCATGCCGTCCTCCTCAAAGGGGACCTCCACCTGTCCGCTGGCGGCAACTTCGAGCCCGGGGTTCTCGGCCGTCTGCGGCATGGGATCTACAAAGATCAACGCCCACTCTCCAAACGTCGCGATGTAGATCGGCTCAGCGCGCTCGTTCGCGATCACGAGGCCATCGGATGCGACCTGCACGCTCACGCCGTCGTCGCTGACAAGGGCACCGTCGCAGCCGCTGGCGGCGACGAGAAGGGCGAAGAGAAAGAGGCGGCGCATACAACTGGGGAAGGGGTTCAGGAGCGCATACGGAGGCCGCGCCCCAACCGCTGCGCCGCGCCAGAGGCCTCTGGCGCTACACGCCGAGCGCTGCCCGCACCTGCGCCACGCGCGCCGCCAGAGGCCCACCGACAACGGTATAGGGAATCCCGCGGATGGTGAGGTCGTTGCGGATGGCGCCGTCCATGTATTGCTGCACCTGCGGGTGCACGCGCGTGCCGTCCTGGTCGAACGGGATGTCCGCGGCGCAGACGAACGTGTGCGCGTAGCGCTCGCGGCACCGCGCGGCGTAGGCCTGGACTTCGGGCGGGCACGTGCCGAAAAAGAAGAAGGCGTACTCCTGCGTCGTGATGGCGTTGGTGTCCACGAACACGAAGCGCCGGGCGCGTTGCACGGCTTGGTCCTCCAGCGCGACGTGCTCTCGGCAGATCGTCTCGTACTCCGCCAGAGGCAGATCACCGTCGGCCTCCACCCACAGCGTCCGGCCGACTTCCTCGACGTACGGCTCGCCCGTAGCCTCGGCGAGCGCCTGCGCGAGCGTGCTTTTGCCCGTGGACTCGGCGCCCAGGAACGCCACCTTCTGCACGAAGTGACCGCGCACGAGCGGGTGCAACTCGGCCTCTGGCGACAGAGGGTCCACGCGCGCCGCGGTCCCCGAAAGGCCCTCGATCCGGCGGTCCACGACCACATGCTCGGCTCCCAGCGTTTCCGCCAGAGGCTCGCCGTAGGCCTCGCCGCCCGTAAATACCGCATCAACGGGGAACGGCAGGTGCTCGCGCACGAACGCGCGGTGCACCTCGCCCGGCGCCGCGTTCGGCGGCGGCACGGGTGCCGCGCCAGAGGCGAACGGCAGAACCGTCACGCCGGGGTACAGCGCCTGCACCCAACCCGCGCGCACGTCGGTTGGCATGTCCGGGAAGTCCGGCTCCGACCACAGCATGACCACAACGCGGCCACAGGCCTCTTGCGCCGCCTCGATCAGCCGCTGGTGCCCGCGGTGCAGCGGCGCAAACTTGCCCACGACGAGGCCACTCGCGAACCGCTTCATGCCGCGCCCGACGGTGTGGAAACGAGCTCCGCCGGCGCGACGCCCTGCGCGGCGTACAGGCGCCGCCATTCCAGAATGCCCTGGACGCACAGCGCGAGAAGCACTGCGTAGACGCCCGCGGTCAGGAACGCCCCTTTCGTAGCGTACACGATCACCGCGACGACATCCACCGCGATCCAGATCGGCCAGTGGTCCCGGATGCGGCGCATCATCAGCAACTGCGCGACCACGCTGCCGCCGAGGATGAACGAGTCGGGGTAGGGCAGCGCAGCATCGGTGAAGCGCGAGAACACGGTCCCGAAGAACAGCACCGCCGCGGCGATGGCGCCCAGCGCGGCCAGCCTCTGGCGCGGCGAGAGCGTGGAGATTGGAAGCTCTTCGCCGCCGGCGCCCCCGCGCGTCCACGCCCACCACCCGTAGACGCACGTGCCGAAAAAGAACACCTGCAAGACGACGTCGGCGTAGAGCTTGAGGTCGTAGAAGAAGAGCGCGAACAGCACGACGGCTGCCATGCCCGTCCACCACGTGTGGACGCTGTTGCGCCGCGCGAGGTACACGGACGCCAGAATGGCGACGTTGGCGGACGCTTCGAGCGGGGAGGGGACTTCCATCCCGCGAAACTACCGGCGCCAGAGGCCCGCGCCCGCCTCTGGCGCGCCGAGCCTAGCGCCTCAGCTCCAGGCTCCCCCGCGGCCCGATCACCGGCCGCTCCGCGCTGCCCTTGACGGTGATCCACGTGACCGAGTAGAAGCCGTCATCGGAGCGGATAAAGTCCTCCTCAGAGAAGCGCAACAGAACGGTTTCGCCGAGAGGGAGAGCCCGGCCCGGCGCCTCTACCGTCTGGGGAGGAATAAACGCGGTGGCGAGGGCCTCCTCGCCATAGGCCGCGACGTAGATCGCCTCCTCGAACTCGTTGGTTACCCGGATGCCGTCTGCGGTCAGCTCTGCCGTAACGCCGCGCTCGCGGTCGATGGCGCCGACGGGGCCATCGCAGCCGCTGGCGAGAAGGAGGGCAAGCGCGAGAAGTGGGAAGCGGAGCATAGAGGTCCGAGAGAAGGCTAGGAGGAACAACATCGCTACAGGGGCGCAGTGCGGGAGGACGAGCGGGTCCGTAGCGGCTGGCCCCATGGCGAACCATCGGCCGCTTGGCGAGTGGCCTGTTCAGCGCTGTGGATTGTTGCAGACTCGTACTCCGGGCCTGGGCCTGTACGCCGCGGGGCTTCGCAAGAGGCCTGAACCCAACGCGCCCCGGCCTCTTGCGAAGCCGGGGCGCGGAACGGGAAGCCGAGGGGCTCAGTCGATGGCGTCTTCGGCCGCGTCGGCAGCCTCGGAGCGAGCGTTGCCCGCCTCGCGCTTCAGCTTGCCGCCGGCCTCCTGCATGCGGCCCTCGGCCTCCATGCTCTCATTGCCGATCAGGTCACCGACGTTTTTCTTGATGTTGCCTGCCGCCTGGTCCAGGGCGCCAGAGGCTTGATCCTTGCGGCCTTCGGCCTGCTCGTGGTCGAGGCGGTCCTCGACGCGGTCTTTCATGTCGCTCATCAGAATGGGGGGAAGAGAGGGAGGCGAGGCCGACGGCCGCGCGGATGTGTAGACCGTGTGCAGGTCGGATGGATCCACCCCTTGCCAACTTGAGGATTTCCCCGATGTGGGAGCGCGGATCCGGCGTTGTTCGGGCTGCTCCTCGCCTCTGGCGCCAGAGGCTTAGGAAACCCCGGCAGGCGTGGGCGGTTGGGGCGGCCGCTTCCTCCCCCTCTTTCCGCTTCTGCTATGACCTCCCTTCAGGACCTCTCCGTCGTCATCACCGGCGCCTCGTCTGGCATCGGCGATGCCACCGCTCGGCTTCTCGCGAAAGAGGGCGCCCGCGTCGTGCTGGCCGCGCGCCGCGCCGACCGGCTGGAAGCGCTCAAGGCCGACATCGAAGCCTCTGGCGGAACGGCGCTCGTGGTCGAGACCGACGTAACGGACCGCGCGCAGTGCGAGGCGCTGATCCAGGCCGCGATGGACGCCTACGGGCGGATCGACGTGCTCATCAACAACGCAGGCGTGATGCCGCTCTCGCTCGCCGAGAGCGTCCGCATGGAGGAGTGGATGCAGATGGTGGACGTGAACATCAACGGTGTGCTCTACTGCACCGGTGCGGCGATCCCGCACATGATCTCGCAAGAGGCCGGGCACATCGTCAACGTGTCTTCGGTCGCGGGGCGGCGGCTCTTTTTCGGCGGCTCCGTCTACTGCGCGACCAAGCACGCCATCACGGCCTTTTCCGAAGGGCTGCGCATGGAGCTTGGCCCGCGGCACGGCATCCGCGTGACGTGCATCGAGCCCGGCGCGGTCTCGACCGAGCTGTTCCAGGCCATCGAGGACCCGGCGTTCAAGGAGGCGGCGCCGGAGTTCAAGGCCACGCCGATCGCGCCCGAGGACATCGCCGAATCGATCCGCTACGCCGTCTCCGCGCCCTCTGGCGCGACCGTCGCCGAGGTCCTCGTGATGCCAACGGACCAGGTGCGGTAGCCTCTCGCGCCAGAGGCCTCTGGCGTCGAAGAAGCGCGGAGGACGGCGCGTCGGCCGAACTCTGCGCCAGAGGCGACGTGAGAGCGCGAAACACAACGCTCTCGTGTCCGCTCTCTCCGTTCCGGCTTCGTCTCCGCTTCAGGTTCTCAGCGCCCGCGCGGTGCGCGTCGAAGGCCTCGGCGCCACGCGCTACCGCCTCCGCCGCGATCACCCGTACACCGGCGACGCCGACCTGGACCTCGCGTTTTCGACGTTCGACGCTCTCGTGATTCCGCCCGCTGATGGGCGCGAAGGCGCTGCGGCGGTCACGCTGCTCAACGGCATCACGAAGCCTCTGGCGCACAGCATTCCCGCCGCGCTTGAGCTCGCCAGAGGCGGCGCCGGGGCCATTTTGATAGACACGCCGCTGGGAGGCGTGCGGCGTCCGGGCGGGGGCGGCAATCCCGGTGCGGCCGTGGCCGAGATCGCGCGCCGCGGTGTCGCGCTCGACGTGCCGCTCGTGGCGCGCATGTTCGATGGCGTCGCGGCCGACCTCGCGGCGGCGTTCGCGCTCGGCGCCGACGCGCACGGCATCGGCGCCAGAGGCCGGCGTGCTCTGTTCGGCGCCAGCTTCGGGTGCCTGCTTTCCAGCTTCGCCTTTGGCCGCGACGGGTTGGGCGACCGTCTGATCGGCGCCATCGGACACCCGGGGCTTCCCGGTATGGCGCGCGGGTTGGTGGACACGTTCGCGCAGTTCTCCGGCATCCCCGCGGCGGTGGTCACGGGCGGTCTTCGCCTGGGGCCTCTGGCGGAGACCGCGGCGCGGCGGATGGGCGGCGAGCCCGCGGTCGGCGCGCTGCGGTTTGCGCGGCTGCTCTCGCGGCTGGGCCGCGGCGGGCGCGCGCTGGACGGCCTGGACCCGCTGGGGTTCGCTTCTGGCGAGAGCCGCCCTGTTGCGTTCCTCGCTGGCGAGCGCGATCCGGTCGCGACGCCAGAGGCCATCCGGGACGCCGCATCGGCCTATCCAAGGAGCACCGTGGAGGTGCTCCCGGCGCTTGGCCACGGCTGGTACCCCGGCGCGCGCCCCGCTGACGCGCCGACGTTCGGCGAGGCCTGCGGCGCCTTCGCGCTCCGACAGGTGCGGGACTGGACCTGAGCCTCTGGCGCCAGAGGCCTCAGTGGCCGCCCAACTCTACCTCCCGCGCACCACGAGCGCGATCCCGCCCAGTGTCACCACGCTCGCGAGCGCGAGCCGTAGCGTGAGCGCCTCGCCCACAAGCGCGAGCCCGCCCAGCGCCGCGATCACCGGCACGCTGAGCTGGACCGTCGCCGCCGAGGACGCCCGCAGCGACGGCAGCACGCGGTACCACAGCGCGTAGCCCAGGCCCGACGTGAGCCCGCCAGAGGCCAGCGCCAAACCCGCGCCTCTGGCGTCTACGAACACGCCGCCGTGCGGCCAGACGTGCAGGGGCCACAGCCACGCCACGGCGAGCAGCGCCCCGCCCATCAGCGCCGCGCGCCAGAAGTTGCCGGCCGTGAGTGCGATGGGATCTCCCGCTCCTCGCCCGCGCAACGAGTACACGCCCCACGCCGCGCCAGAGGCGGCCATGAGCAACGCCGCCCCCAGCGGCGGCGCCGTCACGCCCGGCGCCAAGAGCACGACGAGGCCGCCCATCGCGAGGATCAATCCCACGGTTTGCACCACGCCGAACCGCTCGCCTCTGGCGAGGCCCCAGCCAATCATCGTGATCTGCACGGCGCCGAAGAGCAGGAGCGCCCCCGTGCCGGTGGAGAGCGAGAGGTAGGCGTAGGAAAAGGCCGCGGCGTACACGAACAGCGCGGCGCCAGAGGCCCAACTCCCGGTCCCGCGCAGCCTCTGGCGTGCGAGCAGTGCGAGAGCGAAGGCGCCGGCGCCGAGGCGGATCGCGGTAAACGATGCCGCGCCGGTTTCGGTCGTGGCGAGGGCCAGCCGCGCGAGCACGGAGTTGGCCGCAAAAGCGACCATCGTGAGCGTGGTCAGCGCGAGAACGGCGGGGCGGGAGAGCGTCGGCATCGCGCAAGATCGCCGCACTCGGCGGTCGTATTCTGCGCGCCCTTGCCTGCCGCTCAGCGTATGTCTCGCCTCGCTCTTCTCGTCCTGGCGTGTACGCTCGCCGCGTGTGACCCCGAGCCCGCCGCTGAGGCGGACGCCGTTTCCGCGGTGGAGGTCTCCGAGGCAGAGACCACGGGAGCCGACGCGGCGCCTGCGCCCGGCGAACCCACCGAGACCGCCACGACGGCGGCCGTCGCGACCGACCAAAGCACGCTCCTGCTCGATTACGAAGGGCGGCTGGAAGACGGCACCGTTTTCGATTCCGGCGAGGGCGTCACCTTCCGACTCCCGGAGATGATCGACGGCTTCCGAGAGGAGGTCGTCGGGATGCGCGAGGGCGAAACCAAGACGTTCAGCATTCCACCCGAAAATGGCTACGGCGCGATGGGCATTCCCGGAGCGGTCCCACCCAACGCGACGCTCACGTTCGAGGTCACCGTCTACGAGATCCTGGGCTGACCCGGCGGTCTCTGGCGCTGCCGCAGCGCGAAACGCCGGCCTCGGTCAGACCGGGGCGCGGTGCTGGCGCCGCTTCTTGGCCTCTGGCGCCAGAGGCTCAGCCAGCCTGCGTGTCCTCGATGTTGTCCATCATGCGGTAGAGCCCCTCGCGGAGCATCGAGATGTCGTCCTCGGGCAGGAGAAGCCGGCACCGGATGGCGTCCGGGACCGCCTCGATGGCCTGCGCCCTGAGCGCGCGGCCCGGCTCGGTCGGCTCCATCAGCGCGCCGTCGGCCGTTTCGGTGCGGCGGATAAAGCCTTTCGCCTGCAACTCGTCCGTCCACGCCGCGATCTCGGAGATGTCCGCCCTGAGCCTGTCCGCGAGGTCGTGCTCCAGGATGGTCCCCTCCTCCCACAGCACCATCATCGCGAGGTACTCCTGATACGTCAGGCCCAGCGGCGCCAGAATGGGCTCGTAGGCGTCGACGATCATTTTGGAGGAGGAGTAGAGCGCGAAGCACAACTGGTTGTGCAGCAAGACAAACTCTTCGGCAGACTTTCGGTCCATCGGGCTGGGGCGTCGGGGAACGTCAAAATATGCGACACGGGCGCTTGCCGGTTTTGAGCGCCAGAGGCCGGCTCAGGCGTACTGCTTCGCGATGGCCTGGGCTTGGTCGCGCACGGCCTCGCGCAGCGACTCCGGCTCGATCACCTCGGCATCGGTCCCGTAGCGGAGCAGCCACCGGGCCACGTAGTTCGCGTTCTCGAACTCGAACGTGGCGCGCACCCAGCCGCCTTCCTCGCGCAACTCCTGTTCCACGTCGGCGGGCACCTGGCGGCGGGCCCAGCGCCACGCGCGTGAGCGGAAGCGGACGGTCATGCGCACGTTTTGCGGGCTCTCGCCGCGCTCCCGGAGGTGCGATTTGAGGTCGAAGCCCTCGGGCGCCTGGAACGTCTCAAAGCGCGTGCGGAGCTTTTTGATCTGGTCCAGCCGGAAGTTGCGGATGTCCTCGCGCAGGTGGTCGTAGCCGATCAGGTTCCAGTGGTCGGAGTAGTACACGAGTCCCAGCGGGTCCACCAGGCGCACGGTCTCCTCGTCGCGAGAGGCCACGTAGTAGGTCATCTTGACGCGCCTCTGGCGCGCGACGGCCTCGGAAAGCTCGAACCAGAGCCCCTGCTCGTCGCCAGAGGCCGCGCGTTGGTCTTGCACCTCGTTGAACGGCGAGAGCACGGTCCGCTCCTGCAACCGGTCGATGTAGTCCCGGACGGAGTCGGGGAGGACCGATCGGATCTTCATCGCCACGGCGTCGGCGTCGGTGCGGAGGCTGGCGTCGGGCTGGAGCTTGGTAAACGCCGTGCCGACGAGGAGCGTGGCGGCCTCTCGCGCGCTGAACATGAGCGGGGGGAGCTGGTAGCCCTCCAGGATCTCGTACCCGCCCGCCTCGGCGTAGGTCAGCGGCACGCCGCTCTCGCCCAGCGTCCGCAGGTCGCGGAAGATGGTGCGGCGGCTGACCGCGAAGTGATCGGCGAGATCACGCGAGGTCATGTTGGGCCGGTTCTGCAACAGCAGCACGAGGGCGAACAGGCGCTCGGTCTTGTTGAGCGATCGGTCGGAGCGGGCCATGGGGGAGGGAGCGGGTGAGCCAGGGAGCGGACGACCGCGCGAATGGTCGCGCGCGTCTGCCAGAGGCGACGATACGCAGAGGGGGTGACAGCCGGATGTCAACGCCTCAATGTGCATCTCGTTCGCGTCTGCCGCGTTTGTTCACGCCAGCGGCCGCCTCTGGCGTCACCTGGCACGCGTGGCGCGCGGCTTGTATGCCGCACCCGTTCCGGGCGGCACCCGTTTTAGACCACTCACCACTGCACCCTCATGCGTTCCCTTCTTCTCGCCGCGCTCGTCTTCGTGGCTACGCCCTTCGCCTCGGCTCAGGTCACCTTCGGCCTCAAAGGCGGTCTCAACACCTCGTTCTACTCCGGCCCCAGCTCGGATGGCTTGGATCCCAAGCTCGGCGCCGTCGGCGGTGCCGTCGTGCGCTTTGACGTCAACCCCGGCTTCGGCATCGGGTTGGAAGCCCTGTACTCTCAGAAAGGCGCGAAGTACGTCGACCCGGTCAACTCGGAGTTCGATGAGACCTATGCCTTCGACTACATCGAGATTCCCGCGTACGTCCGCCTGTCCGTGCCCATCGGGCAAACGCTCGACGGTGGCGTGACACTCGGCGGCTACGCCGGCATTCCCATCAAGACCGGCGGCAACGACATTGACGGCGACTTCGACCTGGAGGCCAACACCGACTACGGCGCCCTGATCGGCCTCGACGTCGGCTCGGGTCCCTACTACGTGGAGGGCCGCTACTCGCTCGGCCTGGCGCAGGTGAGCGACGATGACACGTTCTTCCTGGACCTCCCCGCCAACGAGCTGCCGGACCTGAAGAACCAGACGGTTTCCCTCACCTTTGGCGTCCGCTTTGGCGGCAGCCGCTACTAGCCTCTGGCGCCAGAGGCCCTCCATGTGGCCTCTGGCGTTGCTTTGTCAAGGAACCACGCGTTCAGGGTCTCTGGTGGAACTCGCCAGAGGCCTAGCGTACACGGGCGCCCCGCTTTGCGGGAGTCTCTTTATCCCCCCTGGCCTGAGGCCTCTATTTCTATGCGCTTCTCTCTTCTCGCCTTCACGCTCGTGGCGTTTGCCGCCACCGCGCAGGCACAGTCCCCCTCGTTCGGTCTCAAGGCCGGACTCAACACCGCCACTCTCTTCTTCGACGATGACGGCGCCTTTGACGAGGACGGCATCGAGAAGCAGGCACGGTTGGGCTTTGTAGGCGGCGTCACGGCCGACGTGCCGTTCACGCCATCGCTCGGCCTCCGTACGGAAGTCCTGTACGCTCAGAAGGGCTTCAAGACGAGCTTCAACTTCGAAGGAACGGACGAGGCCGGTGATTTCGACGCCAGCCAGACCATCCAATTGGACTACCTGGAGGGTCCGGTTCTGCTCAACGTGATGATCCCGATGCAGAACGGTTTGGAGGTCGGTGTTCAGGCCGGCGCCGTCCCGGCGTTCAAGCTCCGCGCAGCGCTGAACTGCGGTGGTGAGGCCGACGACGACCAGTTCTGCGAGCCCGAAGGCGACGCCGCGCGCGAGGAGTTCGACTCGCAGTTCAAGTCGTTCGACCTCGGCGGCGCGCTTGGCCTGACGGTCGGCGCAGGCCCTTTCGCGGTTGACGCCCGGTACACTCTGGGCCTCCTCAACGTCGTAGACGAGGAGGAGCTTGAAGAGGACGACTCCGTCAAGAACGGCGTGTTCTCCATTGCAGCGATCTACCGCTTCGGCCGGTAACCCGAATCGGCAAAGAATCGAAAAAAGAGGCCCCTGGCGCGATGCCGGGGGCCTCTTCTCATGTCAGCCTCTGGCGCCAGAGGCTGGGTTCTCGCGCTACGCCTCGGGGCGCACTTCGAGAATCATCTTGCTGGGGTAGCCCGGCCCGAGAAGCGCTTTGAGATACGTCCGGCTGGTGGTGAGGCCGGGATGCGCCTCGTGCATGGCCGCGACCTCCTCGTCCAGGTTGCCGCCTTTCAGCGTCAGCAGACCGGGTTGCCAGACATCCTCGGCCTCTGGCGAGGGCGGCTCCGCCAGAGGCGTGAGCACCCGCTCGGTCCACGCCCACAGGTCCGCCAGAGGCGCCGTTGCGCGGCTTACGCAGTAGTGCGGCGCGGGGCCGTCGTAGGCCTCGGCGCGGCCGATCCAGACGCCGAGGTTGGGGAGCCCGAGGCGGCGCGCGAACGTCCGCACGGCCTCCATCTTCTTGCCCACGGCGTCCACGGCGACGAACTGCGTCTCGGGAAACGCGATCGCCAGAGGAATGGTGGGGAGGCCTCCGCCGGCGCCCCAGTCCACGACCACGGCTTCGGGCGGGAACGCCTTTGTCGAGAGCGCGAGGCTGTGCTTGAGGTGCACGCGTTCTAGCTCGCCCTCGCGTAGCGTGGTCGGCGCGACGAGGTTGACGTGCTTGTTCATGCGCACCAGCTCGGCGGCGAACCGGTCGAGCTTGGCGTTCTGGTCGGCGCTGAGCGCGGCGATGGGGTCGGTCATGCGGTGGCCTCTGGCGGAGAGACGGAATGGGAGGCGCCGTCGCCAGAAGCGGGGGAGGCGGGGCCGCGGAAGCGGCGCAAGAGGACCATCAGGCTTTGCACGTCGGCGGGGCTGACGCCGCTCACGCGCGAGGCCTGGCCCAGCGTTTCGGGTCGCACGCGGGTCAGCTTTTCGCGCGCCTCGTGGGAGATGGAGGTGACAGCCGTGAAGTCGAAGCCGTCCGGGACGCGCCAGCGCTCCAGGTCCTGCATCCGGTCGGCGGCGTCGCGCTCGCGCTCCAGGTAGCCCGCGTACTTCATCTCGGTCTCCACGCGCTCCGTGATGGGCTCCAGGCCGGGCGCCTCGGGGATCAGGTCGGCCTCGCCAGAGGCGCGCAGCAGGTCGAGAAGGGTCACCTCGGGGCGCAGCGCGATCCGGTTGAGCCGCGTCGGCTCCGCCAGAGGCGCTGTGCCGACGGATTCGAGGTACGGGTTGGCCGAAGCGGGCGTGACAGACGTGGACGTGATGCGGTCGGCCAGAAGCGCGGCGGCCTCGGCGCGGGCGTTCATGCGGTCCAGCCTTTCGCGCGTGGCGAGTCCGAGCGCGTAGCCGAGTGGCGTGAGGCGCCCGTCCGCGTTGTCCTGGCGCAAGAGGATGCGGTGCTCGGCGCGGCTCGTAAACATGCGGTACGGCTCGTCCGTCCCTTTTGCCACCAGGTCGTCCACGAGGACGCCGATGTAGGCCTGGTCGCGCCCGAGCACGAGCGGCCCGCCAGAGGCTAGGTCTCCCGGTAGGGACACACCGCTGGCGTGTTCGTTGGTCATGCCGCCAGAGGCCACGTCTGCGCCTCTGGCGCCCGTATCCCGCGCGGCGTTGATGCCAGCCATGAGGCCCTGCGCGGCGGCCTCTTCGTAGCCGGTCGTGCCGTTGATCTGGCCCGCGAGGTAGAGGCCTCTGGCGAGCTTGGTCTCCATCGAGCGGTAGATCTGGTGCGGCGGCACGTAGTCGTACTCGATGGCGTAGCCGGGGCGCAGCACGTGGGCGCGCTCCAGGCCGGGGATGAGGCGCAGCGCGCGGGTCTGGACCTCTTCGGGCAGGCTTGTCGAGAAGCCGTTGACGTAGACCTCGTGCGTGCGGCGCCCCTCGGGCTCCAGGAACAACTGGTGGCTCGTTTTGCTCGCGAAGCGGTCGATCTTGTCCTCGATGCTGGGGCAGTAGCGCGGCCCGCGGCCCTGGATGCGGCCGGCGTACATCGGGCTCTCTTCAAAGCCCTCACGCAGAATGGCGTGCACGGCCTGGCTCGTATGCGTGATGTAGCACGCCAGAGGCTCGTGCGGGAGCTCGTCGCTCATGAACGAGAACGGGCGCGGGTGCGGATCGCTGGGCTGCGGCGTGCAAGCGTCCCAGTCAATGGTCCGGCCATCCAGGCGTGGCGGCGTGCCGGTTTTGAGGCGGCCGGTCTCGAAGCCCAGGCGCGTCAGCGCCGCCGTCAGGCGACCCGCGGCAGCCTCGCCGTCGCGCCCTCCGGAGCGCTGCTGGTTGCCAACATGGATGGTCCCGCCGAGGAATGTGCCGGTCGTGAGGATGACAGCCCCGGCGCGGATCTCCATACCCGAGCGCGTCACGATGCCGACCACGCGCTTGCCGCCCGCGCCAGAGGCCCCGGCGGGTTGCGCCTCTGGCGCGGTGAGGAGGTCCACCGCGGCGTCCTGGCGGAAAAAGAGGTTCGGCGTGTTCTCCAGCGCCTCGCGGAGGGCCAAGCTGTACTCGTGCCGGTCGCTCTGGCAGCGCGGGCTCCACACGGCGGGCCCCTTGCTCGTGTTGAGCATTCGGAAGTGGACCGCGGTCTGATCCGCGATGCGGCCCATGAGCCCGCCCAGCGCGTCGATCTCGCGCACGATCTGCCCCTTGCCCACACCGCCGACGGCGGGGTTGCAGGACATCGCGCCGATCTTGTCCAGGCTCATCGTGAGCAGCAGGGTGCGGGCGCCGAGCCGGGCCGCGGCGTGCGCCGCCTCCGCCCCCGCGTGCCCGCCGCCGACCACGATCACGTCGTAGGTATCCATGGGTGTAGGTTTCGTTTTTCTCAGGATACAGCGCTCTATGGCGCCCGCACCTGGATTCCCGTCGAAGCTCGCTCGCCTCCAGGCGTGCTACCGCTGCGGCGCAGATGCCTCGCCAGAGGCGCCGGTCTGCGCGGCCTGTGGCCTCCCGTTTGAAAGCGAGGCGCCCGCTGAGTCGCCAGCGGCCCGCCCGCACGTTTTCCTCGCTCAGCGCTTCCGCGTGGTGCCTCTGGCGCTGCTCGCGGCCGGCCTCTTTCTCGTCGCGCTGATGCCGCTGTTCCTGAGCGGTCCGCTGTTCCGCACGCCAGAGGCCGTGTTCGCGATGCGGGTGCTCGGGTGGATGGCGATTGGGGTTGGCGCCTGGCTCGCGATCACCGGGGGCAGTCTGTTCCGCGATTGGTAGCCGCCTCTGGCGCCAGAGGCCGTGTGCCCCCCCGTAGGGACACACCGCTGGTGTGTCCGACCTACTGTCGGGCCTTTAGAACGCCCGACGCCCAGCGCGCCACAGAGGCCTCTGGCGTAGAGCGGCCTGAGCGGTAGGCGTATCCGGTACGCCTCTACTCCGCGCCCTCCCAGGTCAGGATGTCCTCCTCGTTCTTGGTCTCGGACTGCGGCGGTGAGGCCCACTCTTCGGCTTGCGGCAGCTCGGGCTTCTTCTCCGTGATGTTGTAGCCGAGCGCCTGCCATTGGTTGGCGAGGTAGGTGTTCCACTCCGCGTAGTGCGTCCACTCCTCGGGCAACTCGTCATCGGCGTAGATGGCCTCCACGGGGCAGACCGGCACGCAGGCGTTGCAGTCGATGCACTCGTCAGGGTTGATGACGAGGAAGTTGGGGCCCTCGTAGAAGCAGTCCACGGGGCAGACCTCGACGCAGTCGGTGTGCTTGCAGTTGATGCAGGGCTGGGCGACGACGTACGGCATAGCAGGAGGCGGGAGGCGGGCGCCAGAGGCGCCGTTACCGGAAGCGGGAGCGGGGCGGCTAAACTAGCGCACCCTCCGACGCACATCTGTGTTCCGCACCCCCGCTTCCCGTCTGCCCTCCGCTCTCCAGGCCCGGCCTCTGGCGATGGCGGTCCTCCTTCTCGGCCTGTTGCCCGCTCTCGCCGCGTGCGGGCCGTCCAACCGCCTGCGCGAGGTCTCGCTGGACCAGTCCCGCATCGCGATCGTCGCCGCGATTCCGCCGCACCCGCGCGTGCAGGCCGGGAGCCCGGAGGAGGGCGCGATCCGCCTGCGCGATCCGCTCGGCAGCATGGCGCGCGTCGGCACCGCCGCCGAGAAGTACCGGCAGGTGCAGCGTGCCCAGGCGCGGCTCGATAGCGCGGTAGCGCGCGTGGATGTCGCCGACCGCATCGCGCGGCAGGTCCTCGCGCAGAGCGCCGAGACGCTCCGCTTCTCTCCCGCCGCCCGTCCCTCTGGCGCCGACTTTATCCTCGACCTCCGTATCCGGGACTACGCGCTCGTGGCGGACTCCTTCGAGGGCGCCACGTTTTTCGTCATCGAAGGCGACCTGCTCCTCCTCGAAGCCGCCACGGGCCGCGAACTCTGGGACGGCCGCATCCAAGAGCGCGAGGTGCTGACCGGCTCGCTCTTCGGGCTCCCCGCCGCCGCGGGCAACGTCATCACCGCGCGAGCGCTTGCCGGCCTGTCCTCGGCCGAGATGGCAACGGGGCTGGACCGCCTCGCCGACTTCGCCGCGCAGCGCGTGACCGACCGCCTCCGCCGCGACTACGCCCGCTCCCGGGACGACTACGAGCGCCGCCGGTAGCCTCTGGCGCAAGGGCGAGCGCAAGGGGAGTGCTCCTACCTTCAGCCGATGCATCGCGACTACCGATCGGGTCTGAGCAATTCTTTCGTGCTCTTTTTTGGGACGGGCTTGGCCGCGTGGGCCGTTCTCGCGGTGGCATCATGGGGCGCAGAAAACAGCGTCTTCCCATACCCGATAGGGGGGGCGGCCTTTGTGGTGTTCCTCGCGGCTCCAGGACTCGTGGCGCTCAACCGTTGGCGGCGCGAGATCCCCGCCCCGCCGTCGCGGCGGCAGAGGCTACCGACGCCGTTCTGGAAAGCCGTGCAGGGACTCGTGGCAAGCAGCGGGACCGCGGGCGCGCTGCTCTGGGCCATCTCCAGACCCGAGCCGTGCGCGCCAGATGACTTTGAGTGCATGACGGTGGGGGACCCCACAGCGATGCTCGCATTTGGTCTCGCGCTCGTCGTTATCGCCCTTATCGCGAGCGCGGGGGCTGGCGCCGTTATCGGCATGATCATCCGCAGAGCCTCTGGCGCCAGAGGCTAGCGCGTGTAAACACAGAGCCGTACGTTCCGAGGCCCCACACGCCCACCGCCGTGGAACTCGACCCCGACCGGTGGGCGCGCATCGAGGCCGTCTTCGCGGACGCCGCCGAGATGCCGCCCCCCGAGCGCCGCTCCTTTCTCGACCGCGCCTGCCTGGACACCCACGGCGTCCCCGACGTCGCGCTCCGCGACGAGGTGTTGGCGTTGCTGAGCCTGGACGACGAGGCGACCGCGTTTTTCGGCGCGGGCATCGCGCGGGTTGTGGCGCCAGAGGCGTCGGCGGCGGAGCGCGGGCAACGCGTCGGCCCCTGGCGGCTGGTGCGCGAGGTGGGGCATGGCGGGATGGGGGCGGTATGGCTCGCCGAGCGCGCCGAGGGCGACTTCCAGCAGACCGCGGCGATCAAGCTGGTGCACCCCGGCCGCAGCGCTGAGGTGATCGAGCGGTTCTGCGCCGAGCGGCGCATCCTCGCAGGCCTCTCGCACCCGCACATTAGCCGCCTGCTCGATGGAGGCGTGACCGACGACGGCCGCCCGTACCTCGCGCTGGAGTACGTCGAGGGCGAGCCCATCACGGACTTCTGCGACGCCAGAGGCCTCGGTGTTGAGGCGCGGCTCACGCTTTTCGTGCAGGTGGCGCGCGCCGTGGCGTACGCGCACCAGAACCTCGTGGTGCACCGCGATCTGAAGCCGTCCAACGTGCTCGTGACCGCCCCCCGCGAGGCCTCTGGCGCCAGCGGCCCGCCGCAGCCCAAGCTGCTTGACTTCGGCATCGCGAAGCTGTTGGACACGCCGGAAACCGACCAGACGCGGACCGGCGCCTGGGTGCTCACGCCCGCCTACGCCGCGCCCGAGCAGGTCTCGGGCGGCGCCATCACCACCGCGACCGACGTGTACGGGCTGGGCGTGCTGCTCTACGAACTCCTGGCCGGCCACCGGCCCATCGAAGTCGGGCACCGGTCGCCGGCCGAGATCGAGCGGGCCATCGTGGAGACGATCCCGGCACCCCCCAGCCGCGCCCACGAGTCGCGGCCAGAGCGGACCCCTGGCGAACGGGGTCCCGGGAAACCGGCCTCTGGCGAGAGCCCCCAGCGAGCCATCGCGCGCCAGAGGCAGGCCACGCCGGAGAGGCTGCGGCGGCGGTTGCGCGGCGACCTGGACCGCATCGTTCTCAAGGCGCTCCGCAAGGAGCCGGGGCGGCGCTACCTCAGCGCGGGCGACCTCGCGCGCGACATCGAGCGGCACCTCCAAGGCCTGCCGGTGGAGGCGCGGCCGGACACGCTGGGCTACCGCGTGCGGAAGTTCGCCGGCCGGCACCGCGTGGGCGCGGCGGCCGCGGCCGTGGTCCTGGCGTCCATCCTCGCGGTTGCGAGCGCGGCGACGTGGGCCGCTGGCGAGGCGGCGCAGGAGCGGGACCGGGCGCTGGCGAGCAGTCAGATGCTGTTGGACTTGCTGGGCGATGTGGACCCGGACCAGACGGGAGGCCGCGAGGTCTCGGCCCTCGCGCTCCTGGACCGCACCGCCGAACGCCTCCGCACGGGCCTCCGGGGCGACGACCGCACGCGGGCGTCTGTCGAAGCGTCCATCGGCAAGATGTACGGGCACCTGGGCGAGTTCGAGCGCGCCGAAGCACTCCAGCGGTCGGCGCTCGCCACGCGCCAGAGGCTCTTCGCGCCCGCCCACCCCGACGTGCTGCAGAGCCAGGCCGACCTCGCGCTCCTCTTTTCCAGCCAGTCGCGGTACGGGGAGGCCGAGGCACTTCTCGCCGGCGCGATCGGGGACGGCGAGCGCGCCCTGGGCCCCGAGCATCCGGCCGTGGCGTCGCTCCACCACGCGATGGGAGTCAACCTGACGCAAGAGGGCCGGTTTACCGAAGCGGAGCCGCACCTTATTACTGCCCTCGCGGTCCGTCAGCGCGCGCTCGGCGACACCGCCGCCGCCGTTGCGCACACGACCGCGGCGTTGGGAAGCCTCTGGCGCCGCCAGGGGCGCCTGGAAGAAGCGGAGACCACGTATCGGCTCGCCGCCGACCGCTACCGCGCACTTTTCGGGCCGGACAACCCGCGGCTGGGGAGCGCGCTCAACGAGATCGGCGTGATCCGCAAGAACGGCGGCGATTACGAGGGAGCCGAACCGTTCTACCGTCAGGCGCTCAGCATCTTTAAGGCCGCCTACGGCGAGCGCCACCCGGAGTACGCCCTCGCGCTGAGCAACCTGGGGCTTCTAATCAAGGACCGCGCCGTCCTGCTCGGCGGCGACGAGGCACTTCTGGCGGAGGCCGAGCCTCTTCTGATCCGCTCTCTCGCCATCTACCGGGACCTACACGGCGACGACCACCTCCGCGTAGGGCACACCGAAGCCCACATCGGGATGCTGCACCTCGCCAGAGGCCACGGCCGCGAGGCCGAGCGGTGGTTCCGTCAGTCGCTCGCCACCCACGACCGCGCCGCGACGCCCGCACTCCACACCGCACGCCCGTACCCGCTAACGGGCCTCGGCGAATCGCTCCTCTTGCGCGGGCAGGTCGCCGAGGCGGAGGCGCCTCTTCGCGAGGCGCTCTCCATCCGGGAGCAGGCGACGCCCGGCCACTGGCGCATCGCCGAGGCGCAGAGCGCGCTCGCGGAGTGCCTCTGGCGCCTGAACCAGCGCGAGGTTGCGCGGGCACTCCTTCAAGCCGCCGAGCGTCGGATGCGGAGCGGCGACGGCGAGTTTGCCCGCCTCGCCATCGCTACGGCCGAACGCAGCCGGGTGATGGGGCTACGGTAAGCCTCTGGCGCCAGAGGGGCCGTCTCGCCAGAGGCCTGATAGGAGGCGTCTTAGTTGGTCGGATCGTCGGCCGTCCGCTGCGTGGGCGACTGGCCTTCGGGGAAGAATTCCAGCGCGGCGCTGTTCATGCAGTAGCGCTGGCCCGTGGGGCGGGGGCCGTCCGGGAAGACGTGGCCGAGGTGGCCGTCGCACCGCGCGCACCGCGTCTCGATGCGGCGCATGAACATCGACGTGTCCACGATCTCGCGGACGTGTTCGGGGTCGACGGGCTGGAAAAAGCTGGGCCATCCCGTCCCGGACTCGAACTTGCTGCCGCTCTCGAAAAGCGGCAGGCCGCACAGGTTGCAGGCGTAGATGCCGGTCTCCTTGTTGTCCAGCAGAAGGCCGCAGCCGGGGCGCTCGGTCCCGTGGTCCAAGAGGATGCGGCGCTCCTCGGCGTTCAGCCCGGCGGCTTCGACGGCGCGCTCGCGGGCGTCGCCGCGAAGAGGCGTGAGGTCGAAGCCGCTGGCGGAGGTTTTGGTGGTGGTCTCCATCGTTGTGTAAGGTGGTTGTTCGGTCCTCCAACGACGAGGGGATTGGGCGGGTTCGCGGCGGTCGGGAGTAGCCAGTATGGAGTGGCCAGTTGCAGAGGGCGGTCCGCTTCTGGCGCCAGAGGCCCGGTCCCTGCGTAGGGACACACCGCCGGTGTGTCCGCAAACCGAGCGCCAGAGGCTCGTCAGTCGATCCAGGTCAGCGTCAGCTCCCCGTCTGCGAGGCGGAGCCTCTCGCGGGACACGTAGCCGTTGTCGTCGCGCCACGTGATGACGCCGTCGTGGACCTCGCCAGAGGCCGTCCACTCTCCATGCGGCCACACGTCGAGGAGGAGGTACACCGTGACAAGTGGGTCGAACACAAATCCTCCGTAGGAGCGCCGTATCGCTCGGGTGTCGCTTTCAAAGACGATGACCTCCTTGTTGAAGTAGCCGCACGACGTGCTGACGAGGTTGACCCACGCACTTCCGGCGAGTTGCGAGCGCTCAAACCGGATAGGTTGATAGGCATCGTTCGCGAATGGGTCCGCCCGCTCCCAGACCTCAAGGCTCCCATAGTGCCACCCGCCCCAGAGCATCACGAGCGCCAGAGGCCAGAGCAGGCGCCTCTGGCGAGGCGTGCGGCCGAACGCGCGAACGGTCCGCGCGAGGGCGTAGAACACGAGCACGGTCACGCCGAGGAGCACGAGGAGCTTCCAAGCTGGGACCACGGCGAGGTCGCTTGGCCACGGGTCATACCCGTCGAGTTGGAAGCGCCGAGACGCGAGCCGGGACGGCGTATCCACCAGCAACCAGAACGCAGCCGAGGTAAGAGCCGAGAGCAGGAGAGTCGTGCGACGCGAGCTGTTCATGCACCGGAGACCGGGCGCGAGCGGGATCGTTGCTCCCGTCTGAGCCTCTGGCGCCAGAGGCCATCGCGCGAAGGTTCTGTTCCGGTAGCGCTTCCAAAAAGCCCGCCGGTTGACTTCGCCGCCAGGGGCGCGCATCTTGGCGCCCCGCATCCGCGGCTCGCTCATGACGCTTGTCTCCTCCCGCATCCGACGCCCTCGACGCCGACCGACTGGCCGGTCGAACGGGACGCGCATGCACGTTGGAGCCTGCTGAGCACACGCCAGCCGCCCTCTGATCTCAACGCCGACCCGTTCCCGGGCCGGCGTTTTCTGTTTCTGCCATGTCCATCGCTCTCGCCTTCTCCGGAGGCCTCGACACCTCCTTCTGCGTCCCGTACCTCAAAGAGGAGACGGGCCAGGAGGTCCACACCGTCACCGTCGACACCGGCGGCTTCTCCGGCGAGGAGAAGCGCCAGATCGACGCGCGCGCGAACAGTCTCGGCGCCGCGAGCCACACGATCATCGACGCCAGAGGCGAACTGTGGAGCCGCGTGCTTCAGTACCTCGTCAAGGGCAACGTGCGGCGTGGCGGCGTGTACCCGCTGTGCGTCGGGCCGGAGCGCGTGGTGCAGGCCGAGGCGCTCGTGAACGCGGCCAAAGACCTGGGCGCGAACGCCGTCGCCCACGGCTCGACGGGCGCAGGCAACGACCAGATCCGCTTTGACGGCGCGCTCCGCCTCCTGGCGGACGGCCTGGAGGTCATGACGCCCATCCGGTCGCTCCACCTCTCGCGAGAGGCTTCCACGGCCTACCTCCAAGAGCGCGGCTTCGCCGTCGAGGCCAAGACGACGGACTACTCGGTCAACGCCGGGCTCTGGGGCACGACCATCGGTGGCAAGGAGACGCACCGGCCCGACGGCGTCCTCCCCGAGGAGGCGTGGGTCGATACGGTCGCGCCAGAGGCGGCACCCGACACGGCCCGGCCTCTGGCGATCGGCTGGGAGCAGGGCGTTCCGGTCTCGCTCGACGGCGAGGCGATGGAGCCTGTGGCCCTCGTCGAGACGCTCAACCGCATCGGCGCCGAGCACGGCGTGGGGCGCGGCGTCCACGTCGGCGACACGATCCTCGGCATCAAGGGCCGCGTGGCGTTCGAGGCGCCAGCCGCGGCGATCCTGCTGGACGCGCACCTCGAACTGGAGAAGGTGGTCCTCACGCACCTCCAACTCACGCACAAGGCCGGGCTGGGCGATCTCTACGGCCGCCTCGTCCACGAAGGCCTCTTTTTCGACCCTCTGGCGCGCGACTTGGAAGCCTTTCTGGACTCCACGCAGCAGCGCGTGACGGGGACGACGCACACGAGCCTCTACAAGGGCACCGCCCGCGTCCTCGGCGCCAGCAGCCCCTACAGCCTCTTCGACGCCGGCGCCCGCTACGGCGAGGACAGCGGCCTCTGGGACGGCCGAGACGCCGAGGGCTTCGCCCGCATCTACGGCATCCAGGCTCGCCTCGCCGCCCGCGCCTCTGGCGAGGAGTAAACCGAAATACGTACTGCGTAAGGGCGCCTCTGGCGGCTCCGCAGCAGCGCGCATCCCCGAGCCGATTTCGCGTGCCACGACCGGGCACCCTTACGCATTCCGCATCACGCAGTACACGACCATGACCACCGTCACCGCCGACCACGTCGCCTCCTCCACCGGGCCGTGCGCGCTCTCCGCATCGGCGCGCGTCTCGCCGTACGTCGTGGCCGAGGAGGGGTACTGCCTCGCCGTCCGCGCGCTCGCGGACAAAGAGGTGTACAACCAGATCGAGGGCGCCGATGGCGTGTTCCGCACGATCAAGAAGGGCGAGATCCTGCTCGGGGCGCTGGGCGAGCGGCAGGCGCTGAAGGGCTACAGCGGGCGCATCCCGCGCCAGATCACGCCCGGCGACACGCTCCACGTGCTCAACATGGGCGGCATCCTCGGGCTCTGCCCGGCGGATCACCCCGACCTCGGTCCGGCGCTCCCGGTCGAGGTGCTCGGTGCGGTTGTCCACGGTGAGCCTGCGCGGCACGCGCGGATCCAGGAGCACGCGCTCGAAGCGCGCGAGCACCTCTCGGAGTCGGCCCCGCTCGTCTTCGTGAGCGGTACGGCGATGAACACGGGCAAGACCTTCGCTGCCGCCGCGCTCGTGGAGGGCCTCACCGCCAGAGGCTTCCGAGTGGCCGCGGCCAAGCTGACGGGCGCTGCGCTCCAGCGCGATGTCCGCGCGATGACGGCCGCTGGCGCCGTCTGCTCCGCGTCGTTTATCGAGGCCGGGCGCGTGGCGACGACCGGGCGCGAGGTCATCGCGACAGCCAAGGGCATCATCGCGCACCTCAACGGCTGCTCACCCGATGTGCTCGTCCTCGAACTCGGCGACGGCATCATCGGCCCCTACGGCGTGGACGGCATCCTGCGCGACATGGAGCTTCAGCGGCTCACCGCCGCGCACGTCCTGGCAGGCGCCGACCTCGCGGGCGTCTGGGCCGCGGACCAGATCTTCCGCAACCAGTACCGCTCGGAACTCGCCGTCGTCGTCGGCCCCACGACCGACACGGAGGTGGGCCGCCGTCACATCCAGACCGCCCTCGGCGTGCCCGCCGTCAACGCCCGGTCGGAGCCCGACCACCTCGCTGCGCTCGTGGCCGACGCCGTGCGCGACATGGCCGCGTGGCAGCGCACCCCGCACGCCCAGGCCGCTGGCGGCCTGCGCCGCGCCGTCCCCGGCTTGGGCACCGCGCTCGCGGACTGACCGCCTCTGGCGCCAGAGGCCTCTGGCGCTACCGCGCAAGCGTGTAAACGCAGGCGTGCGCAAACAGGGGGTGTATGCGATACGCCCCGACGATTTTGACCCCGTCCGGGCGTATCGCATACGCCCCTCCTCCCAGCCGACCGCCGCATGACCCACGACCTTAAATGCATCGCCATCCTGCACGGCGCGGGCTACGCGGGCGGCGAACTCGCGGCGCTGCTGCTTCGGCATCCGCACGTCGAGATCGCCGCCGTCACCAGCCGCAGCCACGCGGGCGAGCCTCTGGCGAAAGCGCATGCCCGGCTGCGCGGCACGACCGACCTGACGTTTACCGCGCCAGAGGCGCTCGACCCTTCGGGCGTCGACGCCGTCGTCGTCTGCGCCGAGCACGGCAAAGGCGCAGCGGCCGTCCACGCGCTGCGCGAAGCGGGCTTCGAGGGCCTCATCGTCGATCTCTCGGCGGACCACCGCCTGGCGCAAGAGGCATACGACGCGACGTATCCAGCGCCGCACCCGCACCCGGAGCAGATCGCCGATGCTGTTTACGGCCTCGCGGAGGTCAACCGCGACGCGATCCCCGGCGCCACGCTCGTCGCCAACCCCGGCTGCTTCGCGACCGCGATGGCGCTCGCGCTCTGGCCTCTGGCGGGACGCGCGGGGACCGCGCACATCACCGCGTTCACGGGCGCCAGCGGCTCGGGCGCGCGGCCTTCGCCCACCACGCACTTCCCCACGCGCGACGGCAACGCCCGCGCCTACCGCCCCTTTGCGCACCGGCACCAGCCCGAGGTGGAGCAGGTCGTGGGCGACGCGATGCAGATCCAGTTCGTGCCCGTCTCGGCGCCGTGGACGCGCGGCATCTGGGGCACGGCGCACGTCGCGCTAGACGCGCCTCTGGCGCCAGATGCCGTCGCTACTCTGTACCAGGAGGCGTACAGTGGCGCGCGCTTCGTCCGGCTCTCGCCAGAGGGGCTCCCGGAGCTCTTGCCGGTCGTCGGCACGCCGTTCTGCGACATCGGCTGGGTATCGGACGGCGACGCGCTGGTCGTCGGCTTCGCGCTCGACAACCTCCTCAAGGGCGCGGCCTCCCAAGCCGTCCAGAACCTCAACCTCGCGCTCGGGCTCCCCGAGACGGCGGGGCTCCTGCCGTGACGCCAGAGGCCTCTGGCGCCAGAGGCGCGGGCCCACCAGCACGGGTCCACCAGCGGGGGCGTCACCAGCGCGGGCGTATGCGATACGCCCCTACGATCGAATCCTGTTTGCTCCTCGGCGTCTCGGCTGATCTCAACTCGGAGCCGCAAGGCCCGCGAAACGCACCATGAACTCGGAACTCGGAACTGCACTTGACCCCCTCGCGCTCGAAGACGCGACCACGCTGCCGACCTACGCCAAGCCGCCTCTGGCGCTCGTGCGCGGCGAGAACGCGACCGTCTGGACGCACGACGGCCGCGAACTGCTCGACCTGTATGGCGGCCACTGCGTGGCGCTGCTCGGCCACTGCCCGCCGCGCGTCGTCGAGGCCATCCGCCACCAGGCCGGCGAGCTGCTGTTTTACTCCAACGCCGTCTACAGCCCCATCCGCGCCGAGGCGTCGAAGCGGCTCGTGGACATGGCACCCCCAGCCCTCACGCACGTCTTCTGGTGCAACTCGGGGACCGAGGCCAACGAGGCCGCGCTCAAGCTCGCGCGGACGGTCACGGGCCGCTCACGCATCGTGGCCATGACCGAGGCCTTCCACGGCCGCACGCTCGGCGCGCTCGCCACGACCTGGGGCGACGCCTACCACGAGCCCTATCGCGCGATCCTGCCCGAGACGACCTTCGTCCCCTTCGGCTGGGAAGGCGCCGTCGACGAGGCCCTCGCCTCTGGCGACGTGGCGGCTGTCATCCTGGAGCCCATCCAGAGCATGGCGGGCATCACCGAGGCGCCCCCGGCCTACTACCGCGCGCTCCGCGAGATCTGCGACCGCCACGGCACGCTGCTGGTATTCGACGAGGTCCAGACCGGCGTCGGGCGGACGGGCACGTTCACCTACGGCGAGCACATAGACGTGACGCCGGACATCGTGACGCTGGCCAAGAGCCTCGGCGCGGGCGTCCCCGTCGGCGCCGCGCTGGTCAACAGCCGCGTGGCCGATACGGTCAAGTCTGGCGACCAGGGCACGACGTTCGGCGGTGGAATGCTCGCGATGGCAGCCGTCCACGCCGCGCTCGGCCAGATCGCCGACGAGAACCTGATGGACCGCGCGCTCGAACTCGAAGCGGCCTTCCGCAAGAGGCTCGAAGGGGCCTCTGGCGTCGTCGAAGTCCGAGGCCGCGGCTGCCTGCTCGGCGTCGAACTCGACCGCGCCGCGAAGCCTGTGGCCGCCGCCCTGCGCGACGAACACAGCATTATGGTCGGCACCTCCAAGCACCCCCACACGCTCCGCCTCATGCCGCCGCTGACCACGCCTCTGGCGGCCGCCGCCGCGTTCGCCGACGCGCTGGACGCCGTGCTGAACGAGTCGTGATGCGCGATGCCTCGGACCGCGCCTAGCGCCAGAGGCCACCGCCGACTCAACCGACCGACCTCACGCATCCCGAATCCCGCATCATGCCCAACCTCACCTCCTGGTCCGACCTCCCTGACGACGTCTGGCAGCACTGCCTCGGCCGCGCCCGCCACTTCCGCGACACCCGCGAGTGGACCTCTGGCGCGAAGGGCAAATCCATCGCGCTGCTGTTCCTCAACCCGAGCCTGCGGACCCGCGCGAGCATGGAGTTGGCCGCGCATCATTTGGGCGCCGCGCCCGTCGTGATCACACCGGGGCAGGGCACGTGGGGCCTCGCGTGGGGCGAGGACGCGATGACCGGCGACGCCGCGGAGCACGTACACGAGGCCATCGGCGTCCTTGCGCGCTATGCGGATGCTATCGGCGTGCGCACGTTTGCGTCGCTCACCGACTACGACGCCGACCAGTCCGACGCCGCGCTCGGCGCGATCGTGGAGGCCTCTGGCGTGCCGGTGGTCAACCTGGAATCGGCCAAGTGGCACCCGTGCCAGGAACTGGCCGATGCGGCGGCGATCACGGAGACGCTGGGCGACCCGCGTGGCAAAAAGCTCGTCCTCTCGTGGGCGCCGCATCCGAAGGCGCTCCCGCAGGCGGTCCCCAACTCGGCGCTGCTCATGGCGGCGAGGCTCGGGATGGAGGTCGTCGTCGCCCGCCCCGAGGGCTTCTCGCTGGGAACGGACGTGATGGACCTCGCCAAAAAGACCGCCTCGCTCTCGGGCGGCAGCGTGACCGAATCGGCCGATCAGGACATCGCATTCGCGGGCGCCGACATCGTGTACGCCAAAGCGTGGAGCGGCGCGCTCGTCTACGACAACCCAGAGGAGGAGGAGTCCCGCCGCCTCGCGCGCATGGACGACTGGCGCATCACGAACCGCCTCATGATGCAGACCGACCGCGGCCACTTTATGCACTGCCTCCCCGTCCGCCGCGGCGTGGTCGTAGACGCCGAGGTGCTGGAGTCCGAGGACGCCATCCACTTGCTCCAAGCCGAGTACCGCCTCCACGCCCAGAAAGCGATTCTGGAGTGGGTCTGGGGGATGGGTTCCGAGTCCTGATCGCCCCTTCTTCCGAGTCGCCTCTGGCGCTCTCGTTTTTCGCCAGAGGCCTCGCCTGAAGGCTCTCTCCCCTACGGCCCCAACTCGGAACTGTGAACCCGGAACTCGGAACCACGATCATCAAGCTCGGCGGCGCCGTCGCAGCCTCGCCAGAGGCCTGCGCGAGCCTCTGGCGCGAGGTCGCGACGATCGGCGGGCCGGTCGTGGTCGTCCACGGCGGCGGGCCACAGGCCACCGACCTGGCGCGGCGGCTGGGGCACGAGCCGCGCATCGTCGCCGGGCGGCGCGTGACGAGTGACCTCGACCTCGACGTGGCGCTGTACGTCATGCGCGGGAGCGTCAACGCGCGGCTGGTGGGCTCGGCGAAGGCCTCTGGCGTAAACGCCGTAGGCGTCAGCGGCGCCGATGGCGGGCTGGTCGGCGTCGTGCGGAGGCCGCCGCGCGTGATCGACGGCGAGACCGTCGACTTCGGGCACGTCGGTGACGTGGTCGGCGTGGACCCTGCGCTGCTAGGGGCGTTGCTCGGCGCTGGCTTTACGCCCGTCGTCGCGAGCGTGTGCGCCGACCGCGAGGGCGACCTGTACAACGTCAACGCCGACACCGTCGCGCTCGAACTCGCCGTCGCGCTCGGCGCCGCGCGCCTGATCCTCGTCGCCGAGGCCTCTGGCGTCCGCCGCGACGCGGCCGATCCGTCCACGCTGATCTCGCGCCTCACGCCAGAGGCCATCGCGGCAGGTGTAGAAGCGGGCTGGATCGCGGGCGGGATGCGGCCCAAGCTCGAAGTCGCGCGCGAGGCGCTCAGCCGGGGCGTGCCTGAAGTCCGCGTGACATCGCCCGATGCGGTCTCGGACGCCACCCGTGGCACCACCATCGCGCCAGAGGCATGACCGACGTTCTAAGGCTCCACCACGACCTCGTCGCCATCCCGTCCATCAGCCGCGACGAGGGCGACGCCGCCGACTTCGTCGAGGCCTTCGCGAGAGAGCACGGCGCGGCCTCTGGCGTGTGCGTCGAGCGCAGCGAGCACAACGTCTGGTTCACGCTGGGAGACGGTGACGATGTGCTCATCCTCGCCTCGCACCTCGACGTGGTCCCGCCGAGCGACGGCCACCCGTTCGACCCGTTCACGCCGACCGTCCGCGGCGGAAACGTCTACGCCAGAGGCGCGGTCGACGCGAAGGCCTCTGGCGCCGCGATGCTCGCCGCGCTCTTGGATCTCGCCGCGAGCGGCTGGACGCCAGAGGCAGGACGGCTCGTCGTCGCCCTGACCGCGTGCGAGGAAGTCGGCTCCGATGAGAACGGGCTGGACTACCTCCGCCGCGAGGCGCCCACGTTCCCGACGCCCAGCGCCGCGCTCGTCGGCGAGCCGACCGACCTGCGGCCGTGCTTGGCGCAAAAGGGCCTGCTCGTGCTCCGCTGCACCGCCAGAGGCCGGACGGCCCACGCCGCGCGCGCGCACCTCGGCGTCAATGCCCTGACGGTCATGGCGCGCGACCTCTTGCGCGTAAGCGAGATGGAGATCGGCGCCGACGACCCGTTCCTTGGCCGCCCGACCGTGACCGCGACCGTGGCCTCTGGCGGAGGCCCCCGCAACGTCGTCCCGGACGAGGCCACGTTCTGGCTCGACGTCCGCTCCACGCCCGGCGCCTCGCACCCGCAGATGGCCGAGGAGATCGCCGAGCACCTCGAAAGCGAGGTCGCGATCCACTCCGCGCGCCTCGTGCCGTGTGCCACCTCGCCAGAGGCCAGGATTGCCCGCGCCTCTGGCGACGCGCTACGCGCACTCGGCATGGACGCCGAGCCTTTCGGCAGCCCGACCGCCTCGGACTGGGTGTTCCTCGCCGACGTGCCCGCGGTCAAGATCGGGCCGGGCGACAGCCGCCTCTCGCACACGCCGCAGGAGCACGTGCCGCAGGCCGAGATCGTCCGCGCTGTCGCCGTCTACCGCGCGATCGCCGAGTCCTACTTCTCGTGACGCCAGAGGTCCGCCCTGTGTCTCCGCGCGAAACTCACCTCTGGCGCCGCGGTTGTCCCGCAACCCCTCTTCCGGTCCCCATGCACCGCCTCGCGCTCTGCTTTCTCGCGCTCCTGCTCGCCGCCTGCGGCGACCCGCTTCCCGAGCACCTCGCGCCAGAGGACGACCTGACCGACGCCTCGTGGGCCCTGCTCGATCAGGACTCTTCGGCGGTCGCGTTCCCGGCCGATCTCGCCGGCCGGCCCGTCGTGCTCACCGCCGTCTACACGCACTGCCCGGACGTGTGCCTGATGACGATGGCGAACATGAACAACATCCGCAAGGCGCTCGGCCCCGACACCTCGCGCGTGCGCTTCGCGACCGTCACGTTCGACCCCTCGCGCGATACGCCCGCGGCGCTGAACGCCTATGCGCGCTCGTGGAACACCGGGCCGGACTGGAAGCTGCTCACCGGCAGCGAGGCCGAAATCGCGAGTCTGATGGAGCGCATCGGCGTCCGCTACGAAATCTCGCGCCGCGACACCCTCGCCTCTGGCGAGGCGACCTACTCCATCAGCCACACCGACAAGGCGCTCCTGCTCGACGCCAGAGGCCGCGTGGTGGAGACGTACGGCGGCAGCGCCGCCCTGCCAGAAATGGTTGCCGAGGACGCCCGCGCGCTCCTGGCCGCTGGCGCATAACCCCCCGATCCCCGCCAACATGACCCGCTCACTTTTCGCGCTCACGCTCGCCCTCGCGCTGAGCGCCTGCCAGACCGAGACGCCCGAGCCCGCCCCGTCCACTGATGCGACGCCAGAGGCCTCTGGCGCCGTGGCCTCCGGGTCCGTCTCGGTCTCGGACCCCTTTGTGACCGCCACGCCTGCCGGCGGGACCGGAGGTGTGTTCATGACGCTCACAGGAGGCGCCATGCCCGATACGCTTGTCGATGCGCGCTCCACCATCGCCGAGCGTGTGGAGGTCCACGAGACGTACGACGCCGGGGACGGCCTGCGCGGGATGCGCCTCGTCGAGAGCGGCATTCCGGTCGGCGTCGGGGAAACCGTGCGTCTCGCGCCCGGCGGCTACCACGTGATGTTGCTCGGCCTCGCGGACGAGCTCGCCGTGGGCGATACGCTGGAGATGGAGGCGGTCTTCGCCCGCGCCGGCGCCGTGCAGGTCCGCGTGCCCGTCGTTACGCTGGACCGCGTGCGCGAGGCGATGTAGCGCCTCTGGCGCCAGAGGCTAGCGCGGGATGAGCAGCAGCGCCTCCTGCCGCCCGTCGATGTAGCGGACGGTCTCGCCGTCGAAGAACGCGTCCTCTTCCAGCATGAACCGGACGCGCTGGCCGCCCCACTCCGGGACCGCCATCGCAACGTTGAGCTCGATGGAGTGCGCCGTGTTGGCATAGAGCGGGTAATCGCCGTTTCCGGGCACGCCGCCCTGCTGGTCCCACAGGCCGATCGTCGGCCCGGCGGCGTGGCCGTGGAGGCCGATAGGGTGCGTGTAGATCGTCGCGTCCAGGTTCTCGGCGCCAGAGGCTTGGAGCGCGTCGGCCAGGATCTCGTTGCCGGTCTTGCCTCTGGCGAAGGCGCCGGTCAGCAGGTCCTGCACGCGGTTGGCGGCGCGGAGGCCCGAAACCAGCCCTGCGGGCGCCTCAGTCTCGCCGGGGCGGAGGACGTAGGCCATCTGCTGCGTATCGGTCATGAGCCCGAGGTACGAGATCCCGAAGTCCACCCACACCAAGTCGCCGGGCTGGATCACGTTGGCGTCGGGGCGGGCGGAGAAGTCGCCCTCGGCGCGGGCACGGTCGCCAGAGGCCCCGGCCGCCTCTGGCGCACGCTGCACGCTCACGCCGGGGTGGAACCACGTTGTCAGCCCGAGCGCGCGGACGCGGTCGCGGTACCACCATGCGAGGTCGTCGGTCGTGGTCACGCCGGGCGTGATGGCCTCGCGCGAGAGGCCGGCGTGGATGATGTGCCGCGCGAGGCCGACGATGTGCGGGTACGTCGCCATCTCCTCCGGCGTGCGCGTCTCCAGCCAGCCCACCGCGAGGTTCTCCGCACCGACGAGCCTCTGGCGGAACGGATCTGACAGCGCCGCCCGCAAGGCCCGCTCCTCGGACGCGCTCAGGCCGTCCGCCAGCGCGAACGTCTCCGACGTGTTGATCCCGATGCGTTGCGGATCGCGCTCGGCGACGATCTCGGCCACGCGCGCCCACTGGTCGGGCTGCGCTTCCGGGTCCCAGGCGCGTGGGAACGGCCCCACGTCGTACCGCGCGACGGCCAAGCGCTCTACGCGCTCGCCGTCGTCGTGGAAGACCAGAACCGTGCGGCGCCGCGCGGCCAGCCACGTGGCGGGCAGCATCGTGGAGATCACCGGGTCCTCGTTGTACTCCCGCGCCGCGATGATCCACATGTCGATCCCCTCGCGCCGCATCAGTGCGGGCACGATGGCCTCCAGCCGAGCGTCCAGCCACCGGTCCATCACGGCGGCGCGCTCGCGCATGGGCAGCACGGACGGGGCCGCCTCTGGCGGGGTGGCCTGTGCGAAGGCCTCTGGCGCCAGAGGCGCGAGCAGGAGGAGAACAAGGAGAAAGCGGATCACGAGCGGCATGGCGAGTTCGCGCCAAGGGTAACTCTCCAGAGCCGCTCGCGTAGCCGCCGTTCCCCCCGCCAGAGGCCCATGTCCCGACTGCTCTCGCTGACCGCGCTCGCGTGGCGCACGCTGCTCCAGCACCCGCTCCAAACGTTTCTGTCCACGCTCGGGCTCGTGATCGGCGTGGCGTCCCTCGTGGCGATCCTCTCGCTCGCGGACGGCCTGGAGGAGTTCGCGCGCGAGCAGATCTCGTCCACGACGGACCTCCAAAGCATGTACGTGGACGCGCGGGAGTACGAGATGGTAGACGGCGTCGCGATCCGCCGCGACAGCGCCGTCGTGTTCGGTGACGCCGAGGTGGCCGCGCTCGTGGCGCACCTCGGGCCCGATGTGCGCGGCGGGTTGCGCCAGAGCCGGTCGGTCCTCGTGGAGCAGGACACGCTCCGCACCGCGGCCCGGCTCCACGTGGCTCAGCCGCTGATCTGGGAGTTGGCAGAGGTAGAGCTCGCAGCGGGCCGGTCGCTGACGGCGGAGGACTCCAACGCCGTCGTCGTGAGCGCGCCTCTGGCGGAGCGATTGGGCGGCGCGGAGGCGGCGCTCGGGCAACGCTTCTCGGTCGGTGGACAGGAGGCCGAGATCGTCGGCGTGAGGGATGAAGAGACGCCGGCGGTGTACGGGGCGTGGGCGCTCGCGGCGCCAGAGGCGTCTACGCTGGTCCTGCACGTGGCGCAGGCCGAGAACGTGAGCGAGACCACGGACCGCGTGCGCGCATGGCTGGACGAGCAGTTCCCGCAGGGCGCCGAGGGCTTCACCATCGCGACGGACGAAATGCGGACCGAGCAACTCGCCAAGGGGATGCTCATCTTCAAGCTCGTAATGGGGTTCATTACCGGCATCTCGGTCGTCGTCGGCGGCGTGGGCGTGATGAATGTGCTGCTGATGACCGTGACGGAGCGCACGCAGGAGATCGGCATCCGCAAGGCGACAGGCGCGCGCCGGCGCGACATCGTGGCGCAGTTCCTCGCCGAGGCCGTCATGGTCTCGGCGGCGGGGAGCGCGGTCGGTCTTCTGGCGGGGCTCGGGATCGTGTTCACGGCCGTGCCCATTATCCGCAGCCTCGCGGACGACATGCCGTTCCGCGCTGGGTTCTCGCTAGGCAGCCTGCTCGTCGTCGCGGCGGTCGCGGTCCTCGTCGGACTCGTGTTCGGCACGTACCCGGCGTGGCGCGCCTCGCGCCTGAGCCCGGTAGAGGCCATCCGGCGCGACTAGCCTCTGGCGAGCAAGCTTTCGGCGGTCGAGCCTCTGGCGCCAGAGGCCTAGCCCAGCTCGAAAAAGCGCCGGATGCGCTGCAAGAGCGAGGCCTGCGTGGTCGGCCCCTCGGTCTCGGCATCGGCGCGCGCGAGGGCGTCGGCGCGCTGGTCCAGGCGGAGGCTGGCCTCGGCGGCGAGGGCGTCGGCGAGCGCCTCGTTCTCGGCCAGGAGCAGCTTCATCTCCGCGCGCCGCACCTCGATGAGCTCCACCTCGCCGATGGCGCGGGCGTCGGCCGAGCGCGGGTCCCCGGTCAGGAGCGACATCTCGCCGATGACCTCGCCAGAGGCCACCTCGGCCACGCGCACGCGGCGGCCGTCCTCTTGCGGCAGGCGGATCTCGACGCGGCCGCGCAGGACCACGAACATGCTCCCGCCCTCGCTGCCGGCGCGGAGGATCGTCTCGCCAGGGCCGTACAGCAGCGTTCGCGCGCCGCGGGCGAGCCTCTGGCGCTCCTCCGCCGCCAGAGGCGCCAAGAGCGGTATCTCGCCCAGCCAGCGGGCGCGCTCCTCCACGGGGTCCTCCTCCGCCGGCGCTGCTGGCACGTACGGCACCTGCACCTCGTGGGGGAAGGGGATGGAGATGTCCTCGCGCGCAAAGGCGTACCACACGCGCTCGCGCACAAGCGCGTCCACGCTCGCGACCCGGAAGTAGTCGTCCACCCAGTAGAGGAGGTCGTACGTGATGGAGGAGTCGTCGAACGAGGCGAGGCGCACCTGTGGCGCGGGGCGCTCCGAGATCCCGGGAACGCCCACAATGGCGCTCAGGACGACGCGCCCGATCGTCTGCGGGGGCGTGCCGTACGGCCCGGAAAGAGGCAGCAGTCGTCGGACGGTCTGGCTGCGTCCGAAGACCTCCACGGGCTCTCGCGCGATCAGCGCGTTAGGGATCACGACGCGCGAGTCGTTGACGGTTTTTAGCGTCGTCGCTCGCCAGTTGAAGGCCTCTACGCGGCCTGTCTGCCCGTTGGCCTCTAGCACGTCGCCCAGGCGGAACGGCTGCTCGATCTGAAGCGAGATGCCCGCGAAGAAGTTGCCCAGCGTCTCCTGCAGCGCGAGGCCGAGCACGACCGACGCGACGGCGCTCGTCGCGATGGCCCCCGTCAGGCTCTGCCCAAACACGCCGCCCGCGATGAGGAGCCCCAGCACGAAGTACAGCACCATCGCCACGACGGCGTGAAGCAGCGCGGGCGCACGGTGCCCCTGTGAGCGGATAAACAGCGCGTCCAGCACGAAAAACCGGACTGCCTGCACGCCCAGCACGCCCGCGGCGGTCAGGAACGCGGCCAGAAGCCACCGCTGCGCCGCCGTAGCCGTCAGGCCGTGGTCGGCCGAGGCGAAGACGGCCTCTGGCGTGAGCGCGTAATACGCGGCGTACGCGATACCCAAAAGGACCGCGAACAGGAACGGGAGCCGGAGCGAGCGGAGCGGTCGGGTCATGTGCACGCAAGATGCGCCCGGGCGTGCCCCCGCGCCAGAGGCCTAGCCCTCGCTTTCCTCGCGCGCTCGTGCGCGCAGCCGCGAGAGGTGCCGGCCGAACTGCCGCATCACGAACAGGTGCGCCACGGCCTGCGTCAGCCGGTACAGTCCCCACGGGAGCCTCGGCGCGAAGTCGTGGATCGCCGCGATCAGGCACCGGCCGTCCAGGACCGAGCGGAACTCCAGGCGCGCGCGCGATCCCGCCTCGGCGTCGTAGAGCAGGCCGCCCGTGACGTAGAACAGCGCGCGGTCCGGGTGGCTCCGGTCCGGCGAGTACGTCAGCTCCAACACGGGCTTGGGCAGCGGCGTGGCGTAGAACCGGGCCGTGACCTCGCCAGAGGTGGCGTCGGCTTCGAGGCTGGTGTCACCTCGGGCGCGGTGCGGGCTCTCGCCAGAGGCTTTGACGCGGACGCGGATGATGGGGCCCGCGAAGTCGTCGAGCCAGCGCATGTACTCCATGCCTGCCCACTGCGCCGTCCGCCCGGGCGGGAGGTCGAAGCGCTGAACCGATCGGACCAGTTGGGCGCTCTTGATGGCGCGGTCGTCGGACTTGCGGTGCGAGCGCCGCGGATCGGGAAGGAGGCGGCTGTCCTCGTCCAGAGCGCCGTCCAGGGCCTCCTCGAACGAGAGCGCCTCTGGCGCGATGGCCTGCTGCACGGGGTTGTCCGTGACCACCATGTCGTGCCGGAGGCTGGCCACGAGCGGCCCGGCGAGGGCGCGCGGGCTTCCGGTGATAAGGCTGATCCACAGCGTGGACAGCTTGGGCGTGATCACGGGCACGCCCACCATGGGACGCTCGAAGCCCATCACGTCGGCGGCACGCTGCATCATCTCGCGGTACGACATCGGGCTGGGCCCGCCGATGTCGAAGTGCCCCGTGCACGCCTGTGGCGCGTCGAGCACGAGCCGGATCGCGCGGATCACGTCGCGCAGCGCGATGGGCTGCGTGTCAGAATCAGTCCACGAGGGGAGGACCATCGCGGGCAGGCGGCGGACGAGGTTGACGAGGATGCCGAGCGACGAGCCCCCCGGCCCGATCACGAGCCCGGCGCGGAGCGTCGTAACCGGCGTGGCGTGCGCACCGAGCGTCCGCTCCACTTCCCAGCGGCTGCGGAGGTGGCGCGAGAGGTCGTCCGTCTCGGGCGGCAACAGGCCGCCGAGGTAGATGATCTGCCGAAGCCCGGCGGTCTCGGCGGCTCGCGCGAAGTTGTCCGCGAGCACGAGGTCGAGGTCCGCGAACGTGCCCTGCGTGAGCCGCGAGGACGGCAGCATGGAGTGGACGAGGTAGATCGCGATGTCCACGCCCTCCAGCGCCTGCTCCAGCTGGAGCAGCGAGTACAGGTCGCAGTGGCGCCACTCCACGGGATCGCCCGGCTCGCGCTGCGCCGCTTTGTTGGGCGAACGCGTCAGCCCGACCACGCGGTAGTCCTCAGCGAGCGACTCGCGCAGGGCCGCGCCGACAAAGCCTGTGGCCCCCGCAATCGCGACGGTGAGGCGGGAGTCCAGCATGTCTCGGCGAGGGGAGGGGAGCGCCCCTGGCGCGAGGCGGGCTCCGGGTACAAAAAGCGCCTCTGGCGCGGACGCCAGAGGCGGGAAACGGGCGACGCCAGCGTTTAGCGGCGGCGCAAGATCAGCGCGAGCCCTCCGAGGGCCGCGAGCACTGCGGCACCGTAGAGCACCTTGCGTGGGACCGGCGGCGGCGTGACCTCGACGGGTACGCCGAGCGCACGCGAGATCAGGCCGGGTTCGGCTTCGGAGCCGATGCGGCCTACGGCACGGCCCCCGACCTGGACTTCGACGTCCACGTCGTGATCGCGCAAGAGGCCCGCAAGCGTCCGCACGAGGTCTGCGCCCGGGCGGTGTGCGCGCATCACGCGCCACGCCGTTTGCGGCTCGTCTACTTCGATGACGACGCGTTTTCCCTGGCCCCTGACCGCGACGGGGTGGCCGTCTACGGTCAGGTCCAGGTCGGCTTCGATGTGCAGCGGGCGCCGCACTAGTTCGAGTTGAGCGCGCCGCCGTGCTCCTCGTCGCGGGTGCGGATGCGGAGCGTGCCACTCATCTTCCAATCCGCGTGGGTGGCGTTCTTGCCTGCGCCGCTGGGGACGGAGACGTTGAAGTCCTCGAAGGTGTACTCGATCACCGCGCCGCGGCCGGTGAGCTTGTCCCAGAGGCCAATGGCCAGCTCGGGCCAGGTCTCAGTGTGGCCGATGGGGGTGTCGACTTTGTCGGTGGCGTCTGCCATGTCGGAAATGCGTTGGTGAAGGGGTGTCTCTCACCAGTCCTGGGCGCGCGCTGTTTCTCGATCTCACCGCCGCAGCGCCTTCGAGGGTTTTCCCTATGGCACGCGTCGGCCGTCCCCTCTGGCGAGGTCATGCGGCGGCGCGCCAGAGGCCCCGGTAGCCAACCGCGAGCGTGGCCAGCCGGGCAGCCATAAACGCGGTGATGCCCCACCACACGCCCGCCAGCCCGAGGCCCAGCGGGAGGACCAGCGCGATCACCGCGCAGCCCACGAGCGCGGACACGCACATCGCGAGGGCGAGAAAGCGGAAGCGCTCGGCGCCCATGAACACGCCGTCCCACACGAACACGAGCGCGTTCAACGGCTGCATCGCGGCTACAAAGGGGAACAGCATCGCCACGCCAGAGGCCACCTCGGGGTCGTCCGTGAACAGGCCGATCAGCCACGGTCCCCCGAGCCAGAACGCGATGCCGAGCGCGGCGCCGGTGACGAGCCCGAACGCCAGAAGCCGGTCGGAGACCTCGCGGGCCTTCGCCATTTCGTCCATGCCGCGGTAGCGCGCCACTAGCGCCTGCCCGGCGACCGCGAGGGCGTCCACGACCAGCGCGAGGAACAGCCACAGCTCACGCGCCACCTGGTGCGCCGCCACCGCCCGCGTGCCCAGCCGCGCGGCGACGGCAGTCGCGAACGTCAGCGTGCCCACCAACAGAGCCACCCGCAGCGCGAGGTCTCCCCCGATCTGCACGAGCGGCCGGATCACGGCCCACTGCAGCCTCTGGCGCCGGACCGGCGGCGCGGTGCGCGTGCCGCGCAGGAGGAGCCACACGAACACGCCCGCGCCAGAGGCCTGGGCGATCACCGTGGCCCACGCGGCCCCGGCGAGCCCCCAGCCCAGCCCGAAGATGAGCAGCGGGTCGAGAACGAGGTTGACGAGGTTGAGGCCGAGCGTGACCCACAGCGGCGTCCGCGTGTCCTGCGCGCCTCGGAACGCGCCGTGGCCCACCATGATGACGAGCACGGCCGGCGCGGCCAGCGCGCGGATCCGGAGGTACACCAGCGCCTCGTCCAAGAGCGCGCCAGAGGCGCCCATCACGCGCAGAACGGGCACGGCGAACACCTCCAGGGCCGCCATCGCGAGAAGCCCGGCGCCGAGCGCGAGCGCCAGCGCATGCCACACCAGCCGGCTCACTTCGTCGCCTTCGCCTCTGGCGTGGGCGCCGGCTACGAGCGGCGTGGTCCCGTACGCGAGGAAGTTGAACGCCAGGAACGCGAACCCGAACACAGCAGTGCAGACCCCGAGCGCCGCCAGAGGCACGACGCCGGTCTGCCCCACGAACGCGGTGTCGACAAGCGACACCAGCGGGTCTGCCGCCAGCGCGCCGAGCGCGGGGACGGCGAGCGCGGCGATCTCTCGGTCGGTGGGGCTCAGGCGCATAAGGAGGCCAGAGGCCTCTGGCGGCGGCACAAAAAAACGGCCGCCACGCACGAAGCGCGGCGGCCGTCCGGGGTGGAGCATAGCGGAGTCGAACCGCTGACCTCCTCGCTGCCAGCGAGGCGCTCTACCAGCTGAGCTAATGCCCCGGCAGGACGACAAAGGTAGGCCTCTGGCGCGGCGCGCGTCAATGGACACAGCGCGAAGACGAACGGGACCCCGGGTGGAGAGCCTCTGGCGCGCGCTTCGGCCGGCCTCTTGCGCCGGTAGATTCCGCGAGCCTCGCCTCTCTCCGATCCCACCATGCCCCTCCCGTTCACCGTCGCCAAGTTTGGCGGCACGTCCGTGGGCACGCCCGAGCGCGTGCGCGGCGTGGTCCGCCTCACGCCAGAGGCGGGCTCCGAGCGCCGCGTGGTCGTGGTCAGCGCCTTTGGGGGCGTCACCGATGACCTCCTGGCCGCGATCCAGCACGCCGTGGACCGCACGGGCGAGCACCGGGACCGCTTGGGATCCATCCGCAAGCGGCACACCGACGCGCTCGCTGTCCTCACGCCAGAGGGCGAGCGCGGGCCTCTGGCGGAGCGCCTGGACGCCATCTGGACGCAGGTTGGTGAGCTTCTCGATGGCGTCTCGCTCCTGCGCGAGTGCACGCCACGCGTCCGCGCGGCCATTATCACGGCCGGCGAGCGTGCCAGCGCGCCGCTCGTAGCCTCGGCGTTCCGCGCCGCAGGCGTTGAGGCCGTGGACCTGGACGCCAGCGGCCTCGTCCGCACAGACGCGCGCTTCGACGAGGCGACCGTGGACATGGAGGCGACGCGCGAGCTGGTGCGCGAGGCGTTCGAGAACGTGCCGCCAGAGGCCGTCGCGGTCGTGACCGGCTTCGTGGGGAGCACCGAGGACGGCGTGCGGACCACGCTCGGCCGCTCGGGCTCGGACTACACCGCGACCATCCTCGGCGGCGCGCTGGACGCCCGCGAGGTCGTGATCTGGACCGACGTGAGCGGCGTGCTCTCCGCCGACCCGCGCATCGTGCCCGAGGCGTTTACGCTCCCGCGCCTGAGCTACGGCGCCGCGGCTGAGCTCGCGCACTTCGGTGCCAAGGTGCTCCACCCGCGGACGATGCGGCCTCTGGCGAACGCGCGCATCCCGCTCCGCATCGCCAACACCCTCGCGCCAGAGGACGCCGGGACGACGGTCGGGCCGATGGACGACGCCGGGCCGGGCCGCATCGACGCCGTCACGGCGGTGCGCAGCGCGGCGCTCGTGCGCGTGACCGGCACGGCGTCTCTGGAGGTGCCGGACCTCGCCGCCCGCGTGTTCGGGCCTCTGGCGGAGTCCGAGATCCCGGTCTTTCTCGTCGCGCAGGCGTCGGCGGAGGGCAGCCTGTGCCTCGCCGTCCGCGAGGCCGACGCCGCACGCACCGTGGCGACGCTGCGCCAGAGGCTCGCGAGAGAGATCGAGCGCGGCGACGTGCTGGGCGTGGAGGCAGAGGGCGGGGCCGCCGTGGTCGCAGCCGTCGGGGCGCACCTCGAAGGCGCGCCGGGGCTGGCCGGCCGGCTGTTCGCCACGCTCGGGCGCGCCCACGTCAACGTCCGCGCCATCGCGCAGGGCGCCAGCGCGCACACCATCTCGTGCGCCGTCGCGGACGCCGACGCCGTGGCGGCCATCACGGCCTTGCACGAGGCGTTCGCGCTGAGGCGGATCCGCGCCCACGTCGCCGTGATCGGGGCGGGCACGCTGGGGCGGCGCCTCTTGCGCCTTCTCGGCGAGCGGCAGGACGCGCTGCTCGCCGGTGACCTCAACCTCCGCCTCGTCGGCCTCGCGAACTCCTCGCGCCTGCTCCTCGACCCGGCCGGGCTGGAGCCCAGCACCGCACCGGATGCTCTCGCAGGGGCGCCAGAGGCCGACCTCGATGCCGTGGTGGAGCGCCTCGCGGGGGCCCGCGTCGAGCGTCTCGTCGTGGTCGACGCCACGCCGAGCGGGGCCGTCGCCGCCCGCCACGCTGACCTGCTCCGCGCGGGCGTAGCCGTGGTGACGCCCAACAAGGCCGCGACCGCGATGCCTCTGGAGGCGTGGAGGCAGACGCACGCTGCCGCCCGTGAGGGCGAGGTCCCGTACCTCTACGAAGCCGCCGTCGGCGCCGGCCTCGGCGTCGTGGCCCGCCTGCGCGATCTGGTGCGGACCGGCGCGCGCGTGCTCGCCATCGAGGGCGTGCTCTCGGGCACGCTCTCCTACGTGCTCACGCGGATGCGCGCGGGCGCCCGCTTTTCCGAGGCCGTGCGCGAGGCCCACGAGGCGGGCTACACCGAGCCGGACCCCCGCGAGGACCTCTCGGGCCGCGACGTCGCGCTCAAGCTTTCGCTGCTCGCGCGCGAGGTCGGGCTGGACGTCAACCCGGAGGACGCGCAACTGGAGAGCCTCGTCCCCGACGCGCTCCGCGGCGTGCCCCTCGCCACGTTCTGGGAGCGCCTCCCGGAGTCCGACGACGCCTGGGCCGAGCGGATCGCCGCCGTCGGCGGGGGCGAGGTGCAGTACGTGGGCCGCCTCGCCGAAGGCGGCGCGATCCGCGCCGGCGCCGAGGCCGTCCGCGCCGAAGCCGGCTCCCTTCTCGCCGCGCTCCGCCCCTCCGAGATCGCCATCGTGGTGCACACGGAGCGGACCGGCGACCACCCCATCTTTTTCCAGGGCCCCGGCGCCAGCGCCGACGTGACCGCCGCCGTCCTCCTCGCCGACATCGTCCGCGCCGCCGAACTCATGCGGTAGCCTCTGGCGCCAGAGGCCCCCACCCCGAACAACAGAATGAAGCTCGCATTGGTAGGAACCGGCCGGATGGGCCAGGCCGTCGAGGCCGTCGCGCTGGAGCGCGGCCACGAGATCGTGTCGCGCTTCGACGAGGCGCGCCCCCTTCTGGACTCGCGCGATCCCGAGACGCTCCACGGCGCCGAGGTCTGCATCGACTTCACCGCGCCCGATCTCGCGCTCGACCACTTGCATCAGTACGCCTTCTGGGGCGCCGACGCCGTCGTCGGCACGACGGGCTGGTACGACGACCTCCCGAAGGTGGAGGAGTGGGTCGAGGAGGGCCAGAACGGCGTGCTCTACGCGCCCAATTTCTCGCTCGGCGTCGCGCTCGTCGTCCGCGCGCTCCAGGGCATGCTCCCGCTTCTAGACGAGCTGGACGACTACGACGCGTGGGTCCACGAGCTCCACCACACAGGCAAGGTGGACAGCCCGAGCGGGACCGCGCTTCACCTCGCGAACACGCTTCTGGCGGGCCTCTCGCGCAAAACGCGCGTCGAGCCCGAGACGCAGCACGGGGCGATCTCGCCAGAGGCGCTCCACGTCAGCAGCACGCGCGCGGGGCACATCTTCGGCGAGCACACCGTGGGGCTGGACAGCGCCGTGGACCAGATCACCGTCACGCACCGCGCCAAAGACCGCCGGGCGTTCGCCTCTGGCGCCGTGCGCGCGGCCGAGTGGGTGCGTGGCAAGACCGGCCTGTTCACGCTCGACGACATGCTGGAGGACTGGGGGCCGGTGGGGAGTCGCCAGTAGGGAGTGGCAGAGCGCCAGAGGCCTCTGGCGCCAGAGGCGAACCCGCGGCGGCGGCTCCGCGTCCACGGCGCGATCTTGCCCCGCACCTTTTCTACTCCCATGGGACCGTCCCGCCAGATGCTCTTCCGCGGCATCGCGCCCGCGCTCGTCACCCCGTTCGACGCCTCGGGCGCGATCGACGAGGCCGCGTTCCGCCGCATCATCGACTTCACCATCGACGGCTCCGGCGGCCACGCCGGCGTCGAAGCCCTCGTCGTGCTGGGCACGACGGGCGAGAACCCGACGGTCACGCACGACGAGCGCAAGAGGCTCGTCGACCTCGCGCTGGAGCACACCGCCGGGCGCGTGCCCGTCATCGTCGGCACGGGCACGAACAACACCGCGCAGTCGGTGGCTTTCTCGCAAGAGGCGGCGGCCTCCGGCGCGGACGGCCTGCTCGTCGTCGGCCCGTACTACAACAAGCCGACGCCAGAGGGCGTGCGCGGCCACGTGAGCGCCATCGCTGACGCGACGGACTGCCCCATCGTGCTGTACAACGTGCCCGGCCGCACGGGCTCCAACCTCACCGCCGAGACCACGCTGATGGTGGCGGAGGCGGTCCCGAGCGTGGTCGGCGTTAAGGAGGCCAGCGGCAACCTCAACCAGGTCGCGGACATCCTCGCGCACCGGCCCGAGGGCGTCGCCGTCTATTCCGGCGACGACGACCTCACGGTCCCCATGCTCGCGCTCGGTGCCGACGGGCTCGTAAGCGTGATCGCCAACGCCGTCCCGGGCGCCATCAGCGAGATGGTCCGGCTGGGCCTCGCGGGCGAATTCGAGGGCGCCCGCGTCCTCCACTTCCACCTTCTCGACGCCATGCGCGCGAGCTTCCACGAGGCCAACCCCGGGCCCGTCAAAGCCGTCCTCGCCGAGATGGGCCTGATGGAGAACGCCCTCCGCTTGCCTCTGGCGCCGCTCTCGGACGCCGCAAGAGGCGGCGTGATGGACGCGTACCGCTCCCACTTGGCGCCCCCTGCCACCACCCCCGCCGCGCGATGAAAACGTCTACCCCTGCCGAGTCGCTGGAGAACTACCTCGCCGCCTGGAACGCGACCGACGCCGACGATTGCTCGGCGCGTCTCCTCGCCGGCTGCGCGCCCGATGTCGTCCTTCTGGACCCCAACGCCGAGCGGCCGCTGAACGGCTGGGCTGCCGTGGCCTCCCACATCGCGTACTTCCGCGAGCGCCACGGCCACCGCATGGAGCCCACGGGCCACATCGACGCGCACCACGGCGTTTGCCGCCTCCCGTGGCGCTTAGCTGATGGTGACGACGTGCACTCCACCGGCGTCCTGATCGCCGATGCCGCGGGGGACGGCCGCCTTCAGCGCATCCTGCACTTCGTGGACGCGCCCGCTCCCACGCCCTCCGCGAACTAGCCTCTGGCGCCAGAGGCCGCTCTCATGGAATTGCTGCGTGGCCTCGCGATCCTGTTCGGCGCCGCGTTCGCGGTCGGCGCTCTCGCCGCGCTGCTATTTCGCAAGAGGCAGGGGTGGCTCTCCGGCGCCGCCATCGTCGTTCTCGGCTCGTGGCCGTTGTGGATCATGCTGTCACAGGCGACGACCTGCACGATGGGCGACGACGACTCCTGGGCGGTCACGCTCGGGCTCTGCTCCATCCTCGCGGGCGGCGCGGTTCCGCTCCTTGCAGCTTCTGGCGCGGCGTGGAGGAACCACCGCGCGATGGTCCCGCTTCTCACCCTCGCGCCGCTTCTGTTCTACGTCCCGCACATGCTGGAAACGGGCTGGGGCGAGCACTCGCTCTGCGGCCCCGAGTACACCTTGTACGCAGCCAGCCGCCCCCTCGCGCTGGCGTTCTACCCCGTGATGTGGGGCTACGGCCTCCTGCTCTCGGCTCTCGCATTTCTCCCTTTTCTTCGCCAGAGGCCACCCTCTGCACCTCCCGCCCCATGACCGACCTCCAGACCCGCCTCGACGCTCTCACTTCCCAGGACTCTCCCGACCGCGACGACGCCCGCGCGGCCGTCTCGGACCTGCTCGACGCGCTGGAAGCGGGCGAGGCCCGCTCCGCCGAACGCGACGCCAGCGGCCTCTGGCGCGCCAACGGGTGGGTCAAGCGCGGCATCCTGCTCGGCTTCCGCGTCGGCGCGATCGTGGATCAGTCCGTGGGGCCGTTCGCCTTTTTCGACAAGGACACGTACCCCACCCAGGCGTTCTCACCCCAGGCCGGCGTGCGCATCGTGCCCGGCGGGTCGACGGTCCGCCGCGGGTCGTACCTCGCGCCCGGCGTCGTCTGCATGCCGCCGATGTACGTCAACGTCGGCGCCTACGTGGACAGCGGCACGATGGTGGACAGCCACGCGCTCGTGGGGAGCTGCGCGCAGATCGGTAAGGACGTGCACCTCTCGGCCGCTGCCCAGGTCGGCGGCGTGCTGGAGCCCATCGGCATGGCGCCGGTCGTGATCGAGGACGGCGTGTTCGTCGGCGGCGGCTGCGGCGTCTATGAGGGCACCGTCGTGCGCGAAAACGCCGTCCTGGCCGCGGGCGTCATCCTCACGCGGAGCTCCCGCGTCTACGACCTCGCCAACGAGACCACGCTGCGGGCCTCTGGCGACGCGCCGCTGGAGATCCCCGCGGGCGCCGTCGTCGTGCCGGGCACGCGCGCGGTCGATTCCGACTTCGGCCGCGAGCACGGCCTCTCGCTCTCGGCGCCGATGATCGTCAAGTACCGCGACGCGAGCACGGACGCGAGCACGACCCTGGAAGAGGCGCTGCGGTAGGCCTGTAACGAGCGGGGGCGGCCTCTGGCGCCAGAGGCCGCGCCTCCCTTAGCGCCTGAATAGCGAGCCGACGAGCGCCACGACGGCCGTGTAGAGCGCGGCGCCGAGCCACACGCCGAACACGAGGAACAGCGTCCGCGTGCCCTCGTCGAGCGCCATCAGGATGACCATCAGCCCGTTGTGCACGGCCGCGAGGACGAGCGCGCCGACAAACGCCGTGAACGGGTCCAGCCGCAGCATCTCCCCGCGCTCCGAGCGGAAAATGCCGACCACGAAGCCGAGGATCGTCTTGATCAGCGCTCCCAATCCCACGAAACTGCCGAGAATCAAGAAATCTGCACCGAGCCCCGCCGCGAACCCCGCGATGGCCCCCGTGACGCGACCGTAGCGCAACGCCATGATCGCGACGTAGAGCAGGACAACGTCGGGAACGACTCCCCAGATGGGAAGGCGGCTGAAAATGAGCCACTGGGCGAGTACCACGCCAAGGCCGATGAGCACTTGACGGACGAGGGTCGGCATTCGAAAGGCGGTCGGGAAAGGAGGCGCAAAGCTACACCGGGCGGCGGCGGGAACCGGCTACGCGCCAGAAGCTGGCCGGGTCCGGCGAACCTGGGGACCTCGCGGGCGTGAGAGCCTACGATCCTCCCCGATGAACCAGTGGTGTACGCCGCGCTTTACGCCTCCCGCCCGATCCAGCCGATGTCCGAAGAGGACCTCGCTGAGATACTGGCTGTCTCGCGGCGTAAGAACGCCGAGCGGGGCATTACAGGCCGTCTGGTGTACGCCGCCACAGAAGGCGAGGTGGGGCTGTTCGCTCAGTGGATTGAGGGGGAGGACTGGCGCGTGCGCGAGTTGCTGTACTTCTCCATCCTGTGCGACGCGCGCCACGCGTTCGTAGGACGCCCCTTCGAAGGCCCGATCGAGCGCCGGCAGTTCCCTTCTTGGACGATGGAGTTCGAGCGGTTGGGGAGCGAGGAGATCGTGTCGGCCGAGATCGATTCCCTCGTGGCGCGGGCGCACACCATCCGGCCCCAAGCAAAGCGGAAGATGCGGATGTCGCCAGAGGCGACCCGCAGGCGGCACGCGCCGACGGGCTAAAGCTGACCGGCTAGGCGCTCGCGCCTCTGCGTTCGGCAGCCAATCGCCTTTAAAGCGCGTGGAGCCTCTGGCGGAGCGAGGCCACGTCCACGCGCCCCGGCGTGCCGGGCGTCTGATAGGACTCCAGCGCCTCGGCCTCTGGCGGAACGGAGAGCGCGCCGAGGTGCGTCCCCACCTCGCGGTAGGCGTCGCGGAACGCCTCGCCAGAGGCGACGCGGTCGAGCGCCTCGGCAGTTGCGAACAGGTCGGGGGAGAGCGCCTCGCGCATGGCCCGCTCCTGCCATTCGATGCCGGGCAGGACAGCGCCGAGCGCCGTCATGAGGTCTTGCGCGGCCATGACGGCGCGCATGGTGGCCTCCTTGGTGAGCTGAAGGTCCCGGTGGTAGCCGCCGGGGAGACCGGCCGGGAGCGTGAGCAGCAGGTGGAGCTCGGCGGTAAGGCGGTGGACCGTTGCGCGGGCCAGCTCCAGCACGTCCGGGTTCCGCTTTTGCGGCATAATGGACGACCCGGTCGTGTACTCGTGCGGGAGCGTCACGAAGCCGAACTCCGACGTGGCGAACAGCACGAGGTCGCTTGCGAGGCGGTTGGCGGTCAGGCCCATCTGCACCAGCGCGTGGACAACCGAGGCCTCGGCTTTGCCGCGAGAGAGCTGGACCGCGGTCACGTTTTCCTGCACGCGCGGGAAGCCCAGGCGCTCAGCGACCTCTCGGCGCGGGAGGTCCAGGCTGGGCACGCCGTAGCCTGCGGCGCTGCCCCACGGGGAGGCGTCGGCGCGGGAGGCGGCGTCGGCGAGTCCTGCGAGGTCGTCGAGCAGGAGCTCGGCGTAGCCGGCGGCCCAGAGGCCGGCCGTTGTGGGCATGGCGCGCTGAAGGTGCGTGTAGCCCGGCATGAGCAGCGCGTCGCCCCCTTCGGCGTGCTCGATCAGCGCGGCGCAGGCCTCGCGCCCGCTGCGGGCGATGGCGCCGAGCGCGTCGCGCAGCCAGAGCCGCAGCGCGACGAGCACCTGGTCGTTTCGGGAGCGTCCGGCGTGGATCTTCTTGCCCGCCTCGCCCACGCGCGCCGTCAGCTCGCGCTCGATCACGGTGTGCATGTCCTCGTCCTGGGGCGTGACCGCGATCTGGCCATCGACCCAGGCGTCATAGATGTCCGTGAGCGCGTCGCCGATCTCCTGCTCCTCGGCTTCTGTAAGCACGCCCGCGAGGCGGAGCCCGTAGGCGTGCCCGCGCGTGCCCTCCACGTCGTACGGGAGCAGGATCGTGTCCCACCGCCAGTCCTCGCCGACGGTGAAGCGCGTGACCCAGTCCGCGGCGGCGGTGCCTTTGTGCCAGATGGCGCGCGGGGACGGGGACTCGGGGGCGGTGGGCGTGGGCTCGCTCATGTGAATCGGCCTATCGGGGGGCAGGGCCTCTGGCGCCAGAGGCTACTGCGAGGGAGGAGGAGGTGAGGCCGGCGCACCGCTCGTCGGCGGTGGCAGCATGTCTTGCGTCTCCTCAGCAGGCGCCGGAGAAGCGGGCGCGCCGCCGAGGGCCTCTTGCGCGGTGCTGGCCGCGTCGTCAGCGCGAGGCGCGGGGACGGCGCCCTGAGAGCCGGTGGTGGCTTCGTAGGCGTCTTGCTCGGCGTTGTCGGCGCCGGTGTGGTCGGGGTTGCCGCCGTCGGGGCGGTTCTCGAACTGGCATCCCGCGAACGAGATCGCGAGGAAGAGAGCGAGGAGAGAGCGCTTCATGGCTCGCAGGGTAGGGAGCCGCAACCTACTCCGCTTCGCGCGGGGCCTCACTCGAATTGCGCGAGCACCGCGGCCACGCCCTGGGCGTAGCCAGGCCCGTGCGTAAGGTGGTTGATGCGGTGGAAGAGGTTGTAGACCTCGCGCCGTGCCGCGTAGCCAGGCGCCAGAGGCCACGCCTCCCGGTAGCCTTCGTAAAAGGCGGGTGCGAAGCTGCCGAACAACTCGGTCATGGCGAGGTCGGCCTCGCGGTCGCCGACGTACACGGCCGGGTCGATCAGCGCGAAGCGTCCGCCAGAGGCCGCGAGGGCGTTGCCGGCCCACAGGTCGCCGTGGAGCACGCTGGGGTGAGGACGCGCGGGCAGAATCTCGGGTAGTCTCGCGACGAGGCGCGCCAGGGGCCCGTCCCACTCGGCCTGCCACGCGTCGGCACCTGCTCCAGACACCGATCCGGAGGCGCGGACGACCTCGGCCTGGGCGAGCAGGCGGCGCTCGCCGAAAAACGTGGGCCAGTCGTTCAGCCAGCCGTTGTGCTGTGGCTTGCTGCCGATCCAGTTGTCGGCGTGCCACCCGTAGGCGCCAGAGGCCCCGGCGGTCTGCGCCTCTGGTGGCTCGGCGCGGTGGAGCGTGGCGAGAGCGCGCCCGAAGCGCCGCCAGTCCCCGGGTGTAGGATCACCGGGTTCGATCCAGGGGAGCAGCAGCAGGCCCTCGGCCTCTGGCGCGCGGTTGACGGCCAGCAGCGGCTCGGGCACGAGAAGCTCTGCGCCGCTGGCGTGGGCGGCTTCGCGGAGCGCGGCGAGGCCCTCAGCTTCGGCCTCGAACGAGTCGCCGCCCGGACCGGCGTTCCACTTCGCGAGAAAGGTGCCGCCAGAGGCCTCGATGCGGGCGGCCTGCGAGGTGTCGCCCCCGCCGATGGGGCGCGTGCGTGTGATGGTGCCGGTGAGGGGTTCGAGCCTCTGGAAGCGGGAGTCGGAGGGCATGGCGCCTAACCTAGTGCTGCTGCGGGAGGCGCCGTAGGTTCGCGCCATGCCCGATCCCGACCTCCAGGCCCGCCTCGACGCGCTCGAAGCGCGCGTGGCCGACCTTGAAGCGCGCCTCTCGCGCCGCCCCTCCCGTGCCTCTGGCGAGGCTCGCCCCGCGCGCCAGAGGCCGGCGGCGCCCCCGGGCCTCCGCGTCAAGTGGGCCGAGGCCAAAAGCGAGGACGTGCTCGGCAAAGTGGGCATCGCGCTGTTCCTCGTCGGCGTGCTGTTCTTGCTCAAGGAAGCCGTGGACCGCGGGTGGCTGACGGCGGCGGTTCGCGTTGGTGGCGCGGGCGCGCTCGGCGCGGCGCTCGTGGCCGTGGGGCTCCGGCTGCGGCGCCAGAGGCCGGTTTTGGGCCGGCTGCTCACCGGCGGCGGCATCGCAACGCTCTACGGCGCGCTGTGGACGGCCTCGGCGCTGTACCCGCTGCTCCCGGCTTCGGTCGCGCTCGCGGGGATGGCTGGCGTGGCGGTCTTTTCGCTAGTGCTGGCCTCTCGCGAGGATGACGCGGCGCTCTCGGTCGTGGGCACGCTCGGCGCGCTGATGACGCCGCTGCTGCTCTACCGCGAGGGCGGGCAGATGGCGCTCCTGATGGGCTACCTCGCCGTCGTCATGATCGGCGCGGGTGTGGTGTACTGGCGGAAAGGGTGGGCAGCGCTCGTGGGCGCGGCCTCTGGCGGAGGCTGGGGCGTGGTCCTCGTCGCGTGGATCGTGGGCATCTGGCCCGCGATGGTCGAGGCGACGGGCACGGACCGGTTGGCGTTTACGCTCGGCGCCGTCGTGGTCTGGCTCGCGACGGGGATCCTGCCCGTCCTCCGGCGCCAGAGGCTCGGTGCTCTCGCGGAGCCGGTGTTCGAGAAATGGCCGTCGCTCCTGCGACCGGTCTCGCTGGCGGTCCTCGCGGCACCTCTGGCGCTGATCGGGCTTGTAGACGCGGCGTGGACGTGGACGACGCCGGCGTTTGTCGGCATCGCGCTGGTGCTCGCCGTCGGCTACGCGCTGGCGTCGCGGGCGGTGCGGCCTCTGGCGGGGCCTCTGGTGCTGGCGTCGGCGGGCCTCGTGGCCTGGGCCGCGGGCCGCGCGCTAGGCATCGACGACATGCGGCTGGCGGCAACGCTGACCGCGCTCGGCTGTGTGCTCGTGTGGGTGGCACGCCGCGATCACCAGCGCGACGTGGCGCTCGTGGGCCATGCGCTCGCGATGAGCGCAGCGTTCGTGCTCGTCGTGCTGCTGACCTTCGCGGTCGGCTTCCCGTTCGAGCAAGCGCTGGAGCCCCTCGCGGCGGGGCAGTTCTGGCGTGTCCTGTTGGCCGCCGCGCTCGGTGCAGGCGCGCTGGGCTGGACCGGCTTCACGTCCGGCCGCACCACCTCCGCCAGAGGCTTCCACCTGACGGCGGCGCACTTGGTCATCCTCGCGTGGCTGCGCGTCGCGCTCGGGCCTCTGGCGAACGGCACGTCGCTGACGAGCGCGGCGTGGGGCGTGTACGGCATCGCGCTCGTCGTCGTCGGCCTGCGGCTGGGCGACGATCTGGTGCGGAGCATCGGGCTCGGGACGGTTCTCGTGACGGTCGCGAAGGTGCTGCTGATTGACCTGGCGCAGGTTTCGGCGCTCTCGCGCATCCTGCTGTTCATGGGCCTCGGTGGGCTGCTCCTGCTCGTCAGCTATCTCGTGCCGAGCCTCTTGCGCGGGCGTCCCGCCAGAGGCGAGGGGCCGGGCGCGAGCGGCGAGCCGCCGCATCCGCCGGGCGACGGGCTCTCGGAGCCGCCCCTGCCGCCGGTCCCGGTGGAGCGGGAGGCGTAGCGCCAGAGGCACCTCGCAATCACCATGCATCTAAACTCTCACATACTCGCCCACAGGCATTCATCGTCGCATCGCGCGGAGATTGAGCGTAGCGAGAGGTGCGGGTGCTTCTACTGTATGGCGGTGTATCCACCTGAAGCTGTGGCGGAGTGGATTGATGAGGGGAACGGTGGTGAGACCGCACTTTGCCCATCGTGCGGGATCGATTCCGTAATCGGCTCGGCCTCGGGCTATCCGATTACAGGAGCCTTCCTCGGCCGGATGAATGCACACTACTTCTGAACCTCTGGCGCCAGAGGCTCATGCATTCACCACGCGGACGGTCACCAGCAACTGTCCCACGTGGCGCTGCGTGTGCTCCGCCGCATGCACCAGCGTGCCGATGACTGTCGAGGGCAACTGATCGCGTCCGACGCCGCGCCACTCGGGGAGCGTTGCCGGGTCCGTCGCGCGGAGTTGGGCCAGCGCGGCGTCCACGCCCTCCGCGAAGGCGTCGAATAGAGCCTCTGGCGTGAGCGCGGGATCCTCCACGCCCTCGGCGTGAAGGTGCGCGAACTGGGCGTCCGAGAGCGGCTCGCCTCTGGCGTAGGTCAGCATCCGGTCCAGCACGCCCGCGAGGTGTTGGAGGTGGAAGCCCGCCGAGGCTGCACCGCCAGGGCGCCGCCAGAGGCGGTCGGCAGGCAGGTCGGCCACGAGCCCCGCCACGTCCTCGCGCGCCTGCAACAGCGCGTGCGCGACGGGCTGGAGCAGCGCTGGGATACCATCGACAGGGCCGCGGAGCCAGACTTCAGGTTGGGACATGAGCGGCGCCAGAGGCTAGCCCAGCGCGCGGCGGACGGCGCGGCGCGTGAGCTCCACCGTCGCGCCGTAGACGAGGTGCGAGCCCAGCTCCCACACCCACCACGCATCGGGAAGCTCGTCGGGGTCGGCCTGCAGGCCCGCCAGAGGCAGCGTGGAGCCGTGCGTGCCCGCGAAGAGGACGCCCGCGGCGGGGAGGCCGAAGCCGACCTCGATATCGGTGATCTCCGCGAGGACGCCGTACGTCAGCCCCGCACCTGTCCCGAAGGCCCAGTGGATGCCTTCCTGCGCTTTCATCTTCTCGTCGCGCGAGAGCTTTACGCCGACCACGTCGGTGGCCTCTTGCGCCATCTTGGCCGGCGGCATCCGGTCGGGGTGCCCCTGCACGTCGGCGCCCGGGAGCTCCTTCTCGGCGTGCGTGGGCGGAAACCACTTCTCGCCGAGGTCCTGGAGGATGGGCTCGGCCTTGCTTTTGACGAACGTGCCGACGGCACCGGCGACGAGGCCGGCGACGGCGCCTTTGAGGAGAGAACGGTCAGACATGGGTAATCGGAGAGGTGCAGCCCTGAGACGACCCGCCCCGCGTGTAGGTCCGCGCGCCACCGTCATGGAATCCCTGAATCGCGCCTCTGGCGCCAGAGGCCGCGCCGCCTTGATGAACCGCGCGCGAAGCGCTAGCGTGCACCCCTCCCCGATATCCCGCGCGCGATGCAACGCCCTCCCATCCAGAGACCCGGGCCACAGGCCCACAACGGACACGCCTCTGGCGCCACGCTCCGGCCCGTCACGCTCGTCGTGAACGGCCAGACCGTCGAGGGCCGCGACGGCGAGTGGCTGGCGGGCTTGCTCGACCGGGTCGACGCCGAGCGCGGCGAGCCTCTGGCGATGAGCGGGGCGCCCGGCGGCGTGAGCGTGCCGCACGTCTGCTTCGACCCCGCGCTCGGCCCCATCCAGACCTGCGACACCTGCTGGGTCCGTGCCGACGGCGAGCTCGCGCGCGCCTGCGCCGTCCCAGTCTACAACGGGATGACCGTCGACACCCTCGCGCCAGAGGCCGCCGACGCCCGAGAGGAGGGGATGCACCGCATCCTGGGCCACCACAACCTCTACTGCACGGTCTGCGACCGGAACAACGGAGACTGCGAGGTCCACAACGCGACCAAGCATGTCGAGATCGACCACCTCCGCTACGAGTTCGAGCCCAAGCCGTACGACATCGACGCGAGCCACCCGTTCTACCAGTACGACCCCACGCAGTGCATCCTCTGCGGCAAGTGCGTCGAGGCTTGCCAAGAGGTGCAGGTGACCGAAACGCTCAGCATCGGGTGGGACCTGGACGTGCCGCGCGTGCTCTGGGACGGCGGCGCGCCGGCCGGCGAGTCCTCGTGCGTGAGCTGCGGGCACTGCGTCACGGTCTGCCCCTGCAACGCACTCATGGAAAAGACCATGATGGGCCAAGCAGGCCACTTCACGAACCTCAAGCGCGACGTCTTCGAGCCCGCCGTGGACGTGGTCAAGGCCGTCGAGCCGTTTATCGGCAACAAGCCCATCTTCGGGCTCAGCGACGCCGAGGCGAAAATGCGCGAGGCCTCGGTCCAGAAGACCAAAACGGTCTGCACCTACTGCGGCGTCGGCTGCGCCTTCGACGTGTGGACGCGCGAGCGCCGCATCCTCAAAATCGAGCCGCACGACGGCCCCGCCAACGGCATCTCGACGTGCGTCAAGGGCAAGTTCGGCTGGGACTTCGTCAACGCTCCCGAGCGCCTGCGCACGCCGCTAATCCGGAGTGACTCTGGCGGAATGGGGTACGGGGTACGAGGTACGGGGTACGGGTCGGCGCCAGAGGCCTCTGGCGATGTACCCGGTACCCCGCACCCTGTACCCGCCTCGCCAGAGGCCGAGACCTTCCGCGAGGCCACCTGGGACGAGGCGCTCGATACGGTCGCCCGGCGGATGCGCGCGATCGCCGACGAGCACGGGCCGGACAGCGTCGCGTTTATCGCCTCCAGCAAGGCCACCAACGAGGAGAGCTACCTCGTGCAGAAGATGGCCCGCGCCGTCTTCGGGACGAACAACGTGGACAACTGCTCCCGCTACTGCCAGGCGCCCGCCACGATGGGCCTCTGGCGGACCGTCGGCTACGGCGGCGACGCGGGCACGATGGACGACATCCGCGCTGCGGATCTGGTGCTGATGGTGGGGACCAACACGGACCAATCGCACCCTGTCCTCGCGGCGCACCTCCGCGCGGCGCAAAAGAAGCGCGGCCAGACGCACATCGTCGCCGATATCCGCTCGCACCTCACGGCCCAGCGCGCCGACCTCTTTCTGCAACCGAAGCCGGGAACGGACCTCATCTGGCTCAGCGCCGTCGCCCGGCACATCTTTGATCAGGGCTGGGAGGACCGCGCCTTTCTCGATCAGTGGGTGAACCACGAGAGCGTCTACCGCGAGAGCCTGGAGCCGTTCACGCTGGAGTTCGCGGCCGAGCGGACCGGCCTCTCGCCAGAGGCCCTGCGCGACGCGGCCTACCAGATCTCGCACGCCGAAACGGTCTGCGCACTCTGGGCGATGGGCGTCACGCAGCATAAGATGGGGTCGGACACGAGCACGGCGATCTCCAACCTGCTCCTCGCGACCGGCAACTTCGGCAAGCCGGGGACCGGCGGCTACCCGCTCCGCGGCCACAACAACGTGCAAGGCTGCTCGGACTTTGGGTCGATCAACACGTACTTCCCCGGCTACCAGAAGGTGGAGGACGACGAGGCCCGCAAGACCTACGAGCACGCCTGGGGCGTGAGCCTGAGCGCCAAAAAGGGCCTGGACAACCGCGAGATGATCGACGCCATCCACGAGGGCTCGCTTAAGGCGCTCTTCCTCGTCGGCGAGGAGATCGCGCTCGTGGACGCCGACGCGCACCACGTGCAAGACGCGCTGAGCAAGCTGGACTTCTTCTGCGTCCAGGAGATCTTTTTCTCCAAGTCCGCCGAGTTCGCCGACGTGGTCCTCGCCGCCTCGCCCAGCCTGGAGAAAGACGGCACATTCGTCAACACAGAGCGCCGCATCCAGCGGCTGTACCGCGCGATGGAGCCTCTGGCGGAGTCGCGTCCCGACTGGGAGATCCTGACCGACCTCGCGAAGCGCCTGGGCCACGACTGGGGCTACACGCACCCGAGCGACATCATGGACGAGGTCGCCGCCACGACGCCTCTTTTCGCGGGCGTCAATTACGCGCGCCTCGCGGGCTACAAAAGCCTCTGCTGGCCCGTCGCCGAAGACGGGACCGACACGCCGCTCCTCTACACCGAGGAGTTCCACCTCCCCGAAGGCAAGGCGCGGCTCTACCCGCTGGAATGGACCGAGCCCAGCGACCAGCCCGACGACGAGTACGACCTGCACCTCAACACGGGCCGCAACCTGGAGCACTTCCACGTCGGCAACCAGACGCACAAGTCGGCCGGGCTCAACTCCATCGTGCCCGGCACCTACGTCGAGGTCGCCGAGCCTCTGGCGAGCGCCAGAGGCCTGGACACCGGCGATTGGGTGCGGCTCATCTCGCGGCGCGGCGCCGTCAAGGCGCAGGTGCTCGTAAGCGATCAGGTGCGCGACAACGAACTGTACATGCCGCTGTCGTCGGCCGAGCACGCCGTCAACTACCTCACGTCGAGCGTGGTGGACCCGGACAGCCACACGCCCGCTTACAAGGAGCTAGCGGTCAAGATGGTCAAGCTAGACGGCCCGCCAACCGGCGAGCGCCGCAAGAGGCCCATCAAGCTCACGCACCACCGCTACGGCACCCCCACCCCGCAGGACGGCGTGGAGGTGCAGCGGAAGTGGGACCGGCCGGACTACGAGCTTCCCGTCATCCAGCGCCCGCCCGTCGGGTACACGCAGAGCCAGACCTAGCCCGCGGCGCCTCTGGCGCCAGAAGCCTGAGCTCCGTCCTCTCTCCCCCAACCGGTGTCATCGCGAGCGAAGCGCGGCGATCTCGCGACGCCGAGCTTGAACCCACCAGACCGCTTCGCTCGCGCTGCCTCTGTCTACCCTGCGGGGTCCAGCGACACTCGTCTCAGGGCTGTAGCCTCTGGCGCCGCGCTCTCGCCAGAGGCGCCGCAAGTCCCCAGCCCCACGTCCCTAGTCCCTTCCCGCGATGGCCTCCCCGATTACCTACGACTACCCGCCCGGGCCGCCCGGCCAGCAGACGTTCACGGCTGCGGATGACCTCGCGCGGCTGCTCGAAACGCTCCACACCTCGGGCACGCTGCGGACGCTGAACGGGCTTCTGGCGCAGTTACAAGACGTCATGGCGGTCGTGCTGGACGGCCTCAACACCGACGAGGGCCGCAACGGGATCGCGAACCTCCTCGTCCTCGCCAAGCTCCTCGGCCGGATCGACGCCGACGGGCTGGACCGCTTTGTCGTCGCGCTGGACCGCGGGCTGGAGGCTGCCGGCGAGCGGCTGGAGGAAAAGGACGACGCGCCCGGCTCGCTGACGGTCCTCAAAAAGCTGCGACAGCCCGAGGTGCGCCGCGGGCTCGACGCCGCGCTCACGCTTCTCGGCACGCTCGGGACGCAGCTCAGCGATCCGCAGCCGCCGGTCTACTCCAGCCACGACGGCAAGGACGGCGCCGAGCCTTAGGCCTCTGGCGGCCACGCGCGCTGCACGATGTGCGCATCGGGCGGTGCCGCGACTGCCGCCCGATACCCTTCTGGCGCCGCGAGAGGATGGAGGCGCCAGAGGCGATTGCCATCGCGCCACAGCGGCTTGGTCGCGTCCCGAGCATCGAGCGCGTCGAGGGTTCGTGGATCGCGCGAGAACCCATCGCCAGAGGCCTTGAGCGCGGCCTCTTTCCACACCCAGAGCTGTGCGAATAGATCGGCCGGGGCGTGAGCTAGTGCCAAAAGCTCTTGCTCCGCCGGGGAGCACACGACAGGCAACAGAACCCGGACCTCCTCCCACGGCCGGCGCCGCTCTAGGTCTACACCGACCGCCTGGCCTCTGGCGACGGCAATCATCGCGTGGTCGCCTGCGTGCGTGAGGTTGAAGCCCACGTCGCCAGAAGTCACCGCAGGCTTTCCCCAGGCATCCGTACGGAAGGCGATGGCCTCTGGCGCAATGCCGAGTGCCGCGCCGAGGATCTGGCGGAGCGCACAACGTCGCGCGGTAAAGCGCCGCCCGTCGGCCGCGAAGCGGTAGCGTCGGGCTTGCTCTTCTTCGTCGGCGCTGAGAATGCCGCTTTGTGCGCTTCTGGCGAGGTCTATGGTCCACACGTGAACCTCGCCAGAGGCCGGCCGCGCGCTCACGTCGCGCCGTTCTGCGCCGCCTTGAGTTCCTCCATCAGGCACTTCGCCAGAGGCTCTACGTGTGGGGGCTCTAGAAAGTCGTTGTGCGTTCCAGGGGTCGGGTAGATGCGCAGGCCCTCAGGGATCACGTCGGACCACTGGGTCGCCAGGGGGACCCCGTATGCGGGCGCGGTCCGGAACAGGACCGTGTTGCCGCGATACGGTCGCACCCGGTACGCCATGAGCGCATCGTGGCAGGCCGTCATAAGCCGGCGGTGCACGTCCGGCCGTGAGGTGTCGCGGAGGACGGTAGGTGCCCGCGTTCCCACGCGCCGTGCGCGCTGAGCACCTGCGCGGACGTAGGCCGCAGGGCCGGATCGCGCTCGCCGCCATTCGACGCGTGCGCGCCATCCCGCGTGCCGCGCCACCTGCCGCGCTTTGGTCAGGCGGGACTGCGCCAGAGGCGGCCGGCTGTCTAGTAGGGCGAGGAGCCCAACGGTCTCGCCAGAGGCCTGTAATTGCTGCGCCATCTCGAACGCGACGGCGCCCCCAAACGAGGAGCCCGCGAGGTAATACGGGCCTGCGGGCTGGACGCTGCGAATCTCCCGGATGTAGTCCACGGCCATCTCCTCAATGGTGGTCGCGAGCCTCTGGCGCCCGTCGATGCCTCGTGCCTCGATGCCATAAAACGGCTGGTCCGGTCCGAGGCGATGGGCGAGCTCGCGGAACGAAAGCACGTGCCCGGCCATGCTATGCACGCAAAACAGCGGGGGGCGCTCGCCTTCAGGTTGGAGAGCCACGAGGGGCGTCCATTCCGTCTCGGCACTCAGCCGCTCGGCGATCTGCGCGACGGTCGGGGCGTGGAAAAACGTCACGAGCGGGAACGAGACGCCCAACTCGGCCTCAATTCGAACGGCGATCTGCGCCGCTAGGAGGGAGTGTCCCCCGAGGTCGAAGAAATCGTCGTGGCGCCCCACGCGCTCCACGCCGAGGGCCGCCTGCCAGACCGACGCAAGGCGCTTCTCCATCTCGCCCTGCGGTGCTTCGTAGGCGGCCTCTGGCGTGACCTCCGCCAGGGGCTCGGGCAGCGCGCCTCGGTCCAGCTTGCCGTTGGGAAGCTGCGGCAGCGCGTCCAGGAGCACCACGGCGGTCGGGACGGCGGCGGACGGAAGCTGGGACGCGAGGAAGTCGCGCAAGCCTGCTGTCGTACTGCCGGAAGCTGTGTCGCCGCGCCAGAGGACCACGTAAGCCGCAAGCTCGTGGGCCTCTGGCGCGGCGTCCGCGCGCGAGAACGGGACGACGGCGCAGGCGCTCACGTCGGGGTGCGAACTGAGAACGGCCTCGACCCCCGCCGGGTCCACACGGACGCCGCGGACCTTGACCTGCCGGTCCACGCGGCCGAGGAAACGCAGCGAGCCGCTGGCGTCCGAAACGACTCGGTCGCCGGTGCGGAATACCGGCCCTGAGGCGATCGGGTTGGACGCGAAGCGCTCTGCGCTGAGGCCGGGCCGCGCGTGGTAGCCGCCCGCTACGCCTGCGCCGCCGACCAAGAGCTCGCCCGGCACGCCCGCCGGGACCGGATTGCCGTACCCGTCCACGACGACGAGTTGCGTGTTCGAGATCGCGCGGCCGATGGGGACCGTCGCGCCAGAGGCCTCTGGCGGTGCTGCTTCTGGCGCGAGGACGTGCGCCGTCACATCGGCGGAGACCTCCGTCGATCCGTAGAGGTTGAGCAGCGTTGCCGTGGGGTGCGCACGGGCAAAGCGCGCGGCGAGGTCTGCCGCGAGGGGCTCGCCACTGGCGGTCCAGAGCGTGAGGCGCGGTAGGCGCTCGCCGAGGTCCGGCGCGCGGTCCAGGATCGCGCGGAGCAGCGAGGGCACGAGGACGACCCGCGTGGCGCCTGTTTCCGCCAGAGCGTCCACGAACGCCGCCGGATCGCGCACGGCCTCTGGCGGAACGACGTGGAGGGGAACGCCTGCCGCCAGAGGCCCCAGGATTTCCCACACGCTGTCCACGAACGAGAGCGCGGTCTTTTGCACCGCCACCTCGCCCTCGCGCCACGGGAACGCCGCCTCCATCCACCCGATACGGTTGACGATGCCGCGGTGGAGCCCGATCACCCCCTTGGGCTGACCTGTCGATCCTGACGTGTACAGGACGTACGCGGCCTCTGGCGCTGCGTCCCGCGGTTCACCCCCGGCGGACTGAGCCTCCGTCGCCAGAGGCGAGCCGTCGGGCGCGAGGGTGAGCGTGGGTACATCTCCCAGAGGCGCGAGGCCGTGCGCGGTGAGGACCAGGCGCGCGCCGCTGTCTTCCAGCATGAACGCGAGGCGCGAGGCCGGGTACCCGGGGTCCAGCGGGACGTACGCCGCGCCCGACTTCAAGACGCCCAGCAGCGCTACAACCGCCGAGGCGCCGCGGGGTATGTGGAGCGCGACACGGTCTCCCGGCCCGAGGCCTCTGGCGCGCAAGAGGACCGCGACCGCCTCCGCGCGGGCGTCGAGGTCGCCGTGAGTGAGGGCGATCTCACCGTCGCGGACCGCGACACGGTCGGGCGTGCGGAGGGATTGGGCGTGCACGAGCTCGTGCGCGGTTTCGGCCGCCAGAGGCGTGTCAGGACCGGTCCAGGCGGTGAGCATCGCGCGGGCCTCGTCCTCGGGCATCACGGGGAGGTCCCCGATGCGGGCCTCTGGCGCGTGCGCAAGCGCGACGAGAAGCGCGTGGAACCGGTCGAGCAGGCGCTCCATCGTCGCCGCGTCGAACAGCGCCGTGGGGTACTCGAACTGTAGGGACTCCATCCCGGCCAACTCGGTCACGATGCCGACAAGCTCGAACTGCGCGCCGCCGCGGTCGAGGTCCACCGGCTCCATCTCCACGCCGCCGAGTTGCGTCGTCGGGAGCGGCACGTTGATGTGGTTGAACATCACCGAGACGAGCGGCGGGCGGCTCGGATCGCGCTCCGGGTGGAGGTCGCCGATCAACTCTGCAAAGGGATACGCCTGGTTGGCAAACGCGTCGACGACGGTCTCCCGGATGCCGCTCAGCGCGTCCTCGAAGCGCGGGTTGCCCGCCAGGTCCGCGCGAAGCACAATCGTGTTGAGGAACAGCCCGACGAGGCGCTCCATCTCCGGCGTCTCGCGGCCCGCGATGGGCACACCAACGGCCACGTCCGCGCTGCCCGTCCACCGGTGGAGAAATACCTGGAAAGCCGCCAGAAGCGTCATGAACAGCGTTGCGCCGTTGGCCTGGCTTACGCGCCGGAGCCCCTCCAGCACCTCTGGCGCCAGAGGCCGCGAGACCATCGCACCCTCGAAGCGCTGCTCCCGAGGGCGCACGCGGTCCGTGGGAAGGTCCAGCGGCTCCACGCCTGCCAACTGCTCCAGCCAGTACGCGCGCTGCGGCTCCAGTGCGCCCGACTCCAGCCTCTGGCGTTGCCACCGCGCCACGTCGGTCATCTGCACCTCTAGCGGCGGCAGCGCCTCTGGCGAGAGGCCACCGTAAACGGCCGACAGCTCGCCCAGGAGAACGCCCAGCGACCACGCATCGCCGACGATGTGCGGCATCGTGAGCAAGAGCACGGAGGTGTCGTCCGCGAGGCGGTAGAGCACTGTGCGGAGGTGCGCCGCGCTTTCCAGGTTGAACGGGCGGCGGACCACGGCGCCCATCTTGCCACTCAGCATCGTCTCCCGCTCGGCCTCTGGATAGGCGCGAAGGTCCACGGCGGTAAGCGCGTAGTCGGGTTCGCTTAGCCGCTGCACCAGGCCCCCATCTTCGGTGACGAACCGCGTCCGGAGTCCGTGGTGGCGCTGGACGAGCGCGCCGAAGGCGGCCTCTAGCGCCTCGGCATCCACCTGGCCCTTTAGGCGAACGGCGCCCGCGATGGTATAAGCCGTGCCGTCAGGGTCCAGACGGTGGAGCATCCACATCCGCTCCTGCGCGGGCGTGAGCGGGGCGTCACCCTCGCCAGAGGCCACGAGCGGGACCGCCGCGTCGGCCTCTGGCGCTGCGGCGCGCTCCAGGGCTTCGTCGACCGCGGCGGCCATGCCGGCAACGGTCGGGATGCGGAAAAGCGCGTCCAGGGGCACATCCACGCCGTACGCCTCGCGCACGCGCGCAGCTACCTGTGCCACGCCGATGGAGCTTCCGCCAACCACGAAAAAGTGATCGTCGCGCCCGAGGGTTTCGACCTTCAGCACCTCTCGCCAGAGGCGTGCAACGGTGGCTTCGGTATCGGTCTGGAGCGGGAGGGCGGAGCCGTCGCCAGAGGCGCCGAGCTGGCTGATGCCGAGGATCTTCATGGGACTACCGGGCGGCGAGGAACTGCTCGCGTGCCTTGTACCGCTGAATCTTCCCCGAGCGCGTCCGCGGCAAGCTTCCCGCTTCCACAACGACGACGGAGAGCACGGGCAGGTTGATCGCTTCTCCAACGGCCTGGCGCACGGCGCTCGCGATGCTCTCGACGTCGGGCTCCGCCTCTTCCGTCTCGACGATCGTGACGAGTTGCTCCTCGCCGTTCTCCTCGATTGAGAACGCCGCGCTCGCGCCCTGCACCAGCGCCGGGTGCGAGTTCTCAGCAAGGGCCTCCACGTCCACGGAGTACAGGTTCTTGCCGCGCACGATGATCATGTCCTTGAGCCGCCCGGCGACGTACAGCTGCCCCTCGTGGTAGAACCCGAGGTCGCCGCTGCGGAGGTAGCCTCCCTCGCCGGTATCGGCGCGGACGCCGCCAAACGTCTCGGCGGTTGCCTCCGGGTTCTCCCAGTAGCCGTCCGCCACGCTGGCCCCTCGGATCCACATCTCGCCGACGCGGCCCTCGGGAAGAGGGAGGTGCGTCTCGGGATCGAAAACAGTTACGGTGCGGTCTTCATTGGGAGGCACAATCCCGCAGCGCACGATCATCTGCGCGCCAGGGGCCTCTGGCGAGACGGCGACCGCGCGGCCGTCCAGGAGTTCGTCGCGGTCGAAGGCCGTGGCGAGGTGGACCGGCGCATCCGGGGCTTGTTCGATGTAGAACGTGCCGACGCCGAAGCCCTCGGACATGCCGTAGGCCATCTGGTACGCGCGCCGGTCGAAGCCGTAGGGCTCGTACATCTCGGCGAAGGCGTCGAGCGTGTCCAGGCGAATGGCTTCAGAGCCGAGGGCGATCGCCTTCCACGTGCTGAGGTCGAGCCCCTCGCGGTCCTCTGGCGTGCTGCGGTCCACACACATCTGGAGCGCGAAGTTGGGGGCCGTCGTGATGCCTCCTTCGTAACGCGTAATAGCGTGGAGCCACCGCGTGGGCTTCTCCATGAACGCCACTGGTGAGAGGATAACGGCCGTGCGGTCGCAGTAGAGTGGCTGGAGCACGTTCGCAAACAGGCCCATCGCGTGGCTCAGTGGAGCCCACGAGACGATGGGGGACTCGTGCCCGCTGATGCGCTCCATCATTTCCTTCAACGGGCGCAAGCGGTCGATGATGACCCTGTGCGTGAGGCGCGTCCCACGAGGGCGCCGCGTCGAGCCCGAGGTATAGAGCAGCGTCGCGATGTCGTCCCGCGAAACGTCCGGGCGCGTCCAATCGTCGCCAGAGGCCTCTGGCGCGTCGGCCGCCACGACGGGCGTCTGCGAGCCCGTGGCCGCGAGCATGCCCTGGATCATGGGGGCAATCGCGGCCGAGGTCAGCAGGACCGATGGCTTGGAATCGGCGGCGAAGGAGAGGAGGTCGTCCGGAGACTGGCCCGGGCGCGGCGGGAGAACCGGGACCGGATACAGGCCTGCGTAGAGCGCGCCGAAGAACCCCAGGATGGCTTCGTGCCCGGGCGCGAAGAGCAACATCGCGCGGTCCCCAGGCTGCGTCATCGTCTGCAACTGCGCTGCGAGCGCTCGCGCATGGCGGTCGATCTCACCATAGGTGAGCCGCACTTCGTCGCTCTCACCATCCGGGAGGTAGATCACAGGGGCGGCCGTTTCTTGAGAGGCGCGCTCCAGCAGGATGTCGACGAGAGTAGAGGGCTGAGACACAGGGCAATGGCTTGGGAAGTAGGGGAAACTACTAGGCCGGACTTTTATATCCGTACAGATAGGGCCCGGCCCGCAAAAAACAGAGGGTCTGCGGCCCCGAACTCCCCCGAGTGCGCGCCCGGGGAACGCGAGGCCACGCGAGGGCCTACACGAGGCCTCTGGCGCGCGCTTCCAGCGCCAGAGGCCCCTCTCTTCCCATGCCGTTGCTCTCTACCTCTGGCGCCCGCGCGCTCCCTGTTGTGCGCGTGCGCGGCGGGCAGGCCGAGACGGCCGATGACTGGCTCGCGGCAGAGGAGCCGCTGGAGATCCGCCTGATGTGGGGCGATCGCGTGCAGCGCCTCGCGGTGACCATGCGGACGCCCGGCCACGACGCCGACCTCGCGGTCGGCTTTCTCGTCGGTGAGGGCGTGATCCGGTCGCCAGAGGACGTGCTGGACGCGTTCCACGCGCCGATCCAGGGGGGGCAGACCGACCCCAACATCGTCGCCGTTCGGCTCGCCTCTGGCGTCACGTTCGACGCCGGACGGCTGGAGCGGCACGTGTACACGACCTCCAGCTGCGGCGTGTGCGGCAAGGCCTCGCTGGAGGCGGTCGGAGTCATCACCGGGGCGCCTCTGGCGCCGGGGCCGAGGCTCACGCCAGAGGCCATCCACGCGATGCCCGCTCTGCTACGCGAGGCGCAGGACGTCTTCGAGCAGACCGGCGGGCTCCACGCTGCGGCGCTGTTCAGCGTGTCGGGCGGCGGGGCCTCTTGCGACCTCCTGCGCGTCCGCGAGGACGTGGGGCGGCACAACGCCGTCGACAAGCTCGTGGGCTCCTACTTCGCCTCTGGCGAGACCGTCCCGCCACAGGCGGTGGTGCTCGTGAGCGGGCGCGCGAGCTTTGAGCTGGCGCAGAAGGCGCTCGTGGCAGGGATCTCCGTCCTGGCCGCGGTCGGTGCGCCGTCGTCGCTCGCGGCGGACCTCGCGCGGGAGCACGGCATGACGCTGCTCGGGTTCGTCCGCGACGGACGCTTCAACGTCTATGCGGGCGCCGAGCGGCTCGATCTGAGCGCCTCTGGTGACCGCTGACGCCAGAGGCGGGACTCGCTAGACCTCGTGGAAGACCTCCTCGTAGTCCATCCGCGGGCTGCGCGGGTGCCACGCGCCTTCCTCAGCGGGGACGCCGAGAGTGACGACCATGAACGAGCGCCACGACGTGTCCGCGAGGAACTCGGCGTCGACGCCAGAGGCGTCGAACCCGCTCATGGGGCCGGCGCCGAGACCGGCGGCGCGGACGCCGAGGAGGAAGTAAGCCGCCTGCAACGCCGCGTTCTCGTGCGCCGAGGCGACGCGCGGGGCCTCTTGCGCGAACCAGTCCTTCGCGCCCGGCGCGTGCGGGAGGAGGCGCGGGAGGTTCTCGTGGAAGTCCGTGTCGTAGGCGAGGACGGCGACGAGGGGCGCGGTCGCGACCTTGCCCTGGTTGCTGTCCATCATGAACGGGACGAGCCTCTGGCGCGCGTCGCCGGAGCGGACGAGGAGCACGCGGAGCGGCTGGCCGTTGACGGCCGTGGGCGCCCAGCGGACGAGGTCGTAGATGGCGCGGACCTGCTCGTCCGTCACGGGCTCGTCGGCAAAGGTGTACGTCGTGTGCGCCTCGCGGAAGAGGAGGTCTTGCGCCTCGGAGTCGAGGGCGAGGAGAGCGGAGGTGTCGGGGAGGACCTGCATGCGGATAGGGGATCGGTGGCGGCTTGAGCGATGTGGACCATTTATTTGTTTCAACAAGCTTATGCGAACGAGGTGCCGCCTGCCGGACCCTCGCGCGAGGCCACGCGTGAGATCGCCGCCACCGCCGACCGCTATGAAACTCCGTATCAAGGGCGACTCCATCCGCCTCCGCCTGACTCAGACCGAGGTCAAGACGCTCGCCGAAACCGGCGCCGTCGAGAGCGCGATGCGCGTCGCGCCAGAGGCTGCGCTCGCGTACGGCCTCCGCGCCTCTGGCGGAGGCGACCTCCGCGTCGAGATGGACGCCAGAGGCGTGACCGTGCTCGTGCCCGAGGCGTGGATCGGCCCGTGGGCGGGGGGCGACGAGGTCGGCTTCAGCGGCGAGCAGGACGCGGGCGACGGGCGCACGCTCGCGATCCTCGTCGAGAAGGACTTCGCGTGCCTCCACAAGCGCCCGGACGAACTGGACGCCTTCCCGAACCCCCTTGCTGACTCCGTCTAACGTTACCGCGCTCATCCTCGCGGGCGGCAAGAGCCGCCGGTTCGGCAGCGACAAGGCCCTCGCCGACGTGGGCGGCCTCTCGTTCGTCGAGCGCGTCTTCATGGCCCTGGAGCCTCTGGCGAGCCGCGTGCTCATCGCGACCGGCCCCACGCCGAGGCCGTACCCCGTCCGCGCTGAGGTCGTGACCGATTCGGTCCCCGACGGCGGGCCGCTGGCGGGCCTCGCGGCCGGGCTGGCCGCGACGCAGACGCCGTGGCTTCTGGCGGCGGCCGTGGACATGCCGCACCTCACGCCAGAGGCGCTGACGCCGCTTCTGGAAGCGGCCTCTGGCGACGCAGACGCCTTTATCGCGCAGGAGCCCGGCGACCGGATGCAGCCCGTCTGCGGCCTCTGGCGTGTCGAGGCCGTGGCGCCGGTCGTTGAGGAGCAGATCGCCAGAGGCGACCTCGCGATGTTCGCGCTGCTCGACCTCCTGACCGTGCACGGCGTGGCGCTGGACGCGGCCGCGATGCGCAACGTCAACCTCCCGCCCGCGAGCGAACTGGAGCCGTAGAGGCACGCCGCTGAGGCCGTTCGTCTCTGGCGCCAGAGGCTCAGGCGGGCGCGGGCACGGTCTCTGGCGGCTCCAGGTCTTCGAGGGCACCCAGGCGGCGCAGCGGCGGCCAGATCCATGCCGCCGCCCCGACCGTGAGGAGCGTCATCACGCCGCCGAAGACGACAGTGGGCACGGCGCCGATCACGCTCGCGACCGTCCCGGATTCCAACTCGCCGATCTCGTTGCTCGTGCCGATAAACACCGCGTTGACGGCGGCAACGCGCCCGCGCATCTCATCGGGCGTGAGCAGTTGGAGCACCGTCGAGCGGACCACGACCGAGATGTTGTCGGCCGCGCCGAGGCAGAACAGCGCCACAAGCGATAGCGGGAAACTCGTCGAGAGCCCGAACACGATCGTCGAGACGCCGAAGGCGACGACGGCGAGCAGGAGCGTGCGCCCGGCGTAGCGCATCGGCGGGAGCAGCGCGAGCGAGAGGCCCATCGCGATGGCGCCCAGCGACGGCATCGCACGCATCCATCCGAAGCCCTCGGCGCCGACGCCCAGCACGTCGGTCGCGTAGATGGGCAACAGTGCCGTCGCGCCGCCGAAGAGGACCGCCACCATGTCCAGCGTGATGGTGGAGAGGATGACCGGCTGGCGCCGCACGAACCGCGCGCCCTCGATCAGGCTCCGCCACGACTTCTTTTCGGTCGAGCGCGCCTGCGGCGTCGGGATCACGAAAAAGAGGCAGCCCAGCAGGACGAGGCTGGAGGCCGCATCGGTGATGTAGACCGTCGCCGGGCCGTGCCATGCGACGAGGAAGCCGCCCGCCAGAGGCCCCAGCGTGGACGCGATCTGGTAGGCCACGCTCCGCCACATCGTGGCGTTAGCGAACACGCGCGTCGGCACCAGGCCGGTCACGATGGCTTGTGAGGCGGGCCATCCGATCGCGCGGAAGATGCCCGTCCCGAGCAGGAACAGGTACGTCAGCGCAACCGGCGCGCCGGTGTACGACACCCACGCGAGCCCGGCGCCAGAGGCCGCGAGTCCGATCTGGGCGATCTGGATGAGCCTCTTGCGCGGGTACCGGTCGGCCGCAGCGCCCGCGGGCAGCGCGAGGAGGAGAACCGGCAGCGCGAGCGTCAGCCCGATCAGTCCGAGCCCGAGCGCCGTCTGCGTCCGCTCGTAGACCTCCCACCCGACCGCCACGACGCGCATCTGGTTGCCCGCGTTCGAGACGAGGCTGCCCACGAGGTAGAGCGCGAACCCGGCGTTTCGCAACGACGCGAACGGGTCCTGCTTTGCCGGATGCTTGCCCTCCTGGTGGTCGATTTCGGCTTCGGCGCCAGAGGCTCCGGGGCGTCGGCCTTCGTCGGGGGCGGGGTCCTGGGGTGTGTCCATTGGCGCCGCAAACGACGCGGACTTCAGGAGGCTCCGCCGGTTTCTCGTGGAGACGCCGCCTCTGGCGTAGGCCTGCGGAGACAACTCGGCGCGCGCAACGCGGTGCGGCTTCTGGCGCCAGAGGCCGCGTCTAGGCGGGCGAGGCGCGGTCCTCTACTTTCTGCCCGACCGTGGGGCCTCTGGCGTCCCACGCAATCGTTCCTTCCGATAAGCCCGGTGCTCCGATGAACGCTCCCAACCCCGAGGTCGACGAACGCCTGAGCAGGGCCGCGCAGTGGCGCGAGGAGCAACTCCGGCTCCGGGAGATCTGCCTCGATACGCCGTTGCTGGAGGAGGTCAAGTGGAGGCAGCCGTGCTACACGCTCGGCGGGAAAAACGTCGTCATCGTGAGCGCCTTCAAAGGCCACGCCTGCCTCGCATTCTTTAAAGGCGTGCTCCTGAAAGACGAGCACGGCCTTTTGCATCAGGCCGGGGAGCACACGCAGTCCGGGCGCCAGATGCGATTTACGAGCGTCGAGCAGATCGAAGATCTCGAACCCATCGTGCGGGCCTACCTCGCGGAGGCCATCGAAATCGAGCGCGCCGGGCGAACCGTCGAGCTCAAGAAGATGCGCGAGTACGCCGTCCCCGCCGAACTCCAGGAGCAACTCGACGCCGACGCCGCGTTTCGCGCCGCGTTCGAGGCGCTCACGCCAGGGCGCCAGCGGGGCTACTTCCTCCACATCGGCGGAGCCAAGCAGACGGCCACGCGCTCGGCGAGAGTCGAGAAGCACCGCCCGCGCATCCTGGCCGGCAAAGGCATCCACGACCGGTAGCCGGACCTCTGGCGCGCGCGGCCTCTGGCGCCAGAGGCGCCGCGCTACTCCGCCTCGCCGTAGAGCGCCACGAGCCCGTCCCAGATCGCCTGCGGCAGGATGGAGTGATGGCCCGCGCCCTCGTAGACCCGGCGCGTGACGGGAAAGCCGCCGGCCTCCATCGCGTCCGCCAGAGGCGGCGCCCAGGTCCGAAGCAGGTTGCCTTCCTCGATCCCGTAGGCGAGAAAGACGCGCGCGTCCTGAGCCTCTGGCGCCGTGAAGCCGGCCTCTACGACCTCGCCGTTGTTCCACCACGCCGAGGGAGAGATAAGCAGCAACCGCTCGAACGCATCGGGACGGGCCTGCGCCGCCCACGCGCCGAAGAGGCCGCCGAGCGAGTGCCCGAGCCAGCCGCGGCGCGTGGCGCTCGCGTTGTAGTGGGCCTCGATGCGGGGCGCGAGACGGTCCTGGATAAAGCGCAGAAAGGCCGGGGCGCCACCCGTGTTTGTGGAGTCCATGATGACGCCGCCGATGGGGAAGCCGCCGCCGCCGGCGAACTGCGTCGGCGAAGGGGTGAGGTCGCGGTTGCGCTGCGCGTTCCACGCCCGGGGTTCACCGTCCATCCCGATGCCGACGAGAATGACCGGCTCGATGTCCGTGCTTTCCGCCAGATCGGCCAGTCTTCGGATGCCCGCGACGGCCTCGGTCAGCCACCACGCGTCGGCGTAGTAGAGGACGGCGTGCGGCGCGCCCGTCTCGCGGTAGCCTTCAGGGAGGGTGACGTGGATGCGGTACGTCTGCGCGGGCGCGTCCAAGGTGAACGTCTCGGCTCCCGGTATGGCCAGAGGCTCGGGCGCGGAGCCCGCCGGCTCCGTTTGGGCGCGGGCCGACGTAGCCACGAGGGCGAGAATCACAAGAGCGAGGCGCATAACCCAATCCGAGGGGTGCGCAAAGTACCGGCCTCTGGCGCCAGAGGCCTACGTCCTATCTCCCGTACAGCGCAACGAGTCCGTCATAGATCGCGCGTGGAACGATCGAGTAGTGGTCCGCGCCGTCGTAGGCGCGGAGCGTGGGGCCGTAGCCCGCTGCTTTCATGGCCTCCGCCAGGGGCGGCGCCCACCGCGTGATAGGCCGGTCCTCCGCCGTGCCGTACGCGATGAACACCCCCTCCTCCGCCTCTGGCGCGGCGAACTCCGAGGCGACGACCTCCCCCTCGTTCCACCACATGGCAGGCGAGACGAGCAGGAGGCGGTTGAACAGATCCGGCTCTTCCGCTTCCGCCCACGCGCCGAAGAGCCCGCCGAACGAGTGCCCGAGCCAGCCACGGTCGGTCGCGCTCGCGTTGTACGACGCCTCGACCCGCGGCGCGAGGGACTCGCGGATGAACGTCGCGAAGGCCGCCGCCTCTCCCGTCTCGTTCGCACCTGGCGACCAGGCCGCCCACAGCGCGATGAGAAAGTCCCCCTCTTGCGACGAGTCCACCCCCGACGGGTCGAACGGAGTCGGGGTGAGGTCCCGGTTGCGCTGGGCGTTCCACGCCGCCTCGTCGCCGTCCACGCTGATGCCGACGAGGATCGCGGTCTCGATGTCGGCGGTCCGTACGGCCGCTGCGAGCCGGTGCGTCCCGACAACGATCTCGGTCAGCGCCTGCGCGTCGGCGTAGTAGAGCACGGGGTGCGAGTCTCCCGTCGCGCGGTAGTCCGGCGGGAGCGTGACGTGAATCCGGTACGTCTGCGCGGGGGCGTCCAGAGTGAACGTCATTCCGCCGGGCAGCGCCAGCGGCTCAGCCTCCGACGCCACAGGGGCCGTTTGGGCGTGAGCCGCCGCGGCCATGAGGGCGAGAGCGAAGAGAGTGGCGCGCATCAACAGGCGGAGTGGGGAGGCGCATGATACCGGCCTCTGACGCCAGAGGCCGAACCGCGCGCCGCGCGTAGGCGTCCGAGGGGCACACACACCCGAAAAGACAATGGCCCGCCACTGGTCCACTCAAGACATCCCCGATCTCTCTGGAAAAACCGCCGTCGTGACCGGCGCCAACAGCGGGCTGGGCAAAGAGACCACCCGAGAACTGGCCCGCAAAGGCGCGCACGTCGTCATGGCGTGCCGCAGCGAGAAGCGCGCGCAAGAGGCCGCCGATGACATCCGCCGCGACGTGCCGGACGCCGACCTCGCCATCGAGATCCTCGACCTCGCGAGCCTGGACAGCGTCCGTGCGTTCGGCGAGCGGTTCGCCTCTGGCGCCGAGCGTTTGGACCTGCTCTACTGCAACGCCGGAATCATGGCGATCCCGCGCAGCGAGACCGATGACGGCTTCGAGACGCAGTTCGGCGTCAACGTGCTGGGCCACTTCGCGCTCGTCGGGCGCCTGCTGCCGGTGCTGCTCAAGACCGAGGGCTCCCGGACGATCTGGCTCAGCAGCATGGCCGCGTGGGGTGGCAAGATCTCATTCTCGGACCTCCAGGGGGAGCAGAGCTACAGCCGCTGGGGCGCCTACAACCAGTCCAAGCTCTCAGACCTGATGTTGGCCTACGAGATGAACCGTCGTCTGCAAGACGCCGGCGAGTCATCCGTCGCCCTCGCGGCGCACCCGGGGCTTTCCAACACGGACCTTCAGGCCACAAGCGCCGAAAAGAGCGGCTCCAAGCTGGAAAGCTTTTTCTACAGCCTGACGATGGACCGCGTCGCGATGACGGCGCTCCAGGGCGCGCTCCCGCAGCTCCGCGCCGGGACGGACCCGCGCGCCAGAGGCGGCGCCTTCTACGGCCCGCGCTACAAGATGCGCGGCCACGCCGTGGAGGTGAACCCGCCCACGAAGGCGCTGGATGCCAAGGTCCGCGCGCGCCTCTGGCGTGAGTGCGAGTCGCTCACCGGCGTCTCGTTTTTGAGCGAGTAGCGCGAGGGCTCCCCGGCCTCTGGCGCGATTCCGCCAGAGGCTTCCCGCCACTAGGGGCTAGGCGGCCTTGGCGCGCACGGAGAGGAGCAAGCCCCCGAGCACGAGCGCGCCGCCCGGGATCAGCCAGGCCGATGGCACCTCGCCGAGCACGAGCCACGCTGCGACGGCGGCGAAGGCGGGCGTGAGCAAGCGCACGGTCGTCGCGAGGATGGGCGGCAGCCGGTGCGAGGCGACGCTGTATGCGAACGTCGGGATGGCTGTCGTGATGACCGCGAGGGCGATAAGAGCGCCCCATGATGCGGGGCTGTCCAGCCCCACGAGCGCGGCGTCTCCTTGAACCGCCCAAAGCCCGAGCGCGGCCACGGCGCCGAGCCCGAACGTCAGCAGCGTCACCGCCAGAGGCTCCGGCGCGCGGTCCGCCCCCCGCAAGCGGCTGAACGAGATCGCGTAGGCGGCCATGCCGAGCGCGGCTAGAAGCGCCAGCGCGTCGCCGATCAGCCGGTCCTGCGCCGCGCCAGACGCTTCCAGAGCGCTCGGCGCCAGGATCACGGCCACGCCCGCCAGCGCCAGCGCCGTGCCCCACGCCTCGCCGCGGCGCACCGCCTCGCCTCTGGCGACGGCCCACGCGACCGCGAACAGCGGCGAGATGTTGATAAACAGCGTGCCTTCGGCGACGGCCGTAAACCGGAAGGCGGCGACGGCGCAGCCGTAGTACGCCACCATTAGCGTCGCCAGGCCCCAGGTTGCGGGCGTCAGGCGGAGCCTCTCGCGCCACACCCACGCCAGAGGCGCCAGCGCGACGAGCGCGAGGGCAAGCCGGCCGGCGACGATCGTGGCAAGGGGCACGCCGGGGAGCAGGCGCACCCACACGCCCGCGAGCGCCCACGTGGCGGCGGAGAGAGCCGCGAGCGAGAGGCCGAGTCGGTCGGCAGGATCAGGTGACGTGCGCACAGATCGCGGCAGGTGGCCTCTGGCGCCAGAGGCCGGGGAGACGTGGACAGGATGCGGCGTCCTCTGCCGCTCCCTTACCCCGAGCACGCCAGAGGCGTGCATCCCGAATCCCTCCTCAGGCGAGGTTGTGGAAGACCTTCTGTACGTCCTCGTCGGCTTCGAGCTTGCCGACGAGTTCGAGCACGGCGTCGGCCTGCTCGTCGGTCAGCTCGGCGGTCGTGGTTGGCACCCACTCGATCTCAGCGGCGACGGGCTCGATGCCGCGCTCTTCCAACGCTTTCTGCATCGTGCCGAAGTCTGAGAACGCGCACCGCGCGACGACCACCTCGCGGCCGTCCTCGGTCGCGCCGTCCTCCAGCGTTTCCAGGCCCTCGTCGATCAACTCCAGCTCCAACTCGTCGCGGTCGGCTACGGCCTCTGGCGCGAGCGAGAAGGCGCCCATCTTGTTGAACTGGAACGCCACCGAGCCCGAGTTGCCGAGGTTGCCGTTGCCGCGGTCGAACAGCGCCCGGAGGTTGGCAACGGTCCGGTTGACGTTGTCCGTCGCGGCCTCCACGAGGATGGGCACGCCGTGAGGGCCGTAGCCCTCGTAGAGCACCTCGTCATAGCTGGCGGTGTCCTTGCCCAACGCCCGCTTGATGGCCGCGTCCACCTTCTCCTTGGGCATGTTGACGCCCTTCGCGTTCTGCATCACGCGCCGGAGCTGCGGGTTCATGTCCGGGTCCGGCCCGCCCGCCTTGACAGCGATCACGATGTCCTTCCCGATGCGGGAGAACTGCTTCGCCATGCGGTCGTAGCGCGCGAACATGGTGTGCTTGCGCTTTTCGAACATCCGGCCCATCTGCTTCGGGGGTCTGGGCGCCGGAAGCCGGCGCGGGTGGAGGGGCCGGAAGCTAGCCGCAAGAGCGTGGAGGCTCGGTAGAAACGGCGCACGGCCTCTGACGCCAGAGGCCCTACAACAGCGCGAGCCGCCCCGCGCGATGCGGGGCGGCTCAGAATCGGAACGCGAGGAGCGCGGCCTGTCGCCAGAGGCGCGGATCAGGCGCTCGCAAGCGTGGCGTCGAGCGTGATCTCGGCGGCGGCGAGCACCTTCGAGAGCGGGCAGTTCTCCTTGGCGTGCTGCGCGATGCGCTGGAACTCCTCCTCGGAGATGCCCGGCACGTCGGCGTTCAGGACGAGGTCGATCTTCGGGATCTCGAAGCCGCCGCCGGTCTGCTTGATGTGCACCTTCGCGGTGGTGTGGGCGTCCTTGGGCGGGTGACCGGCCTCGGCGAGCTCGTGCGAGACGGCCATCGTGAAGCAGCCCGCGTGGGCGGCGCCGAGCAGTTCTTCGGGGTTGGAGGCGGCCGTCGGCGTGCCCTCGCCAAAGCGGGAGTCGAACGAGTACGGCACGTCGAAGGCGCCGCTCTCGACGGAGATGTTGCCGTTGCCGTCGGAGAGGGAGCCGCTCCAGTGAGCGTCTGCGGTGCGGGTGGTCATAGCGGGAGGAGGCGTGGGGATGGAAAGGAGCCGTCCAACGATTTCCCCGCCTCCCGTGTTCTCGCCTCTGGCGCCAGAGGCCCCGACGTCCGCTCCCGACGGGGCCTCCGCATCTGTCCGTCCAAGCGTTCGCTGGATGTGCCACGCCGCGCCAGAGGCTCAGGCCGTGACGGCCTCTGGCGCGGACTTGGCGGGCAGGCGGATGATGAACGTCGTGCCCACGTTCTCCTCGCTCTCCACCGCGAGCGTGCCGCCGTGGCCCTGCGTGATGATGTCGTAGGCGAGCGAGAGGCCGAGCCCGGTCCCGTCGCCGGTGGGCTTGGTGGTGAAGAACGGCTCGAAGACCTTCTCGCGGATCTCGTCTGGGATGCCGGTGCCGTTGTCCTCGATGCGGATTTCCACCCAGTCCTGTTCGGGATCCGTCTCGCGCGTGGTCGCGACCGTTACGCGCGGCTCGTAGCCCTCGCCGTCGGTCCTCTTGCGCTGGCCGACGGCGTAGAACGCGTTCGAGAGCAGGTTGATCAGGACGCGGCCCAGCTCCTGTGGGATGACTTCCACCTCGCCAGCGTTGGGGTCGAGGTCGCGTACCAGGTCCACCTGGAACTCCTTGTCGTTGGCGCGCGCGCCGTGGTAGGCGAGGTTGGCGTACTCCTCCACGAACGCGTTGGCGACGATCTGCCCGCGCTCGGCGGAGCTGCCGCGGCTGTGGAGCAGCATCGCCTTGACGATGCGGTCGGCGCGCGTGCCGTGCTCGTGGATGCGGCGGGAGTTCTCGCGCAGGTCGTCGAGGATGGCCGTGACCTCCTCCAAGACGGCCGAGACCGGCTTGTCTTTGTTGTCGCGCAGCTCCTCGCCCAGCTCGTCCGCGAGTTCGACGGAGAGGTCGGCGAAGTTGTTGACGAAGTTGAGGGGGTTCTTGATCTCGTGCGCGATGCCGGCCGTGAGCTGCCCCAACGAGGCCAGCTTCTCCGACTGCACGAGCTGGGTCTGCATGGCCTTGAGCTCGCGGAACGCCTTCTCGATCTCGCGCTTGCCCTCCGCCTCGGTCCTCTGGCGGTCGGCCTCGGCGCGGGCGGCGCGGGCTTCGGCCTCGGCGCGCTGGCGGTCGGCCTCGGCCTGCTGCGCCTCGGCCTCGGCGGTCTCGGCGCGGATCTCCTGCTCGCGTCGCTCGGCGCGCTCGCGCTCCTCCTTGAGCAGCCTCTGGCGCTGCCACTTGTCGAACCGCACGAAGCCGAAGACGAGGAGCCCGGCGTAGGCGAGGTACGCCCACGGCGTGCGCCACCACGGCGGCGTGACCACGACGTCGAGGCTCGCGCCGGTCTCGTTCCACACGCCGTCCGCGTTGGCGGCCTGCACCCGGAACGTGTACTTGCCCGGCGGGATGTTGGTGTAAGGCGCCGTCCGCTCGCGCGCGCCCAGCCCGCCGCGCCAGTCCTCGTCGAAGCCCTCCATCGTGAACCGGTAGCTGTTGCGGCCGGGGTCCGAGAAGTGGAGCCCGGCAAAGGCGAACGTGACGTAGTTGGCCTGCGCGTGGTCCAGCTTGAGGCGTTCCGCCAGAGGCGCCGGGGCGTCCAGGGGGCTGTCAGGGCCCGGCGCCAGAGGCTCGCCACCGAGCGAGACGGCGGTGATGACCACCTCGGGCGGGTTGGGGTTGCTGGCCGCGAGCTGCGTCGGGAAAAAGGCCAGCAGGCCGTTGCTTCCGCCGAAGAGGAGCTCGCCGCTGGCGGTGCGCGTGGCGGCTTCGCCCAGCGTCCGCGCCGAGCCCTCACCGCCGAGCGTGCGCTGCTGGAACGTGTCCGTGACGGGGTCGAAGCGCGTGAGGCCGCGGCTCGTCGCGAGCCACAGGTAGTTGTCGTCGTCCTCGACGATGGCGAGCACGTCGTCGCTCGGGAGGTCCGTCTCGGCCTCGGTCAGGCGGGAAAAGCCGCGCTCCGGTGCCGACGTGTCCAGCTTGTGCAGGCCGCCCTTGGTCCCGATCCACAGCGTCCCGTCCTCGCGGGCGTGGAGCGTGTGGATGTAGCCGTCCGCGAGGGCGTCTGGGTCCTCTGGCGCCGCTCGGAAGCAGGTAAAGCGCGCATTGGCGCCCGCCTCGTCCAGGCGGCAGAGGCCTTCTTCGGTCCCGGCCCAGAGAGCGCCTCTGGCGTCCTCGGCGAGCGCGCGGACGTGGTCGTGCGCGATGGAGCCGGGGTCGGCGGGGTCGTGGGTGTACGAGACCGTGCCGCCAGAGGCCGGGTCGCGCTGGATAAGGCCTTCGCCGAGCGTGCCGACGAAAAGCGAGCCGTCGCGGTCCTCCAGGAGGGCCTTGGCGATAATGGCGCGGCCGGGGAGCGCTACCGGCTCTGCGCCGCTGGCGCTGACGCGGAAGATGCCTGCCTCGGTGCCGGCCCAGATCGTGCCGTCTTCGGCTTCGAGAAGCGCCAGGGTTGCCGCCGGCCCGCTGGTCCCGGAGACCGGCGTGTGGCGGAACGAGCTCCGGTCGGTGGTGACGTCGATGGCGCGGTCTGTGCCGACGTAGAGCGTGCCGTCGCGGGTGGTGAGGAGCGCGGCCACGTCGTTGCTAGAGAGCGAGGTGGGCTCCTGAGGGTCGTGGCGGAAGCGGGCGACGGTGCCTCTGGCGCGGTCGAAGCGGTCCAGGCCGCCGTACGTCGCGACCCACAGCACGCCCTGGCGGTCCTCGTAGATGTCTGAAACGGCTTCGTCGATCAGCGCGTCCGGGTCGCCCTCGGTGGCCTGGTACTCGATGGCCTCGGTCGCGCCGGGGGGGATCTGGCGCAGACCGTCGCCGAAGGTGCCTACCCAGAGCGTGCCGCCACCGTCCTCGTAGACGGACGAGACCACGCTGACGGAGAGCCCCGCGATGGCGGCGGGCTCGAACGCGCCAGAGGCCGGGTCCAGGCGGTACAGCCCGTTGCCGAGCGTGCCCACCCAGAGGTGGCCCTCCTCGCTGACGGAGATGCTGGAGACGGCGCCGCTGAACCCGTCGCTCGTGCCCGGCGGGCGGTACGCCCGGAACGTGCCCGTCTCCATGTCTAGGCGCGACACGCCGTCGTCTGTGCCGACCCAGAGCGCGCCGTCGCTGCCGAGGGCGAGGGCGCTGACGTTGTCGTTCGGCAGCGTGGAGGCGTCGCCAGGGGCGTGGCGGAACGTGGTCCACGCCTCGGTTTCCAGGTCGTAGCGGCCAAGGCCGCCGCCCGTGCCGGCCCAGACGGCGCCCGAGCTGTCTGCCAGGAGCGCGATCACGTCGTCGTTGGGGATCGAGCCCCGGCCGGCGCGGAAGCGTTGGAAGCGTTCGGTCTCGCGGTCCAGGCGGCTCAGGCCCCGCCGCGTGCCCACCCAGAGCGAGCCTCTGGCGTCCTCCGCGAGGGCCGAGACCACGTTGTCCGAGAGGCTCGTCGAGTCCGGCCCCCGCTTGTACTCGATCAGCTGGTAGCCGTCGTAGCGGTTGAGGCCGTCGGCGGTGCCGATCCAGATAAAGCCGAAGCGGTCTTGGAGAACCGTCGCCACGGACTCGTTGGCGAGGCCGTCGCTTGTCGTGAGGTGGCGGAACGCGACGCGCTCGGCCTCTGGCGGCTCCCCGGCGCTCGCGCCAGAGGCCGCGTTCTGAGCGGCCAGCCAGCCGGGGCCCGCGAGGGCGAGGCCACAGCACAGCAGGACCGCGGCAGCGGCGAGCCAGTGAGACGTGCGGTGGTGGGAAGTGCGCACAGCCAGAGGGGTCAGGCGGATTCGGGGACGAGCGCGTTCAACGCCTCGCCTACGCTTTCGGGAACGGCGGTAAACCGCATCTGGACGCGGGTGCCGCCAGAGGAGGGGTCCGGCTCGGCGCTGAGGGCTTTGGCGTAGACCTCGGTGGCCTCGCTTTGCCCGGGGAGCGTAAATGTCATGCGGAGGTCGGTGTGCGGCTCCAGCGCCTGCTCGGTCACGGCCTCGCCGCCGCGCTCGCTGAGCCGGACCAGGCGCCCGGGCGCGCTCTCGCTATCGATGCGCTTGCCGTCCAGGCGCACGTAGTCGAACGCCAGAGGCTCGCCGAGTGCTCGGTAATGCACCTCGGTCTGCGTCAGAGCAAAGGCGTGCTCGCCGTCGATGGCGGTAACGCTGTGGAGCGCGATGTTCTCGGAGAAGCCCTTGAGCCCGGCCTCTCGCGTCTCGGCGAGGGTCAGGTTGGCCTGGACCGATCCGCGCGTGGCCTCGGAGATGAGGACCTCGCCCGGCGCGGCCTGGCTCTGGATCCGGGCCGTGAGGTTGACGGGGCTGCCCACCACGCCGTACTTCGCGCGCTTCTGCGAGCCGATGCTGCCCACGACGACCTCGCCGGAGTTCACGGCGGCGGTCATCTCCAGGTGTGGGAGGCCTTTCTCCTTCATCACCTCGTTGACCTCGTCCATCCGCGCCTGCATCGCGATGGCGCAGGCGACGGCGCGGTCGGCGTGGTCCTCTTGCTCGAACGGGGCGCCGAAAATGGCGAGCACGGCGTCGCCGATGAACTCGTCCACGGTCCCGCCATACTCGTCCACGACGTCCGTCATCGCGGAGAGGTACACGTTTAGAAGCTCGACAACGCGGGGCGCGTCCAACTCCTCGGAGATCCGGCTAAAGCCGGAGAGGTCGCTCATGAGCACGCTCACGACCCGCATCTCGCCCTCCAGCGCGAGCGCGCCGGGGTTGTCCAGGATGGCCTGCGCCACCTCGGAGGAGAGGTACATGCCCAGCGCGAGGCGCACGCGGTCGGCCTCGCGCTCCGTCTCCACAGCGCGGCGCGCCTGCTGGATCGTGATCTGGAGGTCGTCCATGTCGATCGGCTTCGTGAGGAAGTCGAACGCGCCCTTGTTCATGGCCGTGCGGATGTTCTCCATGTCGCCGTAGGCCGTCACCACCACGGCCTTGTGGCGGCGGTCCATCTCGGCCAGGCGGCCGAGAAGCGTGAGCCCGTCCATGCGCGGCATGTTGAGGTCCGTCACGATGACCTCGATGTCGGGGTCGGCCGCGAGGGCCTCAAGGGCCGCGACGCCGTCCTCGGCGAAGCTGAGGTCGAGGTCCCCTTTGCGCACGCTGCGGCGGAATTTCTGCCGGATGAGCGGCTGCAGGTCCGGCTCGTCGTCGACGAACAGGATCTTGAGCGGAACCACGTCTTGGACGGGTTCGGGCGCGGCGGAGGGGTCTGGAGGGAACTCGGACATGAGGGCAGATGCCAGTATGCAAAGGTAGTCTGGCCCGGGGCACAGGGGAGCGCCGCGGCTGAGATACCGCCTCTGGCGCGAGGCGATCCGCCCGAGGCCTCTGGCGCAGGCGGGCATTTCTGTGCGCCTGATCCATTCGGACTTCCCCCAAGAGGCCTCTACCTTGCGGGCCAATAGGGCACGAGATGTGCTCCGTCAGGGGTTCCAGCCCCACGCCCTCATGCGCCACCCCCGCTTTCTGCTCCGACTGGTTCTCCCGTGCGTGCTGCTCGGGGCCGGGCTCGCGCGCCCGGCGGACGCGCAGGCAGAGCTTCCGGCCTCGCCAGAGGCCGTCACCGACACCACGGCGCAGGACTCTTCTTTCTTCGACGCCGATGTGGCCGACGGGCACAAGCCGCGCCGCCGCGGCATGCGGCCGGCGACAGCAACCCGCCCAGCGGTTCCGGCGCCGGCGTCCGTCGCCCCGGCCGTGAGCACGGCGACGGTCCCGGGCGCGCCGCCAGAGGCCGCGCTGCCGCCGGGGCACGTCGTGCTGTCGCCCCTGCCGCCGCAGCCCGAGCGCCCAGGCTCCACCTACGAAGCCGCGCCCGTGACGCTGAGCGCGATCGCGGCCGACGAACCCGGTAGCGCCTCAGACCCGGAGCCTCTGGCGACGGAAGCGCCTCTGGCGCCAGAGGCCGCGGAGCGCGCGGCGGCCGATGCGTCCGAGGCGGAGGACGTGCTAGACCCGGCGATCGCGCCAGAGGCCGATGCTGCGGACGAGGTCCCTCTCGTCGCCGAGCTTCCCGCCGCGCCGCAGGCGCCCAACGTGGAGCCCGCGAGCGCGACCGAAGCCCCCGCGCCAGTCTCCGTCCCCGCGCCCAACCCCGACGAGGCGACGCAGCCGATGGTGACGCCGGGCGTAGACGCGCCCGAGGCCGCACCCAGCCTGTTCGACACCCACATCGCGGCGGGGCACAAGCCGCTGGCGGACGTGCCGCCGCCGACGTTTTTCGACACGCGCATCGCGAGCGGCCACAAGGACCTCGCCGAGCGGGACGACCTGATGTTCGACTTCCGCGTGGCCGAGGGGCACAAGGTGCTGCCGCTGCCCGAGCCTCTGGCGGAGTTCGAGTCCGCGCTCGGGATCACCGCCGCCGGGCACTTCGTGGTCTCGCCCGAGGGCATGGACTACGTGCTGGCGGAGGCGGTCCGGGTGGGGCGCCTGTTCAACACCTCGGGCAAGCGCCGCCGCGCGTACTTCCCGATGATCGAGACGGCGCTGGCGCGCCGCGGCCTGCCGCAAGAGCTCAAGTATCTCGCGCTGATCGAGAGCTCGATGGACCCGCTGGCGGTGAGCCACGCCGGCGCCAGAGGCCTCTGGCAGATCATGCCAGAAACGGCCGGGGACTTCGGCGCGGACTCAATGGCCGTCCACGATCCCAAGGTGGCGACCCGCATCGCGGTCCAGTACTTGGAGCGCTTGCACCGCATGTTCGACGGCGACTGGCTTCTGGCCATCGCGGCGTACAACTCCGGGCCCGGCCGCGTGCAGGGCTTTGTGCGACAGTTCGAACGCGCCCAGGGCCGCCCGCCCACCTTCTGGGAGATTCGCAGCCGCCTGCCGCGCGAGACGCGTGACTACGTGCCGCGCTTTCTCGCGGCCATCTTCTACGCGCAGTCCGACGTGTAGCGCCGGTGGCGGGGCCTCTGGCGCCAGAGGCTCGCGTGAGGGATTCCCCGAATCCGCTGCTGTGGAGGCACAGTGGCAGGGCGGAGCGGGTATCGGTCCCCCTTCGCTCCTCATGGCTATGGCAGACCACGGACCCCAGATCAAAGACGACGAGACGTACGAGGCCCTCCGCGCCGACGGCGCTTCCAAGGAAAAAGCGGCCCGCATCGCGAACGCGCAGGCCAACCCGGACCAGCACCCCTCAGAAAAAGGTGGCCACGAGCCGCCCTACGAGCAGTGGGCCAAGGACGAACTCTACAGCCGCGCGCAAGAGGTCGGCATCCGCGGGCGTTCGGACATGAACAAGGCGGAGCTGATCGAGGCGCTGCGGAACCACTAACCGCCTCTGGCGCCAGAGGCTCTAGCTTTCGCTAGACCGCCCCCACCCCATGCGCCCGTTCCTGCCTCTGGCGAGCCTCGCCGCCCTGATCCTTCTCGCGGCTTGCGCGACCCCGCCCGCCGATTCCACGGCGGCCCTCGCTGACGCGGTGACCGACGCGCCGGGCGACCCGCTGGCGGAGCCCGTACCGGTCGTGCGCGTGGTGGCCGGGCGGGCGGATACGCTGCTCGTGCAGGACTGGATGGGCGCCGACGTGCGCCCGGTGTTCGAGTCGCACGCCGATGTCTCCGTCGAGAGCTTGGGTGACCGCTTCGTCGTCCGCGCGCGCGACGGGTTCAGCGGCGTCGCCGCCGTTCCCTACGTCGCCAGAGGCGCCGCCCTCGCGCTGCCCGTGAACGTTTCCGTGGAGCCCGAGGTGACGTTCGCGTTTACGCCCGACGTGACTGCGGCCTCTGGCGCGCCCGAGGTGTTCGTCATCGGCGGCTTCAACGACTGGAGCCGGACGGCCGACCCGTTGGAGGACCGCGGCGACGGCACGCTTGCGCGCACGCGGCCCGTCGCGCCCGGCCGCTACGAGTACAAGCTGACCGTGGACGGCGCCGAGGTCCTGGACCCCGCGAACGCGGAGACGGCGCCCAACCCGTTCGGCGACTTCAACAACATCCTCGTCGTGGAGCCGCCCGGTGAGGGCCGGCTGGGGCTCCGCCTCCTCCCGCCGTTTACCGAGGACCAGATCGAGTTCGAGGCCCTCCGCACGGACCGCGAGGGCGCGCCGATGGAGGTGGACCTGGAGCCCGAGGACGTGGTCGCGCTGATCGGCAACGTGCGGATTCCCGACGAGGCCATGGAAGTACACGGGACGGAGTTCCTGATCGGCCTGCGGCCGTTGCCGGGGATGCCGGACCTCACCGGCCACCGCGTCCTCCGCGTGGCCGCGAGCGCGGGCGGCGTGGCCTCGGACTGGCGCGAGGTCCTGCTCTACAACGGCCTGCCTCTGGCGAACGCGCAGGCGGAAGGCCGCGCGCCAGAGGCCTCTGGCGAGACCGAGACGTGGCACGACCAGATCATCTACCAGGTCGTCCTGGACCGCTTCGCCAACGGCGACCCGACCAACGACGCGCGGGTCGACCCCGACAGCGTTCTCGCGCCCGCGCAGTACCACGGCGGCGACCTGGCCGGGCTGCGCCAGAAGCTCCGCGAGGGCTACTTCCGCGACCTCGGCGTGACCGCGCTCTGGATCTCGCCGGTCTACGACAACCCGAACCATTCCGAGGTCGAGTTTCCGCCGCCGCACCGGCGCTACACCGGCTACCACGGCTACTGGCCCATCGCGCCGCGCAAGGTTGACGAGCACCTGGGCGACATCGGCCTCTTGCGCGAGGTCGTGGATGAGGCGCACGCGCAGGGGCTCCGCGTGCTCCTGGACTTCGTGGCGAACCACACGCACGAAGACCACCCGTACTTCCGGGAGAACCGCGACTGGTTCGGCACGCTGGAACTGCCGGACGGCTCGCTCAACCTCCGCCGCTGGGACGACTACCGCCTCACGACGTGGTTCGAGCCCTACCTCCCCAGTTTCGACTACTCCGCCTCGCCAGAGGCCGTGGAGCAGATGACCTCCGACGCGGTCTGGTGGCTCCAAGCCTCTGGCGCCGACGGCTTCCGCCACGACGCCGTAAAGCACATTCCGAGCCTGTTCTGGCGCCGCCTTACCCAGCGGTTGCACGAGGAGCTTCCCGACCGCGACCTGTTCCAGATCGGCGAGACGTTCGGCTCGCACGCGCTCGTGGGCTCGTACGTGCGACCGGGCCAGCTAGACGCGCAGTTCGAGTTCAACCAGTACGACGCCGCCATCAGCGGGCTCGCCAGAGGCGGCTCGCTCGCCGCCCTCGCCGGCGCCGTGGAAGAAGGCCTGCGGCAGTACGGGCCGCTGCACCTCATGGGCAACCTGCTCAACTCCCACGACAAAACGCGCTTTCTCGCGATCCTGGAGAACGACACGCCGCCAGAGGCCGACGCCGTCCAGATCGGCTTCGACAACCCGCCGGTGCGCGATCAGGCTGGCAGCCTCGCGCGGCTGGAACTCGGCCTCGCGTACGTGCTCACCGTTCCAGGCGTGCCCGTGCTCTACTACGGTGACGAGATCGGGATGACGGGCGCCGCCGACCCGGACAACCGCCGCGACATGCGCTGGGGCGCCGATGTGACGCCAGAGGAGCGCGCCCACCGCGCGCGCGTCTCGCAACTGGCCAGGCTCCGCCAGAGGCTCCCGGCGCTCCGCCACGGGACGTACGAGACGATGCAAGCCTCGGAGACGCTCTGGGTGTTCCGCCGCGACTCGCCCGGCCAGACGGTCGTTGTGGCGCTCAACACCGGTGCCGAGCCCGTGCGGTTCACCGCACCGCCAGAGGCGAACCCGGCCTCTAGCGGCTGGGGCGGAGCGCGCGACGCGTTCGACGAGCCCGCGCGCGTGGCTTCAGATGATGGCGGCCTGCGGTTCACCGTCCCGGCCGGCGGCTACCGCGTTCTCGTCCGGTGATGAAGGGCGCGCACACGGTGTACACGGCGCAGCCCCGAAGCGCCGGGTCCTGGCACTTCGAGATCCGCGAGGCGGACGACGCCGGCGAGATCGTGGCCGAGGTCGAGATCGGCGGGATGTGGGACGAAGGCGAGATCCGCGTTGGCGGCGTCCCGTTCGAGCTCGACCGGGTGGGGATGTCCACGTCGTATCGGATGCTGTTCGAGCGGCAGCCTCTGGCGCGAGCCGAGTCCCAGGGCTCGTTTTCGAACACGAACACCGTGACAGTGGAAGGCGCGATCCTGTCTCCCGGCGTGGAACTCGGGGACCGCGTGACGTTCCACCTCACGCCGCAGAGATCGTTCACCTCCGCCGTCGACTTCTCGCTGGGCGAGACGAAGTGGGGCGAGATCACCAAGGAGTCGATGCTGTTCCGGCACTTCGCGCTCCGGTTCAACCCGGCCGTGCCGCTGGCGCTGCAGGTGTTCTGCTTCGCGTTGCTGATGGCACGCTTCCGTCGGCGGGCGCGCAACAGCTAGAGCGCGGCGCCAGAGGCCTCTGGCGCCCGGGCCCGCCCTTATCCATCGTTCTCAGGGCCGGTCAGGAGCGCGTTCGCGAAGCTCTGCGCGTCGGCGTCGGTCGTGAACTCCACGAGCCAGTCGTGCGCGCTCCGGCGGTCGATCCAGACGAGGCGGCGGTGGTGGTGCACGCCGCGGAGGTTGCGGACGGTGACCTCGCGCGTGTCGCCTTTGTGGCGGAGCGTAAGCGTATCGCCGGAGAGGTGGAGATCGCCAATGCCGCCCCAGCCGCCGGTGCGGAGCAGCTTGCCGAGCGCCGCCACCGGGCGCTCGTGCGAGGGCACACGGCGGGGCACGTTCTGCAACGCCACGTCGCGCTCCGGGGCGAACAGCGGGCGCCAGCGGCCCGCCCACGAGCTCTGACCTTGGTCCCGGCCCGAAATCATCTGCTCGATGGCGCCGTGCAGGCCCGCGTCGTCGTCGCTCTCGATGAACAGCACGCGGCCGTCTGCGCAGTGCATGAGCACGCCGTTGTTGAAGCGGAGCGCCCGTGAGACGGTGGCCGCAATGAACACCTTGGGCGCCTCGGCTTTGGCGTCCAGCACGATACGGTCCCGGGTGACATCGGCGCGGCCTACGGCGCGGATGCCGCGCAGCGCGACCGCCGGGACGCGGTAGTGGAACGTGTCGCCTCTGGCGAAGGCGTCGAGGTCCTCCGGGGTGCCGAACACCTTGAGCAGCCGCGCGAACACGACCTCGCGCCAGCGGCCCGCTGTCGTGAACCGGGCGCGCGGGCGGGGCTCGGCGGCGGGCGTGGGCAGGCTCGCGGCGTGGTGGGTGTGCCAGCGCGCGGCGGCCTCGTCGAGCATGTCGGCCACGCGCTGCGGCACGTTGACGCCGATCTGCGCCTGGGCGCGCGCCACTTCGTCGGCCTCCTCTGGCGAGAGCTTCCCGTCGCACAGCACGCGGGCGACGGTCACGAGCAGCCTCTGGCGGGCCATGACCTCGTAGGCGCCAGAGGCGAGGTCTGGGTCCAGCCCGAGCGTGTGCTGGAGCTTGTAGAGCAGCAGGCGCTCGTCCACGCTCAGGCAGTCGTCCGCGAGCGCGTGGTGCACGACCGTCCCGAAGGCGCGCTCGTGCGAATCGCGCAAGAGGCCGGGGCCGAGGTGCAGCGTTTCCGCGATGTGCGCGAGCAGCGTGCGGTTGGCCTCGGAGAAGTCGCCGTCCTCCAGCGTCCAGTCCAGGAAGCGCTGGTAGAGCTCGATGCGTTTGCCCTCGTACGCGCCGAGGTCCACGCGCCTCTGGCGCCCGATGCGGTCGTAGTCCTCGGGGCCGAACTCGTCCAGGCGCTCGGCGGCCACGACGACGTTGTGGAGCTCGATCCAGGCGTTGGCCTCGGGTTCGCGTCCGCGGCGGTCGGCGGGGAGCGGGTGGAGGAGGTCGAAGGGTCCCAAGCTGCGCGGAGTGGTGCGCGCAGAAGCTAACGGGGCGCGCGGCCTCTGGCGCCAGAGGCGCAGGCGGGCCGCCTCCCTAGAACTAGGGAGAGCGATAGGGCGGGGGCGTGCGGGAGGTTGGAGAGACCTTTCTGCCTCCTGTCCTCATGCGCGTTGTCGGCCTCTTCCTGCTCCTGTTCTCCCTCTCGCCAGAGGCCGTTGCGCAATGGACCTGGGCCGGGCCCGGTCGCATTGACAAGGCCGCCTTCGAGACCGGCGGAGGTGCGACGTTCGCCGTTGCAAGCGTCGGGCGGGGCTCGCTTCTCTACCGCTCAGAGGACGGCGGCCGGTCCTGGGCCGATGTCACAGCGGGGCTCGATACCGAGAACTCGCTGGAAGGCTACTTCATCAAGGCGGTCTCAGCCGTCGACGGACTCGTTGTCGTGATGACGACGCGGAACGGTGGCCCGAGCGCGCTCAATCGGGTCTACACCTCCACCGACCGGGGCAATACGTGGACGTTCCGCACGGAGTACCCGGAGTCCGAGGTTGAGGAGATCGTCGCCGTCGATGCGCAGACCATCATGACCTACCGGCGAATCCAGAACGTCAACGCGCAGCCCATCATCAAGGCGTCCACGGACGGCGGTGCGACGTGGATGGACCAGACCCCCGACCCCGCGACGTTCACAGGCTTCTTTACCGGGGACATCGAGAGCGCCGGCGGTGCCGTTCTTCTCCCACGCTCGGCCCAGAACAGTTCGGGCACGCTAGCCTCTCGGGATGCCGGCGCGACGTGGACGTTCACCCCGCACATCCCCTCCGCTGGAGGCGTGACTTGGACCGAGGGCGACCGCTACTACCGGTTCTCCGCCCCCACCAGCGTCCCCCAAACCGGCGGCCGCTTTTTCTGGACCGACGACGGCGGCCAAACGTGGAGCCAGCGCGAGGTCGCATTCCCCGGCGGCGCCCAGTGTACCGGATGCACCACCTCGATCCGTTCCTCTGGCGACACCCTCGTCTACGTCCGCCCGCCCAACAACAACGGCCCAGCCCTCGTCGAGTACAGCTACGATTTCGGCGCGACGTGGGGCGTCGGAGACCCGGACGAGACGGTGGCGCGCGGGACGATCTACGTGGCCGGCGGTCCGGCTCCCGTCGTTCACGCGACTGGAGACGGGTTCCTGTACGCGTACCCCTGGACGGGGAGCCGCATCTATCGTAGCCAGACTGCCGAGGTGTGGGCCGATACGGGCATATACGGCTTCCAAAACGCTCTCCAGCGCGTCCTTCCCTTCGGCGACTCGCTCTACGCCCCGTTCGGCGACGACGAGTACGCGTACCTCTCAGCCGATGGCGGCGCGACGTGGCGGTTCCAGAGAAGCATGGAGGATGTCGAGTTCAACGACCGCTGCGGCGCGGGCCGCCGTCTCTCCGCCGAGCTTGATGGCGCGCTGTACTCCGTATGCGACCGGACTACGTTCCGCTCCGCGGACGGCGTGAGCTGGACCAAGCAAGGTGAGGGCGCTCCCGACGCCGACATGTTCTTCGGCGGCGAGGGCTCGCTCTACGCGATCGATTGGCGATCCTCAACGGGGACCGGCGGCACGCGCGCGACGCTGTTCCGCTCAGACGACGAGGGCGCGACGTGGTCGCCTCTGGCGACCGAGTTCGCTATTCAGACGCTCCCGACTGTCTCCAACGGGCGGCTCATCTTTGCCGACTCGCGTCTGTTCCAGTTTTCTGGCGTCCGTTTCAGCACCGACGGTGGTGCAACGCTGACCGAGGTCGCCCTTACCGTGAACACCGCCACGGCCACCTCGTCGGCCTACTTCGCGGGGATCGGCTACTCCAACGGTGGCGGCACGCTCTTCCGCAGCCTGGATGGCGGGGCGACCTGGGAGGATCTGGTCGAGGCCGGCGCTCTCGAAAACGGCCCGACCTCGCTTCACGCCGTTGGCGACCTCGTCGTGGCCGTCCAGATCGATGGCGTCTCCGTCTCCAACGACGACGGGGCGACGTGGACGACCTACAGCGAGAACTGGCCGACCGGCTTCCAGACGCGCGGCGAGACGGCCTTTGTCCGCGACGGCAACCTGTACGTGCAGATCGCCGGATCGGGGCTCTGGAAAACGGCCATTGATCCCGTGCTGGTCGCCAACGAAGCGCCTCTGGCATCAGAGGCCGCGCGGATCACCGCCGCGCCGAACCCCTCGCGCGGGGCCGCCACGCTCCGCTTCGAGACCGCCACGCCAGAGGCCGTGCGGGTGCAGGTGGTGGACCGTCTCGGCCGCGTGGTGCTGAGCCTTCCCGAGCGTGCACTCGCCCCTGGCGAGCACACGATCCCACTGGACCTGAGCCGCCTGAGTGCAGGCGTGTACACCGCCGTCGTGACCTCTGGCGAGAGTCGGCGTGCGGCGCGGCTGACGGTCGTGCGGTAGGCTCTGGCGCCGCTGAATCCCGTTCGGGACAGGGGCCTAGCCTGAATGCAGACCGCCCCCGCCGGGCGAACCAGCGGGGGCGGTGTTCAATGCGCCAGAGGCCTCTGGCAGACTAGTCGCCCTTGGCTTCCGCCTTGCGGGCCACCATCGCGCGCTTGCGCTCGTGCGGATCCAGCTCGCGCTTGCGGAGGCGGGTGTGGTTGGGCGTGATCTCGATCAGTTCGTCGTCGCGGATGAACTCAATGGCCTCCTCCAGGCTCATCTTCTTGGCGGGGTTCATCTTCTCGAAGTTGTCCGCCGACGCCGCACGGTGGTTCGTCAGCTTCTTCTCCTTCGTGACGTTGACCTCCATGTCCTCGTCGCGCGCGTTCTCGCCGACGATCATGCCGTTGTAGACCTGATCCGTCGGGCTCACGAAGAGCTGGCCGCGCTCCTGGAGGTTGATGATCGTGTAGCCAGTCACCTTGCCGGGGCGGTCCGCCACGATCGCGCCCGTCGCGCGGTGCGTGATGGGGCCGGCCCACGGGCGGTAGCCGTCGAAGAGGTGCGTGAGGATGCCCGTGCCCTTCGTGTCGGTGAGGAACTCCGTCCGGTAGCCGATGAGGCCTCTGGCGGGGATCTCGAAGGTCATGCGGACACGGCCGGAGCCGTTGTTCTTCATGCCGACCATCATGCCCTTGCGGGTGCCGAGCGTCTCGATGACGACGCCCATGAACTCCTCGGCCACGTCGATGATGGCCTTCTCGTACGGCTCGTGCGTTTTGCCGTTCACCTGCTTGGTGATGACCTGCGGCATGCCGACGGCGAACTCGTAGTCCTCGCGGCGCATCTGCTCAATGAGGATCGCCATCTGGAGCTCACCGCGTCCGAAGACGAGGAAGCGGTCCGGGCTGTCGGTCTCCTCAATGCGGAGCGCGAGGTTGGCCTCGCCCTCCTTCATGAGGCGGTCGCGGAGGTTGCGGCTCGTGACGTACTTGCCGTCCTGCCCCGCAAACGGGCTGTTGTTAATGCGGAACTCCATCGAGAGCGTGGGCTCGTCGATCGCCAGAGGCTCCAGCGGCTGCGGGTCCTGCGCGTCGGCTACGGACTCGCCCAGGCCGATGCCGGCCAGGCCTGCGGCGTAGACCACCTCACCGGCAGGCGCGCTCTCCACCGGGACGCGGTCCAGGCCTTCGGAGATGAACAGCTGCGTCACCTGCGCCGGCTTCTGCGTGCCGTCGCGCCCGCACAGCAGCACGCGCTGCTTGGTGCTGATCGTGCCGTTGACGATACGGCCGATCGCCAGAGGCCCGAGGTAGGCGTCGGGCTTGACGTCCGTCACGAGGAACTGCAGGCTCGCCTCCGGGTCGCCCTTGGGCGCGGGGACCGTTTCCACGATGGCCTCGAAGATGGGCCGCAAGTCCGTCAGCGGCTCCGAGAGGTCCGTCGTGCACTCGCCGTCGCGGGCGACGGCGTAGATGACGGGGAAGTCCAACTGATGCTCGTCGGCGTCGAGGTCGATGAACAGGTCGTAGACCTCGTCCAGCACCTCCTCGGCGCGGGCATCGCCGCGGTCGATCTTGTTGATGACCACGATGGGCACGAGGCCGAGCGCGAGCGCCTTGCTGAGCACGAACCGCGTCTGCGGCAGCGGGCCCTCGGCGGCGTCGACGAGAAGCATGATGCCGTCCACCATGCGGAGCGTGCGCTCCACCTCGCCGCCGAAGTCGGCGTGACCGGGCGTGTCGATGATGTTGATCTTCATCTCCTCGCCCGCCAGGTCCCCGGCCTCTGGCGTGAAGCGGACGGCCGTGTTCTTGGCCATGATCGTAATGCCCTTTTCGCGCTCGAGGTCCATCGAGTCCATGACTCGGTCCTGGATCACCTCGTGGGCGCTAAAGGTGCCGCTCTGCTGGAGCAGGGCGTCGACGAGGGTGGTCTTGCCGTGGTCGACGTGGGCGACGATGGCGACGTTTCTGATCTGAGGCATTCGAACCGAACTACGTGGGCGGGTGCGCCAGAGGCCTGTGGCCAGGGGACCCGGTCGGGTCGGGGGGCGCCGAAGCCTCTAAACTGCCTCGTGCGCTGCGGAGGGATCGCGCGCGCCCGGCGGATTCGGAGCGAAGTCGGACGCGCCAGGGGCCGCGGGCTCAATACCTCTCGCGTTCGACGCTCCCGCTCGCGCTGGGTCTTGGAAAGTCTCAGGGCGGGCCTGAATCCTGTGCCCGGGGCGGCGACGGTGGAACATGAGCGCCAGAGGCCAGATGTACGGCCGACGCCTCAGATGCCCCCCGCGCCATGTCCGCCTCCGCTCCGACTTCCTCCTCCGATCCCGGCCTTACCGGCCGCCCGATGCCGGCGCTGCGCCGCCCGCTCCCCGATCCGCCAGAGGCCCGGGTCGGCATCGCGCTCGTGGGGCTGGGGGCGTACGCGCTGAACCAGATCGCGCCCAACCTCGCGAACACGCAGCACGCGCGGCTCGCCGCCGTCGTGAGCGGCAACGCGGAGAAGGCGCAGGCCGTGGCCCGGGCCTATGGCTTGGAGGACTCCCACGTGTACAGCTACGACGACTTCGACCGCATCGCGGAGGACGAGACGGTCGACGCGGTGTACGTCATCCTGCCCAACGCCTTCCACCGCGCCTGGACAGAGCGCGCCTTCGCGGCGGGCAAGCACGTCCTCTGCGAGAAGCCGATGGCCGGAACGGTGGAAGACTGCCGCGCGATGATCGCCGCGGGCGAAGCGGCGGGCAAGAAGCTCATGATCGCCTACCGCGCGCAGTTCGACCCGTACAACCGCCGCGCCATCGACCTCGTGCAAGGCGGCGAGATTGGCGAGCCGCGCCTGATCATGGCCGACCACCACCGCTTGCTCAAGCTGGACGAGCTCCGTGACCAGTGGCGGGCGCAGAAAGACCTGGCCTCTGGCGGCTCGCTCTACGACATCGGGATCTACTCCGTTAACGGCGCGCGCTACTTGCTGGGCGAGGAGCCGACCGAGGTAACGGCGACGTACCTGGAGCGCTCGGACCGGGAGGAGGTGAGCGTCGAGGAAGGCGTCGAGTGGCAGATGACGTTTCCCTCGGGCGCCCGCGCGCTGTGCTCCTCCGGCTACCGCGCGGACCAGGCCAAGCGGATCCACGTGCAAGGCGCCTCTGGCGAACTCACGCTGGATCCCGCGACGGACTACTACGAGCGCAACCTGACGGTCAAGACCGAGGAGGGCACGCGCGAGATCACGATCCCGGATTCCAACCAGTTCGCGGCCATGCTGGACGAGATGGCGCTCGCAGTCAAAGAGGACCGCGAGCCCGCCACACCCGGCGCCGAAGGGCTCCGCGACGTGGAGATCATGCAGGCTATTTACCGAGCCGCCGAGACCGGGGACGCCGTGGCGGTGTAGACGGACCTATCACGCCAGAGGCCTCTGACGTGATCTTGCCCCTCCGCTCCCCGTACCTCCCGATGACCCTCTGCCTCTTCGAGGACGCCCCCGTCGCCCACCTCGCGCCTCTGGCGCTGACGCGCGCGGTCTACGACCTCCGCATCGGCGCGCGCACGCTGCTGGAAAGCGCCGTCGCGGCCTTCGCCCCTCAGACGCTCGCGCTGCACGCGCGTGAAACCGTGCTCGGCGTCACGCTGGAAGAGCACCCGGAGGCCGTGCCTCTGGCGGCAGTCACGGGCGGCGTGCTCCTCGTCAACGGACGGTGGCGCGCGCGCGGGGGCGAAACCGTAGACCGCATCCGCGAGGGCGCCAGAGGCGACGCCAAGGTGTGGGCGCAGGGCGACGATCTGCTCGCGATCTGGCTTCCCAGCCCGCCGGCGGACCCGACCAACCTGTTCGTGCTGCCCGAAGGCGTGGAGCGCCACGAGGTCAGCGGTGAGACGGTCGTCTCGCGGTTGTGGCACCTGGTGGAAGACGTGCCGGCACGCATCGCGGAGGACCTGGAGGAGATGGGCGGTCTGGGCACGCACGAGGGCGCCGACGTTCATCCCGCGGCCGTTTTGGCCTCTGGCGAGCGCATCCACCTCGCCTCAGGCGTGCGGATCGCGCCGGGCGCGGTCCTGGATGCGACAAGCGGGCCGATCCGGTTGGAGCAAGGCGCCGCATTGGAGGCCAACGCCGTTGTGGCGGGGCCGTGCTGGATCGGTCAGGGCGCGACGGTCAAGGCGCTGTGCCGGATCGACGGCAGCGCGATCGGTGAGCGCAGCAAGGTCGGCGGCGAGGTCCATGCGAGCGTGCTCCACAGCCTGAGCAACAAGGGGCACGACGGCTACCTCGGCAACTCGTACCTCGGCCGCTGGTGCAACCTCGGCGCCGACACCAACACGTCCAACCTCCGCAACGACTACGGCGAGGTCTCGCTGTACGACGCCGTGGAAGGCAGGGACGCCAAAACGGGGAGCCAGTTTATCGGCCTCGTCATGGGCGACCACTCTAAGTGCGCCATCAACACCGCGTTCAACACCGGGACGGTCGTCGGCGTGGCGTGCAACCTCTTCGGGGCGGAGTTCATGCCGCGCTACGTGCCGTCGTTCTCGTGGGGCGGCGCCTCGCGGCGCGTGGAATACCGCCCCTCCAAAGCGCTCCGCGTGGCTGAGGCGGTCATGGCCCGCCGCGACCGAGACCTCACGCCAGAGGCCCGGAAGATGCTCCTCGCCGTCCACGAAGCGACGGCGCCCGACCGCGCCTAAGGGTTCGGCCTCTGGCGTGGGCACGCGGGGCCGACACGCGCCTGCGGCATCGGCGCCAGAGGCGGGGGCGCACGGTTGTTGTAGTGCCAGTGGGCGCGCACGTATCCGCCAGAGGCCGCCTCTGGCGGACGCGCTCTCAGAGGGCATTTCTCTAGAGCGGCGGTATGTGCGACGTAGGTTCTGCCACGGCCCCGCTTTGCTATGATCCGCACCCTTTTTCTCCTTGTGGTTCTTTTCTGCGCGCTCCCGGGAGCGGCGCAGGAGACCTTCTCGGTCACGCTTACCGAGCGCTCGGACCTCGTCAACGCTCCGGCGTTGCACTCCGGCGCCGTTGCCGAGCACGAGGGGCTCTGGCTCTTCGTGGGAGGGCGCACTCAGAACCAAAGTGGTGAAGGAGGGGGGCTGCACGGCTTCGGCGCTGACGCCTTTCCACGCGAGTACGAGAACGGCGACGTTATCGTGTACGACCGCGCGACGGACACGCGGTGGAGCGCGAGCCTGGACGGTCTGCCCGACGCCATCGCGGACCCGCTGCGCAGCACGAACGGGCAATTCCTCGCCAGAGGCGACTCTCTGATCGTCGTCGGTGGCTACGGCCACAGCGAGGCGGCCGGCGGCAAGATCACGTTCGGCACGATGACCGTGATCGACGTGCCCGGAATCATCGGCGCGGTCATGGGCGCGCGCGACCTCGCGCCGCACATCCGGCAGCCTCTGGCGGACGAGGCCATGCTCAAGGTGGCCGGTGGTCACCTAGTGAACCTGGCGAGCGAGCCGGCGCTCGTGGGCGGCAACCGCTTTGACGGGGAGTACGGCGGCGCGTTTACGCAGGAGTACACGGAGTCCGTCCGCGTGCTCAAGCTCGACGGCGACGACCTCGGCGGCGTGGACGAGTTCACCGACGCGGAGCTTCACCGCCGCGACGGCAACGCGGCCCCAATGGTGCTAGACGGCGGCGCGATTGGCGTCGGCATCTACGGCGGCGTCTTCCACCCGCAGACGAACCAGGCGTACCTCAAGCCGATGATGCTCAGCACCTCTGGCGTGACGCAAGAGGCCGACTTCGAGCAGCACGTGGGGCACTACACCTCGCCCGTGTTGCCGATGTACAGCCTGGAGCGCGGCGAGATGAGCACGGTCTTTTTCGGCGGCATCAACGCGTTCACGTGGGATGATGCCTCTGGCGACTGGATGGCGGTCGGCAACCCGCCCTTTATCCCGTTCACGAACGACATCGGCGTGGTCTCGCGGCGCGATGGCGAGTGGAGCGAGCGACGCCTGGGCGTGCGGATGCCTCTGGCGTGCGACTCCGGCACCCGCTGCACCACGCTCCGCGGCACCAACGCCGCGTTTTTCCTCGACCCCGCGCTCGCGTTCTACGCCGATGACATCGTGGACTTCGACGCGCTTCCTGCGGGCGAGACCCGCATCGGGTGGATCGTCGGCGGCATTGCGGCGGGCTCGGGCAGCTTTGGCCAGACGTGGGCGTCCGAGCGCGTCCTCGAAGTCGCGGTCACCAAAACGGCCACGCCGAGCACGGAGACCGGCGCGCCTCTGGCGTTCCGCCTGGGCAACCCGGTGCCCAACCCAACGCGGACCGGCACGCGCCTGGACCTCACCGTGGACGCGCCAGAGGCCATCCGCGCCGAGGTGTTCAGTGTGACCGGCCGCCGTGTGGCCGTCCTTCACGACGGGTCTCTGGCGCCAGGCACGCACGCGCTCACCTGGGACGCCGCAGGCGTGGCGCCCGGCCTCTACCTCGTCCGCGTCACGGGCGCGGACGGCGCGAGCGCGAGCCGCCAGGTGATGCTCACGCGGTGAGAACGCGCCTGAAGGTTTGCTGCATCGTGAGTGTTGCCGAAGCGCGCCTCGCCATCGCGCACGGCGCCGACGCGGTTGGGCTCGTCTCGGCGATGCCGAGCGGGCCGGGCATCATCCCGGACGAGACATGCGCCGCTATCGCGCGCGCCGCCCCGCCACCGGTCGCGAGCGTGCTGCTGACGAGCCGAACCGAGGCCTCTGGCGTCGCGGAACAGGCTGAGCGCATCCGCCCGAGTGCGGTCCAACTCGTGGACGGCGCAGCATCGCCAGAGGCTCACGAGGCGCTACGCCGGCTCGGCATCCACGCGATCCAAGTGGTCCACGTCGAGGACGAGACCGCGCTGCCTCTGGCGCAAGAGGCAGCGCGCACGGCCAGCGCGGTCCTGCTGGACTCCGGTCGCCCGTCCGAAGGCGTGCTCGGCGGCACGGGCGAGCGGCATGACTGGAACATCAGCCGCGAGATCATCGCGGCGCTGGAGATCCCGGTCTTTCTCGCGGGCGGGCTGACTCCCGCCAACGCGCCAGAGGCCATCCAGCGGGTTCGGCCGTTCGCGCTGGACGTGTGCTCCGGCGTGCGCACGGCCGGCGCGCTGGACCCTACGAAGCTGGACGCGTTCGCTCGCGCGATGGCGTCGGCGTAGCCGCAGGGCCTCTGGCGGCAGAGGTCACGTCGAGCGCCAGAGGCTTCGGTCGCTCTATTGCTCCGCCAGAGGCGTCCGCCGGACGGCCACGAGCGTGAGGTCGTCGTCGATCTCGTCCGCGTAGTCCAGGACCGCGGCGCCCAGGCGGTCCACGATGGACTCGGCGGGCTGGCCCGCGAGCGCATCCAGCGCGGCATCCAGCGCGTGATCGCCGAACTCCTCGTCGCCGTGCCGCGCTTCGCTCACGCCGTCCGAGAACAGCACGAGCGCGTCGCCGGGCTCAAACGGCGTCTCGAGTTGCGCGTATGGCGCGTCTGCGAGGACGCCAAGCAGCGGGCCGCCGACGTCCAGCCGCGCGATCTCGCCAGAGGCCTTGACCAGCCGCGGTGCCGGGTGCCCGGCCGTCACGGAGCGGACGACGCCTCCGGCGGGATCCACGAGCGCCCACGCGAAGGTGACGAACTGGTCGATCTCGGTCCCGTCGCAGAGCAGCCGGTTGAGCCGCGAGGTCGCCCGCGCGAGGCCGAAACCGCTCGCGAGGTCATCGCGCATGGTGTGGATGCTGGCCTGGAGCGTCGCCATGAGCAGCGCCGCCGGGATGCCCTTGCCGACGACGTCCGCCACGGCGACGAGCATCTCGCCGTTGGCGAGCGCCGCCACGTCGTAGGCGTCGCCGGAGACGCCTTTGCTGGGGCGCCACCGCGCCGCCACGTCCAGACCGCCAATCGTCGGCAGGTCGGTTGGCAACAGCGACTCTTGCACCTGCCGCGCCAGCTGCATCTCGCTCTCGATCCGCTCCGCCTCAATCCGCTCTGCCACACGGTCCGCCGTTTCCAACGCACCTACGGCGAGCGCCGCCAGCGACGCTGCGAACGCCGATGCGGTCCCGTCCAGCCCCGCGCCAGAGGCCCGCGGCCCGAGCAGGATCACGCCTCTGGCGACCTCGCCTGCACGCAACGGGACGGCCCACGCCCAGCCGTCGGCGCAGTACGCCTCGGGTGCCGCGAGCGCGAGGAGCCGCGCCGGGACCTCGCCAGAGGCGGGGGCGCCGCCCCACGAGCCCGCGATGGCGAGCGAGCCGTCGGGCTCGGTAAGCGCGACGGCGGCGCGCGAGACGACGAGTTGCCCCATCAGCGCAAAGCCCAGCCGGCGAAGCACGGCGTCGCGGTCCAAGGCGGCGCCAAAGGCCTGGGCGAGCTCGAACAGCGTGCTCAGTTCCTGGGCGCGGCTTGCCAGCCGACGGTTCGCGTCGGCCAGGGCGCCGGCGGCCTGGGCCGCGCGGATGGACGCCGCACACGCGCTCGCCAGCGACCGCGCGATGGCGATTTCACCCGCCTCGTAGGCCGTCGCCGTCGCTTTGTCCCCCAACGCGACGAGCCCCACCGTCTCGCCGCCGTGGCGCAGCGGCAGCGCCAGCGCGATCCCGTGCGGGCGCAACGTGCCCGGCCCGCCGTCCGCGATCAGGGTGCCCGCTTCGAGCCCGTCCAGGCCTCTGGCGGCGACGACGCGGAGGCCGCCGCTATCGTCTGCCAGCGCGGCGAGCCCTCGCGGCGTGAGCAGGCGCGCCATGAGCGAGAGCAGCAGCGCCTGGGCTGCACCCTCGGGGTCGAGCGGGAGGTCGTCGAAGCGGTCGGCGGGCATCGCCGGAAGCTAGGGCGGTAACGGCGGACTCGGGACTGGGTTTTAGGAGCCGGGGCATTGGCCTCTGGCGCCAGAGGCGCGCTCACTTCTGCCAGTCCACAATCTCTAGCTCCCGATCCCCTTCTCCGCCACGTGCCGCTCACCGAGGTGGATCACCTCCGCGTCCATCGCCTTGCCGCCCTCCACGCGAAGCCGCAGGCACGTCCGCACCTGGTGAAACCCTTGGCGGCCCGCCGCGCCGGGGTTGATGTACAGCATCCCGCCCAGGCTCGGCACGCGCTCCACGCGCAGGATGTGGCTGTGGCCGCACACGAAGATGTCCGGCCACTCGCTGCGCAGCGCCGGCCCGATGCCTTTTGCCCACCGCTTCGGGTGCCCGCCGATGTGCGTCATCCAGATCCGCATCCCGCCCGCCTGGAAGCGCGCGTGCTCCTCGGTCCGTTCGCGGATGTACCGCCCGTCTACGTTGCCCCAGACCGCGTGCACCGGCGCGATCTCCGCCAGCCGGTCCAGTATTTTGCCGTCACCTCCCACGTCGCCCGCGTGGAGGATCAAGTCGCACGGCGCGAGCACGTCGTCCAGTTCGGGGTCGTAGTAGCCGTGAGTGTCCGAGACGATGCCGAGGCGCACGCAAAAGGGGGGAGGAGGGCGCGCAGTCTACGCCAGAGGCGCGCGCGGCGTCCCGCCAGAGGCCTCTGGCGTCAGTCCCAGAGCGCGATGGACGTGCTAAAGACTACAGCGACGGGCGGCGCACCGAGAAGGAGCGCACCGTCCTGGGTGCTCAGGAACAGGTGCGAGCCCGCGATAAACGCGCCCTGCACTGCTAGGGGCACGAGAACAGTGCGCCAGAGCGGGTCGTCCGGGCTGCTCACCAGATGCGCCGCGAGGCTGCTGGCGAGCGTTCCTCCGATCGGGATGCCGTACAGCACGCCTTCGCTGGAATAGGATGGGTTTTCCCAGAACACCTCGTCCGTGGGGTCTATCGCGTCCACGACCATGTAGCCCACGGCTCCACCTACGATGTACGCACCCGTCGCCGCGAGCGCGGTCAGCGCTGGGTTCGTAGCTGAGGCTCTGCTCGAAAGACGCTCGATAGCCTCTGGCGGCAAAGCGGTCGTCGCGTGCTCAGCCTTTTGCACGCTCAGGACGATCACGCTCCCCTCAGCCTCCGGCGGAGTCTGCGCCAGAGGCGCGAGATGAGGGACGGCGAAGAGAAAAGGAAAGAGAAGTGCGCGCATATGGAAGCGTCGGAATAGAAGGACGTCATCTTACGCTGCTACGCTGCTACGCTGCTACGCTGCAAGCCGGATCCCAGCCTTCGCCAGAGGCTTCTGCCCATCCCTCCGTCCCGAATCCTCTATCCCTCTCCTACCGCAGCATGATGCGGACACCGAACCGCGTCTTGTCCGGCCGAGGACCGTGGCGGACCGGCTCGCCGCTTACGCTCGCGTACGTCACCATCGGCACGCTCACAAACGGCGCGAGGACGTAGCTCGGGCGGTTGAACTCAATGCCGAGGCGCGCCCACGCGATGCCGCTGCGGATGCGCTCCGGCGTATCGCCATCGTCGCCAGAGGCCGCCTCGCTGCTGGAGCGCACCAAAGTGTAGTCGCCGGCTTCGGCCACGAGGGCGCCGACGATGCGGCTCCCTGCGGGATCGAAGAGGACGTTGTAGCCCCACGAGCCTCGGATCTCCTGCCCGAAGAGGCGGACGCGGTCGTCGGCGACTTTGAGGAGGCTCGCGCTCGACGGCGGCAGTTGCCCGGGCTCGGTCGCCGTCCCGCCGCCGGTGTAGGCCCGGAGCGCCTGCTCCGCTTCGGCGGACTCGACGTAGCCCGTACGGACGCGCCGGATGCCGATGGCGAAGTCCGACGTGACCTCTGGCGAGAGCGCCGTCGACGAGAGGAACGCGACATCTGTCTGGCGGAAGCCCAGGCTGCCCTCGCTGACAGGGTCCACGGCGACACGGACAGCATAGTCCGTGTTCTCGTTGCGCCAGTACGGCTTCACGACCACCCAACTCAGGCCGAGCGGCCCGCGCCGCGCCGCGGCTCCCGAGAGGTCCGCCACGGCCGAGACATCCACCTGCGGCAGCAACGCGTAGTCGAAGCGTGCCGCGACGGAGAGGTCTGCAACGGGCGCGCCGGATTCGGAGACGCCGAGCAAATCGCGCTCGCGGTAGGTCACTTCCCCCGAGACCGCAAAGCCGTCGTAGAAGCTCTGGCGCGCGGTCTCGCCACCATAGAAAGGGTCCAGGGTCTCGAACGAGCCCTGCGCCCCGGCCTCTGGCGCCGTCATAGCCCCCATCGCGATCACCGTGAGCAGACCCGTGCAACGGGCGAGGCGAGAGCGAGAAAGGCGGTCCATGGGCGGCACCGGCGGGCTAGGTGAGCACAAGTACGCCCTTGCGGGAGCAAACCGCAAGGGCGTCGTGGGAAATCGGGGTCCCGCTGACATGAACGCCGCCCAGGGCCTCTGGCGCGGACTCTGCGCCAGAGGCCGGTGGCTATGCAGCGGGCGGCGGCGGAGGCACGGCGCCGAAGACGGGCTGCATGGCCTCGACCTCGCCCGCCGTTTTCCAGCCGTCCATCCCCTCGCGCCACACGTGGCTCTCGCGCGTCAGTTCGCCTGAGGCCGCTTGCGCTTTGAGCTGATCCATTGTGAACGGGCCGGCGGTCTGGCCATCTTTGCTGACGTGGAAGCTCGGGGCCGCAGGAGGAGGGGGCGGCGGCGTGGCGCCAGAGGCTTGCTGCTGGCCTTGTGGCTGCATAAAGCTCCCCGCCATGCCCTGAGCCATCGCCATCCCTGCGCCCAGGCCGACGCCCGCGGCGGCGGCGCCTCCGCCGGGGTTGGACGCCGCAGCCTCCATCGCCTTCGCGGTCTGGAATTGCGTGTACGCGCCCAAGTTGCCGATCACGCCCATGCTGGTGCGCTCGTCCATTGCCTTCTCCACCTCTGGCGGGAGCGAGATGTTCTCCACCACCAGGTCCTTCAGCTCGACGCCATAGGCCTCCATGGATTCCTCCATCTTGCCGCCCAGTGCGCCGCCGAGCTCGGAGTAGTTGGCGGCCAGGTCCAACGCGGCCAGCTTGGCCTCGCCGAGGGCCTCAGTAAAGCGAGAGACGACGAGGTTACGGATGTGGTCCGTAACCTCTGGCGTGCTCACGTCGCCGCTCGTGCCCACGACCTCGGTCAGGAACGTGTCCGCGTCCGTCACGCGGAAGGTGAACGTGCCGAAGGCGCGCAGGCGCGTCGGGCCGAACTCCGGGTCGCGGAGCATGATGGGGTTCTTCGTGCCCCACTTCTGGTTGGTAAACCGCCGCGTGTTGACGAAGTAGACCTCGGCCTTGAACGGGCTCTCGAAGCCGTACTTCCAGCTCTCGAGCGTCGTCAGGATCGGCATGTTGGCCGTGGTCAGCTTGTATGTGCCGGGCGTGAACACGTCGGCGAGTTGGCCTTCGTCCACGAACACGGCCGTCTGGCCCTCGCGGACCGTCAGCATCGCGCCGGACTTGATCTCGTTGCCGTGGCGCGGAAACCGCCACACGATGGTGTCGCGGCTGTCATCGGTCCACTCGATGACGTCGATGAGCTCGTTGCGGAGCCGGTCCATGAGTCCCATGTGTCGGTGCCCACTCGGGGCGGTTGGTTTACGGAGAGGGTACGCCAGAGGCGCTGTTTGGCAGGGCTTCGCCAGAGGCCGGGCCTCTGGCGCTGCGCGCGGCGTCGGGGGCACGGTCGCCCCGGTCGACGGCGGTAATGCGCTCACGTACGGGCGCGAGGGCGTCTCGGATGCGATCTACGATGGCGTGCGCATCGAGCGCGCCGCAGGTGAACACGTCCAGCGTCACGAGCCCGGCTTCGGGCCACGTGTGGAGGCTCGCGTGCGACTCGGCCAGGAGGACGATGCCGGTTACCCCTTCGGGCTCGAACTGGTGGAAGCGCCCGCCGAGCACGGTTGCGCCCGCCTCGCGGCAGGCGTCCGGCAGCAGCGTCTCCCACGTCGCCACGCGGCGCAGCGGCTCCGCGTCGGCCACCCAGAAATCGACGAGCAGGTGGTGGCCTCCGGCCGGTTGGCTCGCGCTTGCCTCTGGCGCCAGAGGCGAGAGCGGTTTGGTAGGTGCGGGGTTTGTCTCACCCTCGCTCAGCGCTCCGAATGCGGGCGAGGCGAGCCTCGCCCCTACGGAGGTGCGCTGGAGGGCATCCACTGAAGACCGAGGATCTACTGCCATCGTGCCCACCCCTTCTGGTAGTAGTCGAGCAGGACCGGATCGTCCAGCGTGTTGACCTCCACGCCGGCGGGGCGCGTAAGGTCCGGCGCGAAGGTTTGCGCGGCGGCGAAGGCCTCTGGCGTGAGGAAGCGCAGCGGCTCGGCGGCGCTCGCCAGAGGCGCGAGGCGGGCGGCAAAGCGCTCGGGGTTGACCGCGTGCGTCGAGCCCAGGAAAAAGCCCCAGTCGCCGAAGCTGGGAACGTAGATGTGGTAGGGAAGAGGGTGGAGGTCCGCAGCCTCGGCCGTGGCGACGATGCTCCAGAAGGCCTCAGGCGCGAAGTAGGGCGATGTGGATTGAACCGAGACCATCGCGCCCGCGCCGAGCCTCTGGCGCAGGAGTTCGTAGAACGGGCGGCTGTAGAGCTTCGCCAGCGACTCGTGGTTGGGGTCGGGCAGGTCCACGAGGACGACGTCGAACGCCAGAGGCGAGTCCTCGATAAAGCGGTACGCGTCGGCGTTGATGATCTCGACGCGGGGGTCCGAGAGCGCGCCCTGATTGGCCTCCAGAATGGCCGCGTGGCGCTGCGCGAGGTCGGTCACGGCTGGGTCGAGGTCGACGAGCGTGACCGACTCCACCCCGGGCCACTTCAGCACCTCTCGCGTGGCGAGGCCGTCGCCGCCGCCCAGAATCAGGACCCTCTGGCGCCGCGCGGCGAGCGCCATCGCGGGGTGCACGAGCGCCTCGTGGTAGCGGTATTCGTCGCTGGTCGCGAACTGGAGCGCGCCATCGAGGAAGAGGCGCGTGTCGCCCTGGCGCGAGCGCGTGACCACGAGCCGCTGGTACGGCGACTGCTCGGTGAACAGGATCGGCGCGCGGTACAGCTTGGCCTCGAACACGTCCGCCAGCCAGCCCGCGCCGACGGCGCCCGCCGCCAGAGGCAGGCCGAGCGCGAGCGTCGCCAGCGCCAGCGGCCGGTAGGACCTCTGGCGGCGGAGCATCTTGCGGAACGCCCACAGGCACGCCACGACCACGCCGAGGTTGATGGCGCCCGTCACGAACGCCGTCCGTAGCACGCCGAGCGTGGGCAGCAGCACGAGCGGGAACGCCAGCGCCGCGAGCAGCGCGCCGAGGTAATCGACCGCGAGCACGTTCGCGACGGTATCGCGCCTCTGGCGCCCGGCCATGTCCAGCACGCGCGCCACGAGCGGGATCTCCAGGCCGACGAGCACGCCGATCACCAAGACGGCGCCCGCCATGACCGCGTGGTACGCCAGAGGCGCGTAGCTGTACGCCCAGTAGAGCGCTGCCGCGGAGCACCCGCCGGCCACGCCGATGGCCAACTCCACGCCCACGAACCAGACGAGCGGATCCCCGTGGATGCGGCGCGAGACGAGCGAGCCGACGCCCATGGCGGTCATGAACCCGCCGATGGTGAGCGAGAAGTGCAGCGTCGAGTTGCCCAGCAGGTACGACGAGAGCGTGCCGACGATGAGCTCGTAGAGCAGCCCGCACGTCGCCACGACCAAGACGGACGTGAGCAGCACGCGCACCTGGCGGTCGGTCAGCTCGCGCTCGGCCTCTGGCGCTACGGCCACACTCGGCACGCCGATGCGCGCGCCGTCGCCAGAGGCGGGGCGCGGGAGGTCCGGAGTCAGCGTGTCGAGGTCAGGGGGCAAGACAGACGAAGCGGGTCGGCCTCTGGCGCCAGAGGCCAACGGGGCAGGGTTACGACAGCATCACGGCCGCAACAACGATGGAGCACCCGATAAACACGCCCGCGAGCATGATGCCGATGGCCGTGTTCTGGTCCTCCACGAGCTCGCGCTTGAGGTCCAGGCCCACGATCTTGTCGAAGACGAAGTAGCCCGCGAGCGTCAGCAGGATGCCGATGGCGCCGTAGAGGATCGTCGCGACGATGACGGAAACCTGGAGGCTGCCGTCGCCCGCGGCCTCTTGCGCGAAGGCGGGAGCGGCGGCGAGCGTGGTCAGCGCGAGGGCGAGGGTGGAGCGGAAGGCGCGCATAGGAGCGAGAGCGGAAGGGGAAAGGAACGCCAGAGGCCTCTGGCGCTAGTCGATGCGGCCGAAGCCGCCGGCGAGGAACAGCACGAGGCCGAGAAGGACGGCGAGGCCACAGGCCACCGCGAAGGGGCCGGGGTCCCACATGCCGGTACGGACGGTCGTGGTAAACGTCAGGCGGTCGGGGCTCCGCTCTTCCACGAACATCAGGAGCGTGTGCGAGCCCACCGCGTTGGGCCGGAAGGCCCGCTTCAGTTCGTAGCCGTCACTCCGGTTGGTCAGGCGCCCGAGATTGACGACGTCGCCATCGGGCTCTTCGATGTAGACCTCGGCGGCTGGGTAGGGGTACAAGCCATCATGTGGCGTCGCGACGACGACCTCGTAGACCTCGCTCGCGTCCACCACCTCTACCGTTCCGAGCGAGAGCGAGTCGCGCCGCTCGGCGGTGAACTCGCTGCGGCTCGGGAGGACAGGAACGTCGCTGAGGTCCGAGACGAACTCGGTTGTTCCGCTGGAAACGGTGGAGCCGTCTTTGGAAGAGGCCCAGCCAATGCCCATGAAATAGGCGCCAGCGGCGAGAAAGCACAGCAGAGCGGCGCTGCGGAGCGCCTTTCGCCTCTTGCGCGCTCGCTCGGCGCGCGCGTCCATCTCGCGGAGCTTGTCTTCACGCCCGAAGGCTGCCCAGAGCTCGCGCTCCGGGACGCGAGGGCCACCCACGACTTCGAGTTCGTCGCCGGTGAGCTCGGCGCTGTAATGCTGGTCGCCGCGAGAGGCCTCGATCACCTTCAGCGTTTTGTCCAGGCGTGGGCGGAATGTGAACTCGCCCTGCATGGCCGTGATCTTGGCCGGGCCGGACTCCTTGATTCCCGCCTTGCCCTCTTTCAGCTTGATGCCGGAGCGCGAAACCTCTGGCGTGGGCCGGATCGGCGTCTGGATCGTCCAGCCCTCGTCGGAGGAGTGCGAGAGGTAGCGCGGCACGCCGGAATCGCTGACGAGCTGCCACTCGTCCCAGTGCCAGGAGTCCTCGGAGTCCCAGCCCTTGTAGCGCATCCAGCCCATCACGAGGTGGTTCTCGCCGAAGAACGTGGCCTCGTCGCCGGGCTTGATGGGGTGCTTCGGCCCCACCTTGGGGTTCATCTGGCCGATGACATCCAACTGCGTGGTGCCGAGGTCCAGCACGCTGCCGCAGTAGGTGCACATCGCGGCTTTGCTGCCGCGCTCGGGGTGCACCTCTACCGATCCGCCGCAGTTGGAGCACGTCAGCGTGTCCGGGACGCCATCCTGGCCTCTGGCGCCAGAGGCGGCCTCGGCTCCGCCAGAGGCGGCGAGTTGCTGCGCGGCCCACGCATTCTGCGGGTTGACCGCGAGCACGCGTTGTAGAAAGCCCGCGCGCTCGGCATCGTCTTCCGCCACGCGAGCGCGCCAGAGAAGGGCTTCTTCGTGGGCAGGATCCGCCGCGAGGATGTCGTCGAGAAGCGTGCGGGCGGCGACGTTGTGCCCGCGGCGAGCAGCGCGGAGCGCGCGGTCAAGAGGGGAGAGCTCCATCATTTGCCGAAGCTGGGGCCGCCTCCGCCGACGCGCGGACCGCTCGTGCTTCCGGTCCGGTTGGAACGAGGCGGTGGGGGGACGTAGATCGGCACGTAGTAGGCGCGGGTGGGCCGCGCCGCACTTGTCGCAGCGTTGGCGAGCCGCACGGCGCTCGGGCCTTTGGCAGCGGAACTGGCCGCCCATGCACCGAGGCCGCCGAGAAAGACGAGGAGGAGGATGCGTCCCATGTTTAGCTGAAAGGGTCGGGGTCTACGGTCACGTCCGCGCGATCCACGGGGCGGCCCACGAACAGCTCCACCTCGCGCTCGCCGTACTCCAGGCCCACCTCTTCGTCCCCAGAGGCGCCGTCGACGTAGGCGATGGCTTCGCCGGGGAGAATGAGCGTGCCGAACTGTCCCTCGGCCGAGACGATGGTCGCTTCGCCGACCTCGTCGACGCGCACCTCGCGGTCGGCCAGCGTGAGCACGTCACCGACCTGGATGCCCGCGAAGGGAGGCGCCTGCGCAAGAGGCCGCTTCTGGAGGAGGGAGAACGCGCCTTCGTCTTCGATCAGCCACGCGCGCTTCTCGCCGCCGATATCCAAGAACCACTCCTGCCAGGTGCCGCCCTCGTACTCGTACACGAGACGGCCCAGAACGCGGAAGGCGTGCGTCCCGACGCGGCCGGTGGCGTCGAGGTAGAGCGGGCTCTTGAGTTGAGCGAGCGAAGCGGTGCGGCCGGTGGGGTCCAGGCGGACGCCGTCGTAGAGGGCCACGTTCTGGCAGAACTCGCAGGTGACCGCTTTCACGAAGCGGTTTTTGATGCGCAGCGGGGCGCCGCACGTCGGGCAATGGTGTTGATCGTCCACGCGGAGGGCTGAGGGTCTGCTAGAGGATACAGGAAGAGTCCGTTCTTCCGCTCTACCCATCTATGCGTCGAATCGTTGCGCTGGAGCCCACTGTCTCGCGGCCGCCTCTGGCGCCAGAGGCTCAGTCCCTCTCAGGAGGGCGCGGTGCCGTCTTGAGCACGATGCCGCCCGGAGGCGCCGCGGTAACGCCCTGACGCCGGGCGGGCGGAGCCGCTGGCGGGGCTTCGCCAGGAGCGGTCTCGCCGGCGTCGGGGAAGTAGGCTTCCTCGTGGAGGTGAGCGTCGTCTAGGCCGGCGCGGCGCAAGAGGCCGTGGACCGCGCTCACCATGCCGGGGTTGCCACATGCGTAGCCGGCCGTCTCCTCCAGCGGCCATTCGAGCGCGTCGAGGTGCTTGCGGAGGACGTCTTCCACGCGGCCCGCCTCGCCGGTCCAGTTCGGCGCTTCCCACGGACGGCTGACCGTGACGACAGCGCTCACATGCTCGCCTCTGGCGAACGTCTGGAGCTCGGCGGCATACGGGCCGAGATCAGCAGGCGTGCTCGCCCCGTAGAGGATCAGAAAGCGGTCGCCTCTTGCGCCAGAGGCCGGATCGGCGGCGGCATGGCGGAGCATGGAGAGAAAGGGCGCGATGCCGGTCACGGTGCACGCCATGACGTGGTGCGTGCACGCCCCGTCTCGCGCAAAGGCGCCCGCCGCACGGCCCCTGACGCCGAGCGCGTCGCCAGCGGCGAGCCCGAACAGGCTGGGCGTGAGCTCGCCGCCGTCCACGCGCTCGACGAACAGCTCGATCTCTCCCTCGTGCGGCGCGCTGAGGACGGAGTACGGGCGCTTGACCCATTGACCGCTGGCGCCGGGGAGCACGAGCGTGACGTACTGACCGGGCTCGAAGGCCACGGGCCGCTCGGGGCGGAGCCAGAACGTGGCGAGGTCATCGGTGTGGTCCTCGCGGCGTGTGACCGTGGCGGCGAGGTACGAAGAGGGGAGACCGTCCATGCCGCAGTGTACGGCGCGGGCCTCTGGCCCCAGAGGCCACCGCTTACTGAGGCATGTACGGCTGCGGCACGTCGGGCTTGTCGGAGCGGCCGTCGAACATCCACGAGATGATCCACCAGCGCGCGCCGTCCCAGACCAGTTGGATGCTGTTCACGCCGCGGCCCTCCACTGGGCCGGTTTCGGTCTGGCGCCACTCGTACGTACTCCAGACGTGCGCGGTGGCGCCGTAGCGCTCGGTGCGCCGCGCGATCTCGGCCTCGAAGAACCCCGCCGTAGCCAGGCTGCTGCTCTGCGCGTGGAAGCCCGCCAGATCGGTCGGCTGGACGATCACCTCCCCATCGGGGCCGCTCCCGACGACCGTCACGAGGGCGTCAGGGTGATGGAGGGTGCTGTCTCGCGCCCAGTCACGAGGTTGGCCTGCGGGGCCTGAGACGACCTCGTAGTACGCGCGAATGATGCCGTCGAGCGTGCCTACGTCTTCCGGGGAAGGCGTGGACTGGGCAGAGGCGCCCGCCGCCAGAGGCAGGAGCAGAGCGAGGAGGAGCAGGCGCATGAGAACGGAGAGGGTGCCGCCGAAGGTAGACGGCAAGACGTTCTCCGAAGGGCGCGTGCCCTCTGGTCTCACAGGCGCCGGACGCGAGACCGCCGCTGAGGCTCAGCGGCGGTCTCGCCAGAGGCTCTAAGCGGCCTCTGGCGTCAGCCTTTCGGGCGGAGCGTGGCGACGGGCAGCAGGATCTCCTCCAGGCTTACGCCACCGTGCAGGAACGAGTCGCGGTAGCGCTCCTGGTACTTGTGGTAGTTCGTCGGGTAGACGAAGTAGCGGTCCTCGGTCGCGAAGACGTAGTTCTCGTTGATGCCCGCACGCGGCAGGCCGTACGTCTCGGGCTCCTTGACGAAGATGGCCTCGCGAGATTCCACCTTGAGGTTGCGGCCGTGCTTGTAGCGCAGGCTCGTGCTCGTCTCGCGGTCGCCGATCACCTTGGTCGCGTTGAGTGACCGCACGGCGCCGTGATCGCTCGTGATGACGATCGTACAGTCGTGCTCGGAAAGCTGCTTGAACGCGTCGGCCAGCCAGGAATGCTCAAACCACGTCGTGCTGAGGCCGCGGTACGCGGGTACGTCGGGCGCGATCTCGCGGAGGATGCGGGAGTCCGAGCGCGAGTGCGCGAGGATGTCCACGAAGTTGACGACAACGGCCGAGAGGTCCACCTGCAAGAGATCCGTTACACGGTCGGCGAAGGCGGCACCGTCGCTCTGGTTGCTGATCTTCTCGTAGCGCATCCGGATGTCTTTCCGGTGGCGGCGGTCGAGCAGGTCGCGGAGGAACTCGTCCTCGTGCGCGTTTAGGCTGGGCTCGTCGTCATCGCGCACGTCGGCGGTGAAGCGGTCCGGGAAGCGCTTGGCGAGGTCGACCGGCAACAGGCCTCCGAAGATGGCGTTGCGCGAGTACGGCGTGGCCGTGGGCAGGATGGAGTAGTGCCAGTCCGTTTCCACCTCGTAGTGCTGCTGCAGCGTGCGCTCGAAGAGCAGCCACTGGTCGTAGCGGAGGCAGTCGATGAGGAAAAAGACGACGGGCCGCTCAGGCTTGCCGCCCACGTCGCCGAGCAGCGGCATCACGCTCTGGCCGATGATGTCGTGGCTCATCGTTGGGCGGGCCTCGCCCGGCTTCTCGCCTCTGGCGGAGGCCGAGATCCACTCCGGGTACTCGCGCTCGATAAAGCGAGAGAACGCCTCGTTGGCGCCCTTGTACTGATCATCGAGGATCTGGCGCACGCTCTCGTCGCCGCCCTGAAGCTCCAGGTCGAAGCGCACGAGCTGACGGTACACGTCGATCCACTCGTCGGCATCCAGCGAGCCGCCGAGGCGCGCCGAGATCTGCCCAAACGTCTGGAGGTAATCCTGCTGGACCTGCTCGCCGCGGATGCGGTCGCCGTCCAGAAGCCGCTTGCACGTGAGGAGCAGCTGCTTCGGGTGGACAGGCTTGATGAGGTAGTCCGCAATCTTGCGCCCGATGGCGTCCTCCATCAGGTGCTCCTCCTCACTCTTGGTGATCATCACGACGGGCGTCTCCGGCCGCCGCTCCTTGATCTGCTCTAGGGCGTCCAACCCGCCAAGGCCGGGCATTTGCTCGTCGAGGAAGACCACGTCGAAGCGGGCGTTTTCGACGCGGTCCACCGCGTCGGCGCCGTTGCTCACGGTCTCGACGGAGTAGCCTTTGGCTTCGAGGAACAGGACGTGCGGCTTGAGGAGATCGATCTCGTCGTCGGCCCAGAGGATGCGAGGCATGTCGGCAATAGGGGAGGGGAGTACCGAGGTCGGGCGCGCGTCGGGGCTGTTCGGAGGCCTCTGGCGGAGAGGGGCGCCAGAGGCCGAAGGTCGGGGTGCGGCGTCAACGCCGCCAGAGGCGCGGTGGTGCCCGGGTGCGTAGGTCCGGGGTTGTACGGTGCTGGGGCCCCATTGTGTCTACATAGGAGGCTTCTGGCGCCAGAGGCTTCGCACCTTCATCGCACACGCCTGGAGGGCATCGGTACGTTCGGGATCAACACTTCCTCCGCACTGATGCGCTTCACGCTTTCGCTCGCCCTCGCCCTTCTCACGCTGCCTCTGGCGGCCCAACCCGCCGGGGCTCAGCCCGCCGAAGACTGGCACCTCGCCAACCCCGCTAGCGGCACGCCCGGCATCGCGCTGGACGCCGCTTACGAGCTTCTCGAGGGCAAAACGCCCAGCGACGTGATCGTCGCCATCATTGACTCTGGCGTGGACGGGGAGCACCCCGACCTCGCGCCCATCATGTGGGTCAACGAGGGGGAGATTGCCGGCAACGGCGTTGACGACGACGGCAACGGCTACACCGATGACATCCACGGCTGGAGCTTCCTCGGCGGTGCCGACGGCCAGAACGTGGGCGCCGAGCGCTTGGAGATCACGCGCCTTGTAGCGGCCTGCCGCGCGATGGCAGTCCCGGACCCCGAGTGCGCTGATTACGAGACCGCTCTCGACGCGAAGGTCTCGGAGATCAACATGCAGGCTGGCAACCTCTTCCCAGTCTATGAGCAGATGAAGGGCGCCGACTCGCTCCTCACCGCGCGCTTCCCCGACACCTACGACCGCGCTGATGTCACCACGCTCGATGTCGGGGGAGACATCGAAGCGGATCAGGCCAAGCGGATGCTCTCGTTCCTCGCGTCGCAGGGCGCCTCGTTCGAGGACCTCGAAGGGTTCGTGACCTACCTGCGGAGCCAGTTGGACTACAACCTCAACGTCGACTTCGACCCGCGCGGCATCGTCGGCGATGACCCGATGAACATGACGGAGCGGTACTACGGCAACGCGGACGCCAGCGGCCCCGACCCGAGCCACGGGACCGGCGTCGCGGGCCTCGTGGCTGCGATCCGCGGCAACGAGTTCGGCATCGACGGCATCGCGCCCAACATGGCCTCTGGCGGGCCCGTCCGCATCATGGCCGTCCGCGCCGTGCCCGATGGCGACGAGTACGACAAGGACATCGCCAACGCGATCCGCTACGCGGTGGACAACGGCGCGCGCATCATCAACATGAGCTTCGGCAAGGCGTACAGCCCCGGCAAGAGCGTCGTCGATGAGGCCGCGCAGTACGCGGCCGAGCGCGGCGTCCTGCTGGTTCACGCCGCTGGCAACGACGGCAAGAACCTCGCCAACGGCATGAACTTCCCCACCGACCGCACCACGACGGGTGACCTGGTTTCGACGTGGATGGAGATCGGCGCGTCCTCCAGCGACATGGAGGCGCTTGCGGCAGGCTTCTCCAACTACGCTCAAGAGGAAGTGGACCTGTTCGCGCCCGGCGCAGCCGTGAAGTCGCTGGCCCCTGGCGGGGAGACGCAGGTCGCCAACGGCACCAGCTTCGCCGCACCGGTTGTGGCTGGCGTCGCGGCGCTCGTGATGTCCTACTTCCCGGACCTCTCAGCCGAGGAGGTCCGCCAGATCCTGCTGGACTCCGCCACGCCGATGGCAGAGACCATGACGCCGCAGCCTGGCAGCGGTGAGGCCGTTTCCTTCGGGACGCTTTCCGTCACGGGCGGCATCGTCAACGCCGAGGCAGCCATCCGCCTCGCGATGGAGCGCAGCGGCTCCTGAGGCTTTCTGGACACGCCCCTGGCGCGGACGGCTCAGGCCTCTGGCGCCAGAGGCACCAGACTCGGAACGATGAGAAGGGACATCCGGTAGCGGGTGTCCCTTTCTCTTTCCCCCTTCCGATCATGGCACAGTTCAGCAAAGGCGACCACGTAGAATGGAACTGGGGCTCCGGCACCGCCGAGGGCACCGTCCAAGAGACGTTCACCAGCGAGGTCACGCGCACCATCAAAGGCAATGAGGTCACGCGCAACGCGACCGAGGACAACCCCGCTTACCTCATTGAGCAGGAAGACGGCGACCGCGTTCTCAAGTCAGAGAGCGAACTCAGCAAGGCGTAGCGCGCGCTCTCGCCCGAGGCCTCTGGCGCCTCGCTCCGCGCCAGAGGCCGCAATAGAAACGCGCCCGGCGCCAAAACAGGCACCGGGCGCGTAAAGCGTCAGGAACGCGGGAGAGGACTAGTCCTCGTCGCCGTCGCCCTCGTCGCCGCTGATGAACTGGCCTGCGATGGCCAGGACCGTCGTCATGCCGAGCGGCTCGTCGAACGCCTCGGAGATCTCCTCGGCAGAGTAGCCGCTGAGGCCGGTGACGAGGTTGATTCCGCCCTGCGTCGTGTTCGCCTCAGAGGGGAACGTGCTAGCGGGGCTCCCTGCACCGTAGACCGGCGCGATGGCCTCTGGCGCGTTGGGCTGTGCGTTCGGGATCCATCCCTGGTTGCCGTTGAGGCGGCGGATGGCCGCAGCGTGGCGGGCCTCCACGGAGTGGATCTGAAGGGCAACCGTGAGGTAGTCCTTGCTCGTGATGGCAGCAGCCTGGCCCTTGTAAGCCCGAACGCCGGTGTCTTCGAGACCCTGTGCAAGCGTACGGATGTTCGCGTAGCTGCTCAGGAACGGCGTGAACGTGAAGTCGCTATCTGTGTACTGTACGGGCGTTCCGCCAGCGGCGTTGATCGCGCCGCGGAGAAGGAGCACGTGCTGCGTCTCGTCGTTCTCGATGGTATCGAACAGCGAAGAAACGTTGCTCGGGATGCTACCGGTGGCGATCGCCTGGCGGTAGAACGAGCGCTCGAGGTATTCAAGCGTTAACGCGTAGTTGAGGATGCCGAAATCGCCCTCGGTGGACTGCGCCATTACGCGGCCCGGCTTGAGGAACGGGATGGAGGCAAACGCGGCAGCGAGGCCGATGCCTGCACCCTTGCGGAGAGCGTCGCGACGCGAGGAGGTCGCGTCGGCCAATCCGCTGATGTCTTGGAGAAAGTCAGTCATGATATAGAAGTCTTGAGGTCGTCGGAGCGGGAGCGGGCCGGATTAGGAAGCGTTACGGACGACGATGGTGTCGTCGATAAACGCCGAAGCGGCCGCGATGACCTGAGCCGGCGGGGTCGCCTTGTCCAGTCCCTGAGCGTTGATCTGGCCGCTGCTCGCGATGGCGTTTGGCGTGATCAGGCCCGCGATGACGGACGCGTGGCGTGCTTCTACAGAGACAATCTTGCCTGCGAGCGTGAGGTACGCGTCGCTCTGGATAAACCGGCCGGCGCCGTTGTAGGCACTCACGCCGAGATCCTCGAAGACCTGCGCCGTCCCGAGCACGCTGGAGCGGCTGGAGAAGTCGATGTCGTCAAAGTTGGGCGTCAGGTCCGGGATCGGCGTTCCGTTGGCACCGCGGATGGCCGCCTCGAAAAAGTCGCGGTGGATCGCCTCGTGAGCGGCGAGATCGCGGAGGATGCTCTGCTCCTCAGAGGAGAACGTGTTGCTGAAGCCGCTGGCGCCGACGACGGTCGCGTAAAAGCCGGCTTCGAGCTGCTCCAATGCGTAGGCGTAGTTCAGGACACCGAAGTCGTTGGAGAAGTCGAGGACGACGCTGTCGCCGTCCGTCGTGGTGTCCACGGAGTCGCAGGCCTGAAGGGCGGAGGCTGCAGCGACGGCGCCGAGACCGAAGCCTGCACGACGAAAGAAGTCGCGGCGGCTCGTGCCCGTAGGGGCGGCGTCGAGGTCCGCAGTGAGGCGGTCGAGTTGAGACATGGAGGAAGAAATGCGGGTCGAAAAGGTGGCAGCCTCTGGCGAGCCAGGTGTGGTGCCTGCGTATGGGAGTGCAACGCGTCCCTTATAAGCGTTGGTTCGCCCACCCACCCCCTTTCAGGGTCTCTCCTACACGTCTATTCCTCTCAGCTACAGAGCAGAGAGGCCTATCCACATGCTGGGCTAGACTTGAGGCACTGCGTACCTCGCCTCGAATAGCCCTCGATACTGGATGCCGCGCGACGCCCGAGGCCTCTGGCGCCAGAGGCTAGCTCAGGCGTAGGTCCTTGGCGCGAAGCTGAAGCGTCGTGCGGCCCTTCCACGTGTTCTCGTCCAACTGGAACGCGACCTCCATCGGGCGCCCGCGGCGAATGCTCGCGAGCGCGGCGTCGTAGCGGTCACCGAGGTTGAAGCCGATAACGGGGAACGTGGGTCCCCCGTCCAGCTGGGCAACGCGGAAGCGGAGATGCTGCTTCTCGTGCCCCACCTTGGTGGGCTGGCCGACAATCCGGAGGTTCTGGCCCCAGAAGATGGGCCGCAGGTTGTCCGGTCCGTGCGGGCCGAACTGCTGGAGCACGCGCCAGAAGCGCGTCGTCACGTCGCGGAGGTCGAGCGTGGAGTCCAGTTCGATCTCGGGGACGAGGCCGTCCACTTCGAGCGCGCCTTCAACGGCGGGTTGAAGCCTCTCGCGAAGTGCCTCGATGCTCGTAACGGGAAGCGCGAGGCCCGCCGCGAAGGCGTGGCCGCCAAACCGATCCAGCAGGTCCTCGCACTGAGCGAGGGCTTTGTAGATAGAGATGCCCTTGACGCTCCGCGCCGATCCCTTGGCGGTCTGGCCGTCCTGCGAGGTGAGGAGGATCGTAGGCCGGTGGAACTTCTCGGCGACGCGAGAGGCCGTGATGCCGATCACGCCGGGATGCCAGCCTTCCTTGTACACCACGAGGGCGACGGGATCGTCCTGCATCAAGCGCTCTGCGATCTCCAGCGCTTCGTCCCGCGTCTCGCGGTCCAGCTCACGCCGTTGCAGGTTGAGCTCTTCGATCTCGTCCACGAGACGCTGCGCGTGGGAGGCGTCCGTGGACGCCAGAAGCTCGGCCGCCATGGACGCATCCGCGATGCGCCCGGCGGCGTTGATGCGCGGCCCGAGCTGGAACACAATCTTGGACGACGTACAGCACGTCAGGTCCAGGCCCGCCCGCTGAGCGAGCGCTGCGAGCCCGAGGCGTGGGTTGTCGCAGAGTTGACGCAGCCCCTCGCGCATGAGGATCCGGTTCTCCCCGATCATCGGCACGATGTCGCTGGCCGTGGAGACCGCGACGAGGTCCAGATAAGTGTGCGCGTCCTCTGGCGGGAGGCCCATGCGCACCAGGACAGCCTGAATGAGTTTGTAGCCGACGCCGCAGCCGCTAAGCCCGTCGAACGGGTAGTCGCAATCGGGACGCTTCGGGTCCAGGACCGCCGTCGCGACGGGGAGCTCGTCGCCTGCGGTGTGGTGATCGCAGATGATGAGGTCCAGTCCCTGCTGGCGGATGTATGCCGCCTCCGCGTTAGCCGTGATCCCGCAGTCGATGGCGACGATAAGGGAGACGCCTCTGGCAATGGCCTCGTCCACGCCGAACCGGCTCAGGCCATAGCCGTGCGTAAACCGGTTCGGGATAAAGAAAGACGCCTGGAGCCCGATGGACTCGAAAAACGTCAGGAGCATCGCCGTGCTCGTGGTCCCGTCCACGTCGTAGTCGCCGTAGACCATGACGTGCTCCTTTTCCTCGACGGCGCGGATGATGCGGTCGGCGGCGTGATCCATGTCCCGCATCTCGAACGGGTCGTGGAGGCGCGAGATCTCGGGCCGGAAAAACGTCCGCGCGCCCTCGAAGGAATCCACGCCGCGGAGCACGAGCGACCGCGCCAGAGGCACGGGCAAGTCGTTCAGTTGCGTCGCGATGCTCTCGACGTGGCCCTCGTCCTCGACGGGGCGGAGGGTCCAGCGGTATTCGCTTGTGCTAAGGCCGGGGGAGGGATCGGGTAATGCAGGGGCGGTCGTCGCGTCACCTGAGGTGGCGTCTGAATCCATCGGATAGGGTGGGACCGGGCGCGATTACAGGTGCCCGGCCGCATAGTTGTTCTGCCACAAAGATAGCAGGCAGGCTCAACCGCGCTTGGCAATCTGCCTCGGCCGGGATGGGCCTCTGGCGCGCTCCAGCGCCCCCATTCTCTCGCGCCAGAGGCTTAGGCGCGGCGACCGATAAAGCCCAGCGTCCGGCCCGGCGTACCGCCCTCTGCACGGTAGGAGTAGAAGCGGTCGGTCTCGCCCATGGTGCAGCCGCTGGCGATCTCCGTCTGCGCCTCCGCGACTCCGAGCGCCCGCAGTTGGCGAGACAATTCCGCTTTCAAGTCCACGTGCGGCCGCGGCCAGTCTTTCTGGCGCACGACGACCTCCGGCGAGAACTGCGCCGCGACCTCCTCGCCCACCTCGAAGCGCTCGGCTGAGATGCACGGCGCGACGTACGCGTAGAGGCCTCTGGCGTCAGCGCCGAGCGCCTCCATCTGAGCAACGGTCTCCGCCACGATGCCCGCGACGGTCCCGCGCCACCCGCTGTGGCAGGCGCCGATCACGCCAGAGGATGGATCAGCCAGGAGCACGAGCGCGCAATCTGCGGCGACGGTCGTGAGCAACAGCCCGGCGCGATCCGTTACGAGCCCATCGTGCTCGGGCGTGTGCCCGCCAGAGGTCACCGCGACCACGTCGGCGCGGTGGACCTGGCCTACGGATGCGACGTCCTGGAAGCCGGTCTCGTCCCGAAGCCTCTGGCGCGTCGCCTCGCGTGGTTCGTCGGCAGGGGAAAAGTCTCGCGTGGTGAAGCCCGCGACGATGCCGTCCAAATCGGCGAAGACGGTAGGCGTGAGAATGGCGTCGGTCATAGAAGAGGGGAGAGAGCGGAACGGCCTCTGGCGCCAGAGGCTAGAGCGCGTCGAGCGCGGCACGGCGCGCGATGTCCGTCGGCATGTCGCGCCCCGTCCACAGTTTGTAGGACTCGGCCGCCTGACCCACGAGCATGGGGAGCCCGCCGATCGCCTCGGCGCCGTGTGCAACTGCCTCACGCATAAAACGCGTCTGCGCGGGGCGGTACACCAAGTCGTACGCGATCTGACCGGTACCCACCGCGCCAGCAGCGATCGGCGTCAGGTCTTCCATACCCACCATGCCCAGCGGCGTGCAGTTGACGACGAGCTGTGCCGAGGGCGCTTCCGCCAGAGGCACCGTTTGCAACACGCCTCTGGCGTCGTATTCGGAAAGCACGTCGGCTACGGCCTCGGCTTGCCCCACGCGGCGGTTTGCAATCGTGAGCCGAGACGGCGCGAAGGCGGTCAGGAGCGCGTACACAACCGCCCGTGCGGCGCCGCCGGCGCCCAGAACGGTGATCTCCGCGCCGCTGAGGTCCGTGCCCGCCAAAGGCGCTAGAAAGCCGGCTACGTCGGTGTTGTGCGCGTGCCACCCGCTTTCCGTCCGCACAAGCGTGTTGGCTGCGCCCACCGCTTTGGCCTCTGGCGAGACGCTCTCGGCCATCGCGAACACCGCTTGTTTGTGCGGGATCGTGACGTTGGCGCCAGCGGCCCCCAGAGCGTGCAAGCCGCGGATGGCGTCCGTCAGGGCCTCTGGCGAAACCGAACAGGCGGCGTAGACGAGGCCCACGTTTTGGGCCCGGAACGCCGAGTTGTGCAAGGCGGGGGAGAGGGAGTGCTCAACGTGAGCACCCAGCAAAACGACGAGGCCAGTCACGACGCGGAGGGGAGGGGCCTGTTGTACCGGTCTGCGCGGAGACGTTCCGCCAGAGGCCACGCCTTGTGCTACCGCTCGTCCTCCGAGAGTCCCGGCAGGCCCGGCAGGTTGCCTCCCCGAAGGCTTCCTCCCCGCGGGTCGCGCCAGAGGTCCGGGTAGGCGCGGCGCATTTCGTCGGCGCGCTCGGGGTCGAGTTCGGCGGCGCGGCGGAGCGAGCGGGCGGCGCTCTCGCGCTGACCGACGGTCGCGAGGGCTACGGCTTGGCGGAAATGGGCCTCTGGCGAGGTTGGGTCCAGCCGGAGAACGTGGGCGTACGCCGCGAGCGCTTCAGCGGGTTGGTTGGCTTCCAAGCGCGTTTCCGCGAGGTCCATCCACGCGTCCACGTTTGTCGGGGCGAGGCGGACGGTGCGGTTGTAGGAGCGCAACGCCTCCGCGATGCGGCCGGCGTTGTACTCCGCGTCGGCGCGGGCGTGCCAGTACTCGGCCTCCTTCGGTTGCAGGCGGAGCGCTTCGGCAAAGGCCGCGAGTGCGCCGTCGTAGTCGGCTTGCGCGTCCAGCGCGCAGCCCAGGCCGTAGTGCGCGTCCGCGTAGGTCGCGTCGTCCGCGATAGCGCGGCGGAAGTAGTCGGCGGCCGTTTTGTGATCGCCCAACTCGTCGTAGGCGATCCCGAGGTTGTAGTACGTCGCGGCGTCGCCGTCTTCGTACTCCAGCACCTTCAGGTAGCTCTCGATGGCGCCCGCGGGGTCGCCCACGTTCGCGAGGGCGTTGCCGCGGTTGTACCAGGCCGAGGCAAAGTCATCCAGGATCAGGACCGCGTAGTCATAGGACGCCACGGACTCCTGGAAGCGTCCCAGCCGGTTGAGTACGATCCCTCGGTTGTACCACGCGTTGTGCGCGTACGGGTCGATGTCGATCTGCTTGTCGTACGCCTCGATGGCGTCCTCCAAGCGGTCCAACTGGTCGTAGCAGTACCCCAGTTCGTACCACACCTCGGGGTGCTCCGGGTCGCGGTCGGCGCACGTTTCGAGGGCCTCGGCGGCCAACTCGAACTGGCTCATCTTCTCGAACGCGATGCCGCGGTTGAAGTGAGCGTCGCCCATCATCGGGTCGATGTCCAGCGCGCGGTCGTAGTCGTCCAGCGCTTCGTCGGCGCGGCCGAGCGTGTCCAGCGTGATGCCCCGGTTGATCAGCGTTTCCGTATCGATCGGGTTGAGCGCGAGCGACTGGTCGTACGCGTCCAGCGCCTCGTCGTGGCGCTCCAGGTGATTGAGCAGAACGCCACGCCGCATCCACGTATCCGAAGACGGCGCGCCCTGCCCAAGCTGGTGGTCCACGACGCCAAGCGCGTCCTCGAAGCGTCCGGCCTCGAAGTAATACGTCGCTACCCCCTCCAGTGCATCGCTGTCGAAGTACGACGGCGCCTCGCCAGAAAGCGAGCGCTCGTACGCCTCAACGAGATCCTGAAGGCCGTCCTCTCCGATGGGCTCGTCGAAGTCGTCGTAGTCGAACATGCGCGTCGGCTGGTGCGGGGATCCGGGCCGATGCCCGGGTGGTCGGCGTGCGCTAGTATAGGCGGCGCCGTGTCCCTGAGGCAATGCCCACGAGGGTGCTGCAGCGGGTTTCGAGGCCTCTTACGGCCCCGCTCGCGGAGGTTCCACAAACGCAACTCCTTGGCTTTCCATTGCTCACGTGCTGATCTCGTTCGAAGGCATTGACGGTTCCGGAAAAAGCACGCAAGCACGGCTTCTAGCCGATGCGCTCGCCGCCAGAGGCCAGCAGGTGCGCCGCGTACGCGAGCCCGGGGGCGCGGATCTGCCCGAGCGCGTCCGCACGCTCCTGCTCGATCCTGCGCTCGCCATCGCAGACCGCGCCGAACTCCTCTTGTTCTCCGCCGCTCGCGCACAGCTCGTAGAAGAGGTGATCCGCCCCGCGCTCGCCTCTGGCGAGACCGTGATCGCGGACCGGTTTTACGACTCGACGACGGCCTACCAAGGTGGCGGCCGCGGCCTGGCGGATGAAGCGTGGCTCGACGCTTTCCACGGGTTCGTGACCGGTGGCCTCGCGCCCGCGCGCACCTATTGTATAGACGTGCCTCTGGCGGTGGCCTCCAGGCGCCGCGCCGGAGAGCAGGCGGACCGGATGGAAGCCTCTGGCGACGCGTTCTACCAGCGCGTGCGCATGGCATACCTCGCCCTTGCCGCCCGGCAACCTAAGCGCATCGTTGTGCTCGACGGCACGCTCTCGCCAGAGGCCTTGCACGAGCAGATCCTGGCGGACCTTGATGCCTTTGCATAGTCCGTCGCGTTCAAAGCGCCGCTGGCGTCTCGTCGCGAGAGGCGTGTTTGCGCTGCTGACTGTGCTCGCGCTCTGGGCCTTCGCGTTCGAGCCCGCCTCGCTCCGCGTGCGCGAGACGGCGCTGACACTAGAGCGCTGGCCGTCCGAACTGGATGGCCTTCGCGTTGCGGTCCTTGCAGACCTGCACACAGGCTCACCGTGGAACGGCACCAAAAGCCTCGCGCGCGTCGTCCGCGAGACCAACGACGCCCGTCCCGATCTCGTCCTCATCGCAGGCGACCTCGTCATCCAGGGTGTGGTCGGCGGTCGGTTCGTGTCGCCAGAGGTCTCGGGCGAGATCCTTTCCGGATTGGAAGCGCGGCTCGGGGTGTTCGCCGTTCTGGGCAACCACGACTGGTGGCTAGACGGCCCGCGGGTGATCCGTGCTCTCGAGGCCTCTGGCGTGACCGTCCTGGAGGACTCATCGGCCGCGATCCCTTTCAGAGGCGACACGCTCTGGCTTGCCGGCGTAAGTGACTACTGGGAAGCGCCGCACGACATTGGCCGCGCGCTCTCAGCCGTTCCGCCCACTTCCGCGCCGCTTGTGTTCACGCACAACCCGGACGTCTTTCCCGAGATGCCTCGCCGCGTGGCGCTTACCATCGCAGGCCACACGCACGGCGGCCAGGTCGCGCTGCCCGGGGTGGGAAGGCCTATCGTCCCCTCGGTGTATGGGGAGCGCTACGCCAGCGGCCACGTTCGCGAGTACGGGCGGGACCTCTTCGTAAGTACGGGCGTCGGCACCAGCATCCTCCCTGTTCGATTCCGCGTGCCGCCAGAGGTCCACGTGCTTACGCTTCGGTCTCCCCCACGATAGATGTCGCTCCCCCAATCCCAACTCGACGAGGTCCGCAAACGATTCGGCGCCTTCCTACAGGAGCGCGGCCAGCGCCGCACGCCTGAACGGTTCGCCGTTCTAGACGCGCTGTACGACACTGCTGACCACATCGACGCCGACACACTCTTCCTACGGCTCAAGAGCGACGGCGTGCGCGTGAGCCGAGCGACCGTCTACAACACGCTGGACCTGCTCATCGAGAGCGACCTCGCCGCCAAGCACCAGTGGGGGCAGAGCCAGGCGCGGTACGAACGCGCGTGGGCGTACTGGCAACACGATCACCTGATCTGTCTCGACTGCGGCGAGATCTTGGAGTTCTGCGATCCACGCCTCCAGGAGATCCAAGAGAGCGTTGCCGACGTGTACGGTTTCGAAGTCGCTCGTCACGCCCTGACCGTTTACGGCCATTGCCGCCGCGAGGCATGCCCTAACCGTAATACCTCTGGCGAAAACGTCGCTACAGAAGCGGCTTCCTGATCAGGGAGCGCCCCACATGCCAGGGGTTGGCAGACCGTCTCTACCTGCAGCACTTCACGCCAGAAGCCTCTGGCGAATCCGATGCCCCGCCCCATCTACGTCGTCGACGCCTTCACCAGCACGGCCTTCGCTGGCAACCCCGCTGGAGTCTGCCTTCTGAGTGGTCCAGCCGACGAGCAATGGATGCAGCAGGTCGCCGCCGAGATGCGGCACGCGGAGACCGCGTTTATCTATAAGGAGAACAGCGCCTGGAATCTCCGGTGGTTCACGCCCACCGTCGAGATCGACCTCTGCGGACACGCGACGCTCGCGAGCGCGCACGTCCTGTTCGAAACTAACGCTCTCGCGCCAGAGGCCACCGCCACGTTCCACACGCGCTCCGGTCCTCTCCACGTCTCGCGCCGTCCCGATGGGCAACTGGCGATGGACTTTCCCGCCACGCCGCCAGAAGCCTCACCGCTCCCCGCTGGCTTCGCCGATGTGTTCGGCTTCGATCCCGTCTGGGAAGGCCGCTCCCGCTTCGATCTATTCGCCGTCGCGCCCGACGAAGCGACTGTTCGTGGCCTGGACCCCAATCATGACGCCGTTGCCGCGCTTGGCGCAAGAGGCGTCATCGTTACCGCGCAGGCCTCTGGCGAGACAGACGCCGTCTCCCGCTTCTTTGCACCGGGCTCTGGTGTACCGGAAGATCCAGTGACGGGATCGGCCCACTGCGCCATCGGCCCGTATTGGGCAGACCAACTCGGAACGCAAACGGTCCGTTGCTATCAGGCCTCCGCCAGAGGCGGGAACGTGACCGTGGACGTGCGGGGAGACCGCGTGCTCCTCGTCGGCTCCGCGGTCACCATCCTGAAAGGCGAGCTTGTCGCCTGAGTCTGCATCTCTCTCCTATATATGGCGCGCTCCCAGATCCTTTCCCCCGCCCGCGTGCGCCGCACCGTCACGCGTCTCGCGTACGAGGTCCGCGAGCAGAACAGGGGAACAGAGACCCTCCTGGTGTTCGGCCTCAAGACACGGGGGAAAGCGCTCGCGAGGATGATCGCTGACGCCCTCGAAGACGTGGAAGGGCGTTCCATCCCCGTGCACGCGCTCGACCTCACCGGCTTCCGGGACGATTCCGACGCCGTGCCTCTGGCGCTCGATGGCCCCGACGCCAGCGGCCGGGATGTCCTCATCGTGGATGACGTCCTCTTTACGGGCCGCACCGCGCGAGCTGCCCTCGATGCCGTGGTCAGCCACGGCCGCCCCCGGTCCATTCAACTCGCCGTCCTCATCGACCGAGGCCACCGCGAAGTCCCCATCCAACCTGACTTCGTCGGGCGCCGGATCCCGACCAAGCACCGCGAGAGAGTCGTTGTCGACACCGAAGAGCAGGCCGTCTATTTAGAGGAGTAGCCTCTGGCGCCAGAGGCTACTCGCTCCATGGGCTCGCCAGAGGCTCAACCGCCGCTCGGGCTCGTCGAGATGCGGACTTCCTCACCCTCCCGAAGGGTGGATCCCTCCTCCGGCTGTTGCGAACGCACACGGTCGCCGGTTGCATTCGGCGAGTCCACCCAGAGCCCCGCGCGCCGGATGATCTCTTTGGCCTCCTCTGGCGTGTTGCCCACCACGTTCGGCACCCTGACGCTCGCGGTGCCAGGGCCCGGGCTCAACCACAGAGTCACACGCGTGCCTTTGGGGACTTGCCTTCCAGCAGGGGGCGTCTGACGGGTAACGGTATTCCGGAATGGAGTGCGGACCGTGTCGCTCTCGACTCGGCTGACGATCAGGCCCGCTTCTTCTAGCCGAGTGCGAGCAACCCCTTCTGCCATGGAGACAACCTCTGGCGTCACCGCCAACTCCTTTGGACTAGCGTTGACGTAGTAATACACGCGCCGGCCAGGTTTGACCATCGTGCTCGGGTCAGGCGTCTGCTCCACCACGATATCAGCGGCGAGGTTGGGATTGAATGGCTGTTCGCGCATCTCCGCGCCAAGCCCGGCAGCGCGGAGGGCGCTTTCCGCTTGCCCCTCGCTCATCTCGCGGACGTCGGGTACCATGA